>NZ_KB911791.1:0-208472 GCF_000383655.1 Streptomyces sp. 351MFTsu5.1 | reverse complement strand
GTTTCGGTGGTCATAGCGTGAGGGAAACGCCCGGTTACATTCCGAACCCGGAAGCTAAGCCTTACAGCGCCGATGGTACTGCAGGGGGGACCCTGTGGGAGAGTAGGACACCGCCGAACAATCTTTGGAGGACCCCTGGTCCCAGCGTTCAGCTGGGACCAGGGGTCCTTTTGTTTTTAGAATGCTTGCGGTACCGAAGACAGGAGTCACCCATGTCCACCAACTCTCCCGACGACCGACCGGAGCGCGACCAGCGGCGACGGGACAGTGGTGACCGTGGCGATCGCGGCTACCGAGGTGACCGTGGCGGCTTCCGTCGCGACGGTGACCGACCCGCCTTCCGCCGCGACGACCGCGGTGGCAATGACCGCGGGGGCAGCCACGGCGGTGGTGGCTACGGCCGCCGCGACGACCGACGTGACGACAACCGCGGTGACCGCGACAACCGCGGTGACCGTGGGGATCGCGGTGGCTTCCGTCGGGACGACAACCGCGGCAGCGCCGGCGGTGGCTACGGACGTCGCGACGACCGACGTGATGACCGACGCGATGACCGTCGTGACGGGGACCGTGGGCCTCGCCCCGCGTTCCGCCGTGACGAACGACCGGCCGGACCGCGCCGCGACGACCGTGACCGTGGCGGCTTCCGTCGCGACGGTGACCGTCCCGCCTTCCGCCGCGACGACCGCGGTGACCGGGGCGAGCGGGGCGAGCGCGTAGAGCGCCGGGACGAGAACCGTGGCGGTGGCTACGCACGCCGTGACGACCGCCGCGATGACCGTGACCGTGGTGGCTTCCGTCGGGACGACAACCGTGGTGGCGGCGCCGGCTACGCCCGGCGGGACGACCGCGACCGTGGACCTCGTGGTGATGACCGGGACCGCGGCTTCCGCCGGGACGACCGTGGTGACCGCGGTGACCGTGGGGATCGCGGCGGTTTCCGTCGGGACGACAACCGGGGTGGCAGCGCCGGCGGTGGCTACCCGCGCCGTGACGACCGTCGAGATGACCGCCGTGGCGACGACCGCGGGGACCGCGGTGGTTTCCGTCGCGACAACGACCGGCGCGACGACAACCGTGGCGACCGTGGTGGTTTCCGGCGTGATGACAACCGGGGTGGCGCCGGCTACGGCCGACGTGACGACAGCCGGGGTGGCGACCGCGGTGGCTTCCGGCGCGATGATCGTCGGGACGACCGCAGGGACGACCGCAGGGATGACCGTCGGGACGACCGCGCCGGGCGCGGTGGCGGTGGCCCCCGTAGGGACGACCGTGGCGCGCGGCCCGGTGGGTTCCGTGGGCGGGACGACCGGCGCGGCGGCGACGACCGGCGTGGTGGCGGACGTTTCCGTGACGAGCGTGACCGGGACCGCGAGCCGATCAAGCGGCTTCCGATCCCCGAGGACGTCACGGGCGACGAGATCGACAAGGACGTACGGCAGGAGCTGCAGAGTCTGCCTAAGGGGCTCGCGGAGGATGTCGCCAAGAACCTGGTGATGGTCGCCCGGCTCATCGACGAGGACCCCGAGGGGGCGTACGGCTACTCCAAGGTGGCCCTGCGGCTCGCGTCGCGGGTCGCCGCCGTACGCGAGGCCGCCGGGTTCGCGGCGTACGCCAACCAGAAGTACAGCGAGGCGCTCGCCGAGTTCCGGGCCGCGCGGCGGATGACCGGGAACGTGGAGCTGTGGCCCGTCATGGCCGACTGCGAGCGTGGGCTCGGGCGGCCGGAGAAGGCGCTGGACATGGCCGGGGCGCCCGAGGTGCACAAGCTCGACAAGGCCGGGCAGGTCGAGATGCGGCTCGTCGCCGCCGGTGCCCGGCGTGACATGGGGCAGCTGGACGCGGCCATCGTGACGCTCCAGAGCCCCGAGCTGGCCTCCGCCTCGGTGCAGCCGTGGACCGCGCGACTGCGGTACGCGTACGCCGACGCGCTGCTCGCCGCCGGGCGCGAGGACGAGGCGCGTGAGTGGTTCGCCAAGGCCGTGGAGTCCGACAAGGACGGCAGCACCGACGCCTCGGACCGGCTCGCCGAGATGGACGGGGTCGAGTTCGTGGACGCCTTCGACGAGGACGAGGCCGAGGCCGAGGGCGAAGGGGAGCGCGAGGCCGAGGGCGAGGCTGCGGCCGGGAACGACACCGAGGGTGCCGAGAAGGCCGTGGACGGCGATGTCGACGGCGATGAGGACGACCTCAAGGACTGACGAACACGTGCTTCGATGAGCAAGGGGCGGGATCCTGGTGATCCCGCCCCTTGCTCGTGTCAGACGTCCAGTGCGCGGAGGACCAGGCCCGAGGCCGGTTTCGGGCCGAAGGACGTCGACTTGCGGGGCATGGTGACGCCCTGGCGGGCGAGGTTGCGGACGACCTCTTCGCGGACCGGGTGCATGAGGACCGCGGTGCCTCCGTCGCGTTCCGCCTTCTCGACCGTGGCGGCCGTGTCGTGGATGTAGGCGATGCGGGCGGGGTCGTCCTCGGGGATGTGCCAGACGTGGGCGAGGAGCGTGGCGTGGAGGACCGTCGCGTCCAGGGTGCGCCAGGCGGTGGGGCGGTCCGTGGGGATCGTGCGGGACAGGAGGTCCGGGTCGGGGCGGTCCACGAGGTGGAAGGCGCCGTCACCGGCGAGGAGGAAGGCGTTGCCCGCGCAGGCCGCGTCGGCGAGGGTGTCGAGGGCCTCCGTGAGGCCGACTTCGAGACGGCTGACCCGGAAGAGGCCCTCCAGGGGCGCGAGGGCCTGTGCCACCGGGACGCCGTGCAGGAGGCGGTGGATGGCGCGGACGCGGAGGGGATAGCGGGCCGTGTCGACCAGCAGGACCAGACCGTGGTCCCAGGGGCTGGGGGAGGGGTGCTCCGCGCGTAGACGTCGGTAGGTCGCCCAGCGGTGGTGGCCGTCGGCGATGAGGGCCTGGTGCTGGGCGAGGTCCGACTGGATGCGGGACACCTCGTCCGGGTCGGTGATCGACCACAGGCGGTGGCTGTAGCCGTCCTCGGTGGTGGTAGCGAGGAGTGGGGGCTGCTCGGCCAGGCGCTCGATCACGGTCGTCGTGGCGGACCGCGAGCCGTTGCCGCGGTAGGTGAGGAGCAGGGGCTCCAGGTTCGCCGAGGTGGCGCGCATGAGGGCCGCGCGGTCGGCGACCACATGGGGCATGACGTCCTCGTGTGGCAGGACCACACCCTCCGAGGGCTCCGACAGCCGCAGGGTCCCTATGATTCCGCGCTGGAGCAGGCCGGCGCCGTCGTCCTGCTCGTAGACGTACAGGCCGGGTTCGGGGTCGGCGGCCAGGATGCCTTCGGCGAGCCAGTCGCGCAGGGTGCGGGCCGCCTGGGCGTTGCGCTCGGCCGGCGTCCTCGCCTGCGGGAGGATCAACCGGACGATGTTGTACGGGTCGTTGGACTGGAGCTGGTGCAGGCCGTCGGGGCGGACCACGACGTCGTACGGCGGGGAGGTGACGGCGGCGAGGCTGCCGACCCGGTCGGGGTCGTAGCGCAGGCCTCGGAACGGGGTGAGTTCCAGGCCTCGGCGCGCCGTTGCTTCCGGGTGACCTGCTGTGTTCATCCCGGCATCGTACGGGTGTCAGTGGCATGGGGGATGATCGGGGGAAAGCCGTCGAACCGGGAGCGATACGTAATGAGCCAGCGCGTGAGGACGAAGCCCGAGGGCACCGAGCGGGCCTTGAGCGAGGCGTACGACACCGCGCTGCTCGATCTCGACGGGGTGGTGTACGCGGGCGGGAACGCGATCGCGCATGCCGTCGAGTCGCTCGCCACCGCGCGTGAGGGGGGAATGCACCTCGCCTACGTCACCAACAACGCGCTGCGGACGCCCGACACGGTCGCCGGGCATCTCACCGAGTTGGGGATACCGACCGGGGCCGATGACGTGATCACCTCCGCGCAGGCGGTCGCGCGGCTGATCAGTGAGCAGGTGCCGGCCGGGTCGCGGGTGCTCGTCATCGGGGGCGAGGGGCTGCGGGTGGCCTTGCGGGAGCGGGGTCTTGAGCCGGTCGAGTCTGCGGACGACGATCCGGCCGCCGTGGTGCAGGGCTTCGGGGGGCCGGATCTGCCCTGGGGCCGGTTCGCGGAGGCCAGTTACGCGGTCGCGCGCGGGGTGCCGTGGTTCGCGTCCAACACCGATCTGACGATTCCGAGCGGGCGCGGGATCGCGCCGGGCAACGGGGCCGCGGTCGAGGTCGTGCGGATCGCGACCGGTGCCGAGCCGCAGGTCGCCGGCAAGCCGCTGCCTCCGATGCACCGGGAGACGATCCTGCGGACCGGCGCCGAGCGGCCGTTGGTGGTCGGGGACCGGCTGGACACCGACATCGAGGGGGCGTTCAACGGCGAGGTGGACTCGCTGCTCGTGCTCACCGGTGTCACCGACGGCGCGCAGCTGCTGGCCGCGCCGCCGCAGCACCGGCCGACGTATGTGGACGCGGATCTGCGGGGGATGCTCACCGGCCAGCCCGAGGTCACCGAGGCGGGAGACGGCTTCCGGTGCGGGGGATGGACGGCGACGGCCGGGAAGGAGCGGCTGGAAATCGACGGAGACGGGGAGGCGCTGGACGGTCTGCGGGCGCTGTGCGCGGCGGCCTGGACGGCGGCCGGGGAGGGTGTGTGCGAGCTGGACGGGGGGAAGGCGCTGGCGAGGCTGGGGCTGTGAGCGAGTTCCCGGGCGGCTTTCCCGTGCTGTGAGGCGGCTGCCGAGCTGTGATTCCGGGTACGTTCCGGCCCGGGATCGTGGCTCGTTGGCAGGGTAGGCTAACCTAACCACGTGTTGGTCGACAGTCCTCCCGAACAGCGCGCGGAGACCGCCCCCGCGCCCCCAACCCGCCGGGCGATACGCGTTCTTGGGCTCTTCGTCTCCCTGGCCGTCCTGGTGGCCGTAGGGGTGGCGAGCATCGCGATCGGTGCGAAGGGGCTGTCCGTCGGAGAGGTCTGGCACGGCCTGTTCCACGACACCGGGACCTACGGGGACGTCGTCGTGGCCGACCGGCTCTCGCGGACGGTCCTCGGACTGCTGGCCGGTGCCGCGCTGGGGCTGTCCGGGGCCGTGCTCCAGGCCCTGACCCGCAATCCGCTGGCCGACCCCGGGCTGCTCGGCATCAACGCGGGCGCGTCCGCGGCCGTCGTCACGGCGATCACCTTCTTCGGCGTCACCTCGCTCAGCGGCTATGTGTGGTTCGCCTTCGTCGGTGCGGCGGCGGTCGGCGCGCTGGTCTGGTTCCTCGGCGGCAGCCGGGGCGCCACCCCGGTCCGGCTCGCCCTGGCCGGTACGGCGATCAGCGCGGCCCTGTACGGCTATCTCCAGGCCGTGATGATCACCGACGACCAGGCGCTCAACAAGATGCGCTTCTGGACGGTCGGTTCGCTGTCCTCGGCGAGCACCTCGACCATCCTCCAGGTGCTGCCGTTCCTCGCGGCCGGCTCGCTCCTCGCCCTCTCGCTGGCCCGCCCGCTCAACGCGATGGAGATGGGCGACGACACCGCCAAGGCCCTCGGCGCCAACCTCAACCGCACCCGGGCGCTGGCCATGCTGGCCGCGACCGTGCTGTGCGGGGCGGCCACGGCGGCCTGCGGACCGATCGTGTTCGTCGGCCTGATGGTCCCGCACGTCGTGCGCTCCTTCACCGGCCCCGACCTGCGCTGGATCCTGCCGTACGCGACCGTCCTGTCGCCCGTGCTGCTGCTCGGCTCCGACGTGATCGGCCGGGTCGTCGCCCGGCCCGCGGAGCTCCAGGTCGGGATCGTCACCGCGCTCATCGGCGGGCCGGTCTTCATCTTTCTGGTACGACGGCGAAGGACGGCCCAACTGTGAGGACCAACCGTGCCCTCAGGACCCCCGGCGGGCTCTCGGTCCGGCTGGACGTGCGGGCCACCGTCGTCGTCGCCCTGATCCTGCTCGCCGCGCTCACCGCGAGCGTCGTGCTGATCGGCACCGGTGACTACCCGATCCCGGCCGGGGACGTGCTCAGGACGCTGTTCGGGCACGGCAACGCCGGGCAGGAGTTCATCGTCAACGAGCTGCGGCTGCCCAGGGTGCTCGTGGGGCTCCTGGTCGGGGCCTCGCTCGGGCTCGGCGGGGCGCTGTTCCAGGCCATCTCCCGCAACCCGCTCGGCAGCCCGGACGTACTCGGGCTCAGCCAGGGGGCGACGGCCGGGGCGCTCACCATGATCGTGCTGTTCTCCGGGAGCGCGGGGCAGGTGACCACGGGTGCGCTCGTGGGTGGTCTCGTGACCGGGTTCGCCATCTATCTGCTCGCCTGGCGGCGGGGTATGCACGGTTATCGACTGGTCCTGGTCGGTATCGGTGTCTCCGCGATCGTCACCGCGATCAACGGCTATCTGCTGACCAGGTCCACGCTCACCGAGGCGTCCCAGGCGGTCGTCTGGATGACCGGCTCGCTCAGCGGCCGTGACTGGACGCAGGTGTGGCCGCTGCTGTGGCTGTGCGCCGTCCTCGTGCCGCTCGTCCTCGTCAACGGGCGCGGCCTCAGGATGATGGAGATGGGCGACGACGTCTCCAATGCCCTGGGCGTGCGCGTGGAGCGCGTACGGCTGCTGCTGCTCGTCGCCGCCGTCCTGCTCACCGCCGCCGCCACCGCGGCCGCCGGTCCGGTCAGCTTCGTCGCGCTCACCGCCCCGCAGCTGGCCCGCCGCCTCACCCGCTCGCCCGGCCCCAACCTGCTGCCGTCCCTGTGCATGGGCGCCACCCTCCTGGTCACGGCGGACTGGACCTCGCAGAAGGTCTTCGGCGCCGACCAGCTGCCCGTCGGGGTGGTCACCGGAGTTCTGGGCGGCGTGTACCTGCTGTGGCTGCTGGTCACCGAGCGCAGGGCGGGCCGGATATGAACACGCCGAGCACGCCGAGCACGCCGAACACCCCGAGCACGCCGAACACCCCAATCACCCCAAGCACTCCGAGGAGCACAAGGAGCACCGTGAACCGCCTGTCCGCCGACGCCGTCACTCTCGCCTACGACCAGCGGGTCATCGCCGAGCAGCTGTCGGTGGAGATACCCGACAACTCCTTCACGGTGATCGTCGGCCCCAACGCCTGCGGCAAGTCCACGCTCCTGCGCGCCCTGTCGCGGATGCTGAAGCCGAGCCAGGGCAAGGTGCTGCTCGACGGGCAGGTCATCCAGTCGATGCCGGCGAAGAAGGTCGCCCGCACCCTGGGCCTGCTTCCGCAGTCGTCGATCGCGCCGGACGGGATCACCGTCGCCGACCTCGTCGGCCGCGGCCGCTACCCGCACCAGGGCATCCTGCGCCAGTGGTCCACCGAGGACGAGCGGGTCGTCCAGGAGTCCATGCGGCAGACCGGGGTCGCCGAGCTCGCCGAGCGGTACGTCGACGAGCTGTCGGGCGGTCAGCGGCAGCGGGTGTGGATCGCCATGGCCCTCGCCCAGCAGACCCCGCTGCTGCTCCTCGACGAGCCGACCACCTACCTCGACATCCAGCACCAGATCGACGTCCTCGACCTCTGCGCGGAGCTGCACGAGGAGCAGGGCCGCACGTTGGTCGCGGTCCTGCACGACCTCAACCACGCGGCCCGCTACGCCACGCACCTGATCGCGCTCAAGGGCGGGAAGGTCATCGCCGAGGGCGCCCCGAACGACATCGTCACGGCCGAGCTGGTCGAGGAGGTGTTCGGGCTGCGCTGCCAGGTCATCGACGACCCGGAGACGGGGACACCGTTGGTGGTGCCGGCCGCGCGGAAGGCACGCGCGCGCGTGGAGGCCGGCAGCGGCAGGGCGGGCGCTACAGAAGCTTTCTGAGCTGGAACAGGTCCCTCAGGCCCGCCTCCAGCTTCACCCGGCCCGAGCCCCAGGCCTTCGCGAAGTTCAGCTCGCCGTTCACGAGGGCCACCAGGTCGTCGCCGGACATCGTCAGCCGGATCTGCGCCTTCTCCTTCGGAGGGCCCTGCACGGTGTCGTGCACCACGATCCGGCCGCCCGTCATCCGGCCGACGAAGGTGACGTCGAGATCAGTGATGCGGCAGCTCACCGAGCGGTCCATGGACGCCGCCGTGGCGACATCACCTTCGGCGTTGCCCATGTTGTCGGAGAGCTTCTCGAGTGCGGCGCGGCACTCCTCGATCGTGGCCATCGCGATCGACGGTACCCCAACGGTTCGAGGTAGCGTCTGGGCATGAACGACGTGGTTCCAGAGCCTTCACAAGAGGTCCCGGTCGAACCCGACCACGACCCGGCCGCCCCCGCCCCCCTGCACGTGCCCCGCACCCCCACCGGCAACGCCGAGGTCGACGCCGGTCTGGAGCGGCTCGGCGACGCCGACCACCTCGCCACGAACGGCCACATCGAGGTGTACGAGGATGTACACCGGGGGCTGCGCGACGCGCTGACCGCGCTCGACGTGCGCCCGGGACCTCCGGCGCCCTCGCCGTCGTACGACCAGAGGGCGCCCTCACCCTCGTATGGCACTAGGAGCTGAACCGAACGTGGCAGGAGTCGCACGCCGTCGGCTGGACGCGGAGCTGGTCCGGCGGAAGCTCGCGCGCTCGCGCGAGCACGCCAGCCAGCTGATCGCGGCGGGGCGGGTCACCGTCGGCAAGACCGTCGCGACCAAGCCCGCCACCCAGGTGGAGACCGCGGCCGCGATCGTGGTGCAGAGCGATGACGGCGATCCCGACTACGTGTCCCGGGGTGGGCACAAGCTCGCGGGTGCCCTTCAGGCGTTCGTGCCGCAGGGGCTGGTCGTCGAGGGGCGGCGGGCGCTGGACGCCGGCGCCTCCACCGGCGGCTTCACCGATGTGCTGCTCCGGGCCGGGGCCGCGCACGTGGTCGCCGTCGACGTCGGATACGGCCAACTCGCGTGGTCTCTCCAGAGCGATGAACGCGTCACCGTCAAGGACCGTACGAACGTACGCGAGTTGACGCTCGAAGCGATCGATGGGGAACCAGTGGATCTTGTCGTGGGGGATCTGTCCTTCATCCCGCTCGGACTGGTACTGCCCGCCCTGGTGCGGTGCGTGAAGCCGGACGCCGATCTGGTGATGATGGTGAAACCGCAGTTCGAGGTGGGGAAGGAACGGCTGGGCAGCGGGGGAGTCGTACGGAGCACGCAGCTGCGGGCGGAGGCCGTGCGGGGAGTGGCCGCGAAGGCGGCGGAACTCGGGCTCGGGGTGAACGGGGTCACGGCCAGTCCGCTGCCCGGGCCCTCGGGCAATGTCGAATACTTTCTGTGGCTGCGTGCCGGGGCGCCCGCCCTGGACCCGGCCGATGTCGACCGTGCAGTTGCGGAGGGGCCGCGTTGAGCCAGAACCGAGCTCGTACTGTTTTCCTGCTCGCCCACACCGGGCGGCCCGCGGCCATTCGCAGTGCCGAGCTCGTGGTGAAGGGGCTGCTGCGCTCCGACATCGGCGTGCGCGTCCTGGAGTACGAGGCCGCCGACCTGCCGCTGCCGCCCGAGGTGGAGCTCGTCAAGGAGGCGACACCGCAGTGCCTCGAAGGGTGCGAGCTGCTCATCGTGCTGGGCGGTGACGGGACGCTGCTGCGGGGCGCCGAGTTCGCCCGGGCGTCCGGGGTGCCGATGCTGGGCGTCAACCTGGGCAGCGTCGGGTTCCTCGCGGAGGCCGAGCGGGACGATCTCGACAAGGTTGTCGACCGGGTGGTGAGCAAGGCGTACGAGGTCGAGGAGCGGATGACCGTCGATGTCGTCGTTCACCGGAACGGGGACATCGTCCACACCGACTGGGCGCTCAACGAGGCCGCCGTGCAGAAGGCGGGCGCGGAGAAGCTCCTCGAGGTCGTGCTGGAGATCGACGGACGGCCGGTGACCGGGTTCGGGTGTGACGGGATCGTGCTGTCCACGCCCACCGGGTCCACGGCGTACGCGTTCTCTGCCGGTGGGCCTGTGGTGTGGCCCGAGGTGGAGGCGCTGTTGATGGTGCCGATCTCCGCGCACGCGTTGTTCGCGAAGCCGTTGGTTACCTCGCCGAACTCTGTGCTTGCCGTGGAGTTGTTGCCGCACATTCCTCCGGGGGTGTTGTGGTGTGACGGGCGGCGGACGTTCGAGTTGCCCCCGGGGGCTCGGGTGGAGGTGCGGCGGGGGGCTGTGCCGGTGCGGCTGGCTCGGCTGCATCATGCTTCGTTCACGGATCGGCTTGTGGCGAAGTTCGCGTTGCCCGTCTCTGGGTGGCGGGGGGCGCCTCACTAGCCATCTGCGGGGGCTGGTTGCGGAGCGTTGGCGAGTGCAGGTGGTTCGTGGTTGCTCGCGCAGTTCCCCGCGCCCCTAAAAGCCTGACACTCGCCCGAGTGACAAGGGCACCTCGCACTCGCCCGCCCCGACCTCGTAAGGTCTTCACCGTGCTGGAAGAGATGCGGATACGGTCGCTCGGAGTCATCGATGACGCTGTCGTCGAGCTGTCGCCCGGGTTCACCGCTGTCACCGGTGAGACGGGTGCGGGCAAGACCATGGTGGTCACCAGCCTGGGGCTGCTGCTCGGGGGGCGGGCTGACGCTGCGCTCGTGCGGATCGGGGCCGAGAAGGCGGTCGTGGAGGGGCGGATCACCGTGTCCGCCGGGGACTCCGTCGTCGTACGGGCCGAGGAGGCCGGGGCGGAGCTCGACGACGGGGCGCTGCTGATCAGCCGTACCGTTTCCGCCGAAGGGCGGTCCCGGGCGCATCTGGGCGGGCGGTCGGTGCCCGTGGGGGTGCTGGCTGAGCTCGCCGACGAACTGGTCGCCGTGCACGGCCAGACCGATCAGCAGGGGCTGCTCAAGCTGAACCGGCAGCGGCAGGCCCTCGACCGGTACGCCGGTGACGCGGTCGCCGTGCCGCTGGCCAAGTACACCGAGGCCTACCGGCGGCTGCGGGCCGTCACCGTCGAGCTCGACGAGATCGTCACCCGCGCGCGTGAGCGGGCCCAGGAAGCCGACCTGCTGCGCTTCGGGCTGGACGAGATCGCCGCTGTGGAGCCGCGGGCCGGGGAGGACGTGGAGCTCGCGGAGGAGGCGGAGCGGCTCGGGCACGCCGAGGCCCTGTCGTCCGCCGCCACGGCCGCTCATGCCGCCCTCGCGGGCAATCCGGAGGACCCCGAGGGCATCGACGCGGCGACCCTCGTGGCAGGCGCGCAGCGGGCCCTGGAAGCCGTACGGTCGCACGACCCCGCCCTCTCCGCGCTCGCCGACCGGCTCGGGGAGATCGGGATCCTGCTGGGCGATGTGGCCGGGGAGCTGGCCGGGTACGCCGACGACCTGGACGCCGATCCGCTGCGGCTGTCCGCCGTCGAGGAGCGGCGGGCCGCGCTCACCGCGCTGACGCGGAAGTACGGCGAGGACGTGGCCGCTGTGATCACGTGGGCCGAGCAGAGTGCCGCGCGGCTCACCGAGCTCGACGGCGACGACGAGCGGATCGACGAGCTGACCGCCGAGCGGGACGCGCTCAGGGCCGAACTGGGCGGGCTGGCGCAGGCGCTGACGGACGCGCGGACGGAGGCCGCCGAGAGGTTTGCCGCCGCGGTGACGGCAGAGCTGGCCTCGCTGGCGATGCCCCACGCGCGCGTGTCCTTCGCCATCCGGCAGACCGAGGACCCCGAGGGCGTGGAGGTCGACGGACGTCCGGTCGCCTACGGGCCGGCCGGTGTCGACGAGGTCGAGCTGCTGCTCGCCCCGCACCCGGGTGCCCCGCCGCGGCCCATCGCCAAGGGCGCGTCCGGCGGTGAGCTCTCGCGCGTGATGCTGGCCGTGGAGGTCGTGTTCGCGGGGACCGACCCCGTGCCGACGTACCTCTTCGACGAGGTCGACGCCGGTGTGGGCGGCAAGGCGGCGGTCGAGATCGGGCGGCGCCTCGCGCGGCTCGCGAAGACCGCACAGGTCGTCGTGGTGACCCACCTCCCGCAGGTCGCGGCCTTCGCCGACCGGCAACTGCTGGTCGAGAAGACCAACGACGGGTCGGTCACCCGCTCCGGTGTGAAGGTGCTGGAGGGCGAGGAGCGGGTGCGGGAGCTGTCCCGGATGCTCGCCGGCCAGGAGGACTCCGAGACGGCCCGGGCGCACGCGGAGGAGTTGCTGGCGACGGCTCGCGCGGACGCCTGAACGGATGGCTCACTCGTATGAGTGACGCCGACTCGCCGTGCCCACCCGTGCCCCGCCCTTCGCATTCACGGAACACCCGTACGTCCTGGCATCCTTGGCAGAGAACCCATCACGCGTAGGAAGCGCGCGGTACACCCCCCGCTCGACACTTCTGTACGTTTCCTCGTGACCGCACGACCCGAACCAGGAGCCCCGGCCACGTGATCCCCGTGAGCAGCCACTCACCGCACGGCCAGTCCTCGCTGCGCACCGTGCAGGTGCTGGGCGGCGGCAACGCCGGCAGCAGCGCGCATGTGCGCTCACTGACCTCGGGGCTCGTCGCGCGGGGCGTGCGGGTCACGGTGTGCGCCCCCGCCGAGGCGGATCGCACCTACGACTTCACCGGGGCCGGTGCCGAACACGTGCACGTACCGCGCAGCAGCGACCCCACCTCCGTGGCCGTGCTGCGGGCGGCCTGCTCGGACGCGGACCTGGTGCACGCCCACGGACTGCATGCCTCGTTCCGCGCGGTGCTGGCGCTCAGCGGGCGGCGCACCCCGCTCGTCGTCACCTGGCACGACCGGGCGTACGCGGAAGGCGCCCGGGCCCATTTCGTGCGCCTCCTGGAACGGCGGGTCGTGAAGGCCGCCGCCGTGGTCCTCGGATCCACCTCGGCGCTCGTGGACCGGGCCCGCAGGACCGGCGCCCGGGACGCCCGGCTCGCCGCCGTGGCGCTGCCCGGGCCGCGCGGGGCCCTCGAACAGGAGGACCCCGACCGGCTACGGCCCAAGCTCCGGGCCGAACTCGGGGCCACCGGGCGCCCCTTGCTGGTCGCGGTCGGCGCCCTGGAGCGGCACAAGGGCTACGAGACGCTCCTGGACGCCGCCCGGGCGTGGCGTCGGCTCGACCCCGTGCCGCTGGTCGTGGTCGCCGGGGAGGGGGCGCTGCGGACGGTCCTCCAGAGCCGTATCGAGGACGAGGAGTTGCCCGTCCGGCTCATCGGACGCCGTGACGACACCGCCGAGTTGCTCGCCGCCGCCGACCTCGCGCTGCTGCCCAGCCGACTGGAGGCGCGCTCCGTGCTCGCCCAGGAGGCCTTCCACGCGCGCGTGCCGCTGGTCGCCACCGCGGTCGGCGGCATCCCCGAACTCGTCGGCGACGCGGCCGAACTCGTCCCGTACGGCGACCCGGAGGCGCTCGCCGAGGCCGTCGTACGGCTGCTCGGGGACCCCGAGCGGCAGGAGCTGCTGCGCGAGCGGGGGACGCGGCAGGCGGCGACCTGGCCCACCGAGGACCAGACCGTCGCGCAAGTGCTCAGCGTCTACGACGAGTTGACGCAGCCCCGGCCCATCTGAGAGCCGAACGGGCGCTACGGCACGTGCCGGCGTGCCCGGAGCGCCAGGCTCAACGCCAGGACCGTCTGCGGGTCGTCGAGGTCCGTGCCGAGCAACTCCCCGATGCGGGCCAGGCGGTTGTAGAGGGTCTGCCGGTTGAGATGGAGTTCGCGGGCCGTCTCCGCCTTGCGGCCCGCGTGCGCGAGGTAGGTCTGGAGGGTGGGCAGCAGGGGCGGCTTGGAGCGGTCGTCGTGGGCGCGCAGGGGGCCGATGGCCCGGTCCACGAAGGCCGCCAGGTCCGGGTGGTCGCGCAGCCGCCACAGCAGCAGGTCGATGTCGAGGCGTCGGGCGTCGTACCAGGGGCGGTCCGGCAGGCCCTGGGCCGCCGTCGCCGTCTCCGCCGCGTGCCGCAGGCCCGCCGAGGCCGCCGTCCAGCTGCCCGCCGCGGCGACCACCACCACGGGCGGCTGGGCGCCCGGCCGCCGCATCCCGGCCCGCTCCAGGCCCGCCCGCAGCGCCGCCGCGACCTTGTCCGCCACCGCCGGCCGCTCCGACTCCGCGCGCAGCCCGAGCAGGACCAGGACCCGGCCCTCCACGGGCCGTACGCCGAGCAGGACCGGCACACCGACCGAGGCCAGCTCCTCGGAGACCGCGCGGGCCAGTGCCGTCCAGCCGCCGCCCGAGGAGCCCAGGTGCATCACCACGGGGAGCAGCGGGCCGCCGCCCGGCCTGAAGCCCAGCACGCGCGCCTGCGCGGGGGCGTCCTCGGTGGTGATCCGGCCCTCCGCGAGATCGGTCAGGAAGTCGCCGCGCCCGCGGGCCGCCAGCTCCTCCTCCTGGCGGGCCTGCATCAGGACGACGGCCAGGATGCCCGCGGCCCGTTCCGCCGCCATCCGGTGCACCGGGCCCATCGGCCCCCGCACGGGCAGCAGCACCAGCCGCGCCCGCACGGACCCGGTGCCGGGCCCGCCCCCGGGCACGTCCACGAGGACCGATCCGGCCGGTGGGGTGTCCTTGTGCTGGCCGCGCAGCCCCTCCCACACCTGGAGCGGGTCGGCGCCCTCCGGCCCGGCCCCTGCGGCGTACAGGAGCCTGCCGTCGGTCGTCTCCAGGAAGACCGGGTTGCCGCCGAAGTCGGACAGGATGCCGAGGACCTGCGGCACACCGCCGCCGCCCAGCAGGGCCTCCGTGCAGCGCCGGTGCACCTCCTCCGCCCGCTGGAGCAGGGCGTAGTGGCCGTTGACGATCTCGGTGTGGATCTCCTCGGTGACCGTCACGAACGGCACCTCGCGGTGCAGCTGGACGAGCGGCAGGCCGGTCGCGCGGGCCGTGTCGACGAGGGCCGCGGGGAGCCGGGTGAACCGCGGGCCCAGCTCCACGACCAGGGCCGCGATACCGCGCTCGGCCAAGGTGCGCACGAACGCGCGCTGCTCGGCGGGCCGGGTGCCGAGTCCGTAGCCGGTGGTCAGCAGCAGCTCCCCGCCCTTCAGCAGGGAGGCGATGTTCGGCACCTCGCCCGCGTGCACCCAGCGCACGCTCCGGTGCAGCCGGTCCGCGCCCGCGAGGATCTCCGGGAGCCCGCTGCGCAGCCCGGGCAGCTCCAGCGCGCGCTGCACGGTGATCCCGGCGCCCTGGGTGTCGAATCCGCTGTTCGTAGCGCTGTCCATGAGCCGGACGCTACCCGAGGCATGCGGGCGGGAGGGTGGGGTAGCGGCCGGGGCATGGACTTCAGCGTGGTGGCCGTGGCACGGGAGGACGGCACTCCGGTCGAGGAGCCGATGCGGGTAGCGGTGACCGCCGACCGGCTCGGGTACCGGGAGGTGTGGGCGGGGGAGGGCCCGACATGGGACTCCTTCGTCCTCGCGGCCGCGATCGGGCGGGCCACCGAGCGGGTCGCCCTGACGGCAGGACCGGTCCCGGTGTCCGTGCGCGACCCGTACACCACGGCCCGGGGCGCCGCCTCCGTCGCGGCCCTCGTCGGGCGGCCGGTCGGGGTGGCCCTGGGCACCTCCAGCAAGCGGGTCGTGGAGGGCGTGCACGACCGGCCGAGGACACGGCCCGCCGCCGTACTGGAGGAGCACGCGGCAGCCGTACGACGGTTCCTGCACGCTTCTCCGGGGGAGCCGGTCGTGCCCGGCAGCCCCTTCCGCCGCCGTCTGCCGCCGCCCGGAGGGCCGCTCACGGTGGCCGCGTTCGGGCCCCGCGCGATCACCACGGCCGCCGCGCACGCCGATCGCATGCTGCTGGACGTGGTCGCGCCGGAGCAGGTGCGGGCGCTGCGGGCGGAACTGGACGCGGCGGCGCGGAAGGCGGGCCGTACGGCGCCCATCCTCGCCGCGTGGCTGCCGGCCGCCGTCGATCCCGGGCCGGAGTCCGTCGCACAGGTGCTCGGGAGCATCGCCGGGTACCTCACCGTGCCGGGGTACAGCGAGGTGTTCGCCGAGGCCGGGTTCGGGGACGCCGTGGACCTCGCCGCGGGCGGGGCCGACCGGGAGACGCTGGTGCGGGCCCTGCCCGCGGCGGCCGCGGGCACGGTGGGACTGGTCGGCGACCCGGACGCCGTACGCGCGCGGGTCGAGGCCTACGCCGAGGCCGGTCTTGACGAGATCGCCCTGGTGCCGGCCACGGCGGGGGACCCGGGCGGTGAGCGGACGCTGACCGCGCTCAGGCCGGCCTGATGTTGTGGTTGAAGCGGAACACGTTGTCCGGGTCGTAGCGGCGCTTCACCTCGGCCAGGCGGCGGGCGTTCTCGGCGCCCACGCCCGCGGTGACCCGGTCCGCGCCCTCGTCGCCGATGAAGTTGAGGTAGATGTCACCCGTGCTCCACGGCTGCGCGTCCGCGCGGACGTCACGGACCCACTGGATGCCCCGCGCGTCGTCCGCCGGGTCCTCCCACATCGCGAACGGGTGCACGGCCCAGGGCGCGTCACGGTAGGGCACCGGGTACTCGTGCGGCCCCTGGGCGATCGCTCCGCCCAGCGGGAAGAGCACGTGGATGGTGCCGGTCGGCACCGGCATGGACTCGGCGCGGGCGCAGAACAGGTCCACGTACGGGTCGGGTATGCCCGTCAGGTACTCCGCCGACCAGTAGTTCCGCATCCCCGGCGGATCGTCGATCATGCACTGCACGTCCGCGTACGGCATCGCCCCGACGACCTCCGTCTCGTGCGGGAGCGCCAGCAGCGGCTCGGCCACCTTCCGCATGTCCTGCTCGGGACCGGCGTACGTGAGCAGGACGCCGCACAGGAGGCTGCCGACCAGGTGCGGCGGGACGAACTCCTCGGGCGGGCCGGTGAGATAGATGATGCCGCCGCTCGCCTCGTCGGGCGCGTGGGCCATCAGCTCGCGGTAGGTGCGCACCACCTCGGGGCCGAACTCCGGGAGGTACAGCAGCAGCGCGATGGAGAACTCCGGCAGCGGGTGGAGCTTGAGGGTGATCCCGGTCGCGACGCCGAAGTTGCCGCCGCCGCCGTGCAGGGCCCAGAACAGCTCCGGGTGCTCGTCGGCGCTCGCGTGGACGCGCTCGCCGTCCGCGGTGACCAGATCCACCCCGAGCAGGTTGTCGACGGCCAGCCCGCACCAGCGGTCCAGCCAGCCCGAGCCGCCGCCCAGGACGAAGCCGCCGACGCCGGTGGTCGAGGCGCGGCCCCCGGTGGTGGCGAGAGCGTGGGGCTCGCAGGCACGGTCCAGGTTGCTCATGGTGGCGCCGCCCGCGACCCGTACCGCCCGGGCGACCGGATCGACGGTGACCGCGCGCATGTGCCGCAGATCGACGACCAGGCCCCCGTCGTTGACGGCCATGCCCGCCACGCTGTGCCCGCCGCCGCGCACCGCGATCGGCAGGTCCAGGTCACGGCCGAAGCGCACGGCCCGTACGACGTCGTCCTCGCTCACGCACTGCGCGATCACCGCGGGCCTGCGGTCGATCATCGCGTTGAACACGGTCCGGGCCTCGTCGTAACCCGGATCCGAAGGGGCGAACACGTCGCCGACCAGATCCTCGCGCAGCGCGGCGACGGCCGCGCTCGCCTTGGACGGGGATGCCATGGGGCGCCCCCTTTCGTGCAGGGGCTGTTGGTCTCCCAGCCTAGGCGCGCTCCGGCCGGCGGTCCTGTTCAGGCGCCGGCCGTCACGGCCTCGTAAGAACTCGCGCGGTCAGCCGCCGTAGGCGCCCGACGCCGTCAGCCGCAGGGCGGTGTCGATGAGCGGGACGTGGCTGAAGGCCTGGGGGAAGTTGCCGACCTGGCGCTTGAGACGCGGGTCCCATTCCTCGGCGAGCAGACCGAGGTCGTTGCGCAGGGAGAGCAGCTTCTCGAAGAGCTTCCTCGCCTCGTCCACCCGGCCGATCATCGCGAGGTCGTCCGCCATCCAGAACGAGCAGGCCAGGAAGGCCCCTTCGTCGCCGGGGAGGCCGTCGACGTTCTCGTCGCCGCTGGAGGTCGGGTAGCGCAGGATGAAGCCGTCCGGGGTGGACAGCTCGCGCTGGATGGCCTCGATGGTGCCGATCACGCGCTTGTCGTCGGGCGGCAGGAAGCCCATCTGCGGGATGAGGAGCAGACTCGCGTCCAGCTCCTTCGAGCCGTACGACTGCGTGAAGGTGTTGCGCTCCTTGTCGTAGCCCTTCTCGCACACGTCCCGGTGGATGTCGTCGCGCAGGTCGCGCCACTTCTCCAGCGGGCCGTCCGCGTCACCGGACTCGATGAGCTTGATGGTGCGGTCCACCGCGACCCAGGCCATCACCTTGGAGTGCACGAAGTGCCGGCGCGGCCCGCGCACCTCCCAGATGCCCTCGTCGGGCTCGTTCCAGTGGTCCTCCAGGTAGCGGATCAGCTTGAGCTGGAGGATGGAGGCGTAGTCGTTGCGGGCCAGGCCGGTCATGTGGCCCAGGTGCAGGGCCTCGGTGACCTCGCCGTAGACGTCCAGCTGGAGCTGGTGCGCGGCGCCGTTGCCGACCCGGACCGGGGCGGAGTTCTCGTAGCCGGGCAGCCAGTCCAGCTCGGCCTCGCCCAGCTCGCGCTCGCCCGCGATGCCGTACATGATCTGGAGATTCTCCGGGTCGCCGGCGACGGCCCGCAGCAGCCACTCGCGCCAGGCGCGGGCCTCCTCGCGGTAACCGGTGCGCAGCAGCGAGGACAGGGTGATGGCCGCGTCCCGCAGCCAGGTGTAGCGGTAGTCCCAGTTGCGGACGCCGCCGATGTCCTCCGGCAGCGAGGTGGTGGGGGCCGCCACGATGCCGCCCGTGGGGGCGTACGTCAGCGCCTTCAGGGTGATCAGCGAGCGGACGACGGCCTCGCGGTACGGGCCGTGGTACGTGCAGTGCTCGACCCACTCGCGCCAGAAGTCCTCGGTCGCCTCCAGGGACTGCTCCGGCTCCGGCAGCGGCGGCGGCTGCTTGTGCGAGGGCTCCCAGGAGATGGTGAAGGCGATCCGGTCGCCCGGGGCGACGGTGAAGTCCGAGTACGTGGTCAGGGACTTGCCGTAGGTCTCGCAGTCGGTGTCGAACCACACCGAGTCCGGGCCCGCCACGGCGACCGTGCGGCCCTCGTGCTTGTGGACCCAGGGCACGACCCGGCCGTAGGAGAAACGCATCCGGAGGGCCGAGCGCATGGGCACGCGGCCCGAGACGCCCTCCACGATCCGGATCAGCTGGGGGGCGCCGTCACGTGGGGGCATGAAGTCGGTCACCCTGACCGTGCCGCGTGAGGTGTCCCACTCCGATTCCAGGATCAGGGAGTCACCGCGGTAGGTGCGCCGGGCCGCGGTGGGGGGCTCGGCGTCGGCCGCGTGCGCGGGGCCGAGCCGCCAGAAGCCGTGTTCCTCGGTGCCCAGCAGGCCGGCGAAGATGGCATGCGAGTCGAAGCGGGGCAGGCACAGCCAGTCCACTGTGCCGTCCCGGCAGACCAGGGCAGCGGTCTGCATGTCTCCGATGAGTGCGTAGTCTTCGATGCGCCCGGCCACGTGCAACTCCAGTCGAACGGCCACGTCACCCCCTGAAGGAAAGGGGGCTGTCGCTTGGTGCGGTCAAGGGGGTCGTTGTAATGCGTCGTTGAGCGGTGAAGCAAAACAGTCATGCCGCTGTGAGGCAAAACGACAACTGTCGCCCAACGAACTGACGAGCTCTCGTTGTTCCGGCTCTTACGGGTGGGGGTGGTCCCGTGTTTCCGGCCGGGCTCGGCAGCGAGTGTCCGAGCAGGATACGACGCACGTAGATGATCTGTGTGCCGCTCGGGACAACGCGCCTGGGCCGAACGGGTGAGCAGCGGGTGAGAAACGGGTGCTCCCGTGCGGTTCCGTGGCGGCTTGTGCGCGGAGCGTGGCCGGAGGCCATCTCCTCACGGCGCTGATACCCTGGTAGCCCGTGGACCGGTGGGCGCCTGACCCCCGAACCGCACCTCCAGATCGCGACCACGGGAGCCCCCTCTTGGCCATGCCCCCTGTTTTTCGAAACAGCACCACGACGACCAAGCACATCTTCGTCACCGGGGGTGTCGCCTCCTCGCTCGGCAAGGGCCTGACGGCTTCCAGCCTCGGCATGCTGCTCAAGGCGCGGGGCCTGCGCGTCGTGATGCAGAAGCTCGACCCGTACCTCAACGTCGACCCGGGCACGATGAACCCCTTCCAGCACGGCGAGGTGTTCGTCACCAACGACGGCGCCGAGACCGACCTGGACATCGGCCACTACGAGCGCTTCCTCGACCGTGACCTCGACGGCTCCGCCAACGTCACCACCGGCCAGGTCTACAACACGGTGATCGCCAAGGAGCGCCGCGGCGAGTACCTGGGCGACACCGTGCAGGTCATCCCGCACATCACCAACGAGATCAAGCACCGCATCCGACGCATGGCGACCGACGAGGTCGACGTCGTCATCACGGAGGTCGGCGGCACGGTCGGCGACATCGAGTCGCTTCCCTTCCTGGAGACGGTCCGCCAGGTCCGTCACGAGGTCGGTCGTGACAACGTCTTCGTCGTCCACATCTCGCTCCTGCCGTACATCGGCCCCTCGGGTGAGCTGAAGACGAAGCCGACCCAGCACTCGGTTGCGGCCCTGCGGAACATCGGTATCCAGCCGGACGCGATCGTGCTCCGCTGCGACCGCGAGGTCCCGACCGCGATCAAGCGCAAGATCTCGCTGATGTGCGACGTCGACGAGGCCGCCGTGGTCGCCTGCCCCGACGCCCGCTCGATCTACGACATCCCGAAGACCGTGCACGGCGAGGGCCTGGACGCCTACGTCGTCCGCAAGCTGGACCTGCCCTTCCGGGACGTGGACTGGACGACCTGGGACGACCTGCTCGACCGCGTCCACAACCCCGACCACGAGATCACCCTCGCCCTGGTCGGCAAGTACATCGACCTGCCCGACGCCTACCTCTCGGTCACCGAGGCGCTGCGCGCGGGCGGCTTCGCCAACAAGGCCCGCGTGAAGATCAAGTGGGTCACGTCCGACGACTGCAAGACCCCGGCCGGCGCCGCCGCCCAGCTCGGTGACGTGGACGGCATCTGCATCCCGGGCGGCTTCGGCGACCGCGGTGTGCTCGGCAAGGTCGGCGCGATCAAGTACGCCCGCGAGAACAGGATCCCGCTGCTGGGCCTCTGCCTGGGCCTCCAGTGCATCGTGATCGAGGCCGCGCGGAACCTGGCCGACATCCCGGACGCCAACTCCACCGAGTTCGACTCCGCGACCGCCCACCCGGTCATCTCCACCATGGCCGAGCAGCTCGACATCGTCGCCGGCGAGGGCGACATGGGCGGCACCATGCGGCTCGGCATGTACCCCGCCAAGCTCGCCGAGGGCTCCATCGTCCGTGAGGTGTACGACGGCAAGGAGTACGTCGAGGAGCGGCACCGCCACCGCTACGAGGTGAACAACGCCTACCGCGCGGAGCTGGAAAAGAAGGCGGGCATCCTGTTTTCCGGCACCTCGCCGGACGGAAAGCTCGTCGAGTACGTCGAATATCCGCGCGACGTCCACCCCTATCTGGTGGCCACGCAGGCCCACCCGGAGCTGCGCTCGCGCCCGACACGTCCGCATCCCCTCTTCGCGGGCCTGGTGAAGGCCTCGGTCGAGCGGAAGACTTCGAAGTAGCACGACAGTTGTACGGTGGCCGGGGCGCGCGCATTCAAATGGCGGGCGTCCCGGCTTTTTTTGCGCACGTGGGGAAGGACAGGGCATGACGATCAAGGACACCCCGGAAGAGTGGGAGATCCGGGGGACCGAGACCCCGTTCGTGGGCAACAAGACCTCGGTCCGCACGGACGAGGTGGTCATGCCCGACGGGTCGGTGGTCCGCCGCGACTACCAGGTCCACCCCGGTTCCGTGGCCGTCCTCGCCCTCGACGACGAGGACCGGGTCCTGCTCATCCGCCAGTACCGGCACCCCGTTCGGCAGAAACTGTGGGAGATCCCGGCGGGGCTGCTGGACGTGCCCGGGGAGAACCCGCTGCACGCGGCCCAGCGGGAGCTGTACGAGGAGGCACACGTCAAGGCGGAGGACTGGCGGGTGCTGACGGATGTCTACACGACTCCGGGCGGGTGCGACGAGGCGATCCGCATCTTCCTCGCCCGGGGGCTGTCCGAGGCCCAGGAGAAGCGGTTCGAGGTCGAGGACGAGGAGGCGGACATGGAGCACGCGCGCGTGCCGGTCGCTTCGCTGGTTCAGGGGGTGCTGGCGGGGGAGTTGCACAACAACTGCCTTGTCGTGGGCGTGTTGTCGCTGGTCGCGGCGAGGGCCTCCGGCGGGTTGGACGGGTTGCGTGCGGCTGAGGCGGAGTGGCCTGCGCGGCCGTTTGAGGCGTGACCGTTCTTCAGGGTCGTTGCCGGGTGCCGGTTCGTCGTGGCTTGTCGCGCCGTTCCCCGCGCCCCTGGGTGTGCCACAGGACCGTAGTTCCTATGATCCGTTGATCCGATCAGGGGACTCTGAGGCCGTCACCGTCGCGCTCCGCCAGGAACGTTGCACAGCGTGAACTAGGCTTTTGGTGCCCGATCCGGGGTCACCGGCGGGCTTTGCGCGTGCGGTGGGACGGGAGTGTGGCCCGTGACGGACCAGGCGGTGGACGCAGAGGGCGTACGGCTGTCCGGTGAGGATCATTTCCTGGGGCGGACACGGGAGTTGAAGGAACTGCGCGCCGACATCGAGCGCGCCGGACTGGACACCCTCGCGGGCCGGAAGGCCCCCCGCGCACGCGTCCTGCTCATCGCCGGGCGGCCCGGTTCGGGGCGTACCGCGCTCGCCGAGGAACTCGTCCGTACGGTTGCAGAGCGTTACGGCGACGGGGTGCTGCGGGCCCGGCTGAGCGAGCCCGACGGCACCCCCGTCCCGGTCGCCGGGGTGGCCCGGGACCTGCTCGCCGCGCTGGAGGTGCAGGCTCCGGCGGGAGCCGCCGAGGACGAGCTCTCCGAGGCGCTGCGCAAGGCCCTCGCCGACCGGCGCGCCCTGCTTCTGCTGGACGACGCGGTGGCCGCGGAACAGGTGGACGCCCTGCTTCCGGATACGCCGGAGTGCCTGGTCGTGGCCGTTTCCGGAGGGCCGCTGACCGGGATCGCGGACGTCCGGCCGTGCACGCTCGGGGGCCTGGACACCAAGTCCGCGCTGGAGCTGCTGAGCCGGCACACCGGGTCGGTGCGCATCACGGTCGACCCCCGCGCCGCCGAGCAGCTCGTCGAGATCTGCCAGGCGCATCCGGCCGCGCTGATGCTGGCAGGAGGCTGGCTCGCCGCCCGGCCCACGGCCGCCGTGGCCGATCTGGCCAAGCAGCTGCATGCGGAGAGTGACGAGCAGACCCCGCTCAGCCGGGTCTTCAAGCTGGTCTACACCTCGCTCCCCGCGCCGGCCGCCCGGATACTGCGACTGCTCTCCCTCGCCCCCGCCGGCCTCGTCGACCCGCACACCGCCTCCGCGCTCGCCGGCTGCTCGGTGGGCGGCGCCCGCTCCACCCTGGACGACTTCGTGGCGCTCGGCCTGCTGCACGCCGTGCCCTCTCCGCTGCCGCAGTACGAGGTCCCCGGCTGTCTGTACCCGCTGCTCAAGGCCCTCGCGGACAGCCAGGACCGGCCCGCCGAGCTCCAACTGGCCCGCGCCCGGATGCTGGAGCGGACGGTACGGCTGCTCCAGTCCTCCCGGGCGATCACCGAGACCGACAGTGCCGACGCCCGCGAGAAGCTCCAGGGCATGCCGCGCTCCCTGCGCTTCCCGAGCCCCCGGGCCGCCGAGGACTGGCTGCGCATCCGCAAGCCCGCCCTGCTCGCCGCGGCCCGGCTCGCGGTCGCCGACGGGGAGCTGGACACCCTGGCCCGGCGTCTGATGTCCCAGCTGGTGCGAACCATGGTGGCCCACTTCGGCACCAAGGCCGCCGCCGCCGACCTCTACGGCCTCCACGGCCTCGTTCTCGACGTGGCCGAGCGGCGCGCACTGCCCCGGGAGAAGGCCGCGGCCCTGCTGAACCTCGCCGACCTGGACGCCCGGACCGGCCGGACCCGGGACGCGCTGGCCCGCTACCGGGCAGCCCTGGACGCCGGACGGGAGGCGAACGACCCGTATGCGACCGGCCGCGCGATGGAATCCGTAGGAGGCGCGTATCTGGAGCTCGGGGACTACGACCGGGCCGCCGACTGGTACGGCCGGGCCCTCGCGCAGCGGCTGGCCCGGGACGAGCGCCCGGAGGCCGCTCAGCTGTACGGCCGTATCGCCGCCGCGCACACCTACGCGGGCCGCTACGGCGAGGCGGTCAGGAACTGGCGGGCCGCCCTCGCCGGACACCGCAGGAACGGCGATCTGGCGGCCCACGCACGGGCGTTGAGCGAACTCGCCCGGGTCCAGGAGTACGCCGGCCACCCCGAGGAGTCGCTGCGCACCTGCCAGGACGCCGTGGAATGGGCCCGGCGGGCCGAGGACCTCCGGCTCCAGGCGGCGCTCCAGCTGCGGATCGCCGACACCCTGGAGCATCTCGGCGATCCGGCGGCCGCGCAGCTGCACCGCGGCACCGCCGAGCGGCTGCTGGGTGAGGACCTTTCCGAGGGGGAACCCGGGGCCTCACAGACCGAGGGAGAGACCGAAGGGACGGCCGAGGAACGGGCCCAGGAACAGGCCGAGGAGCCGAAACAAGGCGCTGACACCTACGAAATCCGTAGTACATCCGCAGAAGATTGATGCAATGAAAGGCTAGACACAGAGAACACCTTCATTAGACTGGCTCTGCCGCACCTTCTCCTGCGGTGTCTCCTGGTGTGCTCGTGCATGCCCGGGTATGTGTTGTATTGCCCCACACACTCTGAGCCAAGGACCGTGATCCACGTGAAGGTCGGCATCCCCCGCGAGGTCAAGAACAACGAGTTCCGGGTGGCCATCACCCCCGCCGGTGTGCACGAGCTGGTGCGCCACGGCCACCAGGTGGTCATCGAGCGCGGCGCCGGCATCGGCTCCTCGATCCCGGACGAGGAGTACGTCGCCGAGGGCGCGCAGATCCTGGACACCGCCGACGAGGTGTGGGCCACCGCCGACCTGCTGCTGAAGGTCAAGGAGCCCGTGGCCGAGGAGTACCACCGGCTGCGCAAGGACCAGACGCTCTTCACCTACCTGCACCTGGCCGCCTCCAAGGAGTGCACCGACGCGCTCATCGAGTCCGGCACCACCGCGATCGCCTACGAGACGGTCGAGCTGCCCTCCCGCGCGCTCCCGCTGCTCGCCCCCATGTCCGAGGTCGCGGGCCGGCTGGCCCCGCAGGTCGGCGCCTACCACCTGATGCGCTCGGTCGGCGGCCGCGGTGTCCTGCCCGGCGGTGTGCCCGGCACCCAGCCCGCGCGGGCCGTCGTCATCGGCGGCGGCGTCTCGGGCTGGAACGCCACGCAGATCGCCGTCGGCATGGGCTTCCACGTCACGCTGCTCGACCGTGACATCAACAAGCTGCGCGAGGCCGACAAGGTCTTCGGCACCAAGGTCCGGGCGATCATGTCCAACGCCTTCGAGCTGGAGAAGGCCGTCCTGGACGCCGACCTCGTCATCGGCGCGGTGCTCATCCCGGGCGCCAAGGCTCCGAAGCTGGTCACCAACGAGCTCGTCTCGCGGATGAAGCCCGGAAGTGTCCTTGTCGACATCGCCATCGACCAGGGCGGCTGCTTCGAGGACTCCCGTCCGACCACCCACGCCGAGCCGACCTTCCAGGTCCACAACTCGGTCTTCTACTGCGTCGCCAACATGCCCGGCGCGGTGCCCAACACCTCGACCTACGCGCTCACCAACGCCACGCTGCCCTACATCGTCGAACTCGCCGACCGCGGCTGGGTGGAGGCGCTGCGCCGCGACCCCGCGCTCGCCAAGGGCCTCAACACCCATGACGGCAAGGTCGTTTACCGCGAGGTCGCGGAGGCGCACGGCCTGGAGCACGTGGAGCTCGAGACCCTGCTCGGCTGACCCCACGGCCATCACGCGGTCGGCGGAGAGCTAAGTCACCTTTTCGTAAAGGCGATACGTCAACAAGGCGCGTCAACGAGGCACATGCGGCCGGACCTTGCCCCACAAGGTCCGGCCAGATGTGTGTATGGTCACTTTGCGACTCTCGGTCAACTCGCGTCGAACGTAACCGTTGAACCGATTCGTACACCGGCGAAACCTGCCGTGCGACTGCCGTACGCCCTTGACAGCGGGATGTTTCATTGCCGACACATCCTGCCGGGTCCGGCGGATTGTGTTGCTGTGAACACCCGACACGCCATAGAGTCGCCAACCGTCGGCATGGTGCCACGCTGACCTTGTCTAGAAGTTTCCTGGTCACCAAGGAGGTAAGACGACTTGTGAATGAGTCGACATTTTCTCCCGGGGGTGGTCAACCAGGAATGCCTGCCGGGGCCCAGAGCCCGGCAGGGTTCGAGGCTGTCGGCTCCGTCGCGGTGCGCACCTTCGCAGCCCACCAGAGTCGTCCGCAGACCGTGCGGACAGCACACCAGAGCATGGATGGCCATCACGTGAACGCCATGGCCGGCGACGGAAGTGGCGCGCCCCACAACCACTTCGCCGACTACGACGAACTGCCCGAGGGGCACTTCTACGACCCCGACGCCGAGTACGAGCCGGATCCGGAGTACGCGGCCACGCTCGCGCCCGACGCGGCCCGCCAGCGCCGTGAGCGCGTGGGTCCGACCGGACGCCCGTTGCCGTACTTCCCGATCCCGGGCCCGCTGACCGACCACGGCCCCGCGAAGATCATCGCGATGTGCAACCAGAAGGGCGGCGTGGGCAAGACGACGTCGACCATCAACCTGGGTGCCGCGCTCGCGGAGTACGGCCGGCGGGTGCTGCTCGTGGACTTCGACCCGCAGGGCGCGCTGTCGGTGGGTCTCGGTGTCAACCCGATGGAGCTCGACCTCACCGTCTACAACCTGCTCATGGAGCGGGGCATGGCGGCCGACGAGGTCCTGCTCAAGACCGCGGTCCCGAACATGGACCTGCTGCCGAGCAATATCGACTTGTCGGCGGCGGAGGTCCAGCTGGTCTCCGAGGTCGCCCGCGAGTCGACATTGCAGCGTGCCCTCAAGCCGCTCATGGCCGACTACGACTACATCGTGATCGACTGTCAGCCCTCGCTCGGCCTCCTCACGGTCAACGCCCTGACGGCCGCGCACAAGGTGATAGTGCCTCTGGAGTGCGAGTTCTTCGCGCTGCGTGGTGTCGCCCTGCTGACGGAGACCATCGAGAAGGTCCAGGAGCGGCTCAACCCGGAGCTGGAGCTCGACGGGATCCTCGCGACCATGTACGACTCGCGCACGGTCCACAGCCGCGAGGTCCTGGCCCGTGTGGTCGAGGCCTTCGACGACCACGTCTACCACACGGTCATCGGGCGCACGGTCCGCTTCCCGGAGACCACGGTCGCCGGTGAGCCGATCACCACGTACGCCTCCAACTCCGTCGGCGCCGCCGCCTACCGTCAGCTCGCCAGGGAGGTGCTCGCCCGGTGTCACGCCGAGTGAGTCTGCCGGGGGCCGACGAACTGTTCCGTACGACAGGGGGGATGGCGCTCCAGGCGTCCACTCCCCGGCGGGGGGCCAACGGCGAGGCCCGGGTACCGGCTCCCGCGGGGGAGTCCGACGGGGTCGCCGCGTCCGAGGACGCGCCGCACTCCGTGCCCGTGCAGGGCGGTGACGGCGACGGGGCCGAGCATGTGGCGGCCGACGCCGACGGCTCCGAGGAGGGCGAGTCCCGCAGCCGGGCCGCGGAGCGTTCCGCGCGCGGCCGAGGGGCGCAGGAAGGTTCTGCCTCCGATGCCGGGCAGCCCCGCGGCAAGCGGGGCCGGTCGCCCTCGCGGCGGCCCAGTGGGCGGGAACGGCACGACGAGAAGATCACCGTGTACGTGTCGGCCGAGGAGCTGATGGATCTGGAGCACGCCCGCCTTGTGCTCCGCGGTGAGCACGGACTGGCGGTGGACCGGGGGCGGATCGTCCGCGAGGCGGTCGCCGTGGTGCTGGCCGATCTGGAGTCCCGTGGGGACGCGAGCATTCTCGTACGCCGGTTGCGTGGGCGGTAGCGGTAGCCTGCGGGGGCTATGACCTCGAACGACGTTTCTTCCGGTGCCGGTCCCGGCGGGCGGCGGCGTGCGCTGGGGCGGGGGCCGGTCGGTCCGTCTGTGGCCGAGGTCGAGTCCGGGCCTGAGGCCGGTGAGCCGTTGTGCCCACCCGTCTCGCCGGGCGGGACGCCTGCCCACAACGGCGGCGGTGACCAAGAGGAGCCCCCCGCTGGCGAACCGCAAGAAGAAATCCCCGACGGTGTCTTCAAGGTTCGGCTCGCCAACTTCGAGGGGCCCTTCGACCTCCTCCTCCAGTTGATCTCCAAGCACAAGCTGGACGTCACCGAAGTGGCGCTCTCCAAGGTCACCGACGAGTTCATGGCGTACATCCGGGCCATGGGGCCGGACTGGGACCTGGACGAGACGACCGAGTTCCTCGTCGTCGCCGCCACGCTCCTCGACCTCAAGGCCGCCCGGCTGCTGCCCGCCGCCGAGGTCGAGGACGAGGCCGACCTCGCGCTCCTGGAGGCCCGGGACCTGCTCTTCGCGCGGCTTTTGCAGTACCGCGCGTACAAACAGATCGCCGACATCTTCAACGGGCGGCTCGACGAGGAAGCCCGCCGCTACCCCCGTACCGTCGGCCTCGAACCGCACCACGCCGAACTGCTGCCCGAGGTCGTCATCAGCATCGGCGCCGAGGGGTTCGCCCGGCTCGCCGTGAAAGCGATGCAGCCCAAGCCCAAGCCGCAGGTGTACGTCGACCACATCCACGCGCCCCTGGTCAGCGTCCAGGAGCAGGCCGGGATCGTGGTCGCGCGGCTGAAGGAACTCGGCGAGGCCAGCTTCCGGCTGCTGGTGGAGGATGCCGACGGCACCCTGACCGTCGTGGCGCGCTTCCTGGCCCTGTTGGAGCTGTACCGGGAGAAGGCCGTGGCGCTGGACCAGGAGACCGCGCTCGGGGAGCTTGTCGTGCGGTGGACCGGTGGCGAGGGGGAGGCCGAGCCCGTGGTGACCGACGAGTTCGACCGGCTGCCCGAGCCGCCGAAGGAGGAGAAGGCGTGAGCGAGGACACCACCGAGGTGCCGGCGGGGCTGTCGGCAGTCGCCGAACTGGACCTCAAGCCGGCCCTGGAGGCCGTCCTGATGGTCGTGGACGAGCCCGCGACCGAGGAGCACCTGGCCAAGATCCTGGAGCGGCCCAGGCGGCAGGTCACCCGGGCGCTCAGGGAGCTGGCCGGCGAGTACGCCGCCCAGGGGCGCGGCTTCGAGCTGCGGCACGTCGCGAACGGCTGGCGTTTCTACAGCCGGGCCGCGTACGCCCCGGCGGTGGAGCGGTTCGTCCTGGACGGCCAGCAGGCCCGGCTCACCCAGGCCGCGCTGGAGACGCTGGCGGTGGTCGCCTACCGTCAGCCGGTCAGCCGCAGCCGGGTCTCCGCGGTGCGCGGAGTGAACTGTGACGGTGTGATGCGCACCCTTCTCCAGCGGGGCCTGGTGGCGGAGGCGGGCACGGAACCCGAAACAGGTGCGATCCTGTACGTGACGACGAACTACTTCCTGGAGCGGATGGGCCTGCGCGGTCTGGACGAGCTCCCGGAGCTCGCGCCCTTCCTCCCGGAGGCGGAGGCGATCGAGGCCGAGACCCAGGAAGGCGTACCGTCGTTCGATCCGGACGCCCCGGACACCGGGGACGCAGACGACAAGACGGAACTTTGATGCGAAGCAGCAGCGGCAGGAACAGCAGCGGAAACAACGGCGGGAGCCGTGGTGGCAACAGCGGCGGCCGCGGTGGGAACAGCGGTGGTCGCGGCGGGAGCAGCGGGGGGCGCGGGAACTACCGCGGCGCCGGGAACGACCGCGACGACAAGCAGGGCGGCCGGCCGAAGAAGCCCCGCCCCGAGGAGCGGCGCTACGACGTGGGCCCCGGCGCCTCCCCGGAGGGCCCCAAGTCCGGGCGCGGCGCCTCGGCGCGCGGCGGGGCCAAGGGCGGCCCGAAGCAGTCCCCGGGCACCGGGCGGGGCCGCTGGGCGCCCGCGACCTCCCGTGAGTACGACGCCCGGGCCGAGGAGCGCAACCGGGAGCGGTACGCCGGCAAGAAGGACGTGAAGCTGCCCAAGACCTTCCCGGGCGCCGAGCAGGAGGGCGAGCGGCTCCAGAAGATCCTCGCGCGCGCGGGCTACGGTTCGCGGCGCGCCTGCGAGGAGCTCATCGAGCAGGCGCGGGTCGAGGTCAACGGCGAGATCGTCCTGGAGCAGGGCAAGAGGGTCGACCCCGAGAAGGACGAGGTCAAGGTCGACGGCCTGACCGTGGCGACACAGTCGTACCAGTTCTTCTCGCTGAACAAGCCCGCCGGTGTCGTCTCGACGATGGAGGACAACGAGGGCCGGCAGTGCCTCGGCGACTACGTCACCAACCGTGAGACCCGGCTCTTCCACGTCGGACGGCTGGACACCGAGACCGAGGGCGTCATCCTGCTCACCAACCACGGCGAGCTGGCCCACCGGCTGACCCACCCCAAGTACGGCGTGAAGAAGGTCTACCTCGCGCACATCGTGGGCCCGATCCCGCGCGACCTGGGCAAGCAGCTCAAGGACGGCATCCAGCTGGAGGACGGGTACGCGCGCGCGGACCACTTCCGGGTCGTCGAGCAGACCGGCAAGAACTACCTCGTCGAGGTCACCCTCCACGAGGGGCGCAAGCACATCGTGCGCCGCATGCTCGCCGAGGCCGGCTTCCCGGTCGACAAGCTGGTGCGGGTCGCCTTCGGCCCCATCACCCTGGGCGACCAGAAGTCGGGCTGGCTGCGGCGGCTGTCCAACACCGAGGTCGGCATGCTGATGAAGGAAGTCGACCTGTAGGCCCGCCTCACACGCGCGTGCGGCCGGTTCCGGTGAACTCCGGGACCGGCCGATGCGTTGTGGCCTTCCGCCCGGTCTGTACGGGTGACGGAGGGAGTGGGGATGGACATGAGGGCCGAGATCTGTGACGAGGTGCGTCCGGCACGGCTGGAGGGCCGTGTGCGGTCCCCGCGGGGCGCAGGACTTCCCGGGGGCCGGGAAAAACCCCTGAGGCCGCTGTGGGGCTGCCCGGGCGGCTCGGCGGAGGTGCTGTCGTGAGCCCGGGGGAACTGCTGGAGCGTTCGCTCGCCTACGCGCTGGGCAGCGTGGCGGGGGCGCGAAACGTCTGCCCGGGTTCGGGCACACCGTGCGCCGACTGGAACCTGGGCGAGCTGCTCGGACATCTCGACGACTCCCTGGACGCGCTGTACGAGGGGCTGACCGGCGGGAGCATCGGGCTGCTCCCGCACACCGACCGGGTCTGCGGCTTCCGCACGCGCGCGTGTGCCGTGCTCGGCGCCTGGGCGGCGGGCCCGCCCGAGGACGTCCTGGTCGGTGAACGGCCGCTGGACGTGCGGGTGATGGCGGCGGTCGGTGCCGTCGAGATCACCGTGCACGGGTGGGACGTGGCCCGGGCCTGCGGACTCCCGCGGCCCGTTCCGGAGGGCCTCGCGGCCGAACTGCTCCCCGTCGCGCGGCGCGTGGTGGGGGAGGAGGACCGGGGCGTGCGATTCGCCGCTCCGGTCGCCGTGCCGCCCCACGCGGAGGCCGGGACCCGGCTGCTGTCCTTTCTGGGCAGGCGCCCCTGAGGGCTTGTGGAGGACCCGCCGGCTCTTTATAGTCGTAGTGACTATTAGTCATGCTGACCATAAAGAGCCAATCGCAAAGGGGGCGGGCGCGCGTGGACTACGACAAGCACGCCTACGAACCCTTCGCCGTCACCGTCGACCTCGCCGTCCTCACCGTCGCCGAAGGCGCCCTGCACGCACTGCTCGTGGAGCGGGGGCAGGAGCCGTACGCCGGACACTGGGCGCTGCCCGGCGGGTTCGTGCACCCGGACGAGTCCGCCGAGACCGCGGCCCGGCGAGAACTCGCCGAGGAGACCGGTCTCTCGGACCTCTCCGGACTGCACCTGGAACAGCTGCGGACCTACAGCGAGCCCGGCCGCGACCCCCGGATGCGGGTCGTCTCCGTCGCCTTCGCGGCCCTGCTGCCCGACCCGCCCCAACCGCACGGCGGCAGCGACGCGGCCGACGCCCGCTGGGTGCCGTACGACAAGGCGCGGCCGCTCGCCTTCGACCACGACCGCATCCTGGCCGACGCCCATGAACGCGTCGGCGCCAAGCTCGAGTACACCTGCCTCGCCACCGCCTTCTGCCCGCCCGAGTTCACCCTCGGCGAGCTCCAGCAGGTGTACGAGACGGTCTGGGGCACCACTCTCGACCGGCCCAACTTCCGCCGCAAGGTGCTCGCCACACCGGGCTTCGTCGAAGCCGTGCCCGGTGCCGCGCGGCTCACCGGCGGCCGTGGCAAACCGGCCGCGCTCTACCGCGCCGGGCCCGCCACCGCCCTGCATCCCCCTCTCCTGAGACCGTCCCCGGAAGGACGCCCCGCATGACCACGATCCTGACCAAGCGCGCCGCCACCGGAACCCTCCTCGGCCTCGCCCTCGGGGACGCCCTCGGCTTCCCGACCGAGTTCAACGACGTGCGGTCGATCCTCGCCAAGTGCGGGCCGTGGCGGGAGATGGAGCTCTTCACCCCGGCCGTCGTCAGCGACGACACCCAGATGACGCTCGCGGTGGGCAGGGGGCTGCGGGCGGCGATGGACCGGGGGGTGCTCGGGCCCGAGATGGCCGAGCCGGTCCGCCGAGAGTTCGTCGCGTGGAACCGCTCCCCGGAGAACAACCGCGCCCCCGGCAACACCTGCCTGAGGGCCTGCGACCTCCTGGAGCGCCCGGAGCTCCCCTGGCAGGACGCCAGCCAGATCGGCTCCAAGGGCTGCGGGGCCAACATGCGGGTCGCGCCCGTCGGGCTCGTCCCCGGGCTGAGCGACGAACAGCGCGCGGGCGCCGCCCAGTTGCAGGCCGCGCTCACCCACGGGCACCCCACCGCGCTCGCCGCCTCCGACCTCACCGCTCGTGCCGTACGGCTGCTCGCGCAGGGCGCCGAGCCGGGCGAACTGGTCGGGCTGCTGCGGTCGTACGCCCTGGTGAACCGGGGCCAGTACCACGAGCGTTGGCTCGGGGACCTGTGGGCGCGCGGCCAGGACCCGACGTCCGGGCAGTTCATGGCGCGCGGCTGGGACGAGTGCCTGGCCGTTCTCGACCGGCTCGACGACGCCGTGCGCACCGCCTCGCCCGAGGACGACCCGTGTCTGGCCACCGGGGCGGGCTGGATCGCCGAAGAGGCCCTGGCGACCGGGCTGTTGTGCTTCCTCCAGTTCCCCGAGGAGCCGCTGACGGCCCTGCGGCGGGCCGCGTGCAGCTCCGGCGACTCCGACTCGATCGCCTGCCTGACGGGTGCCTTCGCGGGCGCCCATCTGGGAGCCGACGCGTGGCCCGTGGAGTGGGCCGACCGGATCGAGTACGGCAGCGAGCTGGTGACGCTCGGGGCGCTCTGGGACGCCTAGCTCCGGGCCGACTAGGCCAGTTGGATCGAGTCGCCGGTGACCTTGATCTGCTTCTCCGGCAGCGGTTGGTTGGCGGGCGGGTTCGCCACCGAGCCGTCCGTGATGTGGAACTTGCTGCCGTGGCAGGGGCAGTTGATGGTGCCGTCGGAGACGCTGGCCACCTGACAGCCCTGGTGGGTGCAGATGTCGGAGAAGGCCTTGAACTCGCCCTTCTTGGGCTGGGTGACGACGACCTTCTGGTCCTTGAAGATCTTGCCGCCGCCGACCGGGATCTCGCTCGTCTTCGCCAGTTCGGTGCCGGCGCCCGCCTCCACCGAGCTGGAGCCGGAGTCGCCGTTCCCGCTGCCGTACTCGCTGCAGCCGGCGGTCAGCGCGGCGCCGCCCGTCGCGAGAAGGACCGTGCGCCGCGTCGGGCTGTGCGTCATGTCGTCACTCCGAAGGTGCGGAAGAACCAGAGGGCGGAGGTCAGCCAGAGGATCGTGAGCGCGGTGAAGACGAGCCCTCCGACGATCGGCAGCAGCCATCCGGGAAGTCGCTCCCAGCGGAGCAGCAGCATCTTGGCACTGAAGACTCCGAAGAAGAAGCAACCCAGGAGGGAGTGCCACAGAACGCGTGATTCGTAGGACTGGAAACCGAACGCGTACAGACAGTGCACCGCGACCGGCACCGCGAGCAGGAAGGCCACCCGGCCGGACCAGCGGTGCAGGGTGCCCGACCAGCGCGGGCCCGGCAGCCTGCCGTACACCATCAGGGCCGAGACGAGCTGGACGAGCGCGAAGAGGAACGCGGCCGTCGCGAGCCACGACTTCACCGCGCCGGTGCTGCTGAAACCGGCGAGGTTGAAGGCGGTCCCCGTCGGGTCGTGGACCTTGCCGTAGGCGCCGAGGCCGACCGCCACCGCGGCGGCGACCAGGGCCGGGATCAGATAGCGGGCCGGGTTCGGGCCGCGCTCGGGTTCGGGTGCGGGCCAGCTCTGGGTGGCCGCGTTCGGGTCGACGGGCATGATCGGCTCCCTCGGGCGAGGTCAGGGGGTTACCGGACGGGCCGTGAGCTGTTGTCCGTCGACCGTCACCGCACCGGTCTCCGGGTCGATCGCGGGTGCGGGGGAAGGCTTGCCGTCGCGCCTGAGGATGCCGACCTGCTTCCCGTCCGGGAGCACGATCCAGCCGCCCTCGATCCTCGCGCCGGCCACCGTGCTGTTCGCCCGGTAGAGACCGGACGACTTCTTGGTCTTCTTGATCGTGAAGGGGTAGCTGCCGCTGCCGACCCTGGCGGTGCCGCGGATCGCCTTGGTCCCCTTGGCCCTGCCCTCCAGGCTCGCGCCGTCCTTGCCGGTCAGGCGCAGGCTGCCGTCGTCCTTCACGGAGCCTTGGAGCCACGATTCGATGTTGTGGCCGTCGCAGACGTACGCGATCGCCTTGTCGCCGCGGACGGTGATCGCGACCGCGGAGGAGTCGTCGTCGGTACGGCCCGTGTAGACGCCCTCGGGCAGCGGCGTCCGGGCCGGAGACGTGCTGGGCGGCGAGGACGTCCGTGCCGGTGGGGTGCTCGGTGACGCCTTCGTGCTGGGTTTGCCGGACGACGGCGGCTTCACGTAGGACGACGTGGGCTTCTCTCCCGTCGTGGCGTTGAGCGAGAGCATGAACAGGCCGAGCAGCAGTCCCGCGAGCAGAGTCAGCAGCGGTCCGGAACGCTTCATATGAGGGGCCTCCCCCGAGGCTGGGTTCCTGCCATGAGAGCGGACCCGGGGGCCCGCGTCCAGGGGCGCACGGGTGTGTTTCGCCCCAAGTAGCGGAACCGGGACATTCGGGTGACATTGACCTGGCCCGTGCGGCCGTCTCACGGGGCGGGCGCCGAGCACCCCGGCCACGCGGGCTGACTAGGCTTGGTCGTGCACAGAGCCGGCATCACAGCAGCAAGGAGCAACGCCGTGGCGGTACGAGCGGTCCGGGGCGCCGTCCAACTCGAACAGGACGAGGCCGGCCACATGGACGAGCAGGTCGGGGCGCTGCTCACCGCCATCATGGAGCGGAACGAGCTGACCGCCGACGACCTGATCAGCATCTGGTTCACGGCCACGCCCGACCTGCACAGCGACTTCCCGGCCGCCGCGGCCCGCAAGCTCGGCATCGTTGACGTCCCGCTGATCTGCGCCCAGGAACTCGACATCGAGGGCGCCATGCCCCGCGTGGTCCGGGTCCTCGCGCACATAGAGTCCGACCGCGCCCGCGCCGACATCGCGCACGTCTACCTCGGCGCCGCGGCCGCCCTCCGCAAGGACATCGCGCAGTGAGGACCGCGCTCGTCGTCGGGACCGGGCTCATCGGCACGTCCGCCGCGCTGGCGCTGGTGTCACGGGGCGTCATCGTGCACCTCGCCGACCACGACCCCGAGCAGGCCCGTACGGCGGCCGCGCTCGGCGCGGGCACCGACGAGGTGCCCGAGGGGCCGGTCGACCTCGCGATCGTGGCCGCGCCGCCCGCGCACGTGGCAGAGGTGCTCGCCGGTGCCATGCGGCGCGGTGTCGCCCGTGGCTACATCGACGTGGCCAGCGTCAAGGGCGGGCCGCGCCGGGAACTGGAGGCGCTGGGGCTCGACCTGTCCTCGTACATCGGTACGCATCCGATGTCCGGGCGGGAGAAGTCCGGGCCGCTGGCCGCCTCCGCGGACCTCTTCGAGGGCCGGCCCTGGGTCCTCACCCCGACCAGGGACACCGACACCGAGGTGCTCAACCTCGCGCTGGAACTGGTCTCGCACTGCCGTGCGGTGCCGGTGGTCATGGACGCCGACGCCCACGACCGGGCCGTGGCGCTCGTCTCGCACATGCCCCACCTGGTCTCCAGCATGGTCGCGGCGCGACTTGAGCACGCCGAGGAGGCCGCCGTACGGCTGTGCGGTCAGGGAATCCGGGACGTGACCCGCATCGCCGCGTCCGACCCCGGGATGTGGATCGACATCCTCTCCGCGAACCCGGGGCCGGTGGCCGACCTGCTCACCGATGTCGCCGGGGACCTGGAGGAGACGGTACGGGCGCTGCGGGCGCTCCAGTCCGCCGACGAGGCCAAGCGGATCGAGGGCACGTCCGGGATCGAGGACATGCTGCGACGCGGGAACGCCGGCCAGGTGCGGGTGCCCGGCAAGCACGGGTCCGCCCCGCGGGTGTACGAGGTCGTGGCCGTGCTCATCGACGACCAGCCGGGACAGCTGGCCCGGATCTTCGCGGACGCCGGCCGGGCGGGCGTGAACATCGAGGACGTGCGGATCGAGCACGCGACGGGGCAGCAGGCGGGTCTGGTGCAGCTGATGGTGGAACCGCAGGCGGCGCCCGTGCTCAGTGCCTCACTGCGGGAACGAGGCTGGGCGATCCGGCGGTGAGCGGCGCGGCCGGTCGGCGTCGCCGGTCCGCCCTTCGGTGCGCGTCCGGACGAGTGACGCGCACCCAGTAACCTGGTGCGGGGCACAGTCGCGCCCTCACACCGTCCGCCAGACGCACCCGAAAGGTGTCCCCCCGTGGAAAACGGCGCCGCCCAGCCCGTGATTGTCGCCATCGACGGCCCCTCCGGCACGGGCAAGTCGAGCACCTCGAAGGCTGTGGCCGCACAGCTGGGGCTGAGCTACCTGGACACCGGCGCCCAGTACCGGGCGATCACCTGGTGGATGGTGAACAACGGCATCGACATCGACGACCCGACCGCGATCGCCGCCGTGGCCGGCAAGCCGGAGATCGTCTCCGGCACCGACCCGGAGAACCCCACGATCACGGTCGACGGCACGGACGTGGCCGGTCCGATCCGCACCCAGGAGGTCACCTCCAAGGTCAGCGCCGTGAGCGCGGTGCCCGAGGTGCGGGCCCGGATCACCGAGCTCCAGCGCTCGCTCGCGACCTCCGCGGAGAAGGGCATCGTCGTCGAGGGGCGGGACATCGGCACGACCGTGCTGCCCGACGCCGACCTCAAGATCTTCCTCACCGCCTCGCCGGAGGCCCGCGCCGCCCGCCGCAGCGGTGAGCTCAAGGGCGCCGACGTCCAGGCCACCCGCGAGGCCCTGATCAAGCGGGACGCGGCCGACTCCAGCCGGAAGACCTCGCCGCTCGCCAAGGCGGACGACGCGGTCGAGGTGGACACCACCGAGCTCACCCTCGCGCAGGTCATCGAGTGTGTCGTGACTCTCGTCGAGGAGAAGCGGGCCGGGAAGTGACCGTTCCTTCGCAGAAGGCCGTCCCTTCGGGGAAGACCGTTCCCTCGGAGAAGGGTGCCGAGGTCGGGCGGCGGATCGGCGTCGGCCTGATGTACGGGCTGTGGAAGCCCCGGGTGCTGGGTGCCTGGCGGATGCCCGCGACCGGTCCCGCGATCCTCGCCGTCAACCACTCCCACAACATCGACGGTCCGATGGTCATGGGTGTGGCGCCCCGGCCGACGCACTTCCTGATCAAGAAGGAAGCGTTCGTCGGGCCGCTGGACCCGTTCCTGCTGGGCATCGGACAGGTCAAGGTCGACCGGTCGGGCGCCGACCGCACGGCCATCACCCAGGCCCTGGACGTCCTGTCGGCCGGCGGTGTCCTCGGGATCTTCCCGGAGGGCACCCGCGGCGAGGGCGACTTCGCCGCGCTGCGCGCCGGGCTCGCCTACTTCGCCGTACGCAGCGGGGCGCCGATCGTCCCGGTCGCGGTGCTGGGAAGCTCCGAGAAGCGCGGACGGTTGATAAAGGGGCTGCCTCCGCTGCGCAGCCGGGTCGACGTCGTCTTCGGGGACCCCTTCGACGCGGGCGACGGCAGCGGACGCCGCACCCGCAGGGCGCTGGACGAGGCGACCGAGCGCATCCAGAAGCAGCTGAGCAGCCACCTGGAAAACGCCAGGCGCCTGACCGGGCGCTAGGCGACACTGAGTAGTGGATCGGACCGGCGAAAGGGCCGGCGGATCCACCGATCACCACGATGAACGAGGTACGGACTTCATGAACGACCACATCCACTCCGAGGGCTCGGGCGAGGAGCACGACCACGGGGCGCTTGGCGATGCCGAGTACGCGGAGTTCATGGAGCTCGCCGCGGAAGAGGGCTTCGACATCGAGGACGTCGAGGGCGCCATCGAGGCGGCCGGCCACGGGCCGCTGCCCGTGCTCGCCGTCGTCGGCCGCCCCAATGTCGGCAAGTCGACCCTCGTCAACCGCATCATCGGGCGCCGCGAGGCCGTCGTCGAGGACAAGCCCGGTGTCACCCGCGACCGCGTGACCTACGAGGCCGAGTGGTCCGGGCGCCGCTTCAAGGTCGTCGACACCGGCGGCTGGGAGCAGGACGTCTTCGGCATCGACGCCTCCGTCGCCGCGCAGGCCGAGTTCGCGATCGAGGCCGCCGACGCCGTCGTGTTCGTCGTCGACGCCAAGGTCGGTGCCACCGACACCGACGAGGCGGTCGTACGACTGCTGCGCAAGGCCGGCAAGCCCGTGGTGCTGGCCGCCAACAAGGTCGACGGTCTGAGCGGTGAGTCCGACGCGGCGTACCTGTGGTCCCTGGGCCTCGGCGAGCCGCACCCCGTCTCCGCGCTGCACGGCCGGGGCACCGGCGACATGCTGGACGCGGTCCTGGAGGCGCTGCCGGAGGCGCCCGAGCAGACCTTCGGCGGCACCGGGATCGGCGGCCCCCGCCGGATCGCGCTGATCGGCCGCCCGAACGTCGGCAAGTCCTCGCTGCTGAACAAGGTGGCCGGCGAGGAGCGGGTCGTTGTCAACGAGCTGGCCGGCACCACCCGTGACCCGGTCGACGAGCTGATCGAACTCGGCGGTGTCACCTGGAAGTTCGTCGACACCGCCGGTATCCGCAAGCGGGTCCACCTCCAGCAGGGCGCCGACTACTACGCCTCGCTGCGGACCGCGGCCGCCGTCGAGAAGGCCGAGGTCGCGGTCATCCTGATCGACGGCTCCGAGTCCATCTCCGTGCAGGACCAGCGGATCGTCACCATGGCCGTGGACGCGGGCCGTGCCATCGTCGTCGCCTACAACAAGTGGGACACCCTCGACGAGGAGCGCCGCTACTACCTGGAGCGGGAGATCGAGACCGAGCTCGGCCAGATCGCCTGGGCGCCGCGGGTGAACGTCTCGGCGAAGACCGGACGGCACATGGAGAAGCTGGTCCCGGCGATCGAGACGGCCCTGGCGGGCTGGGAGACCCGGGTCCCCACCGGTCGCCTCAACGCCTTCCTCGGTGAGCTCGTCGCCGCCCACCCGCACCCGATCCGGGGCGGCAAGCAGCCGCGCATCCTCTTCGGCACCCAGGCCGGCACCAAGCCGCCGCGGTTCGTGCTCTTCGCCTCCGGGTTCATCGAGGCGGGCTACCGGCGGTTCATCGAGCGCCGGCTGCGCGAGGAGTTCGGCTTCGAGGGCACCCCGATCCACATCTCGGTGCGGGTGCGCGAGAAGCGCGGCGCCAAGAACACCAAGAAGAAGTGACGCGGGCATGAGTGAGGGGGCGGTCCCGGCCGGGACCGCCCCCTCACTCATGCTTCAGATCCCTCTGCGCGGGCCGGGCGGCAGCGCCGCCGGGACGTGGTGCATCCCTGTGTGCTGCTGCCCGATGTGACCCACCCGCTGCCACTGCGACTGCTGGCGGGCGCTGAACGCCCCCGCGCTGTAGGCGCTGTACGAGCTGCTGAACGAGCCCGAGGCGTGCGGGGTGTTCCCGAACGCGGTGAAGCCCAGCTCCTCCTCGCCGCTGCGGTCACCCGGCAGCGAACGGAAGGTCTTGACGTACTCGGAGTAGAGCGCGTCGTAGATCGGCGTGGCCGATGGTCCGCCGGGAAACCGGCGCGGAGCGTCGTATGGGTGCACGTATGTCCAAACGACCGCGGGACTTCAGGGATGCGGGTGCGTGATCAGGGGGCACCCGCGCGTCCCGGCCGATGGACCTTCACGCCCCGGCCAGGCAGCCCCCTGACGCCCCGGCCAGGCGGACCCTCACGTCCCGGCCAGGGGCATCGCTGCGGCCACCAGCTTCCCGTTGGCCGCGGCCTTGTCCAGCGCGTCCCGGAGCAGGTCCTCGCGCGGCTGGCGGCCGATGGAGCCCACCGGGGCGGCGAACATCAGCACCTGCTGGTGCTTGTTCGCGGCCGCCCGCCAGCTCTCGGTGACCTGGAGCGGCTGGTGCGCCTGCCACCAGGCCACCGGCTGGCCGCCGTTGGCCGACGGCTGGAGCACCGCGTGCAGCTGGCCCACCGCCAGCAGCACCGACCAGCCGTGCAGCACCGACGGCACCGAGTCGATCGTGGTGAGCGGCATGAACCCCTGCTCGATGAGCAGCGGCAGGAAGTCGTCGCCGAGTCCCGTCGCGCCCGGCCGCACGATCGGCCCGGTCGGTTCCACGACCAGCGCCGGGTGCAACTCCCCGGCGATCAGGACGAGTCCGCTGGTCACCCCGAGCACCGCCTGCTCGGGTGCGACCTTGTCCGGGTCGAGGTCCACGGTGTCGCCGGTGATGGACTTCACCGCGCCCTGGAGCTGCTCCTCGGTGACCTGGACGACCTGGGAGGGCAGGCAGGTGGCGTGGGCGAAGGCCAGGACGGCGGTCTCGTCGCCGATGAACAGGACGGTGCTGGTGCGCTCCTGTTCGGAGTCGCCCTGGGTGCGGCAGGAGGTGCAGTCGTAACTGCCGGGTGCGTTCTCGCCGGCGAGCAGCCGGTCGGCTTCTTCGTCGCCGATCTCGGCACGTACCTCGTCGCTGACGTCGAGCATGCGCGGCACGGGTGGCTCCCTCGGGATGTGGTGCTCGGGCGGGTCCCGGGCTCATGAAGAAGACAACGGGTGATCTGTGGCCGGAGTCACGCTTCAGGGCGAACGGAATCGAACCATCCAGCGCGCAGGGTCACCACGGGTGCGGAATCGGGCACTCAGCGTCAAGTGGAGGGGAGGTCAAGGGAGTTGGTTGCGTGAACCGGGTCACAGAATGGCAACGGCTCTGTTCGACAAATCAGGAAATCCACTGATGAAGTGGGTGGCCGAAAAATGTCGATACCCGCGGTAACCGTCAACTGACCTGCTACGACGAGGAGTTGGTTGCTGTCCCCTCCACAGGCTCTCTACATTCCTCCGCCGTGTGCAGCGAGCACCGCTCGGGAACGTCCGCCGACGCACCAAGCCAGCACTTCGCACCACCTTCGGCGGACGGGGCGGAGCGCGACCACCCGGCCCCTGTGCCGGGAGCGCGCCCCGCCTTGGGGGACCCCGAGTTGTTCGAGAGGGAATCACATGTCCGAATGTGCCGATACCACGCGCGACAGCGCTCGTAAGACCCGGACCACCGCGGCCCTCGCCGGGGCCGCCCTGCTCGCCCCCCTCGGACTGCTGGCCGCGGCCGGCAACTCCGTGGCGGCCGACGGCGGAGTGTGGGACCGCATCGCCCAGTGCGAGAGCGGCGGGAACTGGCACATCAACACCGGCAACGGCTACTACGGAGGACTCCAGTTCTCCGCCGGCACCTGGCGCGCGTACGGCGGTACGGCCTACGCACCCACCGCCGACCAGGCCACCAAGTCACAGCAGATCGCCGTGGCCACCAAGGTCCAGGGCGCCCAGGGATGGGGCGCCTGGCCGACCTGCTCGGCCCGGGCCGGGGCGTACGGCGGCGCGCCCGCCGCCTCCTCCGGCTCCGCGGAGAGCTCGTCCTCGACCAAGGCCGCTCCCGCCAAGCCGGTGAAGAAGCCGGTCCGTTCGGAGGGCCACACCAACCGCAGCGCGTCCCGCGGCGACTACACCGTCCGCACCGGCGACACGCTCAGCAAGGTCGCCACCCGGCACGGGACCACCTGGCAGCGGCTCTACGCCCTCAACAAGGCCGTCATCGGTGCCGACCCCGACCTGATCGTGCCCGGGCAGCGCCTCGAGATCTGAGGGCTCCCCCTGCCGTGGGCACGGGGCCCCGTCCGGTCGTCCTCCGACCGGGCGGGGCCCTGGGCGTCCACGGGGGGCTCGGTTCGATTCACCTCGGCCGCAGTTCGGCTGCCTCCCCGGCGAACACGACCGTGCCGCGCCGCAGTTCGTACACGATCGCCGGCCGGCCGAGCAGTGCGGGCGGCAGCCGCTGCTCGGCCACCACCACACACGCGTCCAGCGTGGCGAGGAGGTCGTACGTGCGGGCCGCGACCGCCGGGGACATGCCCTGCGCGGGTTCGTCGACGAGGACCACGCGCGCGCGTGCCAGAAGGGCACGGGAAAGGGCGAGCATGCGCTGCTCGCCGCCGGAGAGGGTGCCGGCGCGGCGGGCGAGGAGCGGGGCCAGCTGCGGGTAGGCGTCCAGGGCGAGATCGTATGCGGGAGCGGCGAGTTCGAGGTTCTCGCGGACGGTGAGCGAGCCGAACACCGCCTGGCGCTCGGGAACCAGGCACAGCCCGCGCCGGGCCCGCTCGTATGCCGGCACCCGGGTCACGTCGGCCCCGTCCCACACCACGCGGCCGTCCGTGAGCGGCACTGTCCCGGCCAGGGCGCGCAGGATGGTGGTACGGCCGGAACCGTTGCGGCCCAGCAGGACGGTGAGGCCGGGGGCGGGGGCGGGGGCGGTGAGGGTGACGCCGTGCAGGGCCTCCAGGGGGCCGTAGCGCACGCGCGCGTGGCGCAGGGAGATTCCGTTCATACGGCCGTCTCCCGGGCGTCGAGAGCGTCCAGCACGTGGGCCGGGGGCCCGGAGGCGACGATGCGGCCCGCGCTCATGACGTGCACCACGTCCGCCAGGTCGGCGACCAGGTCCAGGTCGTGCTCGACGACGAGGAGGGCCGTGCCGTCGGCGGCCAGGGCCCTCAGGACGCGGGCGAGGTCGGCCACTTCGGCGGTGTCCAGGCCGGCGGCGGGTTCGTCCAGGAGGAGGACGCCCGGGGTGCCGGCCAGGGCTCTGGCGAGTTCGACCCGGCGGAGGGTGCCCGTGGGGAGACCGGCGGCGGGGGCGTCCCGGAGGGGGCCGTCGAGGTGCAGGAGTCTCAGGGCGCGGTCCGTGGCGGACGGGTCCTTGATGTGACCCTGCTCTGCGCCCAGTTGCACGTTCTCGGTGACGGTCAAGGTGGGGAAGACGGCGAGTTGCTGGAAGGTGCGGGAGATGCCGAGGCGGGTGCGGGTGTGGGGGGACAGGGGGGTGATGTTCCTGTCGGCGTAGCTGACTTGGCCTCGGGTGGGGCGGATCGTTCCTGCCAGGCAGTGGAAGAGGGTGCTCTTTCCGGCTCCGTTGGGGCCGATGATCGCGGTGATTCTGCCCGGGGGGACGGTCAGGTCGACTCCGGCGAGGGCGGTGAAGCCGTCGTAGCGGGCGTGGAGGTCGTGGGCGGTGAGGACTCCCCGGCCTCCGGCCGGGTTCGTCTTCGTGTTCCCACCCGCACGGGGGCTTCGGCGGTGGGTCGGGGTGGGTCCGGCCCCGCCGGTGTCCGCCGTCGGGGTGCTCGCCGTTGCTGCGGTCGAGGACAGCTGCGCCGACCCCAGTCGGTGCTGCGCCGCCCGGCCCGTGGCCGTCAGCGCCGGTCTCCGCCCGGACCGTAGCCGTCGTACGGCCTCGTACGGGCCCCCGGGGAAGCGGCCCACCAGGACCGCCAGCACGCCGATCAGGGCCGCTGCCACCCCGCCCCGTGCTCCCGCGTCCAGGCCGACCAGCAGGGCCGCCGCCGCCAGCGCGCCCAGGGTGCTGTCGGCGCCCAGGACCATCACCGCGGCGAACCAGAGGAGGCTGCGGACGGGGTCGTAGGCGGCGGGATCGAAGGCGCGCAGGCCCATGGCGAGCATCCCGCCGCCCAGGGCGGCCAGGGCGGCGCCCGCCACGAAGGCCAGCAGCTTCAGGGCGGGGACCCGGACGCCCGCCGCCGACGCACCCTGCTCGTGGTCGCGCAGGGAGGCCAGGGCACGCCCCGTGCGGCCCCTGCGCAGGGCGTGGGTCGCCAGCAGGGCCAGTGTCAGCAGGGCCAGCTCCAGGACGTAGTACGCGCGGTCGCCGTCGAAGCCCCGGGGGCGGTCCAGGGAGAGGCCGGACGTGGCGTACGGCTGGGCGAAGACGAAGCGGCTCACGCCGACGCCGACCGCGAAGGTCGCGAGGGCCAGCGCCAGGCCCCGGCGGGTGATCGCCGGCCACCCCGTCAGGAGGCCCAGGGGAGCCACCAGGAGCACCGCCAGCGCGAGTGCCGCCAGTTCCGGCAGCCGGGGCAGACCCGGGAAGCGGCCCGCGGCGAGGAGCGCGGTGAACAGGGCTCCCAGACCCGCGTAGGCCGCCTGCCCGAGGGAGATCTGGCCGCCTCGGCCCGTCACCACCACCAGCGAGAGCAGCACCACACCCAGCGCCGGGACCTGGACCGACGTGTGCAGGTCCGGGCCGGCGAAGCCCAGCGGGAGCAGGAACAGCACCGCCGCCACGATCCACGCGCCCGGCGGCGTCGGCACGCGCGCGGTGGCCGTACGCGGCAGCGCGTCACGGGTGCCGACGCCGGGGAGCACCAGGGACGCGATCAGCAGGGCCACGACGAAAAGGTTCGCGCCGACCGCCTGGAGCAGAGGTGCGCCCCAGCCCGAGGGGTGCAGCCTCGTCAGCTGGCTCTGGGCGACCCCGATCGTCAGGGCCACCAGGACGGCCACCGGCAGGCTCCGCATCCGTGCCGCCACCGCGACCGCGACCACCTCCATGACGAGCAACGGCAGGCCGTACGGGTCCAGGCGGACGTAGGGGGCCAGCAGCACGCCCGTCAGGCCCGCCGTGAACGACCCGAACGCCCAGCAGGCCGCCGCCACCCGGTCGGCGTCGATCCCGCCGAGCACGGCCAGCCTCCGGTCGTCCACCACCGCCCGCAGCTCCCGCCCGAAGCGGGTCCAGCGGATCACCGCGCCCACCCCGACGGCCAGGACCAGCACGATCGCCAACTGCCCCCACGGGTCGGCCGCCACCAGCTCCGGGGCGTCGTCCCGGGCGCCCTGGCCCCACAGCAGCGCGGCCCCGCCCACCAGCAGCACGAACACCCCGATGGAGGCCACCAGGGTCCGGGCCGGATCGCCGCCCAGGACGGACAGCGGCCGGAAGACGAGGCGCTCCAGCACCACTCCCAGTGCCGGAGCCAGCACCAGGAGGGTCAGCGCCGCCCCGGCCCACAGCGGCCACCCCCACTCCACCACGCACTGCCGCAGCACATACGCGCACACCATCGCGAGCGCCCCGTGCGCGAAGTTCAGCACCCCGGTCGCGCGGTACGTCACGATCAGGCCGACCCCGGTGAGCGCGGCCGCGCTGCCGACCGACAGACCGGCCAGGGTGAGGTCCCAGGTCAGCGAGGACATCAGTCGGTCTCTTCGACGGGCTCGCAGATCGGGCAGGGGCCCAGCTCACCGCTCGCCAGGAGTTTCGCGTCCACCGGGACCGCCTCCGCCTTCCCGGAGACCAGCGGGCAGTCCGCGCGGTGCCAGAGCGTGCCGCCGGGCACCATCAGCAGGTCCCCGCTCACCGCCAGGGGCGCGCTCGTGGCGGGGTCCCCGGCCTCGGCGGGCTCCGCGGCGACCAGGAGGCCGTACAGCTCCTCCACGCGCGTGGCGGCGAGCGCGCCACGGCCGTGGGTGAGGAGGACGGCGCCGGCGACGATCAGCGCGGCTCCGGGCACCGTGCAGGAGGCGAGGTAGGGCAGTTGCCGCTCGGCGTACCGCTCGCCCGAGACGCCGTACCAGCCGATGACGCAGAGCACCGCGCCCGCGGCGAGGGCGGCCCAGCCTGCCCAGAGGACGGGGTGCACGGTCCGCAGTCGGGCTGTCCGCATCTCTGGCTCCCACATGTCGCGTGCCTGACCCTGTGCAAGTCCACCCATCGCTTGCACTATGCCTTCTTGAAGCTGACCCTGAAAGCACCGGGCGCACGTGGCCCGGACCGACACCCGGTGGTGAGCCAGATGGTTCTCGGGAGCGACCGCACATGGGGGAACGGCAGCCGGGGGCTGGTGGCGGGATTCGTCCTCGCCATGGCCCTCACGGCGTGCAGCGACGACAGCGGCGGCGGCAGCGAGAGCCCGCCCCCGACGCCTTCGGTGGAGCGGAGCGCACCGTCCGCGGCCCCGTCGACCGGAGGACCCGCCGACGCGGCGGCCGCCCGGCGCGAGATCGGGACGAACTGGCAGAAGTTCTTCGACCCGAAGACCTCCACCAAGGACAAGCAGGCCGTCCTGGAGAACGGCGACGAGATGGGGCCGGTGCTCCGGGCGTTCAGCGGTGACCAGCGGGGCGGGCAGGTCAAGGCGCAGGTCACCAAGGTGCAGTTCACGAAACCGGACCAGGCGACCGTGACGTACACCCTGCTCCTGAACGGCGCCACGGCCCTTCCGGACGCCTCCGGCACGGCGGTCGAGGAGGGCGGCCACTGGAAGGTGTCGGTCAACACCCTGTGCGCGCTGGTCCAGTTGAGCGGCAATGCCACGGCGTCGGCGCTGCCGGGCTGCTGAGGCCGCCCTCGCCGTCCTGCTGCTCGCGGTGGGCACGGCGTGCGGCAGCCGGCTGCCGGAGAGCGACTTCGAGCACCGGGAGCGCGCCGGCCCCGCCCAGGACGCCGGGCCGATCCGGGTCGGGATCGTCACCAGCGCCACCAGCCCGGTCGGCGGCGACGCCTTCACCGGCCCCCGCGACGGGGCCAAGGCGTACTTCGAGCGGCTCAACGCGCACGGGGGCGTCGAAGGACGCAGGGTCGAGGTGCGCGAGTGCGACGACGGCGGCAGCGGCGTCGGCAACAACACCTGCGTGCACCGGCTGCTCGACGAGGACAAGGTGGTCGCCCTGGTCGCGACCACCGCCCTCGACTACGCGGGCGCCTCCCGCGTCTCCCACGCGCGCGTGCCCGACATCGGCGGCCAGCCCATCGGTGCCGCCTACGACACCTGGCCGCACCTCTACGGCATCTACGGCAGCCTGGCGCCCCGCGCCGGCACCACCGGCTGGGACGGCAAGCAGTACGGCGGCACCGAGGTCTACCGCTACTTCAAGCGCGAGCACGGGGCCCGTACGGCCGCTGTCGTGTCGTACAACCAGGCCGCCTCCGCCGCCTACGCCGACCTCGTCGAGCAGGGGCTCAGGGCCGAGGGCTACCAGGTGGTCCCCGAGCAGGTCGACTTCGCGCTGCCCAACTTCCGTGCCGTGGCGGCCGATCTCAAGGAGCAGGGCGTCGACCTGGTCTTCGACGCCGTCGACAGCCATGGCAACGCCCGGCTGTGCGAGGCGATGGACCAGGCCGGGGTCGAGGTCACCGCCAAGGTCACCAACGTGCAGAACTGGACCTCCACCGTGCCCGACGACTACAAGGACGCCCCGCACTGCCGCAACGCCCTGTGGGCCACCGGATCCAGCCGGAACTTCGAGGACACCGGCAACGCGGCCGTACGCGCCTTCAGGGACGCCACGAAGGGGCTCAGCACGCACTCCCAGTGGCAGCTGGAGGGCTGGGCGGCCGCGATGTGGTTCACCGACGCGGCGAGGTCGTGCGCGGAACAGGGCATCACGCGCGCGTGTGTCGACGCGTACATGAACCGCAGCCAGGGCTACACCGCGGACGGCCTCCTCCTGCCTGTCAGGTTCGAGCGCCTCTCCGAGCCGCCGAAGCACCGCGAGACCTGCCTCTCGGTGGCCCGCTGGAAGGACGGCCGCGGCTGGGTCGCCCAGGGCGACATGAACGACACCTGCTTCGACGTTCCGCAACTGCCCTACCAGCAGTGACCTGTCGGTGTCCGTCACCGCAGTGAGCCGAAGAACTCCCTGATGTCCCCGGACAGCAACTCCGGGACCTCCAGGGCGGCGAAGTGGCCGCCGCGGTCGAACTCGGTCCAGCGGACCACGGTGTTGGCCTGCTCGGCCCAGCGGCGGATCGCCACGTCCTCGCCGAAGTTGGCCACCGCGGTCGGCACCCCCGAGGTCGATGTCGGGAACCAGTCCGGCACATGGCTGTTCTCGTAGTACATGCGGGCGGCGGAACCGGCCGTGCCGGTCAGCCAGTACAGCATCACGTTCGTGAGCAGGGTGTCCCGGTCGATCGCATCCTCCGGCAGGGCCGCCGAGGAGTGCGTCCACGCCTGGAACTTCTCCATGATCCAGGCCAGTTGGCCGACGGGCGAGTCGGTCAGGCCGTACGACAGGGTCTGCGGGCGGGTCGACTGGAGGACGTTGTAGCCGAAGCCGTCTGTGGTGAAGTCGGCGATGCTCGCGAGGCTCCTCAGCTCGCGGTCGGTCAGCCCCTGGCGTGCCTCCTCGTCGACCGGGCCGAGCGGGATGAAGCCGACCGAGGCGGCGTTCACATGGACGCCGACCACGGACTCGGGGGCGACACGGGCCAGCGCGGGGGAGATCAGCGCGCCGAGGTCGCCACCGTGGGCGCCGTACCGCTCGTAGCCGAGCCTGCGCATCAGCTCCGCCCAGGCGCGGGCGACCCGGTTGACGTTCCAGCCCTTGTCGCGTGTCGGCCCGGAGAAGCCGAAGCCCGGGATGGACGGGATCACGAGGTGGAAGTCCTCGCGCAGGGAGCCGATCACCCCGAGGAACTCCACCACCGAGCCCGGCCAGCCGTGCGTCAGGACCAGCGGGAGCGCGTCCGGGCGGGCGGAACGCAGGTGCAGGAAGTGCACCCGGGCACCGTCGATCTCGGTGACGAACTGCGGGAGTTCGTTGAGAGCGGCCTCGTGCTTGCGCCAGTCGTAGGCGTTCCGCCAGTAGCCGGCCAGATCGCGGAGATACGGCAGGGAGGCACCGTACTCCCAGCCGGCGTCCGGGAGTTCGTCCGGCCAGCGGGTGAGGTCCAGGCGGGTGCGCAGGTCGTCGAGCCGGGCCTGCGGGATGTCGATCCGGTGGCTGTGCACGCTGTTGTCTGCCATAAGTCCAAGGTAGGAGGACTTGCGGACAGCTGCTGTCCGCGATGACTGGCAGACTCGGCTCCATGTTGGAGACCTCGGCACGACTGCTGCGCCTGCTCTCGCTCCTCCAGGCCCACCGCGACTGGTCCGGCGCCGACCTCGCCGCCCGCCTCGGCGTCACCCCGCGCACCGTGCGCCGGGACGTGGACCGGCTGCGCGAGCTGGGCTACCCCGTCAACGCCAGCCCCGGCACCGGCGGCGGCTACCAGCTGGGCGCGGGCGCCGAGCTGCCCCCGCTGCTCCTTGACGACGACGAGGCCGTCGCGGTCGCCGTCGGACTGCGCACCGCCGCCGGACAGGGCATCGAGGGCATCGGCGAGACCTCGGTGCGGGCCCTCGCCAAGCTGGAGCAGGTCCTGCCGGGCCGGCTGCGCCGCCGGGTGGGTGCCCTGAACGCCTTCACCGTGCCGATGCTGCGCGGCCCTCAGCCCTCCGCCGTCGACCCGGCCGTCCTCACCGAGCTGGCCCACCTGTGCCGGGACGCCGAGCGCCTGCGCTTCGAGTACAGCGACCACGGGGGCGCCGTAAGCCGCCGTACCGTCGAACCGCACCGCCTGGTGTGCAGCGAGCGGCGCTGGTACCTGGTCGCCTGGGACCTGGACCGCGACGACTGGCGGACCTTCCGCGTCGACCGGATCACTCCGAAGCCGCCGCACGGCCCCCGCTTCACCCCGCGCACCCCGCCCGCCGACGACCTGGCCGCCTATGTCTCGCGAGGCGTCTCCACGCGCGCGTACGCCTCGCACGCGGTCGTGCGGCTGCTGGTGCCCGTCGAGGAGGCCGCCGAGCGGATCTCGCCGAGCGCCGGAGTGCTGGAGGCGGAGGGGCCCGGCAGCTGCATCCTGCGGACCGGGGCCTCCAGCCTCGACGTCATGGTGATCCATGTGGTGCTGACCGGCTTCGAGTTCGAGGTGCTGGAGCCCGCCGAGCTGACCGAGGCGATCAGGACGGTTCGTGACCGGCTTGCTCGCTCGCTTGCTCGCTCTTCGGCTCCGGCTGCGGAGCCTGGGCCGCGTACTCAGGATGGTGCAGGTCGAACGCCGGGGACTCGGAACGGATCCGCGGCAGCGTCGTGAAGTTGTGCCGCGGCGGCGGGCAGGAGGTCGCCCACTCCAGGGAGCGACCGAAGCCCCAGGGATCGTCCACCTCGACCGGCACGCCGTACTTCGCGGTCTTCCAGATGTTGTAGAGGAACGGCAGCGTCGACATGCCGAGCAGGAACGCGCCGATTGTGGAGACCGTGTTCAGGGCGGTGAAGCCGTCCGCGGCGAGATAGTCCGCGTACCGGCGGGGCATGCCCTCCGCACCCAGCCAGTGCTGCACCAGGAACGTGGTGTGGAAGCCCACGAACAGCGTCCAGAAGTGGATCTTGCCGAGCCGTTCGTCGAGCAGTTTCCCGGTGAACTTGGGCCACCAGAAGTAGAAGCCGGCGAAGATCGCGAAGACGACCGTGCCGAAGACGACGTAGTGGAAGTGCGCCACCACGAAGTAGGTGTCCGAGACGTGGAAGTCCAGCGGCGGCGAGGCCAGCAGCACGCCGGTCAGGCCGCCGAACAGGAACGTCACCAGGAAGCCCGTGGCCCACAGCATCGGTGTCTCGAAGGACAGCGAGCCCTTGATCATCGTGCCGGTCCAGTTGAAGAACTTCACCCCTGTCGGGACGGCGATCAGGAAGCTCATGAACGAGAAGAACGGCAGCAGCACCGCGCCGGTGACGAACATGTGGTGGGCCCACACCACGATCGACAGACCGGTGATCGACATCGTGGCCGCCACCAGCGTCAGATAACCGAAGATCGGCTTGCGGCTGAAGACCGGGATGATCTCCGTGATGATGCCGAAGAACGGCAGCGCGATGATGTACACCTCGGGATGCCCGAAGAACCAGAACAGGTGCTGCCACAGCAGCGCCCCGCCGTTGCCCGCCTCGAAGACCCGCGAGCCGAAGCGCCGGTCCGCCTCCAGCACCAGCAGGGCGGCCGCGAGCACCGGGAACGCCAGCAGGATCAGGATCGACGTGAACAGGGTGTTCCAGGTGAAGATCGGCATCCGGAACATGGTCATGCCGGGTGCGCGCATCCCGATGATCGTGGTGATGAAGTTGACCGCCCCGAGGATCGTGCCGAAGCCGGCCAGCGCCAGGCCCATGATCCACAGGTCGGGGCCGACGCCGGGGGAGTGCGCGGAGTTGTTCAGGGGCGCGTAGGCGAACCAGCCGAAGGCGGCGGGACCGGTCGGCACGAGCAGCGACCCCAGCACGATCAGGCCGCCGAACAGGAAGAACCAGTACGACAGCATGTTCAGCCGCGGGAAGGCCACGTCCGGGGCGCCGATCTGGAGCGGCATCAGCTCGTTGGCGAAGCCCGCGAAGCTCGGGGTCGCGAAGAGCAGCAGCATGATCGTGCCGTGCATCGTGAACAGCTGGTTGTACTGCTGGTTGTCCATGATCTGGAGCCCGGGGCGGGCGAGTTCGGCGCGCATCAGCAGGGCCATGACCCCGCCGACCAGGAAGAACACGAACGACGTGATCAGATAGAGGTGGCCGATCTTCTTGTGGTCCGTGGTGGTCAGCCAGTCCACGACCAGCCGCCCGCGCCGCTTGTGCCGCCTGGTCCGCACGGGTCCTGCCGTCGCCTGCGCGGTCTGCGTCCCCATCGCTCGCCCCTTCGCTCGGCTCACGCCATGATGCTCGCGCCGTAGTGCGCGGCGACAGGGGGGCGTAAGGGGGTTCTGTGCCGGAACCGTGTATTTCTTATGCGGTGTCAGCTTCCCCGACCCTGTCCGGTATAGGCGGGCAAAGGAGCCGCGGCTGTTCTTCGCCCAGCCTTCTCACAGGCCTTTCGGGGAAGTCGGGGGACACGCGGGAATTTCGTTCGAATACCCGCGGACGGGCTAGGGAAACGCCCGTCCGTGTGACGCACCGCTAGGGAAACGCGGGCCTTGATCCTGTGACAGAAGCGTGACAGGAGGGGGGCCGGGTCCGGACTTCCGTGGCTGCCGGGCAGGGCCTAGCGTGGCGCCATGGCACCCATTCCCACACCGTCCGCCGAACCCGACGACAGCCCGGACACCTACGTCGGCCTCGACTCCGCAGCCGCCGAGCGGATCGCGTGCGAGCGGGGCTGGTCGACGGTACGGTCGCTGCCGCCGGGGGCGATCATCACGATGGAGTACCGCGCGGGCCGGCTGAACTTCGAGGTGAAGGACGGCTTCGTCGCGCGGGCCTGGAAGGGCTGAGATCCCCGGTACGACGACGAAGGTCCCGGCTCCTGGAAAGGAGCCGGGACCTTCGTCGTCGTACCGCTGCGAGGTGGTGTGCGTACCTGTGAAGGCGGTGGTCAGCCGCCGGTCAGCGGGCGGGTGGCCGGGGACGGGGTGCCGCGAACGAGGCGGTCGGAGTGCGGTGGACGGCGGCTGCCGGCCGGGGTGACCGGGGTGCGCTCCGAGCGGCTGGTGTGCGGGCCGGGGGACAGATGGATCGGTGTCCTGGGTCCGCGCGGCGGTGCGACGGCCTCGCGGGCCGCGGTCTCGTTCTGCGGGGCGGTGAGCGGCTTGAGCCGGGCCGGTGCGGGGGCCGTGACCGGGGTGACGGGGGCCGGGGCCCTGACGCCGCCGCGGGCCCGCCAGCGGTCGCGCAGGTCGAAGGCGTAGACCTCGGTGCGGGCGATCAGCGGCTCGAACCAGGGGAGCGCCAGCAGGATCAGCAGCCCCGCGACCCAGCCCAGCAGGACGTCGCTCAGCCAGTGCGTACCGAGGTAGACGGTGGCCATGCCGACGCCCAGCGAGGTCACCGCGGAGATCGCGGACAGCCAGCGGCGGGCCCTGGGGGTGGAGGCCAGATAGGCCAGGATTCCCCAGGTCACCACGGCGTTGGCGGTGTGACCGCTGGGAAATATATCGCCGCCCATGCCCATCTCGTTCGAGCCGATGACGGTGGCGTAGTGCGGTCCGAGCCGTCCCATGCCGTACTTGGCGGCGCCGACGGTGATGTTCAGCAGCAGCAGCGAGGTGCCGAGGGTCAGCAGCGGGCGCAGGGTGTGCTGCCGCCAGGAACGCCAGCCCAGCCAGGCCGCGACCATCACCGCGGTCGGGCCGCGCTGGCCCAGGACCACGTAGTAGTCGACGAACCAGTGGATGGACGCCCACTGCTGGTACGGCCGGAAGAACATGACCTGCCAGTCGAGGCGGACCAGCCACGAGGTGGTCACCACCAGCCACACGATCGCCAGGTAGAACGCCAGGGCCGCGACCACGAGGACCGTCCGGTGACGGCTTGCTCTCGGCACGCTGAGGTGGGCCGGCCGTTCCGGCTCACGGTCCAGCCTGGCGAACACCCGGTCCAGACGGGTGGGGTTTCGTTCGGTACGCACCCAATCGACGTTACAGCGAGTGAGCTCTGTTCCCTGTCGAATCAGCGGCTTTGTGATGACGATGTGATGTGGGATTCCTCTCAGGTGGAGGTTTATATCCAGGGATTCCGCAAAGGTGGGCGGCTCCGCCCTTCAATTCCTTTGATCATTCTGGGTTCCGGTTTTATGGCCCTTATGAATTCGTTCACCGAATCATGGGGTGGAATTGTCCGGCCGCTCATGGACGCCCGGGGGGCCGCCCCGTCGATCATGGCGGACCCGAGCCGTTCAGCCAGAACGCGCCGTACAGGGCGGAGGCGACGGTGACGGCGGCCACGACCGTGGCTGACCTGCGGGTCTTCGCTCGGGCGAGGGCCAGGGCGAGGGGGAGCAGCAGGGGGAAGGCGGGCATCAGCAGGCGCGGTTTCGAGCCGAAGTAGCTCGACGCGCACAGGGCGAGTGCCGTGACGACCCCCGCGTACACCAACAGGGGCAGCGGCTGGCCCTGGCGCACGCAGAGGACGTACAGCCGGATGATCAGAGCGACCCCGACGATCAGTCCGGCTCCGGCGAGCGCGGACGGGAACGACGTGAACTTGTCACCGATGAAACGGGCGAACGCGTACCCGCCGTCGAACCCGTTCCGCCAGCCGGCCTGGACGTCGAGGTAGCCGAGGGGGCCCTTGCCGGTGCGGTGACCGACCCACAGGACGTAGGCGGCGGTGCCGAGGGGGGCCAGCGCCATGCCGAGGGCCACGCCGGCTCCGACGCCGGGGGAGTGTGAAGGGGTGAGTGCGCCCTCCGGGTCCGGCGCGCGCCCGGTCATGGATGCCGTGCCGGGCGGGGGGGCGTGCTCGACGGCACGGGAGCCGCCCGGGTCCGCCGCGCTGCGGGTTCGCCTGTAAGTGCGGCCCTCGGCCTCACCCCGGTCCCGTTCTCCGGCGACCGTCGCGGTCGCGCCCCGGTTCCGTCGCTCCCGCAGGAAGGCCGCGGCACCTGTCACCCACACCGCCGCCACCACCGCCAGTCCGACCGGGCGGGTCAGGCCTGCCAGGGAGGCCAGGAGGCCCGCCGTCACCCACCGCCCCGTCAGGACCGCGTACAGCGACCACGCCGCCAGTGCCGTGAACAGCGACTCGCTGTACGCCATCGACTGGACGATCCCGACGGGCAGGACGGCCCACAGCAGGACCGCGCAGACGCCGGCCCGGGCGCCGTACAAGTGGTCCGTCACCGCGAAGACACCCCAGGCCGCGGCGAGCGAGGCGAGCAGGGAGACCACGAAACCCGCGTCGGCGTACGACAGGGGCGTGAGCGCGGACAGCAGTCGCTCCAGCCAGGGCAGCAGCGGGAAGAAGGCCAGGTTGGAGTGCACGTCCCCGTTGGGGAGGCGCACCTCGTAGCCGTAGCCCAGTTCCGCGACCCGGGTGTACCAGAGCGCGTCCCAGCGGGCCGTCAACAAGGTGTACGCGCTCTTGTCGCGCGCCGCGCTCCACAGGGCCAGCGTGAGAAGGCCCAGGGCGCGGACGGCCGCGTAGCCGAGCAGTGCCGGGGCGGCTCGGCGCAGGGCCCGTCCGGGGCGCGTTCCAAGATCGGTCACGGGTCCGATTATCGACCGCGCGCCGAACCGTCCGGCCCCCAGGGGCACGCGAGCAGACAAGGAGAGTGGTGTACGCCACACGAGTTCTGTCCCATGTCTGAGAGGTCCACCACTGGGCGAACGCGCGAACTCGCGTACGCTGACGTGTCACCCGCCGTTCGCTGCGCGGGCCGGAGACAGCCGCTCCTCTCCGGCCGAGATCATGGGGAGTCCCCGCCCCGTGTGCCCGCCGAACGCGAGGGAACTTCTGGGAGGTACGTACATGTCCGGGACGACCACGGCCGCCGCAGCGCTGCGCCGTCGGGCGGCCGGGGCCGGTGCAAACCGCTGGGTCGTCCTGGTCGTCCTCTGCGTCAGCCTGCTCCTGGTCGCCCTCGACGCGACGGTGCTGCACGTGGCGGTGCCCGCCGTCACCGAGGACCTCAAGCCCGGCGCGATAGAACTGCTCTGGATCGTCGACGTCTACCCGCTCGCCTGCGCCTCGCTGCTGATCCTCTTCGGCACGCTCGGCGACCGCGTGGGCCGCAGGCGCGTCCTCCTGCTCGGCTACGGCCTCTTCGGTGTCGCCTCCGCGGTCGCCGCCCTCGCGGACAGCGCCCAGGTGCTGATCCTGGCGCGGGCCCTGCTCGGCGTCGGCGGCGCGATGATCATGCCCGCGACCCTCTCGATCCTGCGCCAGGTCTTCCCCGACCGGCGTGAGCGGGCGCTCGCGATCGGCATCTGGAGCGCGGTCGCCGCGGTCGGCGCGGCGGTCGGCCCGCTGCTCGGCGGCTTCCTGCTGGAGCACTTCTGGTGGGGCTCGGTCTTCCTCGTCAACATCCCCCTGATGCTGGTCAGCCTGCCGGTCGGCCGACTGCTGCTGCCCGAGTCGAAGGGCAGCGCGGACGGCCCCTGGGACGTGGTCGGCGCCCTCATGGCGGCCGCCGGCCTGTTCGCCCTGGTGCTCGGCGTGAAGCGGCTCGGCGGCGGCGAGCTCGACGCCTTCACCGCGGTCCCGCTGATCGTGGGCACACTGTCGCTGGTCCTGTTCGTACGACGGCAGCGGCGGCGCACCCACCCCTTGGTGGACCTGCGGATGTTCGCGCGGCCCGCGTTCAGCACCTCCGTCGGCTGCATCGTCCTCGCGATGCTCGCCCTCGTGGGCCTCGAACTGATCGCGGCGCAGTATCTCCAGCTGGTCCTGGACCTCTCCCCGCTGGAGACCGGTCTGCGACTGCTGCCGCTCACCGTCGCCGCGATGGCGGCCGGGCTCGCCGGGGCGCGTCTGCTGCGGCGGTTCGGTCCGCGCCGGATGGTCAGCGCCGGGTTCTGTCTCACCGCCCTGGCCGTCCTGCTGCTCACCGCGATGGGCGACACCGACAACACCGGCCTGCTCCTGTCCGGGTTCGTCCTGCTCGGGTTCGGCCTGGAGACCACGCTCTTCGGGGCATACGAGTCGATGCTCAGCGAGGCACCCCCGGAGCAGGCCGGCGGGGCCGCCGCGATCGGCGAGACCTCCTACCAACTGGGCGCCGGCATCGGGATCGCCCTGCTCGGCAGCGTGATGAACGCGGCCTACACCCCTGGCCTCTCGGGCGTGCCCGGGGTCCCCGAGTCGGCGTCCCGGTCGGCCGGGCACTCCCTCGGCGAGGCCTACGACGTGGCCGGCAGCCTCGGCGGATCCGCGGGGGTCGCCCTGCGCCGCGCCGCCCGGGACTCCTTCGTGCACGGTCTGCACGTGACCCTGCTGGTGAGCGCGGGGTTGCTGGTGCTGGGCGCGGTGATGGCGCTGCGGCTGCCGCGCACCATGCAGTGCGGTGAGACGCCGACGGCCGTGGAACTGCCCTCGCCCCGTGAGGTCGCGGAGTCCCGCGTCTCGGCCTGAGGTGCGTCCTGCCGGGCGGGCGTCTGGCTGTGCGGGGGCCCGCGTTGTAGCGTCGGCCCCGCACGACTGATTAGCGCTGCTAGTTTCGAGCCGCTCGCCCGCCGGAGGATGTGCCATGCCCCCGTTCGACCCCGCCGACCCCCTCGGCATCGACGACCTGCTGGAGCCGGAGGACCTGGCGATCCGCGCGACCGTGCGGACCTGGGCCGCCGACCGCGTCCTGCCGCGCGTCGCCGACTGGTACGAGAAGGGCGAGCTGCCGGAGATCAGGGAACTGGCCCGTGAGCTCGGTGAGATCGGCGCGCTGGGGATGTCGCTCAGCGGGTACGGCTGCGCCGGCGCCTCCGCGGTGCAGTACGGACTCGCCTGTCTGGAGCTGGAGGCGGCCGACTCCGGGATCCGCTCCCTCGTCTCGGTGCAGGGCTCCCTCGCCATGTACGCGATCCACCGCTTCGGCAGCGAGGAGCAGAAGCAGACCTGGCTGCCCCGCATGGCCGCCGGCGAGGTCATCGGCTGCTTCGGGCTGACCGAGCCGGACCATGGCTCCGACCCCGCCTCCATGCGGACGTACGCCAAGAAGGACGGCACGGACTGGGTCCTGAACGGGCGCAAGATGTGGATCACCAACGGCTCGGTCGCCGGGGTCGCCGTGGTGTGGGCGCAGACCGACGACGGCATCCGCGGGTTCGTGGTGCCGACCGACGTGCCGGGTTTCTCGGCGCCCGAGATCAAGCACAAGTGGTCGCTGCGGGCCAGTGTCACCAGCGAGCTGGTCCTGGACGACGTACGGCTGCCCGCCGACGCGGTGCTGCCGGAGGTCGCCGGGCTCAAGGGGCCGCTGAGCTGTCTCTCGCACGCCCGGTACGGGATCGTGTGGGGGTCGATGGGCGCGGCGCGGGCGTGTTTCGAGGCCGCCGTCGACTACGCGAAGACGCGCGAGCAGTTCGGGCGGCCGATCGGCGGCTTCCAGCTGACCCAGGCCAAGCTCGCCGACATGGCGGTCGAACTGCACAAGGGGATCCTGCTCGCCCACCACCTGGGGCGCCGCATGGACGCCGGCCGCCTGCGTCCCGAGCAGGTCAGCTTCGGCAAGCTCAACAACGTCCGCGAGGCCATCGAGATCTGCCGTACGGCACGGACGATCCTCGGTGCCAACGGGATCTCCCTCGAATACCCCGTGATGCGGCACGCGACGAACCTCGAGTCGGTGCTGACGTACGAGGGCACCGTCGAGATGCACCAGCTGGTGCTGGGCAAGGCGCTCACCGGACTGGACGCGTTCCGGTAGAGCCTGCGCGGGGGCAGGGCCGACGAGCGGCCCTGCCTCAGCTCTGGTTGAAGAAGCCGTCCGTGCGGTGCTGTGCCGGGTCGCCGTTCACGATCTCCGTGTTGGCGGGGGTCAGCAGGAACACCCGGGTGGACACCCGTTCGATGGAGCCGCGCAGTCCGAAGATCAGCCCGGCCGCGAAGTCGACGACGCGCTTGGCGTCACCGGCCTCCATCGCGGTGAGGTTCATGATGACGGGGACGCCGTCGCGGAACATCTCGCCGATGGCCCGGGCGTCTCTGAAGCTGTCGGGGGTCACCGTGCCGATCCGGCGGCCCTTCTCCTCGGCGACGTCCGAGGCCACCTTGACCCGGGGGTCGGTGACCCAGGCATCCCCGGGCTCGGTCCCTTCGGAGTATCCGTCGTCGTCGTAGTAACGCTCGTCATCGTTGTCGTCAACGAGGCCCAGCCAGGCACTCGCTTTGCGCACCGATCCCATGGACGCCTCCTCTCACAGCGGTCTCTCTTGCTTATGTATCCCTATGGTCATCCATGATGCGGATCGCGCGCCAAGTGGATAGCCGCCGCGCGGGGGGTTTGTGACGGTACTGGTGCACAGGGAATACGTCGAGAGCCCGGGTGCCCCAAGGGTCGTTTCCCATACGGCTGCTGACTATGAGTGAAATATGATTCTTCGGGGCGTATGGGTGACGAGTGGGACAAACGGGTGAGCAGGAGAGCCGTCTGAGGCGTCGTCAGTTCTGTTGCCGGGTGAGGGGAGGGGCGTGTGTGAAGGCGAAGAACGCGGAAAAGGGAGGAGAACGCGAAAGGCGCCCCGCGGAACGGGGGCGCGCAGTGGGTCAGCTCAACAGGAGGAGGACCACACGCGACCGAGGTCGATGTGGGAGCGCTTGACCAGCCACTGCTGCGGATGCATGGGGTAAGTGGAACAGGCATGCGGTGGGGCGTCAACTGACTTGAGACGTACGGCTCACAGTGTGGACGACCTTGACAGCGAGGGGAAACGCCCCCGTAGTCTCACAGGGCGGCTGCTGCTGAGGGGCTCGGCCGCGACCGTGTGAAGGCAACCGTCCGAGTTCATTCAACTCGCTGCAACGGAGCCCTTGCATGCCCACGTGCACCCTCGCCAAAGCCCCCGCCGCGCCCGGCATACCGGAGCGCACCCGATGAGACGCTCACTGGTGATCGTGGGGGCCGGTCCGCGGGGGACCGGTCTGATCGAGCGGATCGCCGCCAACGCCCCCGAGCTGTACGACGGCCGGGGCCTGGACGTCCACCTCGTGGACCCGCATCCACCCGGCGCCGGACGCATCTGGCGCGCGGCCCAGTCCCCGCTGCTGTGGATGAACTCGCACGCCGAGGACGTCACCATGTTCACCGACGAGACCGTGGACATGGCAGGACCCGTGAACCCCGGCCCCACCCTGCACGAGTGGGCCGGCATCGACGGCCGCACCTTCGCCGACCGGCAGCTCCAGGGCGCCTACCTGCGCTGGGTCCACGAACGGGCGGTGGCCGCGCTTCCGGACGGCGTCACCGTGCACCACCACCCGCTGCGCGCCCTGCGGGTGAGCGGACCCCGCGAGGGCCGGCAGCAGGTCTGGCTGGAGGGCCGGCCACACCCGCTCCACGCCGACCTGGTCGTCCTGGCGCTCGGCCACCTCGACGCCGAACTCGACGCGGAACAGCGCGACCTCGCCGAGTACGCCCGCACCCACGGCCTGGTCCACCTGCCGCCCGACTTCACCGCCGACAGCGACCTGTCCGCACTCGCGCCCGGCGAACCCGTCCTGGTCCGCGGCTTCGGACTCGCCTTCGTCGACCTGATGGTGCTGCTCACCGAGGGCCGGGGCGGACGGTACGACGGGGACACCTACGTCCCCTCGGGCCGGGAGCCGGTGCTCCACGTCGGATCGCGGCGCGGAGTGCCGTACCACTCGAAGATCGGCTACGACTGGACCGGCGACCGGCCGCCGCTGCCCCGCTTCCTGGGGCCGGACCGGATCGACGCACTGTCGGCCCGGCTCGGGGGCTTCGACTTCGGAGCGGATGTGTGGCCGCTCGTCGAGAAGGAGCTCGGGTTCGCCCACTACCACCGGCTGTTCACCGTGCACCCGGAGCGGACCGCGATGCCCTGGGCCGACTTCGAGGAGAAGTACGCGGTGGCGGATCCCGCCGAGCGCGGGGTGCTGGTCACCGCCGCTGTGCCGGACCCCGGCGACCGGCTCGACCTCGCCCGGCTGGACCGCCCGCTGGAGGGCGTGCGGTTCGGGTCGCACGAGGAACTCCAGGAAGGGCTGCGGGAGTACGTCGACGCCGATCTCAGCCGCCGCCACGACCCCTCGCACAGCCCGGACCTGGCCGTCTTCCTCGGGCTGCTCTCCGTCTACGGGCAGCTGGTGAAGCTAGGGGACATCGGCGGGTGGTGGCACGGCTTCTTCAGCTACCTCGCGTCCGGGCCGCCCGGGCCCCGGCTGCGGCAACTGCTCGCGCTGTCCCGGGCCGGGGTGGTCAGGTTCGTCGGCGCGGACATGGAGGTGCGCGCCGAGAACGGGGTGTTCCGGGCGTCGAGCCCCACGGTGCCGGGGGCTTCGGTCGAGGGCCGGGCACTGGTCGAGGCGAGACTGCCCGAACCCACCGTCCGGCGGGCCCTCGATCCGCTGCTGCGCGAGCTGCATGCCGAGGGGGTCGCCGAGAGCCCGGACGGGCTGCTGCGGGTGGACCGGGCCGACGGGCGGCTCCTGGACCGGTCCGGCAGGCCGCACCCACGGCGCTTCGCCCTCGGACCGCACACCGACGGCCGTACCCCCGGTGCCTTCACCCGGCCCCGCACTGGCGGACCCGCCTTCCGGCAGAACGACGCGACGGCCCGGGCCGCGCTGCTGTTCCTCACCGAACTCGCCGAGGTCGCAGAGGTCGCCGAACTGGCCGAGGTCGCCGAGGTCGCCGACCGTGAGAAGAAGGCGGTGCTGTGATGCTGCATCTCTCCGTCGCCCTGGACCAGCAGTCCGTCTACGCCGCCGCCTCCTACGTCGCCCTCGCCCGGCTCGCCGAGCGCGGCGGGCTCGACTTCGTGACGCTGGACGACACCTTCGCCCGGCCCGGCCCCGACGCGCTCGCCGTGCTGTCCCGGGTCGCGCCCGCCACCAGCCGGATCGGCCTGGTGCCCACCGTCACCACCACTCACACCGAGCCCTTCCACGTCCAGGCCGCCGTCGCCACCCTCGACTGGGTCAGCCGGGGCCGGGCCGGCTGGCGGCTCGACGTGTCGGCCACCGAGGGCGAGGCCCGCCTCTTCGGCCGCCGACACGCGGCCGCAGCCGACGTCCTGTGGCAGGAGGCCGGTGAAGTCGCCGACGTGGCCGCGAAGCTGTGGGACAGCTGGGAGGACGACGCCGAGAAACGGGACGTGCCGACCAGCCGCTTCATCGACCGGGACAAGCTCCACCGCGTCGACTTCCGGGGCACGTCCTTCTCGGTCAAGGGTCCCTCGATCGTGCCCCGGCCACAGCAGGGCCACCCCGTCCGCGTGATCGACGCCACCGAGGGCCAGGCCCGGCGGACGGCCGCGCGGTACGCCGACGTGGCCCTGGTACGGGCCGCCGGCGCCGGGCAGGCGGCCGACGTACGCGCACAACTGCGCTCCCGGGCGGCCGAGTACGGCCCCCGGCCGAGCGCACAGGGGCCCCTGTACCGGGGCGGCCCCGTCGACCTGGCGGAACTGATCGCCGGCTGGCACGGCGAGGGCGTCGCCGACGGCTTCCACCTTGTCCCCACCGAACCGCTTCGCGACCTGGAGCGGCTGGTCAACGGCACGGTGGCGCTGCTTCAGCACCGCGGACTGTTCCGCACCTTCTACCCGGGCAGCACGCTCAGGGAGCACCTGGGCCTCGCGCGGCCCGCCAACCAGTACGCGGTGACCGGGGGAGCCTCGTGAGCCGCAGGCAGATGCACCTGGCGGCCCACTTCCCGGGCGTCGACAACACCACCGTGTGGGCCGATCCGGAGTCCGGGTCCCAGATCGAGTTCTCCTCCTTCGAGCACCTGGCCCGTACCGCCGAGCGCGGACTGTTCGACTTCTTCTTCCTCGCCGAGGGACTGCGGCTGCGCGAACACAAGGGCCGGATCCACGACTTGGACGTGGTCGGGCGTCCCGAGTCGATCACCGTCCTGAACGCCCTGGCCGCCGTCACCGAACGGCTCGGACTCGCCGCCACCGTCAACGCCACCTTCAACGAGCCCTACGAACTCGCCCGCAGGTTCGCCACCCTGGACCACCTCAGCGGCGGCCGGGCCGCCTGGAACGTGGTCACCTCCTCCGACGCCTTCACCGGGGAGAACTTCCGGCGTGGCGGCTACCTGGACCGGGCGGAGCGCTATACGCGGGCCGCCGAATTCCTCGCCACTGCACGGGAGTTGTGGGACTCCTGGACGCCGGACGGGATACCGCGGCCGTTCGCGCACCGCGGGCGGCACTTCGACATCGCGGGCGAGTTCACCCTGCCGCGTTCACCGCAGGGGCACCCGGTCGTCATCCAGGCCGGGGACTCCGACGAGGGAAGGGAGTTCGCCGCCTCCGCCGCCGACGTGATCTTCACATGGCACAGCTCGCTGGAGGACGGCCGCGCCTTCTACGCCGACGTGAAGCGACGGCTCGCCAAGTACGGTCGCGCGCAGGGTGACTTGAAGATCATGCCCGCGGTCGGTGTCGTCCTCGGCGACACCGCGGCCGAGGCCCAGGAACGCGCCGCCGAGATCCGCAGACAGCAGACCTCGCCGCAGACCGCGCTGCTCATCCTGGAGCAGATCTGGGGTGTCGACCTGTCCTCCTACGATCCGGACGGCCCCCTCCCCGACATCGACCCGGTGATCGATCCGGCGCTCACCCGGGGGCGGACCCGGCGCGGTGACACGGTCGCGATCGCGGAGAAGTGGCGGGCCCTGTCCAAGGAGAAGGGGCTGTCGATCCGGGAGACCGTGATCGAGGCGGGCGGCCGGCACGTCTTCACCGGCACCCCGGAAGCCGTCGCCGACGAACTCGACGAGCATGTGCGGCGCGCGGCCGCCGACGGATTCGTCCTCGTGCCCCGTCTGACCCCGGGCGGACTCGACGAGTTCGTGGACCGGGTGGTCCCGCTGCTCCAGGAGCGCGGCGCGTTCCGCACCGAGTACCGCGGCACCACCCTGCGTTCGCATCTGCGGCTCCCCGAACCCAGGAACCGGCGCTGAGGGTGGCTGTCCAGGAGGACGATTCGCCATGGGCGGTTTTCGGCGATGCGACGAGCGGGGACGGAAGTCACCGATTCCGGTTCCTGTACCCGGCCGCTCCCGACGCCGAGGGCCGTACGACGATCGACTTCAACCGGGCGCTGCTGCCGCCTTGCGCCTTCGCCGAGCGCGACGTGATCCGATCGCTTCAGGTTCCCTCCGGATCGCAAAGGTGTGTCAAAGTCGCGGCCGAAATGCGCCCTTGCGGCGACCGGTCGTTCGGCCGAATACTCCCCCTCAGCGCTTGTCAGGGGCACGACGTGTTCGAAACCCGGACGGGACGTGCCTCCGACTGCGCCTCACGGGCCCCGACCCCACGCGGGCCCCCGAATTCCCCTGGGAGGGAACGAAACGTGAGGATCAAGCGCACCACCCCCCGCAGTGGCATCACGAGACGCACCCGGCTGATCGCCGGTACCACCGGCCTCGTGGCCGCGGCAGCCATCGCGGTCCCCAGCTCGAACGCGACCGCTGCGACCCCGTTCAGCACCGCCGAGCTCAAGAGCGCCAGCAACTCGGTGCTCAAGGCCGACATCCCCGGCACCGCCTGGGCCGTGAGCGGCAACCGTGTCGTCGTCACCGTCGACAGCACGGTCTCGCAGGCCGAGATCGCCAAGATCAAGGAGCAGGCCGGCGGCAACGCCGACGCGCTCACGATCAAGCGGACCCCGGGCAAGTTCAACAAGCTGATCTCCGGCGGCGACGCCATCTATGCGAGTAGCTGGCGCTGCTCCCTCGGCTTCAACGTCCGCAGCGGCAGCACCTACTACTTCCTGACCGCCGGTCACTGCACCGACGGCGCGGGCACCTGGTGGTCCAACTCCGGGCACACCAGCACGCTCGGTTCGACGGCGGGCTCCAGCTTCCCGACCAACGACTACGGCCTCGTCAAGTACTCGACGAGCTACCCGGTCTCGTCGATCTCCGGCACCGTCGGCAGCGTCGACATCACCAGCGCCGCCACGCCCTCCGTGGGCACGACGGTCTACCGGCGCGGTTCCACCACCGGCATCCACAGCGGCCGGGTCACCGCGCTGAACGCGACCGTCAACTACGGCGGCGGTGACGTCGTCTACGGCATGATCCAGACCACGGTCTGCGCCGAGCCCGGCGACTCCGGCGGCCCGCTCTACTCGAACAGCGGTATCGCCTACGGTCTGACCTCCGGCGGCAGCGGCAACTGCTCCTCCGGCGGCACGACCTTCTTCCAGCCGGTCACCGAGGCACTGAGCGCGTACGGCGTCAGCGTCTTCTAGGTTCCGGAGCCCCTGGGGACCTTCCGAGCCCCTGGAGCGCGGCCGACACCCGGTGAGCCCCCGCACGCGAGCGCCGTGCGGGGGCTCGCTGTCGGGTGCGGTCCCGTCACGGGGCGGACGGAGCGAGCCAGTCCAGTACGGCGGGCAGGGCCTCCAGGGCGCCGAAGTGGCCGGCGTCCTGGTCCAGTACGGGCCGGGCGCGCGGGACGTGGTGCGCGAGCCACTTGAAGTGACCGACCGGGGACAGGGTGTCCCCGGCTCCGTGCCACAGCAGGACGGGCCTGGTGACGGTCGCCGGGTCGAAGCCCCAGTTGCTGAGCAGCGCGAGGGTGTCGTCGAGCCAGCCGTACGACGAGTCGCGCAGCGCCTCGCGGTATCCCCGCAGCAACTGCTCGCCGGTCGCCGGGGCGGACAGGATCCGCCGGTCGGAGTCGGTGAGCCCGTCGCGCAGCGCCACGAGCCGCTGGGCCGGGTCCCTGCGGATGTCGGCGGCGCGGGCGGCGAGCCGGTCGGCGTAGGCGAGCGGGTCGGTGAGCGCCAGGGTGAACTCCTCGACGGCGGAGTGGGCCATGCCGTCGAACCAGCTCAGGTCCCGCGCGTCCGGGGGCGCCGGACAGGCCAGGACCGCCGCCCGCCGTACCCGGGAGGGCAGCAGCGCGGCGCAGGCCAGGGCGTGCGGGGCGCCGCCGAAGAGGCCGAGCACCGAGAAGGAGCCAAGGCCGAGCGTGTCGGCCACGTCCCGCACGTCCCGGGCGGCGTCGGCCACGCGTCGGCCGGGTTGCCGGTCGGACCCGCCGTAGCCCGGGCGGTCGTAGGAGATGAACCGGGTGCGCGGACGCGCGGTCAGCACGTCCTCGGGTACGACCCCGAAGCGGCCGCCGGGAGTGCCGTGCAGCAGGATCACCGGAGTGCCGTCCGGGTCGCCGTACTCCTCGACGGTCAGTCCGCGACCGTCCTGTGTCCTTGTGCCGAGGGTCACCTGCGTCCTCCGTCTCCCCTTTGTGCACATGCCGGAGTTACCGTCGAAGTACACACCTTGAGCGCCTGGTTCGGACCCTGGGGGTCGCGATGGTCGAGGAGCTGGTGGCGGCGGGCGTCACGCTCGTGTCCGCCGGAGCGGTGTACACGATGGCGGCCGCGCGGGTCGTCAAACAGTACGAACGGGGCGTGGTCTTCCGCCTCGGCAGGTTGCGGCCGGAGGTGCGGGGGCCGGGCTTCACCATGATCGTTCCGGGCATCGACAGGCTCCGGAAGGTCAACATGCAGATCGTGACCATGCCGGTGCCCGCGCAGGAGGGCATCACCCGGGACAACGTCACCGTGCGGGTGGACGCCGTCGTCTACTTCCGGGTGACCGGGCCGGCCGAGGCGGTCGTGCGGGTGGAGGACTACCGGTTCGCGGTCTCGCAGATGGCGCAGACGTCGTTGCGGTCCATCATCGGCAAGAGCGAGCTGGACGATCTGCTGGCCGACCGCGAGAAGCTCAACCAGGGGCTGGAGTTGATGATCGACAGTCCCGCGGTCGAGTGGGGGGTGACCATCGACCGTGTCGAGATCAAGGACGTGTCGCTGCCCGAGACGATGAAGCGGTCCATGGCCCGGCAGGCCGAGGCGGACCGGGAGCGGCGGGCCCGGGTCATCAACGCGGACGCGGAGCTCCAGGCGTCGAAGAAGCTGGCCGAGGCGGCCAAGGAGATGTCCGAGCAGCCGGCCGCGCTGCAACTCCGGTTGCTGCAGACGGTGGTGGCGGTGGCGGCGGAGAAGAACTCCACGCTGGTGCTGCCGTTCCCGGTGGAGTTGCTGCGGTTCCTGGAGAAGGCGCAGCAGGGGCAGCAGGTGGTGCCGGCGGTTCAGCAACCGGTGGTGCCGGCGGTTCAGCAACCGGTGCAGGAGCAACTTCCGTCTCCTCCGTCCCGGTTGGATGTCGTGTCCGGAGGGGCGGATTCAGGACAGGACTAGACCTCGCGAGGGCGTGTTGAATCACGCGGGGGTTGTGTTTGCGCTGTGAACGCGGCTGACGTGATCGTGCACTGTCAACTCCGAAGGGGGCGTGGAACCGCGTTCTACGCGCGTCCGGAAGTCAACCTTGTGCGCCCCCTGTGGGTTTCGGAAGAGTGGTCGCCCGTCAGCCATCCTTCCGGTCCGTGAGCTCCCCACAAGCCGCGGACCGAACCCCCACAGGAGGACCCGAGTTGAAGCACCGACGTATACCCAGGCGGCGGATCGTCGTGGCGGGTGCGGGTGTTGCCGCGCTGGTCGCGGCGGGAGTCACCTTGCAGACTGCGAACGCCAGCGAGACGCCGGCCCCGTCCGGGGCCAGGACCCTCTCGGCCCTCGCGGCCGGAAAGCTCGCCTCGACCCTCGGGGCGGATCTCGGCTCGGATGCGGCCGGGACGTTCTACGACGCGAAGACCGGAACTCTCGTGGTGAACGTGCTCGACGAGGACGCGGCACGGACCGTGACGGCGGCCGGGGCCTCGGCGAGAGTCGTGCCCCACTCGCTCGCCGAGCTGAAGAGCGCGCGCACCACGCTGGCGAGCGACGCGACCGTCCCGGGGACGTCCTGGGTCACCGACCCGACGACGAACAAGGTCGTCGTCACGGCCGACCGCACGGTGTCCTCCGCCGAGTGGGCCAAGCTCACGAAGGTGGTCGACGGGTTGGGGTCGGTGGCGCAGCTCCAGCGCACGAAGGGGGAGTTCAGGCCCTTCATCGCCGGAGGAGACGCGATCAACGGGTCCGGCGGGCGGTGCTCGCTGGGCTTCAACGTGGTGAAGGGCGGGGAGCCCTACTTCCTCACCGCGGGGCACTGCACCGAGGCGATCTCGACGTGGTCGGCCGACGGGAAGACGATCGGGACCAACGCGGCGTCGAGCTTCCCCGGCAACGACTACGGGCTGGTGAAGTACACGGCGAACGTCGCCCACCCCAGTGAGGTGGACCTCTACAACGGCTCCGCGCAGGCGATCACGGGCGCGGCCTCGGCGACGGTCGGGCAGTCGGTGACGCGGAGCGGGTCCACGACCCAGGTGCACTCCGGGAAGGTCACCGGCCTGGACGCGACGGTGAACTACGGCAACGGCGACATCGTGAACGGGCTGATCCAGACCGATGTCTGCGCCGAGCCGGGGGACAGCGGCGGCTCGCTGTTCTCGGGGAGCAGCGCGATCGGGCTGACGTCCGGCGGCAGCGGTGACTGCACCTCCGGCGGCGAGACGTTCTTCCAGCCGGTCACGGAGGCGCTGTCGGCGACGGGTACGTCGATCGGCTGACGGCGGTCCGGTGTGCGTGGAGTCCCGTCCCTCGGGTGTGTGCGGGGGGCGGGGCTTTCGCGTCTCCTGGTGTCGCTTCCTGACCATGGTGGCCGCGGGCCCCTCCGGTCATCGTTATCCGTTCGAGACCTCACGTTGCTCACGCTGTGCTTGGGGCGGCCGTTACATTTGCGGTTCCCGGGGCATCAACTTCCCTCTGACCAACAGAAGTTGATCTCCCGTCAGGTGCCTTCACAGCCTCATGTTTCGGGGGAAACGCTGTGCAGAAGATCCAGTTGACCTATTGGTGGAACGGGCACGAGCCCGGTGACGTCGTGGACGTCGACGACCTCGCCGCGCGGGAACTGCTCGGTGTCATCGCCCGGCCCGCGGAATCCGTCGAGGACTCCGAAGGCGCCGTATCCGCCGAAGACTCCGATGAGTGAGCCGTACATCACCTTCCCGGACGTGGAGCAGCTGGTCGTCGACCTGCTCAAGGACCGCAGCGAGCTTTCGGGCGTAGTCGTCGACGTCGCGCCGCCCGCCGGGTTCGACGGCTCGCAGCGCGCCGTACTGGTCTCCCGGATGGGCGGTGCCTGGGCGGAGGACCCGCGGCTCGACAACCCGCTGGTCGACCTGGAGGCGTACGGCCCCTCCAAGGCGGCGGCCCACACCGTCTCCCTCGTGGCCCGGTCCCTGATGCTTCAGCTCCGAGGCGTGCGGCACGGCGGGGCGACCGTCGTGGACGTCGTCGAGGAGGACGGGCCGCGCTGGCTGCCCGACTACCGGCACGCCAGTGCCAACCGCTATGTCTCGACCACCCGCCTGGTGGTCCGCCCGGCCTGAACGGCCGTATCACCGGCGTGAACGGCCTTGTCACCGGCTTTGTCTCGCCGCACTCCCACAGCAGCACGTCATGTCCATCTCCCAGCAAGGAGCAGTGATGGCCGGAACGAACGCCAAGGAGATCCGGGTCGCGGGCAATGGCCGTGTCCTCATCGCCCCGCTCGCGACCGCGCCGCCCGCCGACACCGCCGCGGCGTGGGGTGCCGGGTGGAAGGACCTCGGCTACACCACCACCGACGGGGTCAAGATCTCCAAGAAGGACAAGCTGGACCCCGTGGACACCTGGCAGAGCGTCAGCTCGGCGCGGTTCGTCTACTCCGACCGCGATCTCAGCTTCAAGTTCCAGCTGCTCCAGCTGAACGAGGACACCCTGCCGTTCTTCTTCGGCGGCGGGCAGGTGAAGGAGACCGCGACCGGGTCCGGTCTCTACAAGTACGAGCTGGCGGCCGAGCCGAAGTTCGACGAGCGGATGCTCGGGCTGGAGTTCGTGGACGGCGACGAGGTCAAGTACCGCCTGATCGTCGCCCGCGGTCAGGTGACCGAGACGGAGGAGCTCGCTCTCGTCCGTACCGCCCCTGTGAAGCTCGGTGTCACCTTCACCGCGCTGGCCACGGTGGACGGTGCCCCGTTGGCGACCTTCCTGATGAAGGACCCGAGCTTCAGCGCGGCCTGACCCGCTCGATCTCCCGCCTCTCGCCCCTCACAGCAAGGAGCTCCACCGCCATGGCCCCCTTCAACGTCAACGCCGCCCGTGCCCAGCGTCTCGAAGCGGTCGGGAAGAACTGGGAGTTCGAGGTGGACGGGGATGTGTTCCGGCTGCCCACCGAGTTCCCGCGCAGTATCGCCAAGCAGATCGCCGCGCTGGACGACAACGACATCGACGGGCTGTTGGCGCTGCTGCTCGGCGCGGAGCAGTTCGAGCGGTTCTGCAAGTACGACACGAGTGTGCAGGACGTCTCCGCGATCCTGGAGGCGTACGGCAACGACACCGGCATGTCGTTGGGGGAAGGCTGAGCCTCGGCGCGCTGGTCGACGAGCACGCCGAGGCTCTGGAGGCGGATCTGCTCCGCCATTACGGGGTCGACCTCCTCGACTGGCACCGGGGCCGGCTCTCCTCCCGCCGCCTTCGGGTCCTGGTCGAACACCTTCCCTCGGACTCGTCGTTCGCCCGAGCGGTCCACGGCGAACAGGCGGAGTGGACGGTCACGGACCATCTGCTGGCGGCGGTCGTCGACCATCTGGCGGTCGCCAACTGGATGTTCGCAACGGTCCACCGCGACGAGGACACGGAACCGGCGGAGTATCCGGAGGCGGTACCGCGGCCGGGGGACGAAGGCATCCAGGGCTCTGGGAGCGGGCCTCGGGCGACTTTCGAAGAAGGGGCGTCGCAGGCGGAGATCGTCGCCTTCCTGAGTTCACCGAGTTGAGAGGAGCCGGTGGGTGGGTGAGGACGTCAGGGTTCTGGTCGAGAGGCTGACCGCTCGGGTCGAGACCCTGGAAAGCACGGGGAACTTCACTGTTCGGTTCAAGGAACAGTTCGCGCAGGCATTGAGCGCGGGTGACGACTTCAAGAAGGCCGTTCAAGGAGAGATCTCCTCCTGGAAGGCGGCGCAGGACGCCGCACAGCAGAAGCTCTTGGACCCCAAATGGCATCCCGACAATGTGCCGGTGACCGGTGGCAAGTTGGAAGCCACCGGCCTCAAGGCCGATGTGTTCGGAGCGCAGGCCGAGTACGGCCTGATCAAGCATGAAGCAACGCTGATCGACGTCAACAAGATCCTGGAGAACCGCGAGCAGAAGCGGCGCGACCAGATCATCGACAACCGGTTCGCCGATCTCGCACGGATCGACAGGAATCTGCGAGCGGCGATCAATTCCACCCAGGATCGCATCACCACCAGCGCCAAGGACGTCCGACGCATCGCCCGTGCCGCTGACCAGCAACTGCGTCACCAGATCACTGACCTGCGCGCCAGCCTCAGGACCGCCAACCGGGTGGCCCACTCGGCGGAGCGGCACAGCAAGAGGGTCGAGACCGCGGTCAAGCGCCTCGTTCGGACCCAGTACACCGACGATCAACGGGTGCGCAGCCATATCACCGCTCTCAAGACCAAGATCGTTCGGGTCGCCAACGACGCGGACCAGCACAACAAGGCACTACGGATCAAGACCAACAGTCTGGACCGGCAGGTCAGGGCAGGTCTTCAGCGGGTCCATGAGCTGGAAGGCAGTGCCCGGGGCGCGGGGCGCTCCATCCAGGGCCTGCGCAATGACCTCAACTCCCTCGAACAGACCCTGCGGCGATGACGACCCGCACGACAGCGACAGCGACGGAGCCAACTCACCATGCAGACGTCACTCGTATCGGTCACCCGGGCGCTGAACCAGATGCGTACCGCGGCCACCAGCACCGGCGGTGCCGTCACTCGTATGCGGACCGCCGTCACCGGGGCGAGCAGTTCGGTCGACCGGCTAAGGAACTCGGCCACTCAGGCTGGTACCGCCACCAGCCGGCTGCGGACCGGGGCCACTCAGGCGAGCGCCGGGCTGAACCAGGTGCGGACCGCCGCCACCCGGGCCGCCGCCGACGTGCAGCGGGCCGGGCGGAGTGCCGCGTCCGGGGGTGGGCTGTTCTCGCGGTTCAGCCAGGGGCTGCGTACCGCCACCACCGCCCAGCGCGGGCTCAACACCGCCATGAAGGCCAACATCCTCGGCGCGATCCTCGCCCTCGTCATGCCGCTCATCACCAAGCTCATCGACATGGCGATGCAGTCCAAGACCGTGCAGGCCGTCATGCAGGCGGCGTTCAAGATCATCGGGCAGGTGGTGGGGACGGTCATGAAGGGGGCGTCGGTCGCCATCAACTGGCTGATCGACGCCGGGAAGAACGTCGTCAACTGGCTCAAGGCCAACTGGCCCCTGCTCGTCGCCATTCTCACCGGACCCGTCGGGATCGCCGTGCTGGCGATCGTCAAGCACTGGGACAAGATCAAGGACGCCGTCGGGTCGGTGCGGGACTGGATCGTCGACAAATGGAACGCCGTTGTCGACTTCCTGCGCGGAGTGCCAGGGAAGATCTGGGGATTCTTCGCCGAACTCCCCGACAAACTCATGCACTTGGGCGGCGACCTGGTCCAGGGCCTCATCAACGGCATCAAGAACTCCGCCTCGGCGCTCCTCAACACCGTCAAGAACTTCATCGTCAACACCATCCCCGGCCCCATCCGCAGCATCCTCGGCATCGCCTCCCCGTCCAAGGTGATGATGGGGTTCGGCGGGGACGTCGGCGAAGGGCTCGCCCTCGGTATGGAGGGGGCCGGCAACCGGGTCGCCGGTGCCGCGGGCCGGCTGGCCACCGCCACCGCGCGCAGTGTCATCGGGCCCGGTTACAGCCTCGCCGGAGTCGCCGGAGGGGCGTCGGCCCGCACCAAGGCCGCCCCCGCAGGCGGGCCCGTCACCGTCAACGTGCACCCCCGCCCCGGCCAGTCCGAGTACGAGATCGGCCGGATCACCGCCCGCGAACTCGCCTGGGCGGCCAAGCGATGAGCGCCCGCCAGCTCCAGCAGCCGGTGTTCGAGGTGGACGGCTGGGCCGGGAACACCGTCGACGACGACGGCGTCGAGTGGTGGGTCACCGGTGAACAGGGCTGGGCCGCCACCCCGCCCGTCCGGCTCACCCTGACCGACCGCCCCGAGCGGCACGGCGCGTTCGACGCCCCCTCCTACCGGGGGCCCCGCGTGATCACCCTGGACGGCCTGGCCATCGCTCCCGAACGCGCCGTACGCGAAGAGGCGAAGGACCGGCTGGCCGCCGTACTCGCCGACGGCAGCGCCCTGTTGCCGCTCGTCGTCACCGAACCGCACCGGGTGCGGCGGGCGTTGGTCCGCCTCACCGCCGAGACGAAGATCGCCGACCGCAAGTCCGGAGTCTTCGAGTTCTCCCTGACCATGACCGCGCCGGACCCGCTGCGGTACTCCTACGGGCTGAACACCAGCACCTGCCCCCTGCCCTCCTCCAGCGGCGGCGTCTCCTTCCCGCTCTCCTTCCCCCTGGACTTCGGGTCCGGTTCCTCCGGGGGCCGGCTGCTGCTCGAGAACAAGGGCACCGTCCCGACCTGGCCGGTCTGGCGGATCGTCGGGCCCTGCACGCAGCCGGTGATCAGCAACACCGCGACCGGCGAGGAGCTCGCCTTCGAACTCACCCTCCAGGAAGGTGAGTTCCTCGTCGTCGACACCGACGCGCGTTCGGTGCTGCTCCAGGGCACGGCCTCCCGCCGGGCCACGCTGCTGCCCGGTTCGGACTGGTTTCCGCTGCGGCCGGGTGCGACGCCCGTGCTCTTCCGCGCCCGCGACTACGCCCCGGCCGCCCGACTGACCGCGGAATGGCGGGACGCCTGGCTCTGACCCCGCCCGCCCCAGCTACCAGAAGGAACGCACCCGCATGAAGGACTTCGAGCGCGACTCCGGATGGCTCTCCGGCGGTGTCGTCGACGCCGAGGACGCCCGGCTGGCCACCGGTGTGCTCGCCTCGGCGGCGGCCGACCCCGGCAACCCGATCGCGGCCCGCACCGGCATCACACCCGGCCCCGGCAACCCCGGTGGCGTAGAGGCGGAGGCGACACCCTCGCGCTATGTGCAGATCCGGCCCTTCCAGGGGGTCGTGCAGGGCACCCGAGCGCCGTACGCGGGCGCGTACCTGATCACGCTCGGCCAGCTGAAGCGCCTCGACGTGCTCACCGAGGCCCCGGCCCACTCGTCGTACGCCCGGATCGCCCTCGTCGTGGCCCGGCAGACCGACCGGCAGTACGGCGACGCGGGCGACGGCATGGTGGTGCAGGTGGAGGCCGGGGCGCCCGCGCCGACGCCGGTCCCGCCGAGGCTGACCGGCGACTTCCTGCCGCTCGCCCAGATCACCGTGCGGGCGAACGCGGGCTCCGTCACCCAGGCGGACATCAAGGACCTGCGGGTGTTCACCGTGGCCGCGGGCGGGGTGCTGCCCTTGCAGAGCTACGAGTCGCTCCCGGCCGACGGCTACGCCGGACAGCGGCTGTACGACCTCGAGACCGGCCTCGACCTGGTCCGCGCCGGGACGAACTGGCGTCCCGCGGCCACGGGGGCGGTGGAGTTCTTCGGGCCGGCGGACCCGGGCTGGCCGCAGATCGGCGGCTTGGCCGAAGCCACCGGCTACACCTTCAACCAGGTCACCGTGCCCCCGGCGCCGTACCCCCGAATGCTGCTGATCACAGGGCAGATGTACGCGGTGACCTCGGGCTCCGACGAGCGGTGGGACCACGTGGTGCGCAAGCCGGACGGGACGGCCTTGTCCCTCGCCTGTTTCCACGGCGGTCCCTCGAGGATCACCACCAGCGTCGCCCAGGGGCACTACCTGCTGCCCGCCGCGACACAGCTGGTGCTGACGCAGTACGTCGCCCGGGGCGGCGGCATGACGACCGGTTCCTGCAGGGTGGGCTCAGCCGCCGCGCTCTACACCGGCCTGCGTGTGATCGCGTTCCCCGTCCCGTGACACTCCGACCGGAAGAGGCATCCTCATGAGCACGCCCACCCCAGAACGCGACTCCGGCTGGATCTCCGGCGGAGTCGTCGACGCCGAGGACGCCCGGCTGGCCACGGGCGTGTTCGCCGCGCCGGGGCCGAGCCCGGTGCAGGCCCGCAGCGGAATCCGGCCCGCCACCGGGGACCCCGGCCGGGTCCAGGCCACCGCCACCGTCTCCGGCAAGGTCACCGTCGCCCCCTTCCAGGGCGTGATCCAGGGGACCCGGGCCAGCGCCACCGGCGCCTACCTCGTCACCCTCGGCCAGCAGAAGACCCTCGACGTGCTCGGCACGAACCCCGCCGACTCCAGCAACCCGCGCAACGACCTGGTGATCGCCCGGCAGCGTGACGCGCAGTACGGCGACGCCAGCACCGGCATGACGGTGGAACTCGTGAAGGGAACCGCCGCAGCCACCCCCGTCGACCCCGCGGTGACCGGCGACTTCATCACGCTCGCCCGGATCAGGGTCGCGAAGAACGCTTCGTCCGTCACCGCCCCCGACATCGACGACCTGCGCCCGTGGACGGCGGCGGCGGGTGGCATCCTGCGGGTCTGGGGTGAGGGCGGCCGGCCCACCTACCCGTACTCGGGCATGTACATCCACCGCTGGGACACCAACCACCTGGAGTGGTACGACAGCACGGCGGGCTGGCGGGCGGTCAACAACGACACCGGCTGGACCACGCTCACCTTTCCCGCCGGCTGGACCGTGTACAACAACGAGCCACCGGCCGTGCGCAGGGTCGGTGCGGTCGCCTACCTGCGCGGCGCGATCCGCACGAGTGTCGCCCAGTCGGCCAACCCCACGACCGTCATGACCCTCCCGGCCGCCTTCCGCCCGGCGGTGCGCCACCACTGGTACGTGGTGCTCGGCGGCACCCGGACGGGCGTGGAGGGCATCGTCGATCCCGACGGCAGCGTGAACCTCTACCCGCAGACCACCCCTCTGCCCGCCGACCAGCTGGTCTACATCAACACCACCTGGCTGGTGGGCTAGTGACCGCCCGACCGACCCGCTACACCTACTACACCGCCGACCTCGCCACCGGCGTCATCACCGACGAACTCCCTTTGTACGACGTCACGTTCAGCACCGAGCTCAACGAAGCCGGTGAGTTCCGGGCCCGGTTGCCCCTCGGCGACCCGAGGATCACCGTCCACCGGCCCCGCGAACTCACCGAGCCGGGACGCGCGGCCCTCTACGTCGAGCGGGACGGGGTGCTGGTGTGGGGCGGGGTGGTGTGGACCGTCAAGTACACCTCCGTGGACCAGCACCTGGAGATCGGCGCGGCCGGATTCCTCTCCTACTTCGACCACCGGCGCGTCCTGCCCGCCGACTTCGACCCGGCCGGCACCGGCGGCCTGGCCTCCGCCGACATCACCTTCACCGACCGCGACCAGTCCGACATCGCCCGCGAGCTCGTCGCCATCGCCCAGGAGCACACCCACGGCGACATCGGGATCCGCCCCGAGTCCACCGCCCTCTCCGGCATCACCCGCACCCTCGTCTACCCCGGCAGCGACCTCAAGAGCACCGGCGAGGCCCTGCGTGAGCTGGCCAGCCTGGAGCACGGCCCCGACTTCGTCATCGACATGGCGTACGGCAGCGACGGCCGCCCCGTGCGCCGGCTCCGCGTCGGCACTCCGCAGCTCGGCCGGCAGGACACCCCGCACGTGTGGGAGTACGGCGCCAACCTCATCGGCTACACCTGGCCCGCCGACGGCGCCTCCACCGCGACCCGGGTCTTCGCCCTCGGGGAGCAGGGCGAGGGCGGCCAGCTCGTCGCGGTCGCCGAGGCCGACCACGACACCGGGCGCCCGCTCACCGAGACCGAGGTCTCCTACGTCCATCTCACCGACGCGGACCTCCTGCGCTCCCAGGCCCGGTCGGCCCTCGCCGCCGTCTCGGCCCCCGTCGTCCTGCCCGAGCTGACCGTGCGCGCCGACCGGGATCCGGTACTCGGGTCCTACCAGGTCGGCGACGACGCCCTCGTCGTCATCAAGGACGTGTTCTTTCCCGAGGGCACCCGCTTCGGTGTGCGCATCACCGGGATCGAGGTCACGCCGGGCAACGACGCCGGCGAGGAGCAGGTCCAGCTGACCGTGACACCCGCCACCGGCACCCCCTGAACCAACCGGCACCCCCTGAACCAGAGGAGCATCCGTGACCAGGATCAACCGCCCCGACACCCTGCTGACCGAGCTGCGCGACATCAAGCGCCGGCTGCACGCGCTGGAGACCGCGCAGCGTACGACGAGCACCTCACCGCAGCCCGCCGTCGCGGCCGAGAACCGCACCGAGGAGCCCCCGGAGACGGACCCCGCCGGGCCCCTCTAGCCCGGTCCCGGCAGTCGACCGTACGACCGTTTCCGCAGGTGGGAGACGGTCGTACTGCTGTCGTACGCATGTTCGAGTTTTGGTCTATGGTGGAGAAGAGGTGATAGGGAACTGATGTTCGATACGGGAGGTGTGGATGTCCGGCTTCACTCATCTGCACACCGTTTCCGGGTTCTCCCTGCGCTACGGCGCCTCGCACCCCGAGCGCCTGGCCGAGCGCGCCTCCGAGCGGGGGATGGACGCCCTCGCCCTCACCGACCGGGACACCCTCGCGGGGTCGGTCCGGTTCGCGAAGGCCTGCGCGAAGGCGGGGGTGCGGCCGCTGTTCGGGGTGGAGCTGGCCGTGGAGGAGATCGAGCCCGTACGGCGGGAGCGGCGCCGCACTCCCGTGCGCGGAGGCGCCTTCGTCGACGAGTCGGCCCCCCGGGTCACCTTCCTCGCCCGGGACGGCGCCCGCGGCTGGGCCGACCTGTGCCGGCTCGTCACCGCGGCGCACTCCGGCAAGGCGGCCGAGGGTCCGCCCCTGCTGCCCTGGACGGAGAACCGGGGGGACGGGCTGACCGTGCTGCTCGGGCCCGCCTCCGACGTCGGCCGCGCTCTCGCCGCCGGCCGTCCCGACCGGGCGGCCCGGCTGCTCGTGCCCTGGCGGGAGGTGTACGGCGACGCCCTGCGGCTCGAAGCCGTCTGGCACGGGAGGAAGGGCACCGGCCCGGGCTCCCTGCGGCTGGCCGCCCGTACCGTCGGTTTCGCCGCCGAACAGCGGATCCGGCCCGTGCTCAGCAACGCCGTGCGGTATGCCGACGCGGGCCTCGGGCCGGTCGCCGACGTGCTGGACTCCGCCCGCCGGCTCGTCCCCGTCGGCGCGGTCAAGGAACTGGACTCCGGTGAGGCCTGGCTCAAGGACGCCGGGGCCATGCTGGCGGCCGCCGAGCGGATCGTGGAGGCGGCGGGCTTCCGGCGGGACACCGCGCACCGGCTGCTGGAGCAGACGCGGGCGACCGCGGCCGAGTGTGTCGTCGACCCCGAGGACGACCTCGGCATCGGCACCGTCCACTTCCCCGAGCCGCATCTCGTCGGCGCCGGGCGGCGTACCGCGCAGCGGACGCTGGCCTCCCGGGCGGCGGCCGGGATGGTGCTGAAGGGGTACGCGGGCAGGGCGGCGTACTGGGAGCGGATGCACGACGAACTGGACATCATCGCCCACCACGGCTTCGCCTCCTACTTCCTGACGGTAGCTCAAGTCGTCGATGACGTACGGGACATGGGGATCCGGGTGGCTGCGCGTGGTTCCGGGGCGGGGTCGCTGGTCAACCATCTCCTCGGCATCGCGCACGCCGATCCCGTCGAACACCGGCTGCTGATGGAGCGATTCCTGTCCAAGCGCCGGCTCGCCCTGCCCGACATCGACATCGACGTGGAGTCCGCGCGCCGGCTGGAGGTCTACCGGGCGATCATCGGGCGGTTCGGCAGCGAGCGGGTCGCCACCGTCGCCATGCCGGAGACGTACCGGGTGCGGCACGCCGTCCGGGACGTGGGGGCGGCCCTGTCCATGGACCCCGCCGAGATCGACCGGATCGCCAAGTCCTTCCCGCACATCCGGGCGCGGGACGTCCGCGCGGCACTGGAGGAGCTGCCCGAACTCAAGGCGCTCGCGGGGGAGAAGGAGCGGTACGGCAGGTTGTGGGGGCTGGTGGAAGCCCTCGACGCGCTGCCGCGCGGGGTCGCCATGCACCCGTGCGGGGTGCTGCTCTCGGACGCGTCCCTGCTGAGGCGAACGCCGGTCGTGCCGACCAGCGGCGAGGGGCTGCCCATGTCGCAGTTCGACAAGGAGGACGTCGAGGACCTCGGACTGCTCAAGCTCGACGTGCTCGGGGTGCGGATGCAGTCGGCGATGGCGCACGCGGTCGCGGAGGTGGAGCGGGGGACAGGGGAGCGGATCGACCTGGACGCGCTGACGCCCGGCGACCCGGCGACGTACCAACTCATCCGTTCCACCGAGACGTTGGGCTGCTTCCAGATCGAGTCGCCGGGGCAGCGTGACCTGGTCGGGCGGCTCCAGCCGGCCACCTTCCACGACCTCGTCGTCGACATCTCGCTGTTCCGGCCGGGGCCGGTCGCCGCCGACATGGTGCGGCCGTTCATCGAGGCACGGCACGGGCGGGCGCCCGTCCGGTATCCGCACCGGGATCTGGCGGAACCCCTGGAGGAGACGTACGGGGTCGTCGTCTTCCACGAGCAGATCATCGACATCGTCGACATCATGACCGGGTGCGGGCGCGGCGAGGCGGACCAGGTCCGGCGCGGGCTCTCCGACCCGGAGTCGCAGGGGCGGATCCGGTTCTGGTTCGCTCAGCACGCGGCGGCGAAGGGCTACAGCGCGGAAACGATTCAGCGGGCCTGGGAGATCGTCGAGGCCTTCGGGTCGTACGGCTTCTGCAAGGCGCACGCGGTGGCCTTCGCCGTACCGACGTACCAGTCCGCGTGGCTGAAGGCGCACCATCCGGCCGCCTTCTACGCCGGGCTGCTCACCCACGACCCCGGGATGTACCCGAAGCGGCTGCTGCTGGCGGACGCGCGGCGGCGCGGGGTGCCGATCCTGCCGCTGGACGTGAACGCGTCGGGGGTCGCCCATCGTATCGAACTGGTGTCCGATAACCCCTCGGTGTGGGGTCTGCGGCTCGCCCTCTCCGACGTGTACGGCATCAGCGAGGCCGAGGCCGCACGGATCGCGGAGGGGCAGCCGTACGCCTCGCTGCTGGACTTCTGGGAGCGGGCGCGGCCGAGCCGGCCGGTGGCCCAAAGACTGGCCCAGGTCGGCGGGTTGGACTCCTTCGGTGCCAACCGGCGTGATCTGCAACTGCACTTGACCGAGCTGCACCGGGGCGGCCGGGGTGCGGGCGGCGGTCAGCTCCCGCTGGCGGGCGGGCGCAGGACCGCTCCGGCCGGGCTGCCGGACCTGTCCTCCGTGGAGCGGCTCAGTGCCGAGCTGGGGGTGCTGGCGATGGACGTCTCGCGCAATCTGATGGACGACCACCAGGAGTTCCTGCGGGAGTTGGGCGTGGTCGGCGCGCGGCGGCTGCGGGAGGCGCGGCACGGGGAGACCGTGCTGGTCGCGGGGGCCAAGGTGGCCACCCAGACACCGCCGATCCGGTCCGGCAAGCGGGTCATCTTCACCACCCTGGACGACGGCACCGGCCTGGTCGACCTCGCCTTCTTCGACGACTCGCACGACGCCTGCGCCCACACCGTCTTCCACTCCTGGCTGCTGCTGGTGCGCGGAGTGGTGCAGCGGCGCGGGCCGCGCAGCCTCAGCGTGGTGGGCGCGGCGGCCTGGAACCTCGCCGAACTGGTCGAACTGCGGGACGGGGAGGGCCTCGACGCGGTCGCCGCGCGGTTGGCTGAGCCGGTGCCGGGGGCGGGGGATGGGCAGGGTTCGGGTTCGGTTTCGAGTTCGGAAAGGGCTTGTGACGAGAGCGGAGACCCGGCGGAAGGGCCGGCCGGGGATCCCTCGGGAAGCCAGGGCGGAGAGCCGTCGGGACGGCGGTCCGGGGACGCGGTCGGCGGTCGGCGGATCCACCTGTCGACGGGATACGAACTGCATCCGTGGGCCGATCTGCGACCGGCGGGTCAAGAGGCTTCACAGGTAAGGAAGTTGTGGCACCAGAGTCCGGGGAGTGCGGGATGACCATCCTCTGCGTACGTTTCCAGCTGCCGCCGACGCGCGAGGCGGTCCTGCCCGAACTGCTCGGCCTCCTGGAGGAGTTCACCCCGGTCGTCGAGGCGCTCCCGCCCGACGGGGCCCTGGCCGATCTGCGGGGCGCCGAACGGTACTTCAAGCGGGACGCCGTCGAACTGGCCTCGGTGATCCGGGTGCGCGCCCTCGCCCTGCACGGGGTGGACTGCTCGATCGGCGCGGGGCCCGGACCGATGCTGGCCCGCATGGCGCTGAAGGACGCCCGGCCCGGGCTGACCCGCGTGGTCCCCGAGGACGCGGTGGCGGACTTCCTCGCCGACCGGCCCGTCGCCGCGCTCCCCGGTGTCGGCACCGCGACCGCCCGTGTCCTGTGCGAGTACGGCCTCGACACCCTGGACCGGGTCGCCGCCGCGCCGCTGTCCACCCTCCAGCGCCTGGTCGGCGCCAGGGCCGGCCGCGAGCTGCACGAGAAGGCGAACGGCGTGGACCGGGGCCGGGTGGTCCCGAACGGCGTCTCGCGCTCCCTCGCCACCGAACGCCCCTTCGACCGCGACGAGTTGGACCCCGACCGGCACCGCCGCGCCCTGCTCTCCGCCGCCGAGGAACTGGGCACCAGGCTGCGCGCCCTCGACAAGGTCTGCCGCACCCTGACCCTCACCGTCCGCTACGCCGACCGCACCGCGACCACCCGCAGCCGCACCCTCGGCGAGCCCACCGCCCACTCGGCGGCCCTGACCAGGGCGGCCTACGGCATGTACGAGGCGCTGGGCCTCCAGCGCGCCCGGGTGCGTTCCCTCGCTCTGCGGGCGGAGGGCCTGGACCCCGCCGAACAGGCCTCCCACCAGCTCACCTTCGACCCCACCGACGACAAGCTCCGCCGTATCGAGGAGGCCGCGGACCGCGTCCGGGCGAAGTTCGGACCGCTGGCGGTGCTGCCGGGGACGCTGGCGGCGTAGGGGTCAGTTGGCCCACGGGGGAGTGATACGGCTGCCGTCCGCCAGTTCCGCCTCCAGACCGATGGAGGTGCTGACCCAGGTGAGGGCGGTGTGCTCGGTGGGGTTCTCGACGGCGAAGGTCACCCCGGGATTGACGATCACCGTGTCGCCCGCGGTGATCCCGTGGACGGCGCCGTCGAGGGTGATCAGGAGTTCGCCGATGAGCAGATGGAAGATCTCCTCGCGGTTGACGGTGTGAGCCGGTGCCTTCGTCCCCGCCGGGATCTCACCGCGCCAGGCGCAGAGCTCCTTGGTGCCGCTGAGGGGAGTGGCGTACGAGACGAAACGGGCGCCGTGGATCTCATGGGTGACGGCTTCGGATGAACGGACGACGGGCATGCGGGACCTCCGGTCAGAAATGGTCAAGCAGCTTGACTATGTGCTCTTATCGTCAAGCTGCTTGACCATTTCGTCAAGGGTGTTTCAATGCCTGGGTGCAGAACTCCGAAGCCCTCGCCCTCGCCGCCGCCCTGCTCGCCGCGGCCGGCGACCTGACTCAGCGCATCAACGACGGCGTCCTCGCCCGGGGGTTCGAGGGGCGGCCCGCCTGGGGTTTCGCGTTCGCGCGGCTCGCGCCGGACGGGGCCACGGTCACCGAGCTCGCCGGACATCTGGGGGTGACCAAGCAGGCGGCGAGTCAGCTGGTCGACGAGATCGTGCGCCAGGGGTACGCCGAGCGGCGGCCGCACCCCGAGGACGCCCGGGCCCGGCTCGTGGTGCTGACCGAGCGGGGGTGGGCCTGCACCCGGGCGGCGGAGGAGGCCGCCGCGGAGGCCGTGCGGGCGTGGGTCGATGTGCTCGGTGAGGATGAAGTGCGCGCGCTGCGCGAGCGCTTGGGGCGCATCGCTCCCCATGGCCCCATCAGGCCTGCCTGGTGACGGTTCATCAGCAGTAGCGCCTGGCGCGGTTATCACTGGAAGTTTTTACTGACGCGTAACTTCACAAAATTGCTACTCATCCGTAACTTTCAAATTGAACAGCATCCTTCGTGATCCGGATCACAGGGCGTAAGGCCATCGCAACTCCCTTGAGCCGCAAGGAGATCACCCGATGCTGCCCTGGAAACGACTGCTCAGACCCCTCGCCGCCGTCCTCCTGACCGCCGCTGTCGCCGTCGTCCCCGCCGCCGGAGCCGCCCAGGCGGCCACCGCCCCGACCTCCGGCTGGAACGACTGGTCCTGCAAGCCCTCCGCCGCCCACCCCCGCCCCGTCGTCCTCGTGCACGGCACCTTCGCCAACTCCACCGACAACTGGCTGGCCCTCGCCCCCTACCTGGAGGACCGCGACTACTGCGTCTTCTCCTTCGACTACGGCCAGTTGCCCGGGGTGTCCCTCTTCCACGGCCTCGGCCCCATCGACAAGTCGGCCGAGCAGTTGAGGACCTTCGTCGACAAGGTCCTCGCCGCCACCGGAGCCACCGAGACCGACCTCGTCGGCCACTCGCAGGGCGGCCTGATGCCCCGCTACTACCTCAAGTTCCTCGGCGGAGCCGCCAAGGTGAACGCCCTCGTCGGCATCGCCCCCGACAACCACGGCACCACCCTCTCGGGCCTGACCGACCTGCTGCCCTACTTCCCGGGAATCAAGGACTTCCTCACCACCAACACCCCCGCCCTCGCCGACCAGGTCGTCGGCTCCCCCTTCCTCACCAAGCTCAACGCGGGCGGCGACACCGTCCCCGGCGTCAAGTACACGGTCCTCGCCACCAAGTACGACGAGGTCGTCACGCCGTACCAGAGCCAGTTCCTCAGCGGATCCGGCGTCCACAACGTCCTGCTCCAGGACCTGTGCCCGCTCGATCTCTCCGAGCACGTGGCCATCGGCCTCTTCGACCGGATCGCCTTCCACGAGGTGGCCAACGCCCTCGACCCGGCCCGCGCCACCCCCACCACCTGCGCGTCGGCGCTGAGTTGAGCGTCGCCGGGGCCTGTCCGGCCTGAGCCGCCGGTCAGGCCCCGGAGTTCATACGGTCAACGGCCTTGCCGTCCACCGCCGTTCACGGCACGCCGCCGCACCGAGCCGAAGAGGATCGCCGCGCCGGCCGCGAGCACCGCGGCGCCGCCCATCGCGAGATACGACGTGCCGCTGCCACCGCCCGTCTCGGCGAGCTTCTGCGAAGTGCCCGCCGCCTGCACGTCGTTGGCCGGGAGGCTGCTCTCCGGCCCGGGCGCCGGAGCCGACTCGCTCACCGGCTCCGCCGACGTGCTCGCGTCGTCGTCGCCGTGCCCGTGGTGCTCGATCGTCGACTTGTCGGTGCCGTCCTCGATCTGCTCCTCCGAGGGTGCGGAGGCGCTCGGCGCCGGAGTCGAACCGCCCGCCGCGCCACCGGAACCGCCACCGCCCCCGAAGGTCACGTCCGAGCAGGAGTAGAACGCCTCCGGGCTGTCCGAGCGCTGCCAGACCGCGTACAGCACCTGCTTCCCGGAGCGCTGGGGCAGGGTGCCGGAGAACGTGTAGAAGCCGCCCGACGCGACCGGGTCGGTGGCCGTCGCGACCGGGTTCGCCAGATCCAGGTCGTCCCAGGCCAGCGGCTGCGAGGGGTCGTAGCCGGGCTTGGTGAGGTACACCGTGAAGGTGCCCTTGTGCGGGGCGGTCACGCGGTACTTGAAGGTGTACGACCCGCTGCGCACGCTCGTCGCCGGCCAGTCGGCGCGGGCCAGGTCCAGCCCCTTGAACTCGTCGTTGCCCGCGCTGCACAGCCTGCCGTCCGGGATCAGCTCCTGGTGCCGTCCGTTCGCGTCGCCGATGCGGATGCCGTTCCAGTCGTACAGCGCCTGGGTGCCGCCGGCCGCGACCGCCGCCCGGCACGCGTCCGACTTCGGGCTCTCGGGACCCTCCGCGTAGCACTGCGCGACCCTGCTGACCGGGTCGCCCATCGAGCCGTGGGCGGACGCGGGCGCGGTGGCCAGCGCGGTCAGGGCGAGCGGGGCCAGGCCGACGGCGGCGACCGTGGCGGCCTTGCGGCGTGCGGGCATGGGGGATCTCCTCGGAACCGGGACTGACGGGTGCCGGATCAAAGAAACCGTGGAAATCCCAGCTTGTGACGGCCGCCGACGATCTTTATGGCTGTCTTAAGGGAGTGCTGAGACTGAGATCAGGTAGCTAGCGTGCGGGGCATGACGAACGACGAGATCAGGCCCGCCCGCCCGGCCGACGTACCGGCCGTGAAGGCCGTCACCGACGCCGCGTACGAGCACTACATCGAGCGCATCGGGCTGGTGCCGCAGCCCATGCGACGGGACCACGCGGCGAACGTGGCCGCGGGGCAGGTGTACGTCACCGGAGACCCCGTGGCCGGGCTCGTGGTGGTGGAGGAGCGCGCCGACCATCTGTACCTCGACAACATCGCCGTCCGTCCCGACGCCCAGGGACAGGGCGTGGGCGGACGGCTGCTGCGGTTCGTCGAGGCACACGCGCGTGCGCGGGGCCTGGCCGAGGTCAGGCTCTACACCCACGCGAAGATGTGGGAGAACCAGGAGATCTACCCGAAGTTCGGTTATGAGGTCGTGGAACGGCGAGTGGACGGGCCCTATGACCGCGTCCACTACCGCAAGCGATTGGTCTGAGACGGAGCATGCCGGCCGCCGTCAGCCGTCGGGCCACCAGGTCCGGGCGATGTCCTTGCGGACCTCGGGTCGTCCCGCGGGGCGCTCCTCGGCCTCCTCGCGGATCCGGCGGGCGTCAGTCCTCTTCAGGGGCTTCTGCACGGTCGTGCGGCGCATGGCTGCCTCCTTCAGTGCCTACCGAGTTCCGCGTTCTCACGGAGGTAGACCCTTTCGGGGAGAGTTCCTCATCGCTCCTGGTCTGTCAGTGGCGGGTGTCACGATTCGAGTGTCAGTGGCGGGTGTCACTCTGGGGGACATGACGGAACACAGTGGTGGTGGGGGCGTGGACTGGAACGCCGAGGCGGCGACGTTCGACGAGGAACCGGACCACGGACTGCGCGACCCCGAGGTGCGGCGGGCCTGGGCGGGGCGGCTCCGGGAGTGGCTCCCGGAGCGGGCTTCCGACGTCCTCGACCTCGGATGCGGCACCGGGAGCCTGTCGCTCCTCGCGGCCGAGCAGGGGCACCGGGTGACGGGGGTGGACCTTTCCCCGGCCATGGTGGAGCGTGCCCGCGCCAAGCTCGCGGGGCGTGACGCGGCGTTCCTGGTCGGTGACGCCGCGCAGCCTCCGGTGGGGGAGCAGCGGTTCGACGTCGTGCTCGGACGGCATGTGCTGTGGGCGCTGCCGGATCCCGGGCGGGTGCTGCGGCGGTGGTGGGGGTTGTTGCGGCCGGATGGGCGGTTGGTGCTGGTGGAGGGGGTGTGGGGAGCGTTCGGGATATCCGCCGAGGCCTTGAGCGCGTTGGCCGAGCCGCTCGGGGGGCTTGTGCGGGTGGAGCGGCTCTCGGAGGACTCCCTGTTGTGGGGGAAGGACGTGGACGACGAGCGGTATGCGGTGGTGGTGAGGGGCGACTAGAGGGGTGGGAAGCGGTGTTGTGTGTCGGGTGCGGGCTGTCCCTGGCTTGTCGCGCCGTTCCCCGCGCCCCTGGCTTGAGCAAGTCGCTCCAAGTCGTTCAGAGCTGTCACTGCCGCTGAAGCGGCCTCGGGGTCCCGCTCCGCCAACCCGCTCTCCTCGAACTCGTCCTCGTCCAGGCGGAGCACCTCCTTGCCGTCGGCCGAGACCCACAGGTCCAGGTCGAGGTCCTCTACGACCAGTTCGGCGCCGTTCAGGACGGCCGGGCGGGTGATGTCGCAGTACCAGCCCTTCAGCGTGCCCTCCCCCGACCGGACCTCCTTCACCGCGTACCAGCGGTCCCGCCAGTAGTGCTCGGTGAAGACGTCACCGGGCTCGAAGCGGACGAAGCCGAAGTCGCGCACGCCCTCTCCCGCCCAGGGGGCGCGGACCGTGACGCGGGTGCCGTCGTCGGTGAGGAGTTCGGCCGGGTAACGGATCTTCGTGCGGCCCGCCTTGACCAGGACCACGTCCAGGAAGGGCTTGGGCTCAGCTGAGTTCGCGGACATGACGTACCTCCGTGGCGCGGATCTCGTACCCGAACCACTTGTTGATCGCGAGCATCGGTTCGTTGCCGGCGTCGTTGCCGGTCAGGGCCTCCGTGCAGCCGGCGGCGCGGGCGCGGTGCAGGGAGTCGTTCTTGGCGAGCTTGGCGAGGCCGCGGCCGCGGAAGGCGCGGGCGGTGCCGGTCATCGCCGTGGCGTAGCGTCCGGTGCCGTCGGTGTGGGCCGCGGTGAAGGCGGCGGGGCGGCCGTCGACCAGGACGATCGTGGTCAGGGCCCGGTCGAGGAGCGGGTGCTTCCAGTTCTCCTCGATCCAGGTGTCGTAGGCCGTGAACGTGGCGTCCCCGTCACTCGGTTCGTCCACCGCGGTCTCCGCGTCCAGCTCGTAGAAGGGGCGCGGGTCGTCCGCGAAGTCGGCGGCGGTACGCAGTTCGACCCCCGGGGGCGGCGGCTGGAGCGGCGGCAGAGCGGTGTGCGCCAGGTCCAGGTGCAGGAAGTGGGCGGGGCGGGTGGGCCGGTAGCCGTGCCGCCGGGCGAAGGCGAGGTTCTGCGGCTCGTCGAGGACCCAGGAGTACAGCTTGGTCGCCCCGTGCGCCGTCAGATGGTCCTCCGCGGTCCGCACGAGAAGGGCGCCGGCGCCGCGCCGGGTGCGGTCCGGGCGTACGTAGATGTTGAGGTACGCGTGGCCCGGCTCCTGGCTGTCCTCGGCGAGGCCGAGCTGGGCCGTGCCGATCACCTCGCCGTCCTCCTCCGCGACCAGGGAACGGTACTGGGCGGCCGGGTCGGTGTGGAGCGTGCGGTGGATGACACCGGCCGGCGTCCACAGCACATGCGGCAGGGCCAGATGGCGGGCCCGGGTGAAGTTCTCGACGTCGGCCGGGTCCTGGGGGCGCAGATCTCGCACGATCACGGTCATGAAGGCGCACGTTACGTGCGGGGCCCTGCCGGATGCCTCTCATTTTCCGGCCCGTACGGGACAATCGGCGGGTGACCTTGAAGATCCACATCGACGACAGCGCACCACCGTACGAGCAGGTACGGGTGCAGATCTCCGAGCAGGCGCGCGCGGGCGTGCTGCCGGTGGGGTACCGGCTGCCGACCGTGCGGGGGCTCGCCGAGTCCCTCGGGCTGGCCGCGAACACCGTCGCCAAGGCGTACCGGGCGCTCGAGAGCGACGGGGTGATCGAGACGCGGGGGCGCAACGGCACGTTCGTCGCCGCGGCGGGCTCGGCCGCCGAGCGGGAGGCGGCGTCGGCCGCTCAGGCCTACGTCGAGCGCGTACGGCGGCTGGGGCTAACGGAGAACGACGCCCTGGCGGCCGTACGGGACGCGCTGCGGGCGGGTTACGGGGAGGGCTGAGCAGGGACCCCGGGACGGGAACACCGGCGGATCAAAGGAGGGACTCGAACGTCATCGCGTCCTTCACGGCCGCCCCGTTCGGGTCGTTGTTGAAGTACGCGTACACGTCCTCGCCACCGGTCCAGGTCTCGCCGATGCGTTGCGCCCACGTCTCCAGGGACCGTCTGCCGTAGTGCGGCCACGCCTGCGCGCGGCCCTCGTGGAAGCGGACGTACCCCCAGTCGGCGGTGCGCCACAGCGGGGTCACCGGACGGGCCCTCACATCGGCCCAGCACAGGGCCGCGCCGTGGTTCTCCAGGACCTCGCGGGTCCGGGGCGTCCACCAGGACTCGTGGCGTGGCTCCACCGCGACCCGTGTCGACGACGGGAAGCAGGCGAGGCAGGCGTCCAGCAGCTCCGGGTCGGCGCGCAGGGTCGGAGGCAGCTGGAGGAGGACCGGGCCCAGGCGGGACCCCAGTCCCGCCGCGTGGCCCATCAGCCGCCGCACCGGCTCCTCCGGGTCCTTCAGGCGCTTGATGTGGGTGAGGTACCGGCTCGCCTTCACCGCCACGACGAAGTCGTCCGGCACCCGGGCCCGCCACGCCTCGAAGGTCTCCCGGGACGGCAGCCGGTAGAACGCGTTGTTGATCTCGACCGTCGGGAAGTGCCCGGTGTACTCCTCCAGCCAGAGCCGCACGGGCACGCCCTCGGGGTAGAGGACACCCCGCCAGTCCTTGTACTGCCACCCCGAAGTGCCGACGAACAGGGTCATGCCTCCATCAAAGCACTACAGGTACAGCCCCGCGTCCGCCCCCGGCCGGGGCTCCGGCAGTGCCGTCGGCGACGTCCCGCGGCGCAGCGCGTACAGCTCCGCCAGGGTCGCGCCCTCGCGGCCCACGCCCTCCTCGGTGCCGAGCCAGCCCACCGCCTCCCGGCGGGTCAGCGGGCCCACCTCGATCCGGGCGAGACAGCGGCCGGGGCGGACCACGGCGGGGTGCAGGCGCTCGAGGTCCTCGTTGGTCGTCACCCCGACCAGGACGTTGCGGCCCTGTCCGAGAAGGCCGTCGGTGAGGTTGAGCAGCCGGGAGAGGGCCTGACCCGCGGTGTGCTTGGCCTCGCCGCGGATCAGTTCGTCGCAGTCCTCCAGGAGCAGCAGCCGCCAGCGGCCCTTGCCCGTGGAGTCCTCCTCGCCGATCGCGATGTCCATCAGATAGCCGACGTCGGAGAACAGCCGCTCCGGGTCCAGGACGCAGTCCACCTGGCACCAGTCCCGCCAGGAGCGGGCCAGGGTGCGCAGGGCGGAGGTCTTGCCGGTGCCCGGCGGACCGTGCAGCAGCAGGAGCCGGCCCGCGATGTCCTCCGGGGTCGTCTTCATCAGGCGGTCCATCGCGTCCGCGACGGGCGCGGTGTAGTTCTCCCGGACCTCGTCCCAGGTGCCCGCCGCGATCTGCCGGGTCGTGCGGTGCGGGCCGCGCCGGGGGGAGACGTACCAGAACCCCATGGTCACGTTCTCCGGCTGGGGTTCCGGCTCGTCGGCGGCGCCGTCGGTGGCCTGGTCGAGGATCCTCTTGGCCAGTTCGGCGTCGGTGGCCGTGACGGTGACGTCGGCGCCGCGGTTCCAGCGGGAGACCAGCAGGGTCCAGCCGTCGCCCTCGGCGAGCGTCGCGCTCCGGTCGTCGTCGCGGGCCACGCGCAGCACCCGTGCGCCCGCCGGCAGGAGGCTGGCGCCGCTGCGGACCCGGTCGATGTTGGCCGCGTGGGAGAACGGCTGCTCGCCCGTCGCGAAGCGGCCGAGGAACAGCGCGTCGACGACGTCGGACGGCGAGTCGCTGTCGTCGACGTTGAGCCGGATCGGCAGCGCGTCGTGTGGGTTCGGGGACATGCGGCCCATGATCCGGCACGCGACCCCCGCACGCACCCGGTTTCCGTGGTGTGCCGGTCGTGTCGCGGCTGTCCCGTTCTCCACGTTCTGTTGCTCATCTGTTTGTCCACGGCGTCTGCCCGCACAGGTGTGTTCGCGGATACCGTTGTCCTCAATGGGACGTCATGGGTGGTATTCGGGGGCACGGCGGTGGCGGCTCACCGCACTGCTCGGCGTGGGCGCGGTGGCTCTGGCCCTGGTCGTGACCCTCCTCAACACGCTTCCGGGCAGCGGCGACGGCACCGACGGCACTTCGCGCAACGGCGACCGGGTGCACGGCACCCCGACCACCACCCCGGACGCCGACACCCCGGACGTCGGCTGGGGCTTCACCCACACCCGGTTCAGCGCCGACGAGGGCAGCTCCACGGCCACTGAACGGGTCGAGCAGGAGATCGAGGACGCCGGCGGCATCCCGCAGAACCAGCACATCATGGGCTGGGGTGCCGACAACCCCGAGCCGGTGAAGGGGCGTTACGACTTCGAGGACCTGGACCGGCGTGTCGACTTCGTCCGCGCCTCCGGCTCCACCCCGACCCTCACGCTGTGCTGCGCACCGGACTGGATGAAGGGCGGCAGGGCGGGCGTCGGCAACACCGACTGGAGCCAGGCGTCGCTGGAGAAGGCCCCGGACCCGGCGCACTTCAAGGACTACGCGGCGCTCGCCGCGACCGTCGCCAAACGCTACCCGGACGTACGGCACTTCATCGTCTGGAACGAGTTCAAGGGGTTCTGGAACGACGCCGAGGGCCGCTGGGACTACGAGGGGTACACCCAGCTGTACAACCTGGTCTACCAGGCGCTCAAGAAGGTGAACCCCGACATCATGGTCGGCGGCCCGTATCTCGTGATGGACAGCGTGGACCCGCGTTCCACCGACGCCTCCGCGACCTTCAAGGGTCCCTGGGGCGCGATGGACCAGCGGATCCTCGACGCCTTCGCCTACTGGAACCAGCACAAGGCCGGCGCCGACTTCGTGGTCGTGGACGGCTCCAGCTACACCAACGACGACGAGATGCTGCCGAACGAGTTCGCGGCCACCGACAAGTTCACCGCGGTGAGCCGGTGGGTGCGGGAGCAGACCGGGAACCTGCCGCTGTGGTGGGCCGAGTACTACGTCGAACCCGCCGACGGCAGGGACGAGCGCGAGGGCTGGTCCGAGGACCGCCGGATCGCCGTGCAGGCCGCCGGGATGATCGCGCTGGCCAAGGGCGGCACCACCTCCGCGTTCTACTGGAACCCGGAGAACGAGAACGGCACGGACTGCGCGGGCTGCCTGTGGACGCCGACGAACGGCAGCGGCGGCGGCCGGAAGCTGCCGATGTTCGATCTCGTCAGCAGGTTCGGCAAGGCCTTCGCACCGAGGAGCACCGTCGAGAACGTCTCCGTGGCCGCCGACGACGTGCCCAACGTCCGGGTCCTCGCCACCGACAGGACCGTCCTGGTGGTCAACACCCTGAACCGGCGGATCAGTGCGGAGATCGACGGCAAGCGGTTCGACATGCGGGCCTACGAGGTCAAGTGGCTCACCCGCTGAGCCACTCGCCCCCGCAGGACCTCACTTCATCGTCATGAACCGCTGGACCAGCGCCGCCAGGAACACCGCGAGCAGCGGCAGCGAGAACCAGAAACTGCTCTGGAGCCACCGCAGTTGGCGCACCCCCGGCCGCACCGCGACCCGCACCACCTCACGCGCCGACAGCAGCAGGATCAGCGCCAGCGCGGCCAGCGCCCCCACCACCGACCAGGGCGTCCAGGTGATCTGCGGTCCGATCGGCCCCGGATCGGGCCGCGGCACCTTCCCCGCGGGCTGGTCCCGCAGGGCGTACATGGTCACGTCCGGGTTGGTGAAGACCCGCTTCAGCTCCTTGCGCTGGTCCAGGTTGTCCAGCAGCCGCGGCTCCCACGTCGTCGAATAGCCCACGTCGAGCCGGAGATAGGTGACCTGGCTGACGTTCACCATCAGATACGAGTTCGGGCCCGCGTCCTTGAGCGCCTTGACCAGACTCGACACCAGCACCGGGTCCGGCGGCGCGAGCGTCGGCACGTACGACACCTTCTCCATGTCCTTCGCGCCCCACGGCATCGCGGGGGTCACGTTGTTCACGGTGTCGTTGGACAGCCACAGCACCCGGACCGTCGGATCGTCGTGGGCGTACACGTAATCCATGGCGGCGACCTCGCCGGGCCGGATCCGCTCGAAGGGCTCGTTGCCCCACCGGGCGACCAGGAAGCCGCCGATCAGCAGCAGACCCGCCATCAGCGCGGCCACCGGGGCGAGACTGACCCGGTCCTTCTCGCGCTCCTCGGCAGTGACACCGGCGCGGGGGAAGAGCGCCAGGGCGGCGAGCAGGCCCGCGCCCGGCAGGGCGAACAGAAAGACCCGCAGCGCCATCTCGCCGCCGTACGACTGCATGCCGAAGCCGAGGAACGGCACGAAGGTGAGGACGAGCAGCGCGACTTCCCGGTACCTGTGCTCGCGGCGGCGCCACCAGCCGTAGCAGGCCAGCGCCATCACCCCGCCGGCCAGCAGGACCCGTACGTACAGGACCAGCTTGTGGGTCGAACTGCCGCCCTCGATACGGCCGGAGACCGACGAGGAGACATTGCTGCCGACGCCGCCGACCCCGCCGAACAGGTCGTCGAAGTGGCCGGACCAGTACGGCTCGGCCAGCCAGCCGATCCAGGCGGTCACCATCACGGCGAACAGGACGGGCAGGCCCCGTAGTTCGCTGCGCCGGAACACCACGAGCGTCGCGAGCACACCGAGCATCACGAACGGGGTCAGCTGGTGCGCGGGCACGCTCGCCGCGAACAGGCCGATCAACACCGCCAGCAGAACGGCTCGTTGGTGCCGGGTCGTCGGTTCCACCTCGGCCTCGCCGGGCCGCCGCCTCGTCCAGATCACGCGTGGGGCGCGGAACCAGACCAGCAGGACCGCCACGAACACCAGGTAGAGCAGATAGGTGAAGCCCTGCGGGGAGAAGTAGTCCTGGCCGACCCAGCCGCTGAGGACGAAGATCCAGATGCCGGTCCACTTGGCCCGCCAGCCCGCCCGCATGTGCCGTACCAGGAGGAACATCGGTACCAGGTAGGCGAGTTCGATCGCCGTCGGCCACCAGCGGATGACCTCGGTGAGGTCCGTGACCCCGCAGGCCTTCGCGACGAACGCGGCCACCGCGAAGAAGCCCGGCCAGCTCCAGCGCGCGTCCAGGTCGGGCACCGCCGAGCCGGTCCGGTCGATGTGGTCGATGAACCCGAGGTGCTGCCAGGCCGTCGCGAACCGCGGCTCGGCCTCGATCACCGCGGGCAGCGCGTGCAGCGACACCACCGTCGCCACCAGGGTGACCAGCAGCAGCGCCCGGTGCTCGCGGGCCGGCCAGAGCAGCGAGGCGAAGACCACGACCAGCAGGGCCGCGCCGAGCAGCGTGGGCAGCGGCAGGATCGAGACCAGCCCGAGCCCGCCCATCCGGTCCAGATCCGCCTCGCCCAGTCCTGTGACCGGCACCCAGTACAGGAGCAGCGCGACGGCGAGCAGACCGCCGAGGAACACCCCGAGCCAGTCCGGCTGCAGGCGCTCCCGCAGGGAGAGGGGGCGCGGGGGCTCCCCGGACCGCGCCGGCTCCTCCTCGGCTGCGGCCGCCTCCACCGGTACGGCGACCTCCTCCGGTACGGCGATCTCCTTGCCGGCGTCGAAGGCCACCTCGAAGGGCGCGTCCACCTCCGTCTCGGACGGCCCGCGCGAGGACTCGGCGCCGGGCTCCCGCTCCTCCACCGGCAGCCCGAGCTCGGGGAGTCTCCGCAGGGCCCAGGTCGGGCGGTCGCGTGTCGGAGGCACGACCGGTGTCCCCGTGGGCGGGGTGCCGGGGCCCGGCCGGACGTCGGGGCGGCGCTCCTGGTGGTCGAAGTCGACATGGATGCCCAGCGCGAGGGTGTCCTGGTCGAGCGCCCAGTTGGGACGCCGGGTGCGGCCGACGGCCGGTACCTCGCGCGTCCCCAGGTCGGCGAGGTCGCCGTCGGGGGCCGCACCCGCCGGGATCTCGGCGGCCGGGGCGTGCCGGATCGTCCGGTACAGCCTGGGCGCGGCGAGGGCGACGATCACCGCGAGCGAGGAGATCTCGGCGACGCCCGCCCCGGTCAGCCCCATCCGGGGCAGCAGCAGCAGGGTCAGGCCGAGCACCAGGACGCACAACAGGCCCTGGAGCCAGGCGAGTCCGGAGGTGCGGCTCTGTGCGCGCAGCACCGCGAAGTAGGTCTCCATGACGACCCTGAGCACCGCGCCGACCGCGAACCAGCGCAGCAGCGGGGTCGCCGCGTCCGCGTAGCCCGCGCCGAACACCCCGAGGATCCAGGGCGCCCCGACGAACAGAACCGTGGCCACCGGCAGCATGATCCGGGCCATCCGCCTCAGCGCGGCACGGGTGTTGGCGGCCAGCCGGCCCGGGTCGTGCGAGCCCTCGACGGTCAGGGAGGCGCCCATGTTGATGGCGAGCAGGTTGCAGGTGCCGCCGATCGTCGTGGTGATGTAGAAGTACGCGTTGTCCTGGGAGCTGACCTGCGCGGCCACGATGACCGGGACCAGGTAGACGACGGCGAGCGAGAACAGCGAGCCGGTGTAGTCGCCCGCCAGGAACCGCCCGATCTCCCTGAGCGAGGGCGGCTTCGCGTGGTCCTCGGTCGCCTTCGCATGGCGGGGCGCCAGGCGTCGGAACACCAGCCAGCCCAGCGGCAGCACGGACACGGCGATCGCCGCGACCCACGACACGAAGACACCGGCCGTCGGGATCGCCACCGCGAACGCGACCAGGAGACCCAGCTTCACCGCTGAGAAGACGGTGTTGCCGACCGGCACCCACAGCGCGCTGCGCAGCCCGGTCAGCACCCCGTCCTGGAGCGTGAGGACGTTCCAGGCGACGACGGCCGCGATGAAGCCGAGCCCGTTCACCGGCCCGTGCAGGAAGCGGTACGACGGCCCCCACACGTCGAGGGTGAGCAGGAAGACGACCGCGGCGATCGCCACGACCACCGAACTGCCCGCGTACGTACGGAAGACGAGACGCACGGTGGCCCGGCCCGCGACCGGTATGAAGCGGGCCAGCGCGCCGGTCAGGGTCACCGCGGTCAGTCCGGCCAGGAGCTTCATCGCGGCGATCGCGGCGGAACCCTGGCCGACCGCCGACTCGGAGTAGTAGCGGGCCGCCGCCAGCCAGAAGCCCAAGCCCAGCACCGCGGAGATACCGGTGTTGAGCATCAGGGCGTAGGCGTTGCGGAACAGCTGGTTGCCGCCGCCCGCGCCCCGGCCGGGCAGCCGGAAACGGCGCCCCGACGGCTCGGGCGCCTTGGCCGCGGTCGACTCGGGCTCGGTCGTGGTCGTCGTGTCAGACACGGGAACGGGAGACCTTCCGGCGGACCTGTCGTGCTCTTCGGACCAACGCGTACCCCTTGGTGAGGGCACGGTCCCTGGCGAAGTCCCGGGCGATCGCACGGCCCTGGACGAGCCGCTCGAACTCCTCGGTCGTGGTGGCGCGCCGCACGGTGAGCCGGGTCAGCGCGTACGGACCCTGACGGCGGCGCGCGAGACCGTTGTTCACGGCGAGCGCCTGGCCGTACCCCGTCTCCCGCACCGCCCGGCGCACCCGGCGGCTGGAGTAGCCGTACGGGTAGGCCAGCGAGACCGGCACGGTGCCGAGTTCGTCGCCGACGATCTCCCTGGAGTGGATCAGCTCATGGCGCAGCGCGCTGTCGTCCAGCTGGTCGAGCTGCGGGTGGGTGTGGGTGTGGCCGCCGATCTCCACGCCCGCGGCGGCGAGTTCGCGCACCTGGTCCCAGTCCAGCATGGCGTCGAGGCCGCCGCCCATGTCGTGGGCGCCCCGGAGCCAGCCGGTGGAGACGAACACCGTGGCCGGGAAGCCGTGCTTGGCCAGCACCGGCAGGGCATGGCGGTGGACCCCTTCGTAGCCGTCGTCGAAGGTGATCAGGACCGGCCGCTCCGGCAATGGGCGGCCGTCGCGCCAACGCGCCGCCAGGTCGTCGGTCCTGAGCGGTGTGCACCCCAACTCGTCGATGACTGCCATCTGTCGGGCGAAGGCGTCCGGGGACACCGACAGCACCCGGGTCGTGTCGTTCGGGTCGGTCGCCACCGCGTGGTACATGAGGATCGGTACGGGCTGCTCAGCCATCTCCGTCCCCCTCGATCCCCGCCACCGAGAACGAGGCCCCGCCCCGCCGGGCCCGGACGGTTCCGACGACATAGCCGCCGGCCGCCGTCAGCACCCCCGCGACGATCGCCCCCGCCCGGCCCGCACCCCCCGGCCGGGCCAGCGCGGCGTCCCGCAGCCCGCGCACCACGCCGGAGGGCAGCACCCGGGTGGCGTACCGGCGCTCCGACTCAAGTCCCTTGTCGGCGCCCACACTTCGGGCCACGAGCGCCTTCGACAGGCCCTCCGCGTACGCACGGGTGCGGAAGTACCCGAAGTGCTCGCGCGTCTCGGGCACCCGGTGGTGGATCACCGCCCGGTCGTCGATCAGCAGGACGGCGTCCGGTCTGGCCCGGCTCAGCCGGATGCACAGCTCCGTCTCCTCGCAGCCCAGCGGGCGCTTGTCGCCGTCCCGTCCGATGCCGGTGGCGAAGCCGCCCGCCGCGTCGAAGGCGCTGCGGCGGAAGGAGGCGTTGCCGCCCAGGACGTTGCGCACCCGGACCAGACCGGGCGGGAGGCCCCTGTAGGTGCAGCCCACCACCCAGTCGAACTCCTCCGGGAACCAGGCCGGTCGCCGTCCCGAGGCCCAGATCGGCACCGTACGGCCGCCGACCGCCATGACCCGCGGGTCGGCGTAGGCCCCGGCGAAGTGCCGCAGCCAGTCACGTTCGGCCACGGCGTCGTCGTCCAGGAAGGCGATCACCTCGCCGCGGGAGGCGGCGATTCCCGTGTTGCGGCCCGCGGACAGGCCCCGGGGGCCCGCGTTGGCGAACACGCGGACCTCGTCCACCTCCTTGTACTCCTTGGCCAGCCGGTCCAGGAGCGCCGGATTGTGGTCGACCACCAGCAGCGTCTCCCGGGCCGGGTACGACTGCGCCCGCACCGAGGCGACCGCCGCGAGGATGTCCTCCCAGCGGTCCTCGGTGTACACGCAGATCACGACGGAGATGTCGGGACCGCTCAAGACACCTCTCCCCGGCGTGAGTCGAGCAGTGGCGAGTGGTGGGCACGGCGGCGCAGCGCCCGCCGGTTGGACCGCTCCCCGAGGATCACCCTGAGCACCCGGAACCCGTCCCGGACCGCCCGCAGATTACTGGCGCCGTGGATGCGGAGGTACTCGTAGCTCGGGATCTCCTGCACCCTCAGACCCGCCTTGACCACCCGGATGTTCATCAGGGTCTCCACCTCGAAGCCCGTGCAGTCGAGGTCGATCTTGTCGAGGCAGTGCCGCCAGAAGGCGTTGTAGCCGTAGCAGAGATCGGTGTAGCGGGCGCCGAACTTGCGGTTGACGATGGTGCACAGCGCCCAGTTGCCGAGCTTGCGGATGAAGGTCATGTCGTCGGTGCCGCCGCCGTTGGCGAAGCGCGACCCCTTGGCGAAGTCCGCGCCCGAGACCAGGGCGGAGACGTAGGAGACGATCTCGTTGCCGTCGGCGGAGCCGTCCGCGTCGATCATGACGACGATGTCACCGGTGCAGGCCTCGAACCCGGTGATCAGGGCGTCCCCCTTGCCCTTGCCGTGCTGCTTCACGACCTTCACCTCGGGCCACAGCTCACGGGCCACCGCGACGGTGTCGTCCGTGGAGTTGCCGTCCACCAGGACCACTTCGTGGATCCAGTCGGGCAGGGTCTTGAAGACGTACGGAAGGTTCTCCGCCTCGTTCATGGCGGGTATGACGACACTCACCGGTGGCGCGATGGCCAGGTGAGTGGAGATCGGCCGGTACGGACCGGCCGCCGGCGCATCCTGGCCCGCAGCCGGCGGGCGCAGAACTGAACTCATGAGTCTGGTTCCCTCTCGTCCGGTGGACCGCCCGCCCCTGTGGGCGGTCCGGTTTTTTGCTCCGGTTCGAAAGGGGGGTTCTCACTGACGGCACGCCGGAAGGAATCTCCGTACCCGCCGGGTGAGCTGGCAAAGCTGGCCGACCGCCGTCCGGGACGACAGCCGGTCGCGCGGCACGGCCCGGTCACCACTGCGGTCACCGAGCACGGCACCCCCCTACCGCGCCCCGCGCCACCCCGTCGCGGTCCTTGAGCCCTCCCCTGGGGCCGCTCGATGACGGGACGATGCGGGTGAAATGTATGACGGTATTGCGATTGAACCCCTATGGCAAGACCTGGAACGAGGCCTCACGTTTTTGTTGGTTTGACCGTTACCGTCACCTCCGAACGGATCCTTCCTATTTTCTTCAGCAGCCGGTCGGCCGGTTCGAACAGCTCCGGACGTGTCACCACCGCGTTGCGCAGCGCGCGCGCCGGAGCCCGGCGGACGCGGTGTCCGACCGCCACCGGGTGCCGACGGGTCACCCACCCCTCCGACACGGTCAGTTCCCGTGTCTTCAGGGAGTCCTTGTAGTCCTTCTGACCCCGGCCCAGATCGAGGTGGGCGACACCGTCGGCGGCGGCCGCCTCGGCCATGCGCAGATGCAGGATCAGGCCCGGGGAGTACTTCGCGTACGCCGGGTCGTACGCCGGGAACCAGCACGCGATGACGCGCTCGGTGCGCAGCCCGAAGTGGGCGGCCACCGGCTTCCCGTCGGCGTACAGCACCGAGAGGATCCCCGCGAACGACTCGGACCGGGTGTGGAACAACTGCCGTACGAGACCGGCGATCCACGCGTGCGCGAACCGGTCGCTGCGGCCGGTCCTGCGGTACTGGGCGGACTTCCAGCCCATCAGGGTGTCCAGGGCGGCCGGGTCGCGCTCGTCGTGCACGTAGCGCACCCCGCTCGCGGTGCGCAGGAGCCGGCGTTCCTTGGCGAGGGTGGTGCGGGTGAACTTCGGTGACCGGTCGCGCAGTCGGGCCAGAAAGGTCTCGTACCCCTGGTCGACGTCCATGACCGGTGAGGGGAAGCCCTTGGCGGCTGCCGTCCCGAACGGCTCCTGGCCCGCCACCAGATGGTCGAACTCCCAGACGGCGAGTCCGCAGGCGCGTAACAACTCCTGGGCGTCCCAGGTGAATCCGGGCCGGTGCACGATTCCCTGGGCGTCCGAGATCCCGAGTCCGACGGCCCGGCCGACGCCGGTCGCGGTCCGCTGGAACGGGAAGAACGCGACGGGCTCGCCCTGCTCCCGTACGACGGCTATCCGCACGCCCCGTCTGCACCGGCCCACCGCGAGCGCGAACTCGGGGGACAGGAACGGGTTGGCGAGACCGGGCTGGAGATCCGCCTTGGACTGCAAAGCCGTCCACGCCGCCCGGTCGGCGCCGCTGAGCTCGCCGGGGCGGTACACGCTGATGTCCACGTCAGCCGTCCTGACCCTTCGCCGTCCGGCGCCGCCGCAGCAGCTCCGGCAGCAGGATCAGGGCGCTGAGCACGGCCACCGCCACCACGCCGCCGCGCGGTGACCAGTGGTGCGTGGCCAGCATCCCCTGCGCCACCAGCATGTTGAGGACGACCGAGCCGGCCAGGGCGGCCAGGGCGCGGGCGAACGGGTCGAGGCCGCGCAGCCCGGCGGCGATGCCGGCGGCGGGTGCCGCGAGCAGGAAGAACAGCACGAGCGGGGTCCGCAGCGGCGAATCGGAGCCGGTGAGCGCGAGCAGCGCCCCGAATCCCCCCACCGCGGTCGCCGAGCCCGCGAGCAACGGCGTCAGTTCTCTGCCGGACGTTCTCGTGGACGTCCCTGTCCGTGTCGTCTGCATGGGCGACCTTTCCCCCCAGAAAGCGCCGGATGCCGGACTTCAATGTCGCGCAGCGCCGCGGGAGCCGTCAAGGCCGACTGGTACGGACGGGCACAGGGGTGTTCCCCGGGGGCGCAAAGAGCCTCCGGGGAACGGGACTTCAGGAGTTTCAGGACCTACGGGACGAGCTTGAGGAGCTTGTTGGGCGAGCCGCTGCCCGGGCTGGTGACCGCGTTGGACGTGGCGCCGTTCACCAGTGCCGTGGCCACCTGGGCCGGGGTGGCCGAGGTGTGACCGGCGAGGTAGACCGCGGCCGCGCCCGCGACGTGCGGGGTCGCCATCGACGTACCGGAGATGGTGTTGGTCGCGGTGTCGCTGGTGTACCAGCCCGCCGTGATGGAGGAGCCGGGGGCGAAGATGTCGAGCACCGAGCCGTAGTTGGAGTAGCTGGCCCGGGCGTCGGTGCTGGTGGTGGCGCCGACGGTGATCGCCTCGGTGACGCGTGCCGGGGAGTAGGAGGAGGCGTTGGCGCTGCTGTTGCCCGCCGCGATGGCGTAGGTGACGCCGCTCGCTATGGAGTTCCGGACGGCGGTGTCCAGGGTGCTGGACGCGCCGCCGCCGAGCGAGAGGTTGGCGACCGAGGGGCCGGAGTGGTTGTTGGTCACCCAGTCGATGCCGGCGATGACGCCCGCGGTGGTGCCGGAGCCGGCGTTGTCGAGCACGCGCACCGCCACGATCTTCGCCTTCTTGGCGACGCCGTAGGTGGAGCCCGCGATCGTGGTGGCCACATGGGTGCCGTGGCCGTTGCCGTCGGCGGCGGTGGTGTCGCCGTCGACCGCGTCGTAGCCGTAGGAGGCGCGTCCGCTGATCTGGCTGTGGGTGATGCGGACGCCGGTGTCTATGACGTACGCCGTGACGCCGCTGCCCGCGCTGTCCGGGTAGGTGTACGTGCCGGACAGCGGGAGCGCGGCCTGGTCGATGCGGTCCAGGCCCCAGGGGGCGCTGGACTGGGTGGTGTCGGCCAGGTGGACGGTCTGGTTCTGCTCCACGGCGGCCACCGACGGGTCGGCGGCGAGTCTCTTCGCCTCGGTCGCCGAGAGCATGGCGGTGTAGCCGTTGAGCGCGGAGCCGAAGGTCTTCCCGACGGTCCCACCGTACTCCTTGATGAGCCCCTTGCCCTCGCTGGACGCGGCCTTGAAGCCCGCGTTCTTCTTCAGCGTGACGATGTAGCTGTCCTTGACGGCTGTGGGGGAGCCGGCGGCGAGGACGGTGCCCTCGGCCGGGGCGGCCTGGGCGGGCAGGGCGGTGAGCCCGCCGACGAGGGCGGTGGCCGCCAGGGTGGTTGTCGCGGCGAACCGGAGCTTCTTGCTACGCAGTTGTGCCATTACGAGGGAGTCCTCCTCATGGGCGACACGCGCCTGGGTCGGGCGGGTGTCCGTGGGGGATGCGCGCGTGATCGCGCACACGGCCTGGAGCGTCGCGTTCCGCTCCCGGCTGAGGTAAAGGCTGGGTCATCCACACGTAAAGAACAAGGGAGTTGAGGAGGAGTCAACAAATCTGTCATGTCCACGAAATCAATGCCGTTTTTGGCATGGACACTTCCCGCCGGTACGTCTGCTTGCTACGACAGATGTGGCAGAGATCCTGCTAAAGGGAGGTTCCATGAGACGTTCCCGATTTGCCGCGTACGTCGGCTCACTCCTCCTCGCCCTCGCCGCCGTCCTCACCGGGACGGGCACCGCCCACGCCGCCACAGGCCCCTATGCGGCCCTCGGGGACTCCTATTCCTCGGGCGTCGGTTCGGGCAGCTACATCGGTTCGAGCGGCGACTGCAAGCGCAGCACGAAGGCCTACCCCTACCTCTGGGCGGCCGCGCACTCACCCTCGTCGTTCGCTTTCACGGCTTGCTCGGGCGCCCGTACGGGTGATGTTCTGGCGAGTCAGCTGACCCCGCTCAACGCCGCCACCGCTCTCGTCTCGATCAGCATCGGCGGCAACGACGCCGGCTTCTCCGACGTCATGACGACCTGTGTGCTCCAGTCCGACAGCGCCTGCCTGGCCCGGATCAACACCGCGAAGGCGTACGTCGACGCCACGCTCCCGGGCCAACTGGACAACGTCTACTCGGCGATCGCGTCCCGGGCCCCCAACGCCCACGTGGTCGTCCTCGGCTATCCCCGCTTCTACAAGCTCGGCACCACCTGCCTCGGCCTCTCCGAGACCAAGCGGAAGGCGATCAACGACGCCGCCGACTACCTCGACACGGCCACCGCCAAGCGGGCCGCGAACCACGGCTTCGCCTGGGGTGACGTCCGCTCCACCTTCACCGGCCACGAACTCTGCTCCGGCAGCGCCTGGCTGCACAGCCTCAACCTGCTCAACATCGGCGAGTCCTACCACCCGACCGCGGCCGGCCAGTCCGGCGGCTACCTCCCGGTCCTGAACAGCGCGGCCTGACCGCCCCTCACGGGGACGCAGTGGGGGAGGCCTCGTCGCTGCCGGACGGGGTCTCCGTCACACAAGTGAGGGAGAACGGAACGGAGTTGGAGGTCTTCTCGACCGGGTCGCGGACCTCCACGCTGACGGTGTCCTGGAAGGTCCCGCTGTCGTCCTGGGTGGTGATGAACCGCCGCTCCTGCTGCGTCTTCCCGCCCCCCGCGGGGAACGTCAGCGTCTTCCAACTCCCGTTCACCGAACCGTTCTTCGACACCCAGCGGTAGGTCACCGTCGCCGGGACCCGCCCGACCCCGAGCGTGACCGTGAAGGTGGGGGCCGCCGACTTGTCCGGCGGACAGCTGCCCGTGTAGTCGGTGTTCGAGCCGCTCAGGGAGACGCTCACCGACTGCGGCGGGGGCGCACTCGTGGTCTTCTCGCTCGGGCTGGGGGTCGGACTCTCCTCAGCCGTATTGTCCGTCCCGGTCGGCGCGGGCGAACTCACCGTCGAACCGGGGTCCTTGGCGGTCTCCCCGTCCTTGTCGCCGTTGTCGCGGTTCAGCAGCGCGTACGTCAGCCCCGCGATCGCCAGCGCGAGGGCCAGCACACCCGCGACCAGGACCACCCCCGCGCGGCGGTTGCGCTCGGGGGGCATGGCGGTGGCGACGGGGGTGGACGTCGGTGTCGGCACAGGCCGGTACGGGGTCGTCGGCGGCTCCTGCGGGAAGGGCGCCGCGATCGTCGGGGCGTACGGCCCCGCCTGCACGGCGTCCGCCCCGGGCGTCCCCCCGGCCGCGACGACCCGCAGCTCCTGCTCGGCCCGCTCGGCCGGCAGCCGCTGGGCCGGGTCCTTCTGCAGCAGCCCCTCGATGACGGGGGCGAGCGGACCGGCCCGGTACGGCGGCGGCAGTTCCTCGTCCACGATCGCGCGCAGGGTGCTCAGCGGGGTGTTCTGCCGGAAGGGCGAGTTCCCCTCGACCGCGGCGTACAGCAGCACGCCCAGCGACCACAGGTCGGACTCCGGGCCCGGGGTGCGGCCCAGCGCCCGCTCCGGGGCGAGGAACTCGGGCGAGCCGATGACCTCGCCGGTCATCGTCAGCGCCGAGCTGCCCTCGACCTGGGCGATGCCGAAGTCGGTGAGCACCACCCGGCCGTCGTTCGACAACAGCACGTTGGCGGGCTTCACGTCCCGGTGCAGCACCCCGACCTCGTGCGCGGAACGCAGCGCGGAGAGCACCTCGGCGCCGATGTGGGCGGTCCGCTGCGGGTCGAGCGGACCCTCCGCGTCCAGCAGTTCGGCCAGCGAGACACCGCGCACCAGCTCCATCACGATCCACGGCCGACCGTCCTCGGAGGCCACGTCGTACACCGTCACCACATTGCGGTTCGCCACCCGCGCGGCCGCCCACGCCTCGCGCTCCAGCCGGGCGTACAGCCGCTCGACCTCCTGCGTCGCCAGGCCGTGCGGCGCGCGCACCTCCTTGACGGCGACCTCGCGGTGCAGCACCTCGTCCCGGGCACGCCACACGGTTCCCATGCCGCCCTCGCCGAGCGGGGACAGCAGGCGGTAGCGGCCCGCGATCAGTCGCTCACCGCCCGGTTCTTCGGACACGGCCGTCCCCCACTTCGTACTCCGCTCGACTTCGCATGATTTCTTCACAAAAGTAGCTCAGCCGAGTGCGGATGCCGCCCCCTTGAGCACCAAACCAGCCCCAAGAGCCACGACGACGAACGCGGACATCAGCGGTGCGGTCCTGCGCACCAGCGCGGTCAGCGGGCTCGCCGCCAGGCGGGGGCGCCGGTCCAGCATCCGTGTCACTCCGCTACCCAGCCTGACGACCGCGAATCCGGCCGCGGTCAGGGTCAGGGCGAGTCCGACGCCGTACGCCACCACGAGCAGCAGTCCGAACCAGGCCTGCCCGAGCGCGGCGGCGCCGACGAGCACGACGACGGCGGAGGGGCTGGGCACGAGCCCCCCGGCGAAACCGAGCAGGATCGTGCCGCGGACGGTGGGGGCGACGGCGTGGGTGTGGGTGAAGCCGCCGTGGGTGTGTTCGAGGGAGTGGTTGTGGGGGTGCGGGTGGTCGTGACCGTGCTCGTCGGAGTGGGTGTGGTCGTGGTCGTGGTCGTGGGTGTGGCTGTGCCCGTGAGGGTGGTCGTGGGTGTGGTCGGAGGCGTGGGTGTGCGTGGGGGCGGGCGCGTGGACATGCTGGTGCGCCTTCGCCGTCGCCGGGGTGGTCTCCGTGCGGGCGGCGACCAGGACCAGGGAGCGCTCCTCGGGCTCCTCGGCGGCGGGCGTGTGCGGGTGGTCGTGCGGGTGGTCGTGGGAGTGGCCGTGCGGGTGATCGCCCTCGTGCCCGTGCCCGTGCCCGTGGCTGTGATCGTGCTGGTGTCCGTCGCCGTGCCCGTGCTGGTGCCTACGGGTGCGCAGGGCCCGGCGCAGCAGGGTCACCCCCGCCGCGGTCACCATGAGCCCGCTCGCGATGCCCAGCCAGGCGATCACCGAGGGTGCCGCGGCCGAGCCGGCCGTGACGAGCAGGCCGAGGGCGACCACGCCGAGGGTGTGGGTCACCGTCACGGACGCGGCCAAGGGCAGGACGTCCCTCATCCGGGCCTTGCCGCCGCGGGCCGCGGCCACCGCCGCCATCAGGGTCTTGCCGTGACCGGGAGCGAGCGCGTGCATCGCACCCAGGACGACCGCGATGAGCAGGGCGAGCGCCGCGAACCCGACGGTGAGGTCGTGACGGGCGACCAGGGAGTCCAGGGCACGGGTCCAGCGGTCGGCGCCGCGGGGCAGCACGGAGGCGGCGGGAGCGGCCGTCTTCTCCTCGGCGAGCGCCGGCCCGCCGGGCCGCACACGCACCGAGGCGGTCACGGTGTCCGCGGGGGAGGACAGCAACTCCTGCGGATACGTGGTCAGTTCCTTCGAAACCGACTTCACGGGCACGTCCGACCCGGTGAGCGTCATCCGGTCGCCGCGCGCGGTGATCTCGCGCCAGCCGGGGCCGGAGTCGGTGCCCGCGCTGTGGAAGCCCAGGGAGACGGAGGCCTCCTTCGGCAGCGGGGCGGTCAGCCGGCACTCCACCCGCAGGGTGTTCAGACCGGCCTGTCCGGGACGCAGGCGGGCGTGGCTGCTCCTGACGACGAGGTCGGCCGGGTGGCCGTCGACGGTGACCTTGGCACCCTCCGCCGCCTTCCGGCAGCGCTGGGCGGCCCACTCGGTGGTGCCGAGCCGCTCCAGGTCCGGCTTGGCCTGGGTGGCCGGGATCTCGGCGAGGTCCTCGACGTGGTCGACACGCAGTTGGCCGGGGGCGGCCACGAGACCGTCGTAGCGGTTGACGGTGAAGTTCCCGAGAGGGTGCGCGCTCGCGCTGCCGGAAGGGAGCAGCGCGAGCGCACAAGCCGCCGTCAGGACGGCCGGGAGGGACACGAACAGACGGCGGAGCTTCAACGGGCCATCTCCTTCAGTGCCTTGCGGGCCTCGCGGGCACCGAGCGGGGAGAAGCCGGGGTTCAGCTTCAGGGCGGAGGTGAGGTGGGTCCTGGCGTCCTTCTTGTCGCCCACGGCGAGCTCGATGATCCCGCGGTGGTAGCGGAAGGAGGCGTTGCGGTAGCCGGTGGCGGTGGCCTGTCGGGCGTACGGCAACGCCTCCTCGTCGCGGCCGTTGACGTGCAGGGCCCAGGCCAGCGCGTCCGCGGTGTGCACGGTGTGCCGGCGGGCCCACTCGGCGCGGGCGGCGCGCAGGGCGGAGGCCTTGTCGCCGTGGTCGGCGGCGGCCAGCGCGGTGTCCAGGTCGGCGTTGACGCCGTTGGCCCGGGCGAGGGCGATCCAGGCGTCGACGAGCGCGTACTGGTCGCGCGCCCTGGCCTTGTCCCCCTCGTCGCCCCGGTCCTCGTACAGCTCACCGAGTTCGACGAGCGGGCCGGGCAGCGGATACCGGGCCACGACGGCCTCCATGCCCTTGATCGCGGCCGCGCGGTCCCCGCTCGCCGCCTGGGCGCGCGCCCTGCCCTCCAGGGCGGGGAGGTAGGTGTCGTCGGCGGCGAGAGCGCGGGCGTAGTCGGTCAGCGCGGTCTTGTAGTCGCCCTGGTTCCAGGCGAGTTGACCCAGCGCCGCGGCCACGTACGAGATGTCTCCCGGGGTGGTCGCGGTGGACAGGGCCTGCTCCAGGACACGGCGGGCGGTGCTGACGTCGCCGCGCAGTTCGTGGACGTAGGCGTAGCGGGTGAACACGGGGATGCCGGGCCGCCGTGCGTCCGCGAGGTCGGCGGTCTTCGACGCCTCGTCGTAGCGGCCCAGTTCGACGAGAGCGTCGATCCGGGAGGACAGGGCGCGCTCGCTGTAGGGGTTCTGCCGGAGGGTCCGGTCGGCGTAGGTGAGGGCGTCCTTGAAGTCGTGCCGGGCGGCGGCGAGGGCGGCCATTCCGGTGAGGCCCTGCTCGTTGTCCGCCGACAGCTTCAGCGACTTCCGCAGGGCCTTCTCGGCCTGCGGGTACCGCGACGGGTCGCCCTTCGTCCGCGCCTGCTCGACGTAGGCGAGGCCCAGGGTGGCCCAGCTGCCGAAGTCCTTGGGCTGGGTGCGGAGATGGGCCTGGATCGCCTTGATCCCCGCGTCGAGGTCCCCACTGGCCATGAGCCCGGGCGAGACCGCCGACGAGGAACTGGCCACGGTGGCGGCACCGCCGTCCCGCAGCGCCCCGAAGGCGATCGACCCGCCGGTCAGCGCGACCGCCAACAGTGCGGCGCACCCGGCAAGTTGAGCGGCCCGCCAACGCCGCCCGGCCGCGGAGACCCGCCGCACGGCGGCGACCTTCGGGTCCTCGGCCGCAGCGGTGGGTTCCACGTCCTCCGACGTTCCGCTCTGCTCGTCCTCGGCTGCGCTGTCGGTCGTAGACCCGGACATGGCCCTCTCCTGGTTCCTGATGCGTTCGTGATCGTGTACTGCGCGGCGCGGCCTGCACCGTGGGGGATGAGTAGCGCAGGCCGCGCCAGTAAATGGGGGTGCGGTGTGGGCTTTTTAGGGGCGCGGCGAACTGCGCGACCAGCCACAGCGAACCCGCACCCGCCAAACCACAGGCCGAGGCACCTTAGTAGGCACGCCTCCGCATCCGCCGCCACCACATCAGCGCCGCCCCGATGAGCACGATCCCGGCCGCACCCGCACCCGCGGATCCCGCGATCAGGGACATGTTGTTCGACCCTGAGCTCCCCGCGGGGGAGAGCGCGTCACCCAGCTGGTTGCGGACGTCGTTCCCACCGGACGTCCCCTTGGCCAGCGGCCCACGGGAACCCTCCGTCGGCAGCGCCAGGTACGGGAAGGACTTCTCGAAGTCCTTGTCGTTCTTGTCGACCGCGTCGCCCAGGTCGTTCTTGGACCCGACCAGCTCGCCCTCGACGACCTGGAGCGAGGCGTCGATCACGTCGTCGGTGAGCCGACGGCCGTTCGGGAATCCGGCGTTGTCGCCATCAAGCACACCGAGCCGCTTCGGAGAATCGGTGGGCTTGATGGACGTGTTGAGGCGCAGCTCCTCCGCGGGCCGCACGTAGGGAGGCTGGTTCAGCCCCTTCACTCCCTTGAGGAACACGTCCACGAGGTCGTTGCGAGGCTCCTTCGGGGCGGGGATCTTGTAGATCGCCTCGATGAGCTTCGGCAGTTCGGGGTTGGTCACGTTCTTGAGGAACTGCGCGTCGTCCGTGGGCTCGGACGCGTTGAACTTGTCCTTGTCCTTCAGCGGGTTGACGACCTCGTTGACGAGCGGGTTCCCCAGGCGCGAGACCTGGGAGTAGTAACCCCGGGCGTTCTTGCGCTGGGTCGTCGACCAGATGCCCACGACCGGCTGGTGCGAGGACTCGGCTATGACGTCGTTCGGCACCTGGAGGGCGATCGAGTTGACGTTGTAGCCCTTGAGCGTGTCGTTGCCGACCTCGCTGAGGTTCCCGCCGTACAGCAGGTCGAAGACGCGCAGGTCCGCGAAGAACGGGTCGTCGGCCTGGCCGGCGAAGGCCGTCGCGTCGCCGGGAAGCTTGTAGACCGCCTGGTCGCGCAGCTTCTCGTAGTTCGGCATGGACGCCTTGCCGACGTTCGACGGCGCCACCGGGATGTCGTCGGCGACCTTCGTCTTGTACTGGACCCGGCCGTACTTCAGCCGGAAGAGCTCGATGTCGTACGTCTGCGTCACGTTCAGGTCCGGGTCGTGGAGGCTGTCGACGACACCGGTGTTGTACAGGAACGACTTCTTGTTCTTCACGTGCGTCTTGAAGGTGAAGCGGTACAGCAGGTCGCCCTGTCCGTCACCGTTGTTGTCGACGTGGATGTCGTACTGCGCGTCCTCGGCGAACTGGTAGAAGTTCGGGCCGCCTCCGGGCTCCTCGAACGGGATCCAGTTGGCGATGATCGTCGTCGTGTCCGGCTTGTCGGGGCTGACGAACGCGTACAGGTCGGTGTTGTCGTACTGCGGGGTCCCCGAGATGAGCGGGGCCTCCCGGTGGCTCGAGGCGGAGGCCGCCCCGGGTTCCAGCGTGGCCACACCGGCGGCTGCGAGCCCGCCGGCGGCCAGCGCACCACATACGAGGGTCGCGAGACTCCTGCGTCCCGAGCCGCTCCTGGAGATAGGTGTCATGCCGTCCGTCCTCAGTCCAACTTGCCTGACGCCCGGTGATTCGGAACGGGGGGCGGGCCGGATTGGTCGAATCTCAAAACTTCTTTTCTGCTGCTCGACCCGCGTTTTCGGCGATCTGATCCGTAACCCCATCCGGAGGTGTGTTCGTTGCGAATACCTCGTGGGACGGGACGGCCCAGGTGCGGCTTTGCGGGAGGGGGCGACGAGTTGGAGGCGGACGAGCTTCTGGTGCTCGTGGCGGGCGGAGACCAGAGGGCTTTCGAGGAGCTCTACGGGCTCGTGGCGGGACCGGTGTTCGGGCTCGTACGGCGCGTGGTGCGTGATCCGGCGCAGTCGGAGGAGGTGTCACAGGAAGTGCTGCTGGAATGCTGGCGGTCGGCCGCCCGGTTCGACCCGGGCCGGGGCAGCGCGCTGTCCTGGATCCTCACGCTCGCGCACCGCCGTGCCGTCGACCGGGTGCGCAGCGCCCGCGCGGCCGGTGAGCGCGAGCAGCGCGAGGCGCGGCGGGCCCACCACACGGCCTTCGACCAGGTGACCGAAGAGGTCGAGGCCGGCCTCGAACGCGAGTGGGTGCGCCGGTGCCTGGAGCGTCTCACCGAACTCCAGCGCCAGTCGGTGACCCTCGCCTATTACGACGGGTACACCTACCGTGAAGTGGCTGAGCGGCTGTCGCTGCCGCTGGGGACGGTGAAGACGCGCATGCGTGACGGACTGACCCGCTTGCGGGAGTGCCTGGGAGGTGTGGCGTGAGTCTCTTCCGCCGGGAAGATCTCCACTCCCTCGCGGCCCCCTACGCCCTCGACGCGCTGGAGCCCCCCGAGCGGGCCCGGTTCGAGCGGCATCTCAAGGGCTGCGACAGCTGCGCGGCGGAGGTGCGTGCCCTGTCCGAGGACGCCGTACGGCTGGCGTGGTCGACGGCCGCCCCGCCGCCGGCCGCGATGCGCGACCGGGTGCTGTCCGCCGTGCGGACCATCCCGCAGCAGCCGGCCGCACGGCCGGAGCCGGTGCGGTCCCGGCCGGAGCCGGCCCGGGCCCGCAAGTCGCAGCTGCCCCCGCATGTGTGGGGCGCGCAGCCGCCGCCCAGGCAGCGTCGGCGGCGTCCGCTCTTCGTGCCCTTCGCGACGGCCACCGCGGCCGCGGCGCTCGTCGTCGCCTCCCTGTTCGCCGTCCAGGCCCACCGGACCCAGGACGAACTGGACGCCCAGAAGGCGCAGGCCAGTGAGATCGCCCACGTTCTCCAGGCCACGGACGTGCTCGCGACCCGGGGTCGGGACGCGCAGGGCCGGAGCATCGCTGTGGTCGCCTCCGCATCGGAGGGGCGCGCAGTCGTCACCCTGAGCGGGTACAGCGCGCCCCCGAGCGGCCGCGTGCGCCAGTTGTGGCTCATGCGCCCCGACGAGCAACCGCGCTCCCTGGGGCTCTTCGCCGCCGACACGCCCTTGGTCGCCACCGGACTCGACAAGTCCGCAACATCACTCGCTGTGACCGTGGAGCCCGACGGGGGATCACCGCAGCCCACTACTCAGCCGGTTGTCCAACTCGCCCTGAAATCTGTTGGATTCGGAGAGTAATCATGGAGGGGTCGTCAACGCCCTTGCGGGGAAGGTGAATCCTGTGACGCCGATACACGTGTGCCTCGACGGGGCGATAGGGTTACCCTGCCCGGGCCGGGTGGACTCGTACGGGTGGGGAGTGACATGGAACAGATAACAGTGCGCAGGGCGAGGGTCCCTGCGATCACCTGCGGGAGCAGCGCGACCAGTTCGCGCCTGGACCGCCATCTCTCGGTGCTGTCGGGACCGGCTGTCCCGCAGCGCGAGGCGGCCGAGGCGACCTCGCTGATGCGTGAGCTGACCGCGCGTGACACCACCAAGCAGGAGCGCAGCGACCGGGGCGCCCGCGTGCGTCGCGTCTCGCTGTTCGCGCCACTGCGCCGACTGCGCCGTTCGCTGTTCGGCGGGCACTGAGCCCCAGCCGCCCGGGTTCGTGCTGCGATCCTGCCCGTCATCCCCACGGCATGCAGCACGATCCAGGTGAGTGAACCGGGCGAGGGGTGGGTCCCACCCCCGGCTCGGCCCACCCCGTACGCGCACCACCTTTGGCATGCACGTCTCCGAGGTCGGCCCGGACCCCGGCAGGGCCCGAACTCTCCTCCCGGCAAGAGGCGTTCAGCCCTCTCCGCGGCCGTACCGCCGCACGGCGAGCGGTGCGAAGACCGCGAGCAGCACCGCGCACCACAGCAGTGACCCTGCGATCGGATGTGCCACCGGCCAGGCGCCCCCCTCCGGCACCGGCGCGTTCCCGAACAGGTCCCGCAGGGCCGTGGTCACCGCGCTGATCGGGTTCCACTCGGCAAGGGTCCGCAGCCACCCGGGCAGGCCCTCGGTCGGGATGTAGGCGTTGGACAGCAGCGGCAGGATGAAGGTGGCTCCGCCCAGCTGGCCCGCGGCCTCCTCGTTGCGGGTGAGCAGCCCGAGGAAGATGCCCACCCAGGTCGTCGCGAACCGGAACAGCAGCAACAGCCCCACGGCGGCCACCGCTTGCAGTGCGGATCCCTCGACCCGCCAGCCCACGGCGAGCCCCACCAGCAGGAACGGCACCAGCCCTGCGGCGCTCACCACGACATCCGCGACCGACTGCCCCAGCGGTACGGCGGCCCGGCTGATCGGCAGGGTCCGCAGCCGTTCCGTCACTCCCCGGTGGACGTCCTGGGCCGCCTGGAACATCCCGGTCATGATCCCGTTCGCCGCCGTCGCCACCAGCAGACCCGGCACCAGGTAGGACCGGTACTGTCCGCCCGGCATCGCCAGTGCGCTGCCGAAGACATAGCCGAAGAAGAGCAGCATGGTGATCGGCATGGTCTGGGTCAGGACCAGCAGCCCCGGGTTGTTGCGCACCCGGCGCAGCTGGCGGCCCAGCATCGCGGTGCTGTCGTAGGCCGACATGCTCATGCGGCCACCTCCTCGGTGAGTCGCAGGAACACTTCGTCCAGGGTCGGCGGCCGGATGCTCGCGTCGAGCAACGGCACACCCGCCGCGTCCAGTTCGCGCACCAGCCGGGGCAACGTCAGCGTGGTGTCCCGGGTGGTCGCGCCGACCGCGTTGCGCTCCTGCTCGAACGACGGTTCCCCACCCGTGAGTTGCCCGAGCACGGCGGCCGCACCCGCCAGGATGCCGGGGTCCGCGACCACGATCTCGACATGCGCCCCCATCAGGGCCTTGAGGTAGGCCGGCGAACCCGTGTGCGCGACCCGCCCCTTGTCCACCAGGGCGATGTCATGGGCGAGTTGGTCGGCCTCCTCCAGGTACTGCGTGGTCAGCAGCACCGTCGTGCCGTCCGCGGTCAGTTCGCGCACGGCGTCGTGGATGAGGTTGCGGCTGGCGGGGTCGAGGCCGGTCGTCGGCTCGTCGAGGAACAGGATCTCCGGGCGGCGGACCAGGCTCGCCGCCAGGTCCAGCCGGCGGCGCATCCCGCCCGAGTAGGTGGCGGCGGTCCGGTCGGCGGCCTCGGTCAGCCCGAAGCGGTCGATCAGCTCGGCGGCCCGCTCGGCCGGCCCCCGCACCCGGTGCAGCCGGGCGAACAGCACGAGGTTCTGCCGTCCGGTGAGGTCCCCGTCCACCGAGGCGTACTGCCCGGTGACGGCGATGGAGCGGCGGACCGCCTCCGGCTCCCGGACGAGGTCGTGTCCGGCGACCCGGGCCGAGCCCGCGTCCGGCCGCAGCAGCGTGGTGAGCAGCCGTACGGCCGTGGTCTTGCCCGCCCCGTTGGGGCCGAGGATGCCGCAGACCGTGCCCTGGGCGACCGCGAGATCGAGGCCGCGCAGGGCATGGACCTCCCCGAACCTTTTTTCCAGACCTTCACTAAGTACAGCGTACGTAGAAGTCATGGCAGGACCATAGCGCACTACGTACGCTGTACGTAACTAGGATGGTGGCCGAGGTGATGACCGATGGCGGGCCGAGCGGCCGTACCCGAAGTGATCTGGGCTCGTCCCGAACGGACCGGGCGTGGGCCCAAACCCGCGTTCACCAGGGCGGACATCGCGGCGGCCGCGGTGCGGCTGGCCGACGCAGGCGGGCTGGACGCGGTGTCCATGCGGCACGTCGCGGCCGAACTGGGCTGCGGCACGATGTCGCTGTACAACTACGTCCCCCGCAAGGAGGACCTGTACGAGCTGATGGTGGACGCGGTCAGCGGGGAGCACGACCTGTTCGAGCCGACGGGGGACTGGCGGGCCGACATGCTCCGCAACGCGCGCCAGACCAAGACGCTCATGCACCGGCACCCCTGGATGGTCCGGCTGATGTCAGGGGTGTACGGCTTCAGCCCCAACGCCCTGCGCTACCTGGAGCACTGCCTCGCCTGTCTCGACCCGCTGGACGCGCCCTACGGCACGAAGATCGAGCTGGTCGCGATGCTCAACGGGTGTGTGACGACGTATGTCTCGAACGAGCTGTCCACGGCTGAGCGGGTGCGGTCGCTGCCGTGGTCGGAGGAGCAGGAGAACGCGGTGCGGATCGCTTATCTGGGGGGTCAGGTGGCGTCGGGGGCGTATCCGAGGTTGGCGGCGTCGTTCATGGAGGACTCGGGGCCGATAGATCTCGATGCGGTGTTCGAGAGGATGCTGGGGCGGGTTTTGGACGGGTTTTCGCCGCGGGGGTGACTGTTGCGGCCGGGTGCGGGTGCGTTTGTGGCTGGTCGCGCCCGCGCGGCGGTAGCCGCAAATCCAACACAGCCCCGCGCCCCTGGGGGGTCACAGCAGCGCGAACTGGCCTTCTGGGCCTTCCTCGTGGTGATCGAAGACCGACGCCGGCTTCCGAGCGCTCTCCGGCACCGGCAGTACCCCCGCCTTGCGCAGGTCGGTCAGCGTGATCTGCGACGGCAACTCGGCCTCCAAGGGCTGGAGATCCGCCAGCAGGGCCAGGACTGTGATCAGTTCCAGGAGTTCCGAGGTCCAGGTCTGGGGCCAGGTCGTCGGGCGGATCACGGCCAGGGTGCCCGGATCCGGTTCCTCGGTCCGGGCCGTGAACCACTGCTCCAGCACCCGTACCCCGCCCGCCTCGAAGTCCCAGGCCTCCGGCGGTACCGGGGAGATGCGGCCGTCGTCCAGCAGCAGGGTTTCCTCGTCGCGGTCGTAGTCCAGGGTCAGCGGGCGGGACGGCAGCGGGGCGCGGACGTACGGGCGGCGGCCGCCGGGGAGTTTCGGGCGGTCGCCGTCGCGGCGCATCAGCCACAGTGTGCGGTGGCCCGACTCCACGCCACGGGACCAGAGTTCGGGGTCCGCCGGGAGCGGGACGGTGAGGTCGGGACGTACCGCGGTCAGGATCCAGGCGAGGACGTCCAGCGGTTCCACCGGGACACCGAGCCGCGCCCGCAGGTGCTCCAGCAGGCCCGCCGCCAGGTTCGGTTCCGTGCCGCCCGGGCGCCGGTACAGCGGACGGATGCGCCCGGGGCGGAGCAGGGGAAGCAGCGAGGTCGCGAGCAGGTGCGGGCCCTGGCCCTCCGTCGGTGTCTCCACCACGAACACCTGTGACTCGTCCGCCACCCGCCACAGTTCGGGCCGGGCCGCGTCGATCAGCCGGTGGTCCGGGATCAGCCACTGCTCGTCGAAGGGCGCGGACAGGACCCTTACCGGCTCCGGGCAGGGGCCGGAGGCGCGCGCGAGGCGCTCGGTGCCGCCCGACCGCCCCGGCAGCTGTCCGACTGCCGAGCGCAGGGTACGGGACCGGGTCGGCTCGAACAGGGCTTCCCGGTCCGGGCCCTCGGCTTTCAGCAGCGCGTCCCAGCGGGCCTTCAGTGAGGCCGCGTCGGGACCCGCCGGCCACCCCCGGCCGAGCCGCGGCGGTGCGACGGACCACGGCATGAGGTCCGCGAGTGGCGGAGCGTCGTCGTGCGTCACGCTGGGCATCGTACGACTTGTAACGGACCGTGCGTTCACGTGGCGTCCAGGGTGACGGTGAAGGAGAAGCGGTCGCCGCGGTAGTGGATCACCGCCGCGTCCAGCACCCGGCCCTCCCCGTCGTACGCGAGGCCCGTGTAGTGCAGGATCGGGCTGAGCAGCGGCACTTGGAGCAGCCGGGCCGTCTCCGGGTCCGCGAGCCGTGCCTCCACGGTGTCCGTGATGCGGCTGATGTCCGCCCCGACGACATCCCGCAGCACCTTCGTCATCGGCCAGCGCACCAGGTCGGTCGGGTCGATGCGGGCGGCCAGTTCGGGGCGGACGTAGTTGCGGGCGTGGTTGGTCGGCTCGCCCGTCCGCTCGTCGCTTCTCAGTCGGTGGTACGCCGCCACCTCGTCCAACGCCGGGAAGTGCTCGGCGAGTTCGGCCGGCACGGCGGACTTGCCGTGGTCCAGCAGCTCGGTGGTCATACCGGACTGCTGGGCCACGATCGCGTCCACCGAGCCGAGCAGCCGGACCGGGCTGCCCCTTCTCGCGTCCGGCTCGATGAACGTGCCCCGGCGGCGGTGCCGGGTGATGAGCCCCTCGTCCTCCAGCTCCTTCAGCGCCTGCCGCATGGTCAGCACGCTCACGCCGTAGTGCCCGGCGAGCTGTTCCTCGGTGGGCAGGCGGAGCGGGTCCTGGGGCGAGCGGCCGAGTATGGAGGCGCGCAGCGACTGCGACACCTGGTACCAGAGCGGCAGCTTGCGGTTCAGGACGATCGAGTCCGGAGCGAAGGAGGTCACGGGCTATCCGTACCTTTCGCGGATCGGTCAGTGCAACGGTCGGCTCAGTGCGACGGGCGGAAGTGGCGTTCCAGGCCCCGCCACACGTCGTCGTAGTGCGGCTGGAGATGGTCCGCCCGGGCCGCGTGCGCGGTGAGCGTCACCGGCCAGCGGGTCTCGAACATGAACGCGAGTCCGTCGTCGATCTTCTGCGGCCGCAGCTCGGCCGCGCTCGCCCGGTCGAACGTCTCCCGGTCGGGTCCGTGCGCCGACATCATGTTGTGCAGCGAGCCGCCGCCCGGCACGAACCCTCCCTTCCCGGCGGTCTTGGCGTCGTACGCGCCCTCGATCAGGCCCATGTACTCGCTCATCACGTTCCGGTGGAAGTACGGCGGCCGGAAGGTGTCCTCGCCGACCAGCCAGCGCGGCGCGAAGACCACGAAGTCGACGCCGGCCAGCCCCGGGGTGTCCGACGGGGAGGTCAGCACGGTGAAGATCGACGGGTCGGGGTGGTCGTAGGAGATGGAGCCGATGACGTTGAAGCGGCGCAGGTCGTAGACGTACGGCACGTGGTTGCCGTGCCAGGCGACCACGTCGAGGGGGGAGTGGTCGTAGGTCGCCGTCCAGAGGTTGCCGCAGAACTTGTTGACCACCTCCACCGGCCCCTCCACGTCCTCGTACGCGGCGACGGGGGCCCGGAAGTCGCGGGCGTTGGCGAGGCCGTTGGCGCCGATGGGGCCGAGGTCGGGGAGCTGGAAGGGGGCGCCGTAGTTCTCGCACACATATCCGCGGGCGGACTCGTCCAGCAGCTCCACACGGAAGCGCACCCCACGGGGGAGCAGCGCCACATGTCCGGGTTCCACATGCAGCAGCCCGAACTCGGTGCGCAGCAGCAGTCCGCCGCGCTCGGGGACGATCAGCAGCTCGCCGTCGGCGTCGCTGAAGACGCGGTCCATGGAGTCGGTGGCGTGGTAGAGGTGCACGGCCATGCCGGTGCGCTGGGTGACGTCGCCGTTGCCGCCGAGGGTCCACAGGCCGGCCAGGAAGTCGGTGCCCTCGGCGGGCTCCGGCAGCGGGTCCCAGCGCAGCCGGTTGGGGTCCGGGACCGACTCGGTGAAGGGGGCCGTACGGATCCGGCCGTGGTGGGTGTGGGTGAACGCCGGGTGCGCGGCCGAGGGGCGGATCCGGTACAGCCAGGAGCGGCGGTTGTGGGCGCGCGGCTCGGTGAAGGCCGTACCGCTGAGCTGCTCGGCGTAGAGGCCGAGGGGGGCGCGCTGGGGGGCGTTGCGGCCCTCGGGGAGGGCGCCCGGGACGGCCTCCGAGGCATGCTCGTTGCCGAATCCGGAGAGGTACGTCAGTCCTTCGGCGGTCTTGCGTGCGTCGCCGCGTGTGCTCGCCGCGTCCTCGCGTGTGCTCGCTGCGTCCCCGCTCATGGCCGCTCCCTTGCGATCTGATTCCTGTGGACTACCGTAGGATTGCGGTTTCGGCGGCGCAAGAGGCCGTCGCGTGGAACCGATTTCCCCGCTCGTGACCTCCTCAGGGATGAGGACGAGAACAGACCACAGGGGGATTCTCGGTGTCGTACCCGTGTTCTAGGCTCGCCGGCATGTCGTGGACGCGGGGACTCCTTGCCGCGCTCGCGGTCTGTGTCGTGCTGGTGACCGGATCCGTGAGTTGTGGCGCCAGTGGGGAGCAGGGGCAGGGGGAGGGCCAGTCGGTCTCGCCGGTGGGCAAGGTCCTCGGCGACACCGACGGCGAGGGGCGGCACTACCGCGAGGTGGACAAGAAGAACGCCCCCGAGGTCGGCATAGAGGTGCAGCCCGCCACGGACGACTGCTGGTCGGTGCGGCTGACCGTCGAGAACTTCGCGTTCTCGCCCGCCGGCACCCAGGCCGAGGCGGTCTCCGGCCGGGGCGTCGCCGTCCTCCTCGTGGACGACCGCCCGGTCACCACCCTGCGCACTCCCACGTACCGGCTCGCCGCCGCGTACGTCCCGCAGGGCACCCACAAGGTCACCGCCCGCCTCTACGCCGACGACGGCACCGTGTGGGCCGTGGACGGCGACCCGGTGGAGAGCACGGCGGACGTCACGGCGTCGAAGCCGCAGACGCCGACGAGCCCGGCGGCCGGGACCCCCGGGGCGGAGCCGACGGCGGGTGCGGAGTCCGTTCCGGGCGGGGGTGACTCCGGGGCGCGGTTTGCGGCGACCGCCGGTGGCAGTGGCAGTGGCAGTGGCAGTCGCAGTGGCAGCGGCTCCGGCGCGAGGCTCGTGAACGGTGCCGACGACGGCCCCGCCGGGACGCGGCTCACCGTGGGCACGCAATACGAGGTCCACGCGACATGGCTCACGGCGCCCAGGCGCGACGGCGCCCGAGCAACGTCGACCACAGCAGGCACAGGCATCGGCGCTCTCTCGACGCCGATCACCGCGAGCGCCCGCCCCGGCGCCCCCGCGCAGCGGATCGCGGTGCCTACCGGAGTCCGCGTATGAGCGCCGCAGGCACCCCGTGGGGTTCACCCGACCTCGGTGGAAAGGCATCATGAAGCCCGTGCCCCAAGCGACCCCGCTCCGCCGTGCCCCCGTGCAGCGGCGCAGTGCCGAACGGCTGACCAGAATCCTCGACGCCTGCGCCGACCTGCTCGACGAGGTCGGCTACGACAACCTGAGCACCCGCGCCGTCGCCCTGCGTGCCGGCGTCCCCATCGGCTCGGTCTACCGCTTCTTCGGCAACAAGCGGCAGATGGCCGACGCCCTCGCCCAGCGCAACCTCGAACGCTTCACCGAGCGGGTCACCGAACGCCTCCGGGAGTCGGGCGAGGAGGACGGCTGGCGGACCGCGATGGACGTCGTCCTGGACGAGTACCTCGCCATGAAACGCACCGCCCCCGGCTTCTCCCTCGTCGACTTCGGCAACCAGATCCCCGTCGGCGCCCGCCACGCCGAACCCAACCACCGCGTCGCCGACCGCCTCACCGACCTGCTCTCCGGCTACCTCTCCCGTGAACCCGACGACGACCTCCGCCGCACCTTCCTGATCGCCACGGAGACCGCGGACACCCTGGTCCATCTGGCCTTCCGGATGGCACCGGAGGGGGACGAGCGGATCATCCAGGAGATGCGGGAGATGCTGCGGGCGTATCTGGCACGCGTTCTGGACTGAGTCCCGGCAACCCCTCCCCTCCGTCCATACCGGTCGGTATGCTCACCCGGACTGGCACCGCTGCCCCGGGAGGACCCGTGTCCCGCACCGCTCTGCGTATCTGCCCCCTGTGCGAGGCCACCTGTGGTCTGACGCTCACGGTCGAGGGGACCCGGGTCACCGGGGCCCGCGGCGACCGCGAGGACGTGTTCAGCAAGGGGTTCATCTGCCCGAAGGGCGCCGCCTTCGGTGCCGTGGACGGCGATCCCGACCGGCTGCGCACCCCCCTCGTGCGCCAGGACGGGGAGTTGCGCCAGGCCACCTGGGAGGAGGCCTTCGACGCGGTCGCCGCCGGGATCCGGGGCGTCGTCGAGCGGTCCGGGCCGAACTCGGTCGGGGTGGTCCTCGGCAACCCCAACGTGCACACCATGGCCGGCGCCCTCTACCCGCCGGTGCTGCTCGCCGGACTCGGCACCCGCAGCGTCTTCACCGCCTCCACGGTCGACCAGATGCCCAAGCACGTCTCCAGCGGCCTGCTGTACGGCGACGCCAACGCCATACCGGTGCCCGACCTCGACCACACCGACCACCTGCTCCTCCTCGGTGCCAACCCCCTCGAGTCCAACGGGAGTCTGTGCACCGCCCCCGACTTCCCCGGCAAGCTCAAGGCGCTCAAGGCCCGTGGCGGCACCCTCACCGTCGTCGACCCCCGCCGTACCCGCACCGCCCGGCTCGCCGACCGGCACATCGCCATCCGGCCCGGCACCGACGCGTTGCTCCTCGCCGCGATGGCTCACGTGCTCTTCGAGGAAGACCTCGTGGACACCGGGGAGTTGGCCCCCCACCTCCAGGGACTCGACGAACTCCGGGAAGCCGTACGGGACTTCACCCCCGAAGCCGTCGCCGCCGCCTGTGACGTGGACGCCTCGCTGACACGCACCCTCGCCCGCGAACTCGCCGCCGCCCCGACCGCAGCCGTGTACGGCCGGATCGGCAGCTGCACGGTCCCGCACGGCACCCTCGCGAGCTGGCTCGTCGACGTGCTCACCATCCTCACCGGCAACCTCGACCGGCCCGGCGGCGCCCTCTTCCCGCAGGCCGCCACCGACCGCACCCCCCGGCCCGCCGGACCCAGCCACGGCTTCGCCCTCGGACGCTGGCACTCCCGGGTCGGCCGACACCCCGAGGCCAAGGGCGAGTTGCCCCTCTCCGCGCTCGCCGAGGAGATCGACACCGCGACCCCGGAGGGCGAGCCGATCCGGGCGCTGATCGCCGTCGCCGCCAACCCCGTCCTGTCCGCCCCCGACGGCGACCGCCTCGACAAGGCCCTCGGCTCCCTGGACTTCATGGTCAGCGTGGACCCGTACCTCAACGAGACCTCGCGCCACGCCCACGTCGTGCTGCCGCCGCCCCCGCCCTCCCAGAGCCCGCACCACGACTTCGCCTTCAACACCCTCGCCGTCCGCAACCAGGTCCGCTACACCCGCCCCGCCGTCCCGCTGGAGCCCGGCCGGATCGCGGAGACGGAGATCCTCGCCCGGCTGGTCCTCGCCGCCACCGGCATGCACGGCGCCGACCCGTCCGCCGTGGACGACCTGGTCGTCGGCCAGACCCTCGCCAAGGCGGTCAAGGAGACCCACTCGCCCGTGCACGGCCGCGACCCGCAGGAACTCGCCGCCCTCCTCCAGGGCGACACCGGCCCCGAGCGGCGGCTCGACATGATGCTGCGCCTCGGTCCCTACGGCGAGGGCTTCGGCGTACGACCGGACGGGCTGAGCCTGACGAAGCTGCTCGCGCACCCGCACGGCATCGACCTCGGACCGCTGACGTCCCGGCTGCCGCAGCCGCTGAAGACCCGCAGCGGCAAGGTCGAGCTGCTGCCGGGGCCGATCGCGGACGACCTGCCCCGGCTGCGGGAGGCCCTGCGGCAGCGGGCCGACGGACTCGTCCTCATCGGCCGCAGGCACCTGCGCTCCAACAACAGCTGGATGCACAACGTCCCCGCGCTCACCGGCGGCACCAACCGCTGCACCCTGCACATCCACCCCGAGGACGCGCAGGACCTGCGGCTCGTCGACGGCCAGCTGGTCGGGATCAAGGGGGCCGGGGGAGCGGTGACCGCGCCGGTGGAGATCACCGACACGGTACGGCGGGGCGTGGTGAGCCTGCCGCACGGCTGGGGCCACGACCGCCCCGGAACCCGGCTGCGGCACGCGGCCCAGGACCCCGGTGTCAATGTGAACCAGCTGCTCGACGGCACCCTCCTGGACCCCCTGTCAGGCAACGCGGTCCTCAACGGAGTGCCCGTCGAACTGATCGCAAGTCCGTGACCTGGAGTTTTGCGCTTATTGCTCGCACGTCAACGTCTTGTTAACGCCAAACGAACGGACCTAACGTCGTCGAACCGCCGGCCCTGGTGGGAGTTCAAGGGCGAACGTTAGGTATCCACTCATGTTGACCATCCTCGGCTTCGCCATGATCGCGACCTTCCTGGTCCTGATCATGATGAAGAAGATGTCGCCGATCGCGGCGCTCGTGCTGATCCCGGCACTGTTCTGTGTCTTCGTCGGGAAGGGCGCCAAGCTCGGTGACTACGTCATCGACGGCGTCACCAGCCTCGCCCCCACGGCGGCGATGCTCATGTTCGCGATCGTCTACTTCGGTGTGATGATCGACGTCGGCCTCTTCGACCCGGTCGTGCGCGGGATCCTGAAGTTCTGCAAGGCCGACCCGATGCGGATCGTGGTCGGCACCGCGGTGCTCGCCGCGATCGTCTCGCTCGACGGTGACGGCTCGACCACCTTCATGATCACCGTCTCGGCGATGTACCCGCTGTACAAGCGCCTGAAGATGAGCCTGGTCGTGATGACCGGTGTCGCCGCCATGGCCAACGGCGTGATGAACACGCTGCCCTGGGGCGGTCCGACGGCCCGCGCGGCCACCGCGCTGAAGGTCGACGCCAGCGACATCTTCGTCCCGATGATCCCGGCCCTGGCCGTCGGCCTGCTGGGCGTCTTCGTCCTCTCGTACGTCCTCGGCATGCGCGAGCGCAAGCGGCTGGGCGTGCTCACGCTGGGCGACGTCCTCGTCGAGGAGAAGGTCGAGGAGAAGGAGACCGAGTCCGTCCTGGTCGGCGCCGGCTCCGGCGGCTCCGGCACCGGCAAGTCCGCGGCCGTCACCGGCGGTTCGGGCTCCGGCACCGACGCGGACGACGAGGCGGACGAGCAGAAGCGCTTCCAGGTCCTCGACCCGAACCGCCCCACCCTGCGCCCCAGGCTGTACTGGTTCAACGCGCTGCTCACGGTCGCCCTGCTCACCTGCATGATCATGGAGTGGCTGCCGATCCCGGTGCTGTTCCTGCTCGGCGCCGCGCTCGCGCTCACCGTCAACTTCCCGCACATCCCCGACCAGAAGGCGCGCCTGGCCGCGCACGCGGACAACGTCCTCAACGTCTCCGGCATGGTCTTCGCCGCCGCCGTCTTCACCGGCGTCCTCCAGGGCACCGGCATGGTCGACCACATGGCCCGCTGGATGGTCGACGTCATCCCCGCCGGCATGGGCCCGCACATGGCCCTGGTCACCGGTGTGCTGAGCCTCCCGCTCACCTACTTCATGTCGAACGACGGCTTCTACTTCGGTGTCCTGCCGGTCCTCGCCGAGGCCGGTGCCGCGCACGGCGTCACCCCGCTGGAGATGGCCCGCGCCTCCCTCGTCGGCCAGCCCCTGCACATGTCGAGCCCGCTCGTCCCGGCCGTGTACGTCCTGGTCGGCATGGCCAAGGTGGAGTTCGGCGACCACACGAAGTTCGTGGTCAAGTGGGCCGCGCTCACATGCCTCGTGATCCTCGGGGCAGGCATCCTCTTCGGAATCATCTGATCCATCTCCAGGGAGACTTGAACATGGCGCCCGGTGGGAACCGCGGCTGGCTGCTCCGCCTCGTCATCGCCTTCAGCTTCACGCAGGGGGCGGTGTCGATGGCACGGCCCGCCGTCTCCTACCGGGCCCTCGCGCTGGGCGCGGACGAACGCGCGATCGGTGTCATCGCCGGTGTGTACGCGCTGCTCCCGCTGTTCGCCGCCGTACCGCTGGGCCGCCGTACGGACCACGGGCGGTGCGCGCCGCTGCTGCCCGTGGGAGTGGTGCTCATCTCCGGCGGGTGCGCGCTGAGCGGGCTCGCGAACTCCCTGTGGACGATGGCGGTCTGGAGCGGGGTGATGGGGCTCGGCCACCTCTGCTTCGTCATCGGCTCCCAGTCCCTGGTCGCCCGCCAGTCCGCCCCGCACGAACAGGACCGCAACTTCGGTCACTTCACCATCGGCGTCTCCCTCGGCCAGCTGGTGGGCCCGCTCGCGGCAGGCGCCCTGATCGGCGGTTCCGACCGGGCGGGCACCAGCGCGCTCGCGCTGCTCGTCGCGGGCGCGGGGGCGGCGGTCTCGTTCACCTCGCTGTGGCGCATCGAGCACCGCGACACGGCGGCCACGTCCCGTACCGGGCCCGGCGACCGGGTCCCCGTCGGACGCATCCTGCGTGCCCGGGGCGTGCCCGGCGGCATCTTCGTGAGCCTGTCCGTGCTGTCCGCCACCGACATCCTCACCGCGTACCTCCCGGTGGTCGGCGAGCACCGGGGCATCGCCCCCTCGGTGATCGGCCTGCTGCTGAGCCTGCGCGCGGCCGCGACCATCGCCTGCCGTCTGGTGCTGACTCCGCTGCTACGGCTGTTGGGGCGCGCGCCGCTCCTCACCGTGACGTGTCTGCTGGGCGCCCTCCTGTGCGCGGGCGTCGCAGTGCCGGTCCCGGTGTGGGCGCTGGCGGTGATGCTCGCGCTGCTCGGCTTCTGCCTAGGGGTCGGACAGCCGCTGTCCATGACGACGGTCGTCCAGGCCGCCCCCGACGGCGCCCGCTCCACCGCCCTCGCCCTGCGGCTGACCGGCAACCGCCTCGGCCAGGTCGCCGCACCGGCCACCGCGGGGCTGGTGGCGGGGGTCGCGGGAGTGGCGGCGCCGTTCGTGATGCTGGGCGGCCTGCTGCTGGTGTCGTCGGGAGTCGCGCTGCGCTCATCGTCGCGGCGCGAGGAAGGGGCCGGACCGGCCGCGGGGGAGCGGCCGAAGCGCTCGGGATTGCGCCGCACGAGCGATATCTGACGGCGCGCCGGGCGTCGATGCGGCCGACCGCCGCGCACATGAAGCAGAGTCCTCGCGAAAGAACGATTTGTATGAAAATCGTCTGAATCAGAGGAGCGCGCATGCCCAGCCTGACACTCCCACGTGGTCTCCGCGCCCGCGCGGGTGCCACTGTCGTCCTCACCGCCCTCGCCGCGTCCGGCGCCTCCTGGGTGGCGGCACCCGCCGCCTCGGCCGCAGGAGAGAACGGCGACATCAGGATCCACCGAGTGGGCGTGCCCTACGGCGTCTCGAAGGACGACCCCCGGGTCTGCAAGTTCTACCTGGATGCCGTCAACTTCGACGTTCTCACCACCATCGCCTACACCATCACCCCCCAGCCCCCGCTGCCCACCGCCGCGACGGTGACCGGCGCCGTCCAGCTCGCCGGAGGTGCCGGCCACACCGACCCGCTGGGGGTGGCGGACGGACAGTACAAGATCACGTGGATCGTGGCGGGTGTCACCAAGGAGAAGGTCTTCCGCGTCAACTGCCATGAGACCGACCGCGACGGCGGGCGCCGTCCGGGCGACCAGATCGAGGACCGGCAGCAGGGCGGCGGCGGGGCCTGGGGTCAGAGCGACTCCAACGGCCCGAAGGGCGGTGTGCACGCGGGTGGCGGCGGTCTCGTGGACACCGCGGCCGCGTACGCGCCGGTGGCCGGTGCCGGTGCGGTCGGCCTGGTGGCGGTCGGCGGCGTCGCCTGGTTCCGGCAGAACCGCCGTCGGCCCCATGGCGCCGCGTAGGCGCCGACGCAGGCCCTGGTACCGGACCCGCGCCTACCGCCTCACCAGGACGGCCCTGCTCACGGTCGTCCTGGTGACGACGGGGGTGCGGTGCACGGCCGACGACGGGCCGCCCCTGCCGGACGGGCCCGGCGGCCCGGACGCCGTGGCGGCCGCCGGCCCGGACGCGAAGGTGGCCGGTGGGCCGGACGCGAAGGTGGCCGGTGGACCGGGAGCGGCCGTGGGGTCGACTCCCTCGGCCCGCCGCCCGCCACGGAGCACCCCGCCGCGCACGCCCCCGCCGCGCCCGTTGTCCCGGTCCCGGCCGACGTCCCTGCGCATTCCGTCCCTGGGCATCAACGCCCCGGTCATGGGCCTCGGGCTCATCAAGGGCCGGGAGCTGGCGACACCGCCGGTCGACAAGCCGAAGCTCGTGGGCTGGTACGAGGGCGGCCCGACCCCCGGTGAGGCCGGCACGGCGATCGCCGTGGGCCACCGCGACACCAGGACCGGCCCCGCCGTCTTCGCCGCTCTCGCCGAGGTGAAGCCCGGCAACGTGATCGAGGCGCGGCGCGCGGACGGCCGTACCGCCGTCTACGCCGTGGACCGGGTGAAGGTCTTCGACAAGGCGGGCTTCCCCGACAAGGAGGTCTACGGCTCCTCCCGGCGCCCGGAACTGCGCGTGATCACCTGCGGCGGGCTCTTCACCAGACGGACGGGCTACACCAGCAACGTCGTGGTCTTCGCCCACCTCGTCCGGACCCGCGAGCCCCGGCCCGGCCCGACCCGACCCGCAGGGCCCCAGAGCCTCGGGCAGCCGAGTCCCGGGCTCCGGAGCCCCGGGGCCTCGAGTCCCGGCTTCCAGAGCCCCGGGCCCGCAACCTCAGGACTCCAGAGCCCCGGGGCCGCACGTCCCGGGTCCTCGGACCCCGGGCTCCCAGGTCCCGGCTCCCGCGTCCCCGATCCCCCGGACAACGGCCCCCGGAGCTACCTGCCGCAGGACCCCGACCCCCGGAATCGCGGGCCCGAGGTCCCCGGGTGGCAGCCGTCGACGAGCGTGGCGGTGCGCTGAATCAGGTCGTCCGCTTTCTCAGGGACTGGACGGGAGTGCCGGATCCCGCCCAGTCCCTTCCCCCCGCCGGGTGCGTTCCGTTAACTTCCGTGACGCACAGCCCCGTGCGAGCCGGCCGGGGTCGTCCGATCGCGGAGCACCAACGCCTGAGTCAGCCCCCGGGGGCACTGCCATGACACGCTCCATCTCCCTGCACGACGTGAGCAAGACGTACACCCGAGGCGCCCGGGTGGTGGACCGTCTCACGCTCGACATCGCGCCCGGCGAGTTCCTCGTCCTGCTCGGCCCCTCCGGCTGCGGCAAGTCCACCGTCCTGCGCATGATCGCCGGGCTGGAGGAGATCACCGACGGCGAGCTCAGGCTCGACGGCGAGTACGCCAACGACCTGGGGCCCGCCGAGCGGCGCATGGCGATGGTGTTCCAGAACTTCGCCCTCTACCCGAACATGACGACCCGCGCGAACATCGGCTTCCCGCTCCGCATCGAGGCCCCCGGCGCGGACCCGCGCCCGCGCGTGGACGCCACCGCCCGCATGCTGGGCATCGAGGACCTCCTCGACCGCTACCCGGGCCAGCTCTCCGGCGGTGAACGCCAGCGCGTGGCGATGGGCCGGGCCATCTCCCGCCACCCCTCCGCCTTCCTGATGGACGAGCCTCTGTCCAACCTCGACGCCAAGCTCCGCAACCACCTGCGCGCCGAGATAGCGAGCCTCACCCGCGAGCTGGGCGTCACCACCGTCTACGTCACCCACGACCAGGCCGAGGCCATGTCGCTGGGCGACCGGGTCGCCGTACTGCGCGGGGGAGTCCTCCAGCAGGTCGACTCCCCGCGCTCGGTGTACGCCCTGCCCCGCAACGTCTTCGTCGCCGCGTTCATCGGCACCCCGCGCATCAACCTCCTGCGCGGCCTGGTCCGGGCCCCGCTGGACGGAGCCATGACCATCAGCCTCGGCAAGCAGTACCTGCGGCTGCCCGAACCGCTCTCCCTGGACCACCAGTTGCTCCGCGTCCAGCAGGGCCGTGAGGTCATCGTCGGTCTGCGCTCGGAGGCCGTCCGCATCGCCCACCCCGGCTCCGCCCGGCCCGGCGAGATGCCGATCACCGGCCTGGTCGAGCACGTGGAGTTCCAGGGGCACGAGGTCCTCGTGCACTTCAACACCGGTTCCCGTCCGGCCCACGTCCCCGACCTGGAGGCCGCGCGCCCCACCGTCCGCCCGGCGGCCCGGCGCCGCCGTGACGGCACTGTCCTGAACCGCCTCAGAGAGCGCGCCGGCTCCCTGCGGGCGGGCCCGGTCGTGGTCCTGGACGACGCGCCGGACCCCGGTCCCGGCGCCACGCCGCCCGACCCCCGCCTCCCCGGCGACCTGGTCGTGCGCACCACCCCGGACATCGACCTCCGCCGCGGCATGCAGGTCCCCCTCCTGGTCGACATCTCCCACCTGTTCGTCTTCGACCAGCACGGCGAGCGCATCTGCCCGTCCCCGGACCGCCTTCCGGACCTGGACGAGTGAACCGCGTGCGCACCGACGGGGCGCTGGCCACGCAGGGCGGACACGGACGGTGGCGGGACGTGAGCCCGTAGGTTCGCCGGATGTCCCGGGGTCGTCCGGCCCGCCCGGTTCTGATCTCCTGGGGTCTTCCACCCCGCCCTGGCGCCGAAAAACTATCGCCGCTAGTTTGTGGGCTGGACTTTGTGAGCCGGACGACGACACGGCCCAGCCCGGGAGGACGCACCATGAAGGCGCACGACGGCATGTACATCGACGGCGAGTGGCGCACGGCCACCGGACCGGACGTGATCGAGGTCGTGAACCCGGTCGACGAACAGGTCATCGCGCGGGTCCCGGCGGGCACCGCCGAGGACGTCGACCTCGCCGTACGGGCCGCCCGCGCCGCTCTCCCGGCCTGGGCGGCGACCGCTCCGGCCGAGCGGGCCGCCCGGCTGGCCGCCCTCCGGGACGTGCTGGCCGCCCGCAAGGACGAGATCGCCGATACGGTCACCGCCGAACTCGGCTCGCCCCTGAAGTTCTCGCAGAACGTCCACGCGGCCGTCCCCGTCGCGGTCGCCGGGTCCTACGCCGAACTGGCCGCGACCCACCCCTTCGAGGAGAAGATCGGCAACTCCACGGTCCACCTGGAGCCGGTCGGTGTGGTCGCCGCGATCACCCCCTGGAACTACCCGTTGCACCAGATCGTCGCCAAGGTCGCCCCGGCGCTCGCGGCGGGATGCACCGTGGTCCTGAAGCCCGCCGAGGACACCCCGCTGGTCGCCCAGCTGTTCGCCGAGGCGGTCCACGAGGCGGGCGTCCCGGCCGGTATCCTCAACCTGGTCACCGGTCTCGGCCCGGTCGCCGGACAGGCCCTCGCCGAGCACCCCGGGGTCGACCTGGTCTCCTTCACCGGCTCCACCGCCGTCGGCCGGCAGATCGGCGCGACCGCAGGTGCCGCCCTGAAGAAGGTCGCCCTGGAACTCGGCGGCAAGTCCGCCAACGTCATCCTGCCGAGCGCCGACCTCGCCAAGGCCGTCAACGTCGGTGTCGCCAACGTGATGTCCAACTCCGGCCAGACGTGCAGTGCCTGGACCCGGATGCTGGTCCACCGGGACCAGTACGACGAGGCCGTCGAGCTGGCCGCCGCCGCTGCCGCGAAGTACGGCGAGCGCATCGGCCCCGTCGTCAACGCCAAGCAGCAGGCGCGGGTGCGCGGTTACATCGAGAAGGGCGTGGCCGAGGGTGCCCGCCTGGTCGCCGGAGGCCCCGAATCCCCGCGCGAGCAGGGCTACTTCGTCGCCCCGACGGTCTTCGCCGACGTGACACCCGAGATGACGATCGCCCAGGAGGAGATCTTCGGCCCGGTCCTGTCGATCCTGCGCTACGAGGACGAGGAGGACGCCCTGCGCATCGCCAACGGCACGGTGTACGGGCTCGCGGGCGCCGTCTGGGCCGGCGAGGAGGCGGAGGCGGTGGCCTTCGCGCGCAGGATGGACACCGGGCAGGTCGACATCAACGGCGGCCGCTTCAACCCCCTTGCCCCCTTCGGCGGTTACAAGCAGTCCGGCGTCGGCCGCGAGCTCGGCCCGCACGGGCTCACCGAGTACCTCCAGACCAAGTCCCTCCAGTTCTAGGAGCCTTCACGTGGTTCGCGCAGCAGTTCTCCCCGCCGTGGGCGCTCCCCTCGAGGTCACCGACATCGAGCTCCCGGACCCCGGTCCCGGCCAGGTCCGGGTCCGTCTCGCCGCCGCCGGGGTCTGCCACTCCGACCTGTCCCTGTCCAACGGCACCATGCGCGTCCCCGTCCCGGCCGTCCTCGGCCACGAGGGCGCGGGCACCGTCGTCGCCGTGGGCGAGGGCGTCACCGGGGTGGCGCCCGGCGACGGAGTCGTCCTCAACTGGGCTCCGTCCTGCGGCAGTTGCCACGCCTGCTCGCTCGGCGAGGTCTGGCTGTGCGCCAACGCCCTCAACGGCGCCGCCGACGTCCACGCCCGCACCGCCGACGGCACCGACCTCCACCCCGGACTGAACGTCGCCGCGTTCGCCGAGGAGACGGTCGTCTCGCAGTCCTGCCTCCTGCCCCTCCCCGAGGGCATCCCGCTCACCGACGCGGCCCTCCTGGGCTGTGCCGTGCTCACCGGCTACGGCGCCGTCCACCACGCGGCCCGGGTCCGCGAGGGCGAGACGGTCGCCGTGTACGGCGTCGGCGGAGTCGGCCTGGCCGCGCTCCAGGCGGCCCGGATCGCGGGCGCCTCGCGGATCGTCGCGGTCGATGTCTCCCCGGAGAAGGAGGAGTTGGCGCGCGCCGCCGGGGCCACGGACTACGTGATCGCCTCCGAGAACACCGCCCGTGAGGTCAGGGGCCTCACCGGAAAGCAGGGCGTGGACGTGGCCGTCGAGTGCGTCGGCCGCGCCTCGACCATCCGCACGGCCTGGGACTCCACCCGCCGCGGCGGCCGTACGACGGTCGTCGGCATCGGCGGCAAGGACCAGCAGGTCACCTTCAACGCCCTGGAGATCTTCCACTGGGGACGGACCCTCACGGGCTGCGTCTACGGCAACTCCGACCCGGCCCAGGACCTGCCGGTGCTCGCCGAGCACGTCCGGGCGGGCCGCCTGGACCTCGGGATGCTCGTGACCGAGCGGATCACCCTGGACGGCATCCCGGCGGCCTTCGACACCATGCTGGCGGGCAAGGGCGGCAGGGCGTTGGTGGTGTTCTGACCGACGGCCCCCGTGGGCGGCGCACGTTCACGGGGAGAGCACGGTCACGAGGGGTCCGAGGCCTTCTCGGGCCGCGGGACCGGTGCCGTCGCGGTCGCCGCCACCGTCACCGGGCCCGCGGCGGTCCGGGCCCGGGACCGGGACACCGCCACGCCCGCCAGGCACAGCGTCCCGCCCACGAGGGTGAGCAGCCCGGGGACCTCGCCGAGCGCCAGCCAGGACATCAGGACGACCAGGGCGGGCACCGCGTACGTGGTCGCGCCCATCCGGCTGGCCGTCGTACGGGCGAGGGCGTAGGCCCAGGTGGTGAAGGCCAGGGCGGTCGGGAAGACGCCCAGGTAGACCATGTTGAACGTCGCGGAGGCGGGGGCGTGGGCCGCCTCCGACACCAGCTGCCCGGCGAACGGCAGGCAGACGACGGCTCCGACCAGGCAGCCGAACGTCGTCACCTGGAGGGGGCTCGCCGACCCGAGGGCGGGCTTCTGGGCGACGACCCCGCCCGCGTAGGCGATCGCCGCGAGCAGGCACAGCACCACGCCGAGCACGGAGGAGCCGCCCTCGTCCGTCATCGACAGGCCCACGGTGACCGCGCCCGCGAAGGACACCGCCATGCCGGCCAGCAGGCGGGGCGGCATCGCGTCGCCGAGCAGACGGGCGCCGAGCAGGGCGATCAGCAGGGGGCCGACGTTCACGACGAGGGCTGCGGTGCCCGCGTCGACCTGCTGTTCGCCCCAGTTCAGGACGACCATGTAGAAGCCGAACCAGAGGACGCCGGAGACGGCGATGCCTCGCCAGGCCTCGCGGGGCGGCAGACCTTCCCGCCGTACCAGGCAGAGCACGCCCAGGGCGAGTGCGCCGGACAGGAGCCGGCCGAGGGCCAGCGCGCCGGGGGAGTAGGCCTCGCCCGCGCTGCGGATGGAGACGAAGGCGGAGGCCCACAGGACGACGGTGACGGTGGCTGCGCCGGCTGCCAGCAGTTCGGTGCGGCGGGAGTTCATCATGCTCCTGAGGGTAGGAAGACACGGGGTCGGAAAGCTCGCGGATTTCGGACGCGTGCGTTGCCGTGCCTGTGCCCTGTGCCATCGCTGGGCCCGCGGGACGTATCGGTGGCGACCCCGGAGTTGCTCTGCCGACGGGCGCCGCTACGCCGTGCGTCCGACCTGCTCGTACTGCTGGGCGAGACCGTCCAGCAGAGCCCCGAGGCCCGTCTCGAAGGCCCGCTCGTCGATCTTCTCCTGCTGTTCCGCGAGCAGGTGGGCCTGGCCGAGGTGGGGATAGTCGGCCGGGTCGTACGCGCTCGCGTCGTCCACGAAGCCGCCCGCGAAGGAGCCGAGTGCCGAGCCCATGATGAAGTACCGCATCAGCGCACCGATGGAGGTGGCCTGGGCCGGGGGCCAGCCCGCGTCGACCATCGCGCCGTAGACCGCGTCGGCGAGCCGGAGCCCCGCCGGGCGGCGGCCGGGGCCCTGGGCCAGGACCGGGACGATGTTCGGGTGGTCGCGCAGGGCAGAGCGGTAGGAGACGGCCCAGTCGTGCAGGGCGGTCCGCCACGGTCGGCCGTCCTGGAACATCGACAGGTCGACCTGGGCGCTCACCGAGTCGGCGACCGCCTCCAGGATCTCGTCCTTCGTGCGGAAATGGTTGTACAGGGACGGGCCGCTGACCCCGAGCTCCGCGGCGAGCCGGCGGGTGGAGAGGCCCGCCAGACCCTCGGTGTCCACGAGCGCGCGGGCCGTCTCGACGATCCGGTCGGTGCTGAGGAGGGGCTTGCGCGGTCGGGCCATGGCGCACATAGTAGGGCGGCGGAAGATAAACTAGCAGTGCTAATTTAAAGTTGTCTCTCCTGCCTTCATGCATGCCTGTCTCTCACAGTGGGGTGATCTCGTGGTCGACCTGGGGCTCAGCGAGGAGCAGACCGCCGTCCGGCGGTTGGCGCGGGACTTCGTGGAGCGTGAGATCACCCCCCATGTCGTCGCCTGGGACCGCGCCGAGGACGTCGACCGAGCTGTCGTGAAGAAGCTCGGCGAGGTGGGGTTCCTCGGGCTGACGATCGACGAGGAGTACGGCGGCTCGGGCGGCGACCATCTCGCGTACTGCCTGGTCACCGAGGAGCTCGGGCGGGGCGACTCCTCCGTGCGCGGGATCGTGTCGGTCTCCCTGGGGCTGGTCGCCAAGACGGTCGCGGCCTGGGGGAGCGAGGAGCAGAAGCGGCGCTGGCTGCCGGGGCTCACCTCCGGGGAGTACGTCGGCTGCTTCGGCCTCACCGAGCCCGGGACCGGCTCCGACGCGGGAAACCTGGCCACCCGCGCGGTGCGGGACGGCGACGAGTACGTCATCGACGGCACCAAGATGTTCATCACCAACGGGACCTGGGCCGATGTGGTGCTCCTGTTCGCCCGCTCGACGGACGCGCCCGGGCACAAGGGCGTCTCCGCGTTCCTGGTGCCGACAGACACCCCCGGTCTGACCCGCCGGACCGTCCACGGCAAGCTGGGCCTGCGCGGACAGGCGACCGCCGAGCTGGTTCTGGAGGGGGTGCGGGTGCCGGCCTCCGCGATGCTGGCACCCGAGGGCAAGGGGTTCTCCGTCGCGATGTCCGCGCTGGCCAAAGGGCGGATGTCGGTGGCGGCGGGGTGCGTGGGGATCGCGCAGGCCGCGCTGGACGCGGCGGTCCGGTACGCCGGTGAGCGCGAGCAGTTCGGCAAGCCGATCGCGGGGCACCAGCTGGTCCAGGAGCTGATCAGCGACATCGCCGTGGACGTGGACGCGGCGCGGCTGCTGACCTGGCGGGTCGCCGATCTGATCGACCGCGGCCTGCCCTTCGCCGTGGAGTCCTCCAAGGCCAAGCTGTTCGCCTCGGAGGCCGCGGTGCGGGCCGCGAACAACGCGGTGCAGGTGTTCGGCGGGTACGGCTACATCGACGAGTACCCGGTGGGCAAACTGCTGCGGGACGCGCGCGTGATGACCCTGTACGAGGGCACGAGCCAGATCCAGAAGCTGGTGATCGGGCGGGCGTTGACGGGTGTGTCGGCTTTCTGAGTACGGGCTGAGTACCTGAGCGGATGTGGCCGCGGTCGCGGTCGGCCGAGACTCTGTCCATGAGTGAGACACCGGTCAAGCAGCAGAACACGGCGGCCTTCTACGGACAGGCCGTCGCCTCCTTCGGCGTGGCCATGGCGGCCACGGCCATCGGTATCTTCCGGCTGAACGCGGATGCCTGGGTGCGGGGGTTCCTCGCGATCGCCGTCCTGTACCTCGTCACCTCCGCCTTCACCCTGGCCAAGGTGATCCGCGACCGCCAGGAGGCCGGACAGATCGTCAGCCGGGTCGACCAGGCCCGCCTGGAGAAACTCCTCGCCGAACACGACCCCTTCGAAAAGCTCTGAGGCCGCGCCGCCCCCGGCCCTCCGTGTGCCGCCACCCCGGAGGGCGGGGACGTCGGCCGCCTCGGGATGCGCACGGGCCCGCCCTTCCCCGGCAACCACGCCCCTGGTGCGGTGGAGGCCGGGCCCCGTCGGGCGATGTGAACTCCGGCCCCGCCGACCCTCTGATCGGCGTCCGCGCCCCGTGCCCTCCCGGCGCCGCCTGTCCTCCTCGACCTGTCAGCCCTCCCGCCGTCCCGCGTCCGAGCGGGGAGGCTAAGCGGTTGCTCAGGTTCGGCGGTATGGTGGGGGCTCTGAATGGTGGAGAGGGGCGTGCGATGAGTACGGCGGAGGAGACGGCCGACGGCGAGACGTCGGCGTGGGGTGAGGTCACGCCCGACGCGGCGCGGCGGCTGCTCGTCGCCGCGGTGGAGGCGTTCGCCGAGCGCGGCTACCACGCCACCACGACCCGCGACATCGCGGGCCGGGCCGGAATGAGCCCCGCCGCGCTCTACATCCACTACAAGACCAAGGAAGAGCTGCTCCACCGCATCAGCCGGATCGGCCACACCAAGGCCCTGGAGATCCTCCAGGTTGCCGCCCGCCGCGAGGGCACCGCCACCGAGCGGCTGACCGACGCCGTGAGCTCGTTCGTCCGCTGGCACGCCGGCGGCCGTACCACCGCCCGGGTCGTCCAGTACGAACTCGACTCCCTCGGCCCCGACGCCCGCGCCGAGATCCTCGACCTGCGCCGTCAGTGCGACGCCGTGGTGCGCGGGATCATCGAGGACGGCATCGCCTCCGGCGAGTTCGACGTCCTCGACGTCAAGGGCACCACCCTCGCCGTGATGTCGCTCTGCATCGACGTGGCCCGCTGGTTCAACGTCGACGGCCCCTGGACCCCCGACGAGGTCGGCGCGCTCGACGCCGACCTCGTGCTGCGGATGGTGGGGGCGGCGAAGTAGCCCCCACGGGCCCGACCGGCGGCCCTACAGGTAGTACCGCGACACCGACTCCGCCACGCACACCGGCTTGTCCCCGCCCTCGCGCTCCACGCTGAAGGCCACGGTGACCTGCACACCGCCCGCGACGTCGTCGACTCCGGTGATCCGCGCGGTGGCGCGCAGCCGGGAGCCGACGGGCACCGGCGCCGGGAAACGGACCTTGTTCGTCCCGTAGTTGACGCCCATCTTCACGCCCTCGACCTTGATCAGCTGAGGCCCGAAGAGCGGCAGCAGGGAGAGCGTGAGGTAGCCGTGCGCGATGGTCGTGCCGAAGGGGCCCGAGGCGGCCTTCTCCGGGTCGACGTGGATCCACTGGTGGTCGCCGGTGGCCTCCGCGAACAGGTCGATGCGCTTCTGGTCGACCTCCAGCCAGTCGGTGTACCCCAGCTCCTCGCCCACCGCAGCCTTCAGGTCGTCCGCGCCCGTGAAGATCCTCGGCTCTGCCATGTCCCGGCCTCCTCGCCCCATCATGTCTAAGCGACTGCTTAGCATGGTCGGCCGGAGGGTCCCTGTCAACGGACTCGCGGGGGTGGCGGCATGGGTAGGGTTCGAGGGGTGCCCCAGATTCCCGAGAAGATCCACGAGCTCACGGTCGGCCAGCTCGCCGCGCGCAGCGGCGCCGCCGTCTCCGCCCTGCACTTCTACGAGTCCAAGGGGCTGATCAGCAGCCGCCGCACCACCGGCAACCAGCGCCGCTACTCCCGTGACGCACTGCGCCGGGTCGCCTTCGTCCGGGCCGCGCAGCGGGTCGGCATCCCGCTGGCCACGATCCGCGACGCCCTCTCCGAGCTCCCCGAGGAACGCACCCCCACCCGTGAGGACTGGGCGCGGCTCTCCGAGGCCTGGCGCTCCGAACTGGACGAGCGCATCAAGCAGTTGAACCGTCTGCGCGACCACCTCACCGACTGCATCAGCTGCGGCTGCCTCTCCCTCGACACCTGCGTCCTGTCCAACCCGGACGACGCCTTCGGCGACCGTCACACGGGGTCACGCCTGCTGGTGCAGCAGAGCGGGGAACGGCAACCGAAACGGGCGGCGGGGGAGTGCTGCTGAGCCACGACGGCGGTCACCGAGCCTCGGGGAAACCACTGGTTCCCCCTCCAGGGGCCTGGTAGCGTCGCGATCTTCGGCCGGCGGCGACACCGCGTCCGGAGTCCTGACGGGACGAACTCCCATGACCTCACAGGCCCTTGCCGTGGCCCTCGCCGACATCGACACCGTCTTCAACGGCTTCGCGAGCCCCACCGAGACCGGCTGCGAGCGGTGTTACGGGCCCGAGGAGACCGCGTATCTGCGCACGCCGTACACGCGGGTGCCCGCCGATCTGGTCCGCCGGTTCGTCTTCGAGAGCCCCGGTCACTTCGAGGACCATCCGGCGGTGATGCGCCGCCTCCTCCCGCAGGCCGCGCACGCCATGGCCGACGGCAGCCTGGACGGCATCGGCTGGGCCCATCACGGTCTGAGCCGCGTCGACTGGCGGGCCTGGCCGACGCGACAGGCGGGAGCCGTCGAGGCGTTCGTGCTGGCCTGGTGGGAGGACACCCTCACCAACCCCCAGCCGCCGTACCCCGTCCACGACGTGTTCGAGACCTGCGCCGTGATCCTGGACGACATGACCCCGCTCCTCGACCGTTTCCGGGACGGGCCCGTCATCGAGGCGCACCTCGTCAGCTGTGCGAGCGACTGGCTGTACCACCTGATCGCCGACGCCTCGCCGTGGCTCTGGTGGGACCACGACGACGAGGCGCCGGTGCTCGCCGCCCTCCGGTCCTGGCTGGCCGCCCACGCCCCCGCACGCCTGCGCGCCTGTGGCGAGGCCGACCTGGCCGTCCAGGCCGAACTGCTCGCCCTGCCCTACGACGAGCGCTGGGCGCACCCGTACTGGACCAGCCCCTCGGCCACCAACTGAGCGTTGGACAGCGCCCGTTGCCCGTCCGGCAGAACCAGCGTGTCCTCCAGGCCGACCCTGGTCGCGAGCCCCAGCCGCCCGGCGAGCCGCAGTACCGGCCAGGCCCCGGCGTCCTCGCCGTGCAGCAGCACCGGGCGGCCGTGAGCCGGGCCCAGGTCGGCGAGGAGCCGGTGCGCGGCGGCCTCTGCCGCGTCCGTGTCCGCCACCTCCGCGAGCACCCGCAGCACCCTCGGTCCGAGCGGTGACCTCGCGAACCGGGCCGCCGCATCGGTCCCCGACCAGATACCGGCCTCCACGCCGACCCCGCGCTCGATCAGCGCCGCGGCCACCGACTCGGCACCCGGCTCGTGCCAGTTCACCGAGGCGTGGTCGGGCAGCACGGTCCACTCCCGGACGCGGGCGAGCCGCGCCGCGGGGTCCGGCTCGGACCAGGCGCCGGTGGTCACACCGACCGGGACCGGGACCCGGGCCCTGATCGCCTCCAGCGTCGCCGCGACCACGCGCGGCGACAGGCTGTCCTGTCCGCACGGCGTCTTGGGGTGGACGTGGATGTCCGTCGCGCCGGCCGCGACGGCCTCGGCCGCCGACTCGGCCATGGCCTCGGGCGTCAGCGGTACCGCCGTCCCGTCGGCCGCCCCGCGCGGACCGTTCAGACACACCTGCACCATCACTCGATGATGCCAGTCGGTACCGACAGTCCCGACGGCCCGACAAACAGGGGGTGCGGCATCCCCGGCGCACCCCCAGCGCGCACCTGCTCTAGGCCGACACCAGCAGCCGTCCGCGCCTGGCGTCCGCCAGGGCCTCCGGGGTGAGCACGGGCCGCGGCACCAGGATCCCGCAGTCCACGCAGACCGGACCCGTCGAGGGTTCGTGGTCCAGTTCGTACTTCCAGACGAGCCGCTCCCCGTCGCACACCGGGCACACCGCGCCCGGCTCGCGCTCCAGCGCGGAGATCAGCCGGCGCAGCACCTCCGCCAGCGGCTCACCGGGGTGCACCCGGGGGTCGTCGCACCACGCGACACCGAACCCGCCCCAGGTCAGCCGGTGCCAGTCGTCCACACTGCCCGGCCTGCGCAACCCGTCGTGCTTCTCCTTCTTGCGCCGCTCGGCGAACTCGACCTCGTAGGCCAGCCAGACCGAACGCGCCTCCTCCAGTTCCTCCAGTGCGGCCACGAGCCGCGCTGGGTCGGGGGAGCGGTCCTCGGGACCGAATCCTGCCCGGGAGCACAAGTGGTCCCAGGTCGCCCTGTGCCCGTAAGGAGCGAACCTCTCAAGGCACTTGCGCAGTGAGTAGCGCCGAAGCGCCAGATCGCACCGCGGATCTCGCACCTGTCTCGCCAGACTCCGGAAACCGGCCATCGCCCTGCACCTCCGTCACACCTGCACCTGTACTTCGGTCACTTCGGCGTCGTCGTTCGGACTTCGCCGAATAGACGTATCGACAAGCGATTTGGCTCCATCCGATTTCCGATGCCCTCCATAAGCTCACGCACCCCTGTCAAAACTTGACGCATGTTCATCTTCAATCTCGGGGATACCGGCGGTAACGTCCCCGCACACCCCCCGTCGGTTGGAGCTGCCATGCCTCGCCGTAACCCGCGCACCCTCCTTGACAGACTGAGAACTCCCGGCAGACTCTCCGGGTTCCTGAAGTCGGCATCCATATGCGTCCTGGTTGCAGGTCTTTTGTCCCCGCTCGCACAGACCTCGGCCACCGCGCAGACCGAGGCCACCGCGACGACCGCGGCAGCGGCCGCCTCCAACGACTACTGCGGCGGCCAGTGTTCCGACATCCTGCCGCCCGGTGAGAACGGCAACGCGACCCTCGCGCAGGTCCTCCTCAACCAGGCCTTCGGCACCCAGCCCGACCACGCGGAGGACCAGCTCGGCCCCTACGCCAACCTGGCCAAGGGCTACCCGAGTCTCACCAACTCCACGATCAACACCTTCTTCAACGACGCCTCCTTCGGGGTCCCCTCCGACCAGGTCGCCTCCACCCTCAGCCCGGCCGGCCGCACCGACGTGACGATCGTCCGCGACAAGAAGACGGGTGTGCCGCACATCACCGGTACCACCAGGTACGGCACCGAGTTCGGCGCGGGCTATGCGGCGGCCCAGGACCGGCTGTGGCTCATGGACGTCTTCCGGCACGTGGGCCGGGGCCAGCTGACCGGCTTTGCCGGCGGGGCGGCCTCCAACCAGGGCCTGGAACAGCAGTTCTGGCGCAACGCCCCCTACAGCGAGGCCGACCTCCAGGCCCAGATCGACAACGCGGTCGCGGCCAACGGCGCCCGGGGCCAGCAGGCCCTCGCCGACGCCAACGCCTACATCGCCGGCATCAACTCCTACATCGACGCCTCCGACAGCGGCCGCTACTTCCCCGGCGAGTACGTCCTGACCGGACACAAGGACTCGATCACCAACGCGGGCACCATCGACCACTTCAAGCTCACCGACCTGGTCGCCCTGGCCTCCGTCATCGGCGCCCTCTTCGGCTCCGGAGGCGGTGGCGAGGTCAACAACGCGATCTCCCTGCTGGCCGCCCAGCAGCAGTACGGCGTGACGAAGGGCACCGAGGTCTGGGAGTCCTTCCGGGAGCGCAACGACCCCGAGGCCGTCCTCACCGTCCACAACGGCGAGAGCTTCCCCTACGCCACCAAGCCCGCCGACCCGCAGGGCGAGGCGCTGCCCGACGCCGGTTCGGTGAACACCGAGCCGCTGGTCTACGACGCCACGGGCACCGGCGCCGACCAGAGCGCGACCGCCGCCTCCGCCACGGCCACCGCGAACGCCCTCACCTCCGCCAAGCGCGGCATGTCCAACGCCCTCGTGGTGAGCGGGAAGTACACGGCCAGCGGCCACCCGGTCGCCGTCTTCGGGCCCCAGACCGGCTACTTCGCCCCCCAGCTCCTGATGCTCCAGGAGATCCAGGGCCCGGGCATCAGCGCCCGCGGCGCCTCCTTCGCGGGCCTGAGCATGTACGTCGAACTCGGCCGCGGCCAGGACTACTCGTGGTCCGCCACGACCTCCGGCCAGGACATCATCGACACCTACGCCGTCGAACTGTGCCAGGACGACTACCACTACCTGTACCACGGCACCTGCACGGCCATGGACAAGATCGAGCAGAAGAACTCCTGGACCCCGACCACGGCCGACGGCACCGCCGCGGGGTCGTACACGATGCGGGTCTGGCGCACGAAGTACGGTCCCGTCGAGTACCGGGCGACCGTCGGCGGCAAGAAGGTCGCCTACACCACCCTGCGCTCCTCCTACATGCACGAGGCCGACTCGATCATCGGCTTCCAGATGCTCAACGACCCCGACTACGTGAAGAGCCCGGGGACCTTCCAGAGCGCGGTGCAGCACATCAACTACACCTTCAACTGGTTCTACGCCGACTCCTCGCACACCGCGTACTACAACAGCGGCGACAACCCCGTGCGCGCCTCCGGTGTCGACGCCGAGTTCCCGGTGTGGGCGCAGGCCGCGTACGAGTGGCGGAACTGGAACCCGACGACCAACACCGCCGACTACACCCCGCCCTCCGCACACCCCAACTCCATCGACCAGGACTACTACATCTCCTGGAACAACAAGCAGGCCAAGGACTACACCACCGCGTCCTGGGGCGACGGCTCGGTGCACCGCGGCAACCTGCTGGAGGACCGGGTCAAGAAACTGGTCGCCGCGGGCGGGGTCACCAGGGCCGCGCTGGTGAAGGCCATGGCCGACGCGTCCCTCACCGACCTGCGCGCCGAGGACGTCCTGCCCGACCTGCTCAAGGTGATCAACAGCTCGACGGTCACCGACTCCACGGCCGCCGCCGCGGTCACCAAGCTCCAGACGTGGCTGACGGCAGGCGGCAAGCGCACCGAGACCTCCGCCGGTTCGAAGAAGTACGCCGACGCCGACGCGATCCGCATCCTGGACGCGTGGTGGCCCCTGCTGGCCAAGGGCATCTTCGAACCGGGCCTCGGCACCGCCCTGTACACCGACCTCCAGGCCAACCTGCCCGTCGACGAGTCCCCGTCGGCCGCGCACGGCCCCACCGGCTCCCACGCGGGCAGCTCCTTCCAGTACGGCTGGTGGAGCTACGTCGACAAGGACGTGCGCGCGGTGCTCGGGGAGAACGTGCAGGGCCCGCTGGCGAACAAGTACTGCGGCGGCGGCAGCCTCAGCGCATGCCGGGACATCCTCGTCAGCACCCTGAAGACCGCGTCCGGCAAGACGGCGGCCCAGGTCTACCCGGGCGACAGCCTGTGCTCGGCGGGTGACCAGTGGTGCGCCGACTCGATCGTGCAGCGCACCCTGGGCGGCATCAAGCACTACAACATCAGCTGGCAGAACCGTCCGACCTTCCAGCAGGTGGTGGAGTACACCTCGCACCGGTAACACCGTCTCGCAGTAAGGCTGTTGGCGGCGGGTCAGTGGACACGGCCCGCCGCCAGCACCAGCCGGGCCAGCTCGCGGTGGCAGATGTCGCTGTGCGCCCCCGAGGGCGGTCCGCCCCGTCTGACCACGGCCGCCGCGTCGACGTTCACACACCCCTTCGCGGGCAACTCCGTGGCGAGTGCGTCGGCGAGCTTCAGGGCCCTGGTGCCCGGCACCGCCTGCACCCCGTCGTGCCCCATCGCGCCCCACCGGTCGCCCAGCATCCGGCCGATGCCGAAGTCCGCGACCCCCTGCGCGTCCCCCGCCATCCGCGACGCCAGCGGATACAGCGTGCCGAGCGCCGAGTCATGGCTGGAGTAGCAGCACACCAGCGGCCCGTCGACGCGGTTCTGCTGCCCCTGGAGCACCCCTCCCGCGCGCGGGTCGTGCGGCAGCCGGGTCGCGAACGCGTAGTGCGAGAAAGCCCCTTGGAGGAGGGTGACCGACTTGACGCTGTGCACCCCCTCCGGCAGCCCGCGCAGCGCGAACGACACCAGACGGCCGCCGAAACTGTGCCCCACCAGATGCACCCGCACCCCGGGCGCCCGCTCGGCGAGCTGCCCGACCGCCCGGCCCAGCCCACGCTCGCCGACGGTGCCCGCGCGCCGCTTCATCGCGTAGTACGTCCCCTGCCGCAGCAGTTCGTGCGCCCCGTCCCACGGGTTCGGGAGCGCGAACCCCCGTACCCCGTCGGGGTCTTCGAGGTGCGCGACGGCCTGCGCGAACTCCTCGCACAGGGCCGCCGTGTCCCCGGCGAGGATCTCCGGCTCGTCCTGCGGCACCCCCTCGGCGAGCGTGTCCGCCGCGAACAGCGCCTGCGGTCCCGGCGGCACGACCTCCACCAGCAGCCGCACCAGCCTCCCGAACTCCGCCAACTCCGCGTCCTCCCGCGGCTGCTGATCCAGCAGCTGGGCCAGCCGGTCGATCACCGTGGCCCGTCCGGGGAAGGTCTCCAGGAGGGCGTGCCGGGTGTCCTTGTCGAGCACCGGACGCGGCGGCAGCTCGGCGGCCACCGCCCGAGGGAAGTCGGGGATCGGCTCGTCCGAGAACCGCATCGACGGCCATACGACCCCCACGTACCCGAGCCTCGCCGCCGGCGCGAACTCCGGGAACGGGGCGAAGAAGTGGCTGTAGAGCCGGGTCGCCCCCGAGCGGTCGTTGTTCCAGCCGTGCGCGAAGACGACCAGGTCCCTGACGCCCCGGTCCACCACCTCCGCGAGCAGCCGGTCCCGCCGGCCGGTGTCCGGGTCGCCGTCCGCGTCGAACGTCAGCTCCCAGTACGGCGTCACGCTCATCGCCGGATCCGCCATCACGCACCACCCTGTCCCCCGCAGTGGTGCGTATCGTCCTGCTACCGGGCGAAGTTGGCCATACGTCACGGCTCATCCGTAGAGGAGGTAATTCTTTCGAATCCGCCGGAACGCCCTCAGCTCGTCCTGCCAGCCGCCGACCACCTCGTCCGTGCTCGCGCCGGCGTCGATCATCGTGCGGACCCGGGTGGAGCCGGTGAGCTTGTCGATCCAGTTGTCCGGGCGCCAGGCGAACCCCGACCAGGTCCTTCTGGCGGTCACGAGCAGGCCGACGCCGGTGCGGACGGGGTCGTACGCCGGCCGGTCGTGGACGTGGATCTGCACCCCGCCGATCGTCTTCCCCTGGAACTTGGAGAACGTGGGGGCGAAGTAGGCCTCCCTGAAGTGCACGCCGGGCAGGCCGAGTCCGTTCGCGGCGGCGGCCCAGCGGCCGTCCAGGCCCTCCGCGCCGAGGAGTTCGAAGGGACGGGTGGTGCCGCGGCCCTCGGAGAGGTTCGTGCCCTCGAAGAGACAGGTGCCGGAGTAGACGAGCGCCGTGTCCGGGGTGGGCATGTTCGGGCTCGGCGGGACCCAGGGGAGGTCCCAGGCGTCGTAGAACTCCTCGCGCCGCCAGCCGGTCATCAGGACGGTGTCCAGGTCCACCGGGGTGGTGAGGAACTCGCCGTTGAAGAGGCGGGCCAGTTCCGCGACCGTCATGCCGTGCGCCTGGGAAACGGGCTGCCGGCCCACGAAGGTCGCGAACTCCCTGTGCAGGACCGGGCCTTGGGCGCGGCGGCCGGTGACGGGGTTGGGGCGGTCCAGGACGACGAACCGTTTCCCTGCGAGCTGGGCTGCCTCCATGCAGTCGTACAGCGTCCAGATGTAGGTGTAGAAGCGGGCGCCGACGTCCTGGATGTCGAAGACGACCGTGTCCACGGCGGAGGCGGTGAAGATGTCGGCGAGGGCCTGGCCGCTCTTCAGGTAGGTGTCGTAGACGGGGAGGCCGGTGGCGGGGTCGTCGTAGCGGCCCTCGGAGCCGCCGGCCTGGGCGGTGCCGCGGAAGCCGTGCTCCGGGCCGAAGACGGCCCTCAGGTCCACTCTTTCGTCTGCGTGCATCACGTCGACGATGTGGTGGACGTCTCGGGTGACGCCGGTGGGGTTGGTGACGATGCCGATGCGTTCGCCGCTGAGCTTGGCGTATCCGGATGCGGCCAGGTTCTCGAAGCCGGTTCGTCTGTGGGGGTGGGCCGCTTGGGTGGGGGGCGCGGAGGTGAGTGACGCCGTTGCCGTTGCTGCTGCCAGCAGGGTTCGTCTGGATAGGCGCATGAGGTGCACGGTAGGTGCTCCCGCCGGTTGTGGGGAGGCTGCGGGTTCGTCGTGGCTTGTCGCGCCCACGCGACGGAGCCACAGATCGATACAGCCCCGCGCCCCTACGGGGCGCTCCTGTCACCCTTCCTTCCTACATACCGACCGGTTAGTCTGGGCCCGCAATCGAGCCGCAGTCGAAGGAGACCGATGGTGGGAGCCTTGCAAGGTGCCGGAGTGGTTGTGACCGGGGCGGGAGGTGGCATCGGGGCTGCGCTTGCGCGGCGGTTCGCTGCCGAAGGGGCTCGGGTCGTGGTCAACGACCTCGACGCCGGGCGGGCCAAGGCCGTCGCCGAGGAGATCGGGGGGATCGCCGTAGCCGGGGACGCCTCCGCCGTGGTCTCCGACGCTCTCGAAGCCCTGGACGGGGTGGTCGACGTCTACTGCGCCAACGCCGGTGTCGCCTTCGGCGGGGACTCGCTCGACGAGAGTGCCTGGGCCACCTCCTGGGACGTCAACGTCATGGCCCACGTACGGGCGGCCCACGCGCTGCTCCCGGGGTGGCTGGAGCGGGGGAGCGGGCGGTTCGTGTCGACCGTGTCCGCGGCCGGGCTGCTGACCATGATCGGGGCGGCTCCCTACGCCGTCACCAAGCACGGGGCGCTCGCCTTCGCCGAGTACCTGTCGCTGACGTACCGGCACCGCGGGATCAAGGTGCACGCGATCTGTCCGCAGGGCGTGCGCACCGACATGCTCGCCGCCACCGGGAGCGCGGGGGACCTGGTGCTCAAGCCGACCGCCGTGGAGCCGGAGGACGTGGCGGAGGCGCTGTTCCTGGGGATCGAGGAGGACCGGTTCCTGATCCTTCCGCATCCGGAGGTTGCCGAGTACTACCAGGCGCGGGCCGCCACGCCCGACCGGTGGCTGGCCGGGATGAACCACCTCCAGCAGAAGTGGGAGGACGTGCGATGACCGACTCGCCGTACGCGGCCAAGCCGTGGCTGGGGCTGCTCAGTGAGGCTCAGCGCGGTCCGATCGCGCCCGACGACTCCCTCGTGCACGCGCTGCGGCGGGCCGTGGCCGAGGCGCCGGAGCGGCCCTTCCTTGCCTACTTCGACGGACGGCTCGGCTACCGCGAGGTCGACGAGCTCAGCGACTCCGTCGCCGGGCACCTGGCCGCGCGCGGACTGGAGCGGGGGGAGCGGGTGGCGATCCTGCTCCAGAACTCCCCGCTCTTCGTGCTCGCCCTGCTCGGTGCCTGGAAGGCGGGCGCGGTCGTGGTGCCCGTCAACCCCATGTACAAGGCGGGGGAGGTCGGACATGTGCTGCGGGACGCCGAGGTGGCCGCGCTGATCTGCTCCGACCGGGCCTGGGAGTCGTACCTGCGCGAGACGGCGGCCGACTCGCCGGTGCGGATCGCGCTCACCGGGTGCGAGCTGGACTTCCAGAGCCGCGGGGACGCGCGCGTGCTCACCTTCGAGCGGCTGCCGCAGGCCGCGGACGCCGATGATCTGGTCGCGGTCGCCCGCGCCGGGCACAAGGCGCCCGAGGGGCGGGACGTCACGCCCTCCGACATCGCGCTGATCAGCTACACCTCCGGCACCAGCGGCACCCCCAAGGGAGCCACCAACACGCACGGCAACATCATGTACAACGCCGAGCGGCAGCGGACCGGGCTCGGGCTGCCGGACGCGCCCGTCTACTTCGCGCTCGCGCCCCTGTTCCACATCACCGGGATGGTCGTCCAGCTCGGGGCGAGTCTGAACAGCGTGGGCACGCTCGTGCTGGCGTACCGCTTCGAGGCGGGCGTGGTCCTGGACGCGTTCGCCGAGCACCGGCCGCACTACACCGTGGGCCCCTCGACCGCGTTCATGGCGCTGGCCGCCCACCCCGACGCCACCCGCGAGCACTTCTCGTCCTTCGTCACCATCTCCTCCGGCGGGGCCCCGCTGCCGCCCGCCCTGGTGGAGAAGTTCCGGGCCGGCTTCGGGCCGTACATCCGCAACGGCTACGGCCTGACCGAGTGCACCGCGCCCTGCGCCTCCGTGCCGCCCCAGCTGGAGGCGCCGGTCGACCCGGCGTCCGGGACGCTCGCGGTGGGCGTGCCGGGCCCCGACACGGTCGTCCGCATCGTCGACGACCAGGGCGCCGAGGTGCCCTTGGGGGAACAGGGCGAGATCGTCGTACGGGGGCCGCAGGTCGTGCCCGGGTACTGGCGGCGGCCCGACGCCACCGCCGAGACCTTCCCGGACGGCGAACTGCGCACGGGTGACATCGGGTTCATGGACCCGCAGGGCTGGCTCTACGTCGTCGACCGCAAGAAGGACATGATCAACGCGTCCGGCTTCAAGGTGTGGCCGCGCGAGGTCGAGGACGTCCTCTACACGCACCCGGCGGTGCGCGAGGCGGCCGTCGTCGGGGTGCCCGACGGGTACCGCGGGGAGACCGTCAAGGCGTACATCAGCCTCCGTCCGGGTGCCGAAACCGACCCCGGTGCACTCGCCGCCTGGTGCAAGGAGAGACTGGCCGCCTACAAATACCCGCGGCACGTGGAGATACTGACCGACTTGCCCAAGACGGCAAGTGGGAAGATCCTCCGTCGGGAACTGCGTTCCCGACCGCAAGGCAGTGAATGACCTCCAGGAAGGCAGGTGGCGGCACAGTGCCCAGGACGACGGACGGAGACGGTACGCCCGTCCCGCAGCGGCTGCTGGCCGCCGCCACCCGGCTCTTCGCCGAGCAGGGCTACGACCGCACCTCGGTGCAGGAGATCGTCGAGGCGGCCGGCGTCACCAAGGGGGCGCTGTACCACTACTTCGGCTCCAAGGACGACCTCCTGCACGAGGTGTACGCGCGGGTGCTGCGCGTGCAGCAGGAGCGCCTCGACGCGCTCGCGGGCACCGACGAGCCGATCGAGAAGCGGCTGCGGGCGGCGGCGGCCGACGTCGTGGTCACGACGATCGAGAACCTCGACGACGCGATGATCTTCTTCCGGTCGATGCACCACCTCAGCCCGGAGAAGAACAAGCAGGTGCGGGCCGAGCGGCGGAAGTACCACGAGCGGTTCCGCGCGCTGATCGAGGAGGGCCAGGCGACGGGCGTCTTCTCCACGGCGACCCCGGCCGACCTGGTGGTGGACTACCACTTCGGGTCCGTCCACCACCTGTCCACCTGGTACCGCCCGGACGGACCGATGGGCCCGCAGGAGGTCGCCGACCACCTGGCCGACCTGCTGCTGCGGGCGCTGCGGCCGTAGGCGTCCCTACAGGTACTTCTTCAGCTCCCGCCGGGCCAGCGAGCGCTGGTGCACCTCGTCCGGGCCGTCCGCGATCATCAGGGTGCGGGCGCCGGCGTAGAGCTCGGCCAGCGGGAAGTCCTGGCTGACCCCGCCCGCGCCGTGCAGCTGGATGGCCCGGTCGATGATGTCGACGACCGCGCGGGGCGTGGCGATCTTGATGGACTGGATCTCGGTGTGGGCGCCCCGGTTGCCGACCGTGTCCATCAGCCAGGCGGTCTTCAGGACCAGCAGCCGCAGCTGCTCGACGGTCACGCGCGCGTCGGCGATCCAGTTGTGGACCACGCCCTGGTGGGCCAGTGCCTTGCCGAAGGCCGTCCGGGAGACGGCTCGCCTGCACATCAGCTCGATCGCCCGCTCGGCCATGCCGATGAGCCGCATGCAGTGGTGGATCCGGCCCGGGCCCAGGCGGGCCTGGGCGATGGCGAAGCCGCCGCCCTCCTCGCCGATCAGGTTCGAGGCCGGCACGCGCGCGTGGTCGAAGATCACCTCGGCGTGGCCGCCGTGGTAGTGGTCCTCGTAGCCGAAGACCTTCATCGCGCGCTTGACCGTGACGCCCGGGGTGTCCCGCGGGACCAGGATCATCGACTGCTGGCGGCGGATGTCCGCGCCGTCCGGGTCGGTCTTGCCCATCACGATGAAGATCTTGCAGTCCGGGTTCATCGCCCCGGAGATGTACCACTTGCGGCCCGTGACGACGTACTCGTCGCCCTCGCGCTCGATGTACGTGGTGATGTTGGTGGCGTCCGAGGAGGCCACCTCCGGCTCGGTCATCGCGAACGCCGAGCGGATCTCACCGGCCAGCAGCGGCTCCAGCCACTGCTTCTTCTGCCGCTCGTCGCCGAACTGGCTCAGCACCTCCATGTTGCCGGTGTCCGGCGCGGCGCAGTTCAGCGCGGTGGGCGCGAGCTGCGGGGAGCGGCCGGTGATCTCGGCGAGGGGCGCGTACTGGAGGTTGGTGAGCCCTGCCCCGTACTCGGCGTCGGGCAGGAAGAGGTTCCACAGGCCCTGCCTGCGCGCCTCCGCCTTCAGCTCCTCCACCACGGCCGGCGTGTCCCACGGCGAGGCGAGCTCGGCACGCTGCTCCTCCGCGACGGCCTCGGCGGGGTAGACGTACTCGTCCATGAAGGCGAGCAGCCTGGCGCGCAGTTCCTCGGTGCGTGCGTCGAACGCGAAGTCCATGCGGATCAGCCTTCCTGGATGCCGTCTTGAAGGGTCGTCAGACCGTGCCGGATGAAGACCGGGACAAGGTCCCCGATGCGGTCGAAGCCCCGGCCGACCGTCTGGCCGAGGGTGTAGCGGTAGTGGATGCCCTCCAGGATCACGGCGAGCTTGAACCACGCGAACGCCGTGTACCAGGACACCGCCGACACGTCCCGCCCGGAGCGCTCGGCGTAGCGCGCGACCAGCTCGGCGGGGTCCGGGTGGCCGGGGGCCTCGGCGGTCGTGGAGACGGGGGAGTCGGGCATGCCGAGCGGCATGCTGTACATCACCAGCAGACCGAGGTCGGTGAGCGGGTCGCCGAGGGTCGACATCTCCCAGTCGAGGATCGCCCTGATGCGGTCGTCGTCGCCCATCAGGACGTTGTCGAGCCGGTAGTCGCCGTGCACGACCGTGGCCGCGGGGGACTCGGGGAGGTGACGGCCGAGGGCCGCGTGCAGTTCGTCGATGCCGGCCAGGTCGCGGTTGCGGGAGGCGTCCAGCTGCTTGCCCCAGCGGCGCAGCTGGCGGTCCAGGAAGCCCTCGGGGCGCCCGAAGTCCGCGAGGCCGACCTCGGCGGGGTCCACCGCGTGCAGCTCCACGAGGGTGTCGACGAGGGAGAGCACCGCCTCGCGGGTGCGCTCGGGGCCGAGGGGGGCGAGCTGGTCGGCGGTGCGGTACGGGGTGCCCTCGACGAACTCCATGACGTAGAAGGGCGATCCGACGACTTCCTCGTCCTCGCACAGCAGGACCGGCGCCGGGACCGGGACGCTCGTCGGGTGCAGGGCGCTGATGACCCGGTGCTCGCGTTTCATGTCGTGCGCGGTGGCGAGGACATGGCCGAGCGGGGGCCGTCGTACGACCCAGCGCGCGGTTCCGTCCGAGACGGCGTACGTGAGGTTCGACCGTCCGCCCTCGATCAGCCGTCCGGTCAGGGGGCCCTGCACCAGGCCGGGCCGCTCGCGGTCGAGCAGGCCGCGCAGCCGGTCGAGGTCGAGGCCTGGCGGATGGTCGGGGCTCATCGGGGCTCCTTACGCGCGTGAACGGTTGCGACCATCATGCCGACTGGTCGGTATGTCGTCCAGGGGTGGGGGCGAACGTGATCCGCCCCACGATAGGCCGACAGCTCCCCGCGGGGTGCGGCGGGGAGCTGTCGGCGGTGTCCTCTCGGTGTTCTCCGGTCAGGTCAGTGGTCGTCCCAGTGGCCGTCGTGCGCGGCGTGCCGGTGGCCGTCGTGGAGGTAGTCGACGTGGTCGCCGTGCAGGACGCTCTCGTGTCCGCAGTCCTGGCCGTGCCGGTGCTCGTGCCCGTCGTGCGAGACATGCCCTCCGGCCTCGCACTCGTCCCAGTGGCCGTCGTGCGACCGGTGCAGGTGCCCGTCGTGCGCGTAGTCGACGTGACCCTCGTGCGGCACCTCGGTGTGACCGCAGCCGGGGCCGTGGTCGTGCGTGTGGGAGGCGTGCTCGTGGTGGAGGGTGGTCATGGTGCGTCCCCTTCGAGGTGGCGGGCGATGACGTCGGAAAGGGTGCCATGGGGAGGGGGCATATGGGGCGATTCGGGTGGTGTGGCGTGGGGGTGGTGGGGGTGGTGGGGTGTGTGGTCGTCGGGTGGGTGCGGGTGGGTGGGGGCTGGTCGCGCAGTTCCCCGCGCCCCTGGGGAGTGCGGGGGCGTGTGTCGAGGAGGTGGCGTGGGATCGGGGCGGGCCTCGTCGGTGCGGAGTCTGGATCGGCGGTGCCGTTACGGCGGTGCCTCGTCGTGCTCGGCCGCGTGACTCCGAGCTGCGCGACTGGTGGCCTCGCCCGGAACACCGACAGCTTCCGTCCGTCGGGCCGCCGGGCTGGGATCACCCGGATTCCTGGCCTTGGGCTTCCGCCCCGGACTTCGGCCCCTCCGCCTGTCGGGCCGTCGGCCTCGGATCGTGCGGATCCTTGGCCTTGGGCTTCCGCCCCGCACTTCGGCCTCCCCGCCTGCCGGCCCGTCGGCCTCGGATCGTGCGCACCCTGGCCTCGGGCTCCCGCCTCAAAAACTTCCCGTCCCAAACCTCCCGCCCCAAACCTCCGGCCCCCCGCCGAGGTGCCGCCCCCCGTCACCCCCTCACAGCACCAGCGCCGCCCCGCAAGCCGCCAAAGCGACCGTGCACAGGGCCGCTGCCGTGGCGTGGCGTGGGGTGAGGGGGGTGGGGAGGCTGGAGGTTGCCAGGGAATGGATGCGGCGGTGGGCGGCGTAGAGGAAGGTCAGCCAGAAGGCGCAGCACAGGGCGCAGGCGACCAGGCCCCCGGGGGACGGTCCGTCGTGCAGCGCGGTCTTCACGGCGAGGACGGCGGAGACGGTGCCCGAGAGTGTCGTACGGCGCCAGGCGAGCCGGGTGCGTTCGGGCTGGAGCCCCGGGTCGCGCTCCCCGCCCCCGCCCTCGCTCACCCCTCCCACCCGAGGAACACCACGACGACCATGGCCACCGCCACCACCGCGACGACGAGACTCAGCAGCGTGGGGAACCGGGACGCCGGCAGATCCTCGCCCCGCCGCATCGCCCGCTCGCACCGCACCCAGTGGTTGACCGCCCGCAACGAGCACAGCACCCCCGCCGCGAGCAGCGCCAGCGCCAGCCCGACGCGCCAGCCCCAGCGCAGGTCCGGCAGGAACTGGTCCACGGCGAAGCCGCCGCCGATCAGGGCGAGCGCGGTCCGCAGCCAGGCCAGGAAGGTGCGTTCGTTGGCGAGGGAGAACCGGTAGTCGGGGGTGCTGCCCTCCTGCCGCACCTCCTCGGGGGCGAACCAGACGCGGACGTTCCGTGCGAAATCGATCACGCGCACGAGCCTATCGGCCCGACCGCGGGAGGACGCCGCCGCCCTGCGTTCACCGGCCGCGCCCGGCGCAACCCCGCACCGTTTTCGATATGCCGCCGATACGCGCCGGTTCGTAGCATCGGGACCATGCGTGTGCTGATTGTCGAGGACGAGCCCTATCTGGCGGAGGCCATCCGCGACGGCCTGCGCCTGGAGGCGATCGCGGCCGACGTCGCGGGCGACGGCGACACCGCGCTCGAACTGCTGGACATCAACAGCTACGACATCGCCGTCCTCGACCGCGACATCCCGGGACCCTCCGGTGACGAGATCGCCGCACGCATCGTCGCCTCCGGCAGCGGGATGCCGATCCTCATGCTGACCGCCGCCGACCGCCTCGACGACAAGGCCTCCGGGTTCGAACTGGGCGCCGACGACTACCTCACGAAACCCTTCGAACTGCGGGAACTTGCGCTCCGCCTCAGGGCGCTCGACCGCAGACGCGCCCACAGCAGGCCGCCGGTGCGGGAGATCGCGGGGCTGCGCCTGGACCCGTTCCGCCGGGAGGTCTACCGGGACGGCCGCTTCGTCGCGCTGACCAGGAAGCAGTTCGCCGTGCTGGAGGTCCTCGTGGCCGCCGAGGGCGGTGTCGTCAGCGCCGAGGAGCTGCTGGAGCGGGCCTGGGACGAGAACGCCGACCCGTTCACCAACGCCGTCCGCATCACCGTCTCGGCCCTGCGCAAACGCCTCGGGGAACCCTGGATCATCGCCACCGTGCCGGGCGTCGGCTACCGCATCGGCCCGGAACCGGGCCACGTTCACCGCATCGGCCCGGAACCGGGCGTCGGCCACCGCATCGGCCCGGACCCCGACGCCTGCCACCGCATCGACCCGCAGCCCGGCACAGGGGACGTGGGAGCGGGCCGTGGATAGGCGGCCCGGGGTGAGCGTTCGTCTGAAACTCACCCTCAGCTACGCCGGGTTCCTCATGGTCGCCGGTCTGCTCCTGCTCGCCGCGGTGTGGCTGTTCCTGCTGCGGTACGTTCCCGATCGCGGGATGCTCTACAACCCCGACGACCGGCCCGCGGGGGTCTTCCCCATCCGGTCCGCCCTCCTGGAGGTCTTCGCGCCGAGGGCGGCCGCCGTGCTGGCGTTCCTGCTGGTGTTCGGTCTGGTGGGCGGGTGGATCCTCGCCGGCCGGATGCTCGCCCCGCTGACCCGCATCACGGACGCCACCCGCTCGGCAACCCACGGATCGCTCTCCCACCGGGTTCTGCTGCCGGGCCGCAGGGACGAGTTCCGTGAGCTCGCCGACGCCTTCGACGCGATGCTCGCCCGGCTGGAGGCGCACGTCGCCGAGCAGCAGAGGTTCGCGGCCAACGCCTCGCACGAGTTGCGCACCCCGCTGGCCGTCTCGAAGACCCTCCTCGACGTGGCCCGCGCCGACCCGCACGCCGACACCGCCCAGGTCATCGAACGACTGCACTCCGTCAACGCCCGGGCGATCGACCTGACGGAGGCGTTGCTGCTGCTCAGCCGGGCCAACCAGCGGTCCTTCACCCGGGAACCGGTCGACCTGTCCCTGCTCGCGGAGGAGGCCACCGAGACCCTCCTCCCGCTCGCGGAGAAGCACGGTGTCGGGGTCGAGACCGGCGGGGGCGCCGCCGCCACCGGCGGATCCCCCGCGCTGCTGCTGCAACTCACCACGAACCTCGTGCACAACGCGATCGTCCACAACCTGCCCGACGGGGGCGCGGTGCGGGTCACGACGGGTGTGCGCCCGGGGACGGTGCTGCTCACGGTCGAGAACACCGGCGAGCGGCTCACCCCGGAGCGGGCCGCCACCTTCGCCGAGCCGTTCCAGCGGGGCACGGAGCGCGTGCACACCGACCACGCGGGTGTCGGCCTCGGGCTCGCCATCGCCAGGACGATCACCCTCGCGCACGACGGCACCCTCGACCTCGCGCCACGGGAGGGCGGCGGGCTCCGGGTCACCGTGGAACTTCCCGCGGTCAGCCCGTCGAGCGGTACGCCTTGAGGCGTTCGTAGGCCGCCAGTCCGTCGGGCACCCACTCCCAGTCGCGCAGCCGCAGCTCCACCTCGTCCTCGGGCAGGAAGTCGTGCCAGGCCACCTCTTCCACCTGGGGGCTGACGGGGAGCTCGCAGCGGACCTCGTAGACCGCGGACCACCAGGTGTGGCCGGCGCCGTCGTCGTAGAGGAACTTGAAGAGGAACTGCGGCCGGGGCAGCCCGCTCACGCCGAGCTCCTCCTCCGCCTCGCGCAGGGCCGCGTCGTCGTAGGACTCACCCGCGCCGACGACTCCGCCCACGAACATGTCGTGGAGTGAGGGGAAGACCAGCTTGGTGTCCGTACGGCGATGCACGAACAGCCGTCCCTCGGCGTCCCGGGCCTGGATGAACACGCAGCGGTGCCGCAGCCCCTCGGCGTAGGCCACCCCACGGGGCGATCGGGAGACGACGTGGTCGTTCTCGTCGACGATGTCGAGGATCTCGTCAGCAGAACTCATGGCCCCATCCAACCAGGGGCCACGCACGGGAACCCGCGTGCGACCAACGCCCCGGAACCCTCAGCTCGGCTGAAGATCCCGCCTCGGTTCCGAGCTGTCCGCCCCGCACGGCATCGCCGGGTGCATGCCCAGGAGGACGATGCCCGTGACGACCGCTGCGAGGCCCGCCGCCTCCCAGGTCAGCGCGCCCGTGTCGGTGCGCAGGCGGTCGCCCAGGAAACCCACCCCGCAGACGATCCCGGCGAGCGGCTGGGCCGCGGTCAGCGCGGGCAGCGACATCCGCAGCGGGGCGGTCTCGAACGCGCTCTGCACCAGGACCAGCCCGGTGACCCCGAGGGCCAGCACCGCGTACGGCTGCCAGCCGGTCAGCAGCTCGGCGAGGCCGCCCTCGGTGAAGCGCTGGCCGCTGACCCGGGTGAGGGCGTCCTGGACGCCGTAGAGGAGGCCGGCCGCCAGGGCGAGCAGCACCGGGCCCGCGCTGAGCCGGGACCGCTTGGCGTAGGTCGTGAGCAGCAGGGCGAGGCCGATCATCGCGCCGATGATCAGCCAGTGCCGGAAGGGATCGGTGACCGCGCTGCCGCCGCGCGGCTCGCCCGCCACGATGAACGCGCTCACCCCGCCCGCGAGCAGGGCCAGGCCCGCCCAGCCCTGGCGCCCCAGTGGCTGCTTCGTCTGCCGGCGGGACAGGGCGAGGGCGAAGAGCAGGTTCGTGGCGAGCAGCGGTTCGACCAGCGAGACCTCGCCCTGGCCCAGCGCGATCGCGCCGAGCACCATGCCCGCCACCATCAGGCCGATGCCGCCGAGCCACCGCGGCACCTTGACCAGGTCGAGCAGCAGCCGGGGCGAGAGGAAGTCGCTCAGCGGGGCCTGACGGGCCGCGTTCTGCTGGAGCACGAACCCGAAGCCCAGGCAACAGGCCGCACTCACCGCGAGAGTCAGAACCAGAACCGACACGCTGTCTACCTCGATCATCCGGCCGGGCGGCGGCGGAGTGGGGGTGGTGGTAGTCGCCGACTGTAGCGTCCCAGTGCCCGGCTTGCCCCTGGGAGTACCCGCATTCGGACCGTCGACGCCATCGATGCCATCGACGCCCATCGGACGCCGTCGACCCGGATCTCGCGCCCGTCCCGGCGGCGGGGGTTCCCGTCATGGTGAGGGGCGGCGGAGGGCCGCGCCATGGCGTACGCCACAACCATAAAGCCTTGACCGGGTCCCACCAGCACCAATTCGCCACAACTTCCCCTTAGGTATGGAGAGTTGACGCGTGTAACGCGCCGTCTGCTCTTGACTCGAACCATGGGTGAGGGGTTGGCTGTCCGTGATCGATCGATGGCGGTGTGAATCAGCCTGTCGATCTGCCCGCGTCGGTTGTCGGCCTGTCCGCACCGGGCCGGGCACCCCTGTGCACATTCGCCACGTTCCGTGAGGAAAGCTCACACGGTGTCCCCGCCCCCCTTCGGCCGCAGCCGCAGACGCGCCGCCCAGGCCTTCGACGCGGCCCTCGACGACGCCGAACTCGTCGACGCACGCGCCGCGTTGGCGCAGGGCAGATGGCAGGCGGTCCGGACGCTGCTCACCCGCACCGGCGACGACTGGGACCGGCGCGGCCACCGTGTGACGGTGCTCGCCGCGGAGCCGTACACCGAGGCCTGGGCCCGCGACTGGCTGGTGGCCGAACCCGACGCCCCGGACGCCGCCGTGCTCCTCGCCCTGGCCCTGGTCCAGCGCGTCCGGCACGGCAAGGGCAAGCCCGACGCCGCCCGTGAGGCATGCCGGACCGCGGCCCTGCGCGCGCCCGCCGACCCGACCCCCTGGCTCGGCCTGCTCCTGCTGGAGCGCGACCTCGGCGCGGCCGACGAGATGTCCGACGTCTTCGCGGAGATCAGGCAACGCCACGCCGACCACCACCACGCCCACCACCTCATGGTCGCGCGGCTGGCCGAGCGCCGCGCCGAGGCCGGTCCCGACCCGCTGCACGAGGTGTACGACTTCGCCAACTGGGCCGCCGAGCAGGCACCCGCCGACTCCCCGCTCGCGATCCTGCCGGTCATCGCGCACGCCGAGCGCTACCGCGCCCTGGCCACCGCCGGGCACGAGCCGGGGGATCCCACCGCCTCCGGCCACTGGACCGGCCGCCGGGCCCGACAGGTGATGAAGTCCGCCTTCGACTGGTGGCTGGAATGGGAGCACGAAGGCCACCCGCGCCGCCTGGTCGACCTGAACTTCCTCGCCCACGCGAAGGTCTGCGAGGGCCGCGGCGCCGAGGCCGCCGCCCTCTTCCACCGCATCGGCGAACGCCCCACCCCGGCCCCCTGGTCCTATCCGGACCGGGATCCGTACTCCGCCTTCCGTGCGGCCCGCGACAGCGCGCTCGGCACGGTGTAGCACCCCCCAGACCCCAGAAGGACGGTCCCATGACCACCGAGAGTTCCCGCAAGAGCAGACCAGGCATCAGTACCTTCAAGGGGGAGGACCGCGCGCTGCGGGCCGGCCGCCTCGGCACCGGGGGCCTGCTCCTCTCCGTCCTCGCGGCGACCGCGCCCCTCATGGTCGTCGCGGGTGTCATGCCCACCACATTCGCGGTGATGGGGATCGTCGGCCAGCCGCTGCTCTTCGTCGTCCTCGGTGTCGTCCTCGTCCTGTTCAGCGTCGGCTACGCCGAGATGAGCCGGCACGTCCACAACGCGGGCGCCTTCTACGCCTACATCTCCCGCGGCCTCGGCGGCACCGCGGGCGCGAGCGCGGCCCTCGTCGCCCTGGTCGCCTACAACGCCCTCCAGGTCGGCATCTACGGCATCTTCGGCTTCGAGGTCTCCGGGCTGTTCGCCACCTACGCCGACCTGTCGGTGGCCTGGTGGATCCCGGCGCTGATCGCCGCCCTGGCCGTCGGTGCGCTCGGCTGGCTGAAGATCGACGTCAACGCGCGCGTGCTCGGCGTCCTGCTGATCATCGAGGTCGCCCTGGTCGTCATCTTCGACATCGCCGCCGTCTCCGACCCGGCGGCCGAGGGCCTGTCCCTGCACGCCTTCAACCCCGACACTCTCAGCGGCGCGGGTGTCGCCACCGCTCTGTGCTTCTGCATCGCGGCCTTCACGGGCTTCGAGCAGGCGCCCGTGTACGCCGAGGAGACCAGCCGGCCGCACATCCTCGTACCGCGCGTGATGTTCCTCGCCGTCAGCGGCGTCGCCGTGTTCTTCGCGCTCAGCAGCTGGGCCCTCACCGTCGCCACCGGCCCCTCGGCCATCGTCACCGAGGCCCAGAAGCAGAGCGCGGGACTGCTGTTCGGGCTCACCGAGGACCGCCTCGGCGGCACCTTCACCGACGTGCTGCACTTCCTCTTCGTGACCGGCATGTTCGCGGCCCTGCTCAGCTTCCACAACGTCGTGGCCCGCTACTCCTTCGCCATGGGCCGCGAGGGTCTGCTGCCCGCCGCCTTCGGCCGCACGAACAGCGCGAGCGGCGCGCCCGGCACCGGCTCGCTCCTCCAGACCGCCGTGTCCGTCGTGGTCATCGCGGTCTTCGCGATCGCCGACGACAAGCCCACGGGCGATCCGACCGTGCCGGTCCTGCACCTGTTCACCTGGTTCGGCAACATCGGCTCCCTCGGCGTGATCCTGCTGATGGCGGCGGCCTCCGCCTCCGTGGTCGTCTTCTTCGTCCGGCGCGGTGCGGCGGGCGCCCAGGCCTGGCGGCTGATCACCTCGGTCCTCGCGGGGATCGCCCTGCTGGTGATCGCCGTCTACACGGTGAAGGACTTCGACGTCCTGGTCGGCGCGGGCCCGGACTCCTCGCTGAGCTGGGTGCTGCCCGGCATCATCGGCCTCGCCGTGCTGGTGGGCCTGGCTCAGGGCCTGGTCATGCGGGCCCGCAGCCCCGAGGCGCACGCGCGGATCGGGCTCGGCAACGAGGCGTTCCAGCTGGAGAAGGCCGCCGAGGAGACGCCGTAGCACTCCGAGAGCGGCGCCGAAGAGACGCCCCAGCACTCTGAGAGCGGCGTGAGAAGTGGTTACGGAAGTCTGACGAGCACCCGCGATTCCTGGTCCCGCCGGGGTCGCGGGTGTTCGAATGGATACGTGAACTCCGAACAACCCGAGGAGCGGTCCGGTACGCCGATCGGCCGCCGCGTCCTCCTCGGCACCCTCGGCCTGGGCGCCCTCGGCGTGGTCGCCGCGCCCTCCCTGCAACGCGGCCTGGAGGCCTTCCTCGGCAGTGCCGCCGACAAGGACCCCACGGGCCTGACCGGACTGCTCCCCAACGGCGGCGGATTCCGCTACTACTCGGTGACCTCGTCCGTGCCGCACAAGGACGCCTCGGACTACCAGCTCAAGATCGACGGCCTGGTCTCCCGCCCCCGCACCTACACCCTGGCCGACCTGCGGGCGCTGCCCCAGACCCGGCTGGTCAAGGACGTGCAGTGCGTGACGGGCTGGCGGGTCCCGGACACCCCGTTCGAAGGCGTACGGCTCTCCGCGCTGCTGGACGCCGCCGGAGTGACCGGCAAGGCCGGAGCCGTCCGCTTCACCTGCTTCGACGGGGCGTACACCGAGAGCCTCACCCTCGACCAGGCCCGCCGCCCTGACGTCCTGGTCGCCCTGCGCATGCAGGACAAGGACATCGGCCACTCCCACGGCGGCCCGGTCCGCCTCTACGTGGCCCCCATGTACTTCTACAAGTCCGCCAAGTGGCTCTCCGGCATCACCGTCACCGAGGACGTGGAGCCGGGCTACTGGGAGGACCGGGGCTACGACGTGGACGCCTGGGTCGGCAAGTCGAACGGGCGGGACGATGAACCTACGAGTTGACGCCCCGCCCCGGGCCCGGATCCGGCGCTTCGGCCGCTCCCAGAAGTGGGTGCACCGCACGACGGCCGCCCTGATGGGCGTCTGCGTGGCGACGGCGGCCTGTCTCTACATCCCGCAGTTCGCCGAACTCGTCGGCCGCCGCGAGCTGGTGGTGCGCATCCACGAGTGCGCGGGCCTGGCCCTTCCGGTACCGGTCCTCGTGGGCCTGGCCTCCCGCGCCTTCCGCGCCGACCTGGGCTTTCTGAACCGCTTCGGCCCGCACGACCGCGTCTGGCTGCGCGCCGCCCTGCGCCGCGACAAACGCCGCGCCTCGCGCCCCGCGGGCAAGTTCAACGCGGGCCAGAAGGTCTACGCCGCCTGGATCGCCGGCGCGAGCCTCGTCATGCTCGGCACGGGCCTGCTGATGTGGTTCACCCACCTCACCCCGATCCAGTGGCGCACCAGCGCGACCTTCGTGCACGACTGGCTCGCCCTGACGATCGGCATCGTCCTCGCGGGTCACATCGGGATGGCCCTGGGCGACCCGGAGGCCAGGAGAGGCCTCAGGACGGGCGAGGTCAGCCAGGAGTGGGCGGAACGCGAACACCCCCTGTGGCGGCCGTAGCCGACAGGGGGCGCCGCGGGGTCGTACCTCTGGCTGACCGTCGTTCCCCTAGATGACCAGCGACAGCAGCAGCACCAGCCCGCCCGCGACCACCGAGATGATCGTCTCCATGATCGACCAGGTCTTGAGGGTCTGCGGGACGTCGAGGCCGAAGTACTCCTTGACCAGCCAGAACCCGGCGTCGTTGACATGGCTGAAGAAGAGCGAGCCGGCGCCGATGGCGAGGACCAGCAGGGCCGTCTCCCCGGTCGACATGCCTTCCGCGAGCGGCGCGACCAGGCCGGCCGCGGAGATCGTGGCCACCGTCGCCGAACCCGTGGCGAGCCGGATCGCCACCGCGATCAGCCAGGCCAGCAGCAGGGCCGGGATCGACCAGTCCTTGGAGATGTCCAGGACCATCTGACCCACCCCGCAGTCGATCAGGGTCTGCTTGAAGCCGCCGCCCGCGCCGACGATCAGCAGGATGCCGGCGATGGGCGCGAGGCCCCTCTCGACCAGCGGGGAGAGCCGGTCCCGGCCGAAGCCGGCCGGCCGCAGCAGCGTGAAGATGCCCACCAGGACCGCCACCAGCAGGGCGATGAGCGGGGAGCCGATCACGTCGAAGACGCGCTGGGTGAGGTTCTCCGGGTCGTCGATCACGATGTCGACCAGGGCCTTGGACAGCATCAGCACGACCGGGAGGAGGATCGTGGCGAGTGTCGGGCCGAAGCCCGGGCGCCGCTCCAGCTCCTCGGAGGCACGCTGCGGAATCATCCGGTCCGGCGCCGGCACGTCCACCCAGCGGGCCGCGTACCGCGAGAACACCGGCCCCGCGATGATCACCGTCGGTATGGCGACCAGGACACCGAGCGCCAGCGTGACACCGAGGTTGGCGCCGACCGCGTCGATCGCGACCAGCGGACCAGGGTGCGGCGGCACCAGACCGTGCATCACGGACAGACCCGCGAGGGCCGGGATGCCGATGCGCATCAGCGAGTAGTTGCCGCGCTTGGCCACCATCAGCACGACCGGGATCAGCAGCACCACGCCGACCTCGAAGAACAGCGGCAGACCGATCACCGAGGCGATGAGGACCATCGCCCACGGCATCGAACGGCCGCCCGCCTTCTCCAGGATCGTGTCGACGATCTGGTCGGCCCCGCCCGAGTCGGCGAGCATCTTGCCGAGGATCGCGCCGAGGGCGATCAGCACACCGACACCGGCGACCGTGGTGCCGAGGCCGGTGGTGAAGCTGGCGATGGCCTTGTCGAGCGGAGCTCCGGCCACCGCGCCGAGCACGAGTGTGCCGAGGGTCAGCGACAGGAAGGCGTGGAGCTTGAACTTGGTGATGAGCAGCACGATGACGGCGATGCCCGCCAGGACGGCGATGCCCAGCTGAGCGTGACCGGCCGAGGTGATCGGCTCCGGTGCGTCCGCTGCCAGCATCTCGACGCTGAGTCTGGTCACGGGGGTTCCCTTGCAGGTACGGGGGTGTTCTTCGGAAGGGGTGGTGCGGGCGTTCTCTTCGGAAGGGGGTGCGGATGCCCTCCGGAAGTGGCTGTTACCGGGGCGCGGATGTCCTCCGGAAGAGGCTTCTTACGGCAGTTCGGCGAGCGCCTTCGCGGCCCGCGCGGTGATCTCCTCCGGGCTGCCGGACACGTCCACCGCGACCCCGGCCTCGTCCTCCTGGAGGGGCTGGAGCGTGGCGAACTGCGAGTCCAGCAACGCGGTGGGCATGAAGTGCCCCTGCCGGTGCGACATCCGGTCCTCGATGAGGGCCCGGTCGCCCGCCAGGTGCACGAAGACGACCCCGGGCGCCTCGGCCCGCAGCCGGTCGCGGTACGACCGCTTCAGTGCCGAGCAGCTGACCACCCCGCCGAGCCCCGCCCGTCCGTGCGCCCAGGAGCCGATGGCGTCCAGCCACGGCCACCGGTCGTCGTCGGTGAGCGGGGTGCCGGCCGACATCCTGGCAATGTTGGCCGACGGGTGGAAGTCGTCGCCCTCGGCGTACGGAACGCCGAGCCGGGCCGCGAGCAGGGGACCGATGGTGGTCTTCCCGGTGCCCGCGACGCCCATGACCACGACGACCTTCGGGGTACTCATCACTGCCTCGCTGTCCTCGTCCGCTGCCGTCCCCGGCATCTGATGCCGACGCCACTGAAGCCGATTAGGTAGGACTATTCAAGAGTCCGAACCAAATAAGTCTGACTTTTTCTCGGCGTGACGCGCCCCGTACTCTGAGTGCATGAGCACATCGGGCCGGGGGCTGCACGGCCGGGTACTGGAAACCCTCGGCCCCGCGATCACCGCGGGCGAGTACCCGCCGGGCAGCGTTCTGCGCACCGACGAACTGGCCCAGCGTTTCGACGTCTCACGCTCGGTGATGCGGGAGGCGGTCCGGGTCCTGGAGTCCATGCACCTGGTCGAGTCCCGCCGCCGGGTGGGTGTCACGGTCCGCCCGAAGGCCGAGTGGAACGTCTACGACCCGCAGGTCATCCGCTGGCGGCTGGCCGGCGCCGACCGCCCCCACCAGCTGCGCTCACTGACCGTGCTGCGCTCGGCGATCGAACCGGTGGCGGCGGGCCTGGCCGCCAAGCACGCGACGGCCGAGCAGTGCGCCGAACTCACCGAGTGCGCGCTCGGCATGGTCGCCCACTCCAAGGGCCACCGCCTGGAGGGCTACCTCTTCCACGACATCGCCTTCCACCGCGTGATCCTCAACGCGTCCGGCAACGAGATGTTCGCCCGCCTCGGGGACGTCGTCGCCGAGGTCCTCACCGGCCGCACCCGGCACGAGGTCATGTTCGAGGACCCCGATCCGGCCGCCGTCACCCTGCACGTCCGGCTCGCCGAGGCGATCCGCGCGGGCGACGCGGCCCACGCCGAGGCACTGACCCGCGAGATCGCGGAGGGGGCGCTCCACGAACTGGACATCCTCGCGCCCTAGTCGAGGGAAGCCGTCAGTCCAGGATGTCGCCGTCCACGTACACCCACGCACCCCCGGTCCGCTCGAAGCGGCTGCGCTCGTGCAGGGAGCCGCCCCGGAACGAGGCGCGGAAGGTCACCGTGGCGGTGGTGTGGAAGGCCGAACCGTCGGTCGTGTCCAGGATCTCCAGGCCGGTCCAGCGCATGGCCGGGTCGAGCTCCAGCGCACCGGGACGGGTCCGGGGGTGCCAGGTGCGCAGCAGGTAGTCCCGCTCCAGCTTCACGAAGGCGCTGTACCGCGAACGCATCAGCGCCTCGGCCGTCGGCGCGGCGGTCTCGCCCCGGTGGAAGCGGCCGCAGCAGGTGTCGTACGGCTCCTGACGACCGCAGGGGCAGCCGGGCCGCTGCCGCGGGGACCGGCGGCTCACGGCTGCACCGTGCCGGAGTTGGTCGGAGGATGCGCCGGCCGTGCCGGACCCAGCGTCGGCAGCGCGGGCAGGGTCCCGCCGTGCACCCAGGCCCGAAAGAGGCCGTCCAGCGGTTCGTCCGCGTACCGGTTCACATGGGCCGCGAGGGACGCGGTGGTCACGGCCCCGCCCTTGTGCAGCCCGGCCCAGCCGCGCAGCATCCGGAAGAACGCCTCGTCGCCCAGCGCACAGCGGATCGCGTGCACGGTGAGCCCGCCGCGCTCGTAGAGCCGGTCGTCGAACATCGACTTGCGGCCGGGGTCCGCCAGGCGCAGGTCCTGGGGGAGCGAGGACAGCAACCGGTGCGCGGCGGCGGCGAGTTGCTGGGCCGTACGGCCGCCGGAGCGCTCGGACCACAGCCACTCGGCGTACTTGGCGAACCCCTCGTTCAGCCAGATGTGCCGCCAGTCCGCGATGGACACGCTGTTGCCGAACCACTGGTGGGCCAGCTCGTGCGCGACCAGCCGCTCCGAACCCCGGGCCCCGTCCACGTGGTTGGCGCCGAACAGCGACAACCCCTGGGCCTCGACGGGCACATCGAGCTCCTCCTCCGTGACGAGGACCGCGTACTCGTCGAAGGGGTAGGGCCCGAACAGCTCCTGGAACAGGTCCATCATCTGCGGCTGCCGCGCGAAGTCCCGGGAGAACTCCGGCAGCAGATGCGCCGGGATGTGCCCGTGCTGCGGCACCCCGCCCGGGCCCGGGTCGCCGAGCAGCACCGTCTGGTACTTGCCGATCGCCAGCCCGACCAGATAGCTCGACGTGGGCGCGGCCTGCTCGTACACCCAGGTCGTCGTGGACGCCTTCGTCGTACGGGTCAGCAGCCGCCCGCCCGCCACCACCGCGTAGGCCGACGGCGTGGTGACCGAGATCTGGTACGACGCCTTGTCCGCGGGCCGGTCGTTGCACGGGTACCACGAGGGCGCCCCGATCGGCTGGCTCGCCACCAGCGCCCCGTCCTCCAGCTCCTCCCAGCCGAGCCCGCCCCACGGGCTGTTCACCGGCTTGGGATTGCCCGACCAGTGCACCTCGACCGTGAACGCGGCCCCGGGGCGCACCGGCTTCGCGGGCCGGACCCGCAGCTTGCCGCCGCGATGCGTGTAGTGCGCCTGACGCCCGTCCACCCGCACCCGACCGATCTTGAAGTCGGACAGGTTGAGCATGAACTCGGCGAGCGGCGAACGGCCCGCTATGGCGTTGATCCGGGCGCTCGCGGCCAGCCGGTTCGGGGCGGGCCGGTAGTCCAGCGCGAGCTCGTACCGGTGCACCCGGTACCGGGCGTCACCGTGGTCCGGGAAGTACGGGTCCGAACCCGCCGCCTGCTGAACTGCCACTGCCGCTTCCGCTCCCTGCGCCGCGTCGCCACTCGGATCCGCCGGTACACCGCTCACCGGCTCCGAGTGGCCCCCGTTCAGGGACGCCATGCCTCGATCGGGTTGCCGAGCCAGCGGGTGTCGTCCGGGACGGACTCCGCGGCCATGACGAGCGACGCGGGACCCAGCGTGGTGCGGGCCCCGACCGTGCTGCCGGGCAGCACGATCCCGCCAGGGCCCAGCGTGGCGCCCTCACGGAGAACAACAGTATCCGTCCGCAAGATCCGGTCGTGGAAGAGGTGGGTCTGGAGCACACAGCCCCGGTTGACCGTCACCGCGTGCTCCAGCGTCACCAGGTCGGTCTCCGGCAGCCAGTAGCTCTCCACCCAGACGCCCCTGCCGATCTTCGCACCGAGCCCGCGCAGCCACGCCGTCATCAGCGGCGTACCGGGCACCGAACCCGCGAGCCACGGCACCGCCAGCACCTCGACGAAGGTGTCCGCGAGCTCGTTGCGCCACACGAAGCCGCTCCACAGCGGGTGCTCCCCGCTCCGGTGCCGCCCGACCAGCAGCCACTTCGCGACGATCGACACCAGACCCGCCACCGCACCGGCGGCCAGCAGCACCACCCCGGCCAGCAGCCAGGCCCACGGCCCCAGCACACACAGCGCGGCGATCGTCAGCACCGCGAGCCCCGCCGAGCAGAACACCGGCACGATCCGGCACAGCTCCACCAGACCACGCGCCCACAGCAGCCCCGCCGAGGGCTCGTACGTCCGGCTCTGATCGCTGTCGGCCGTGCTGCGCGGCAGCTTCACCGGCGGCAGCCCCAGATACGACGTGCCCTTCTTGGCCTTCTTCGGCGTCGCCGACAGCACGCCCACCAGACCGCCGTCCGGCACGGTCCGCCCGGGCGCGGTCATCCCGGAGTTCCCGAGGAACGCCCGCCGCCCGATCTCCGCACGCCCTATCCGCACCCAGCCGCCACCGAGCTCGTACGGCGCGGTCAGCGTGTCGTCGGCCAGGAACGCGCCCTCGCCGACCGTCGTCAGGCTCGGCAGCGCCAGCACCGTCGACACCTCGGCCCCGCGCCCGATCCGCATCCCGAGCAGCCGCAGCCACACCGGTGTGACAAGGCCCGCGTACAGCGGGAACAGCGTCTCGCGCGAGCGGTCCATCAGCTGCGTCACGGTCCACGCCTGCCACCCGATGCGGCTGTGCGTCGGATACGTCCCCTCGCGCAGCCCCAGGCTCAGCAGCCGTACGGCGACCAGGAGCAGCAGCGCGTAGGCGAGCCCGAAGGCGAGCGTGGCCGGGACGAGCGCGAGCGCCACCCCCGGAGCGGTGGGCTCCGGCATGACGATCGCATGGGCCACGAGGAGGGCCGCCCCTCCGGCGAGCACCGGCAGGGCACTGAGCGCGAAGCCCGTGACGCCGTACATCACCCGCCACCACGTGCCCCGCACCGGACGCTCCTTCGGCCAGTTCCGCTTGGCCTTGCCGAGCTTGACCGCGGGCGCGCCGGCCCAGCGCTGACCGGTCGGGATCTGCCCGGTGACCGCCGAACCCGGTGCCACCTCGGCCCGCTTGCCGACCCGGGCGCCCGGGAAGAGCATGCTGCGCGTCCCGACGACGGCGTGCGCGCCCACCTTGACCTGGCCGATCTCCAGCCGGTCGCCGTCCAGCCACCAGCCGGACAGGTCCACCTCGGACTCCACCGCGGCACCCCGGCCCAGCTTGAGCATGCCGGTCACCGGCGGCAGCGAGTGCAGGTCCACGTCCTGGCCGACCTTGGCGCCCAGCGCCCGCGCGTACCGCTCCAGCCAGGAGCCGGTCAGCGAGGTCGCCCCGGTGAACTCGGCGAGCCGCTCGGCCGTCCACAGCCGCAGATGGACGCTGCCACCGCGCGGATGGCGGCCGGGCTGCACACCGCGCAGCAGCAGCCGCGCCCCGCCCGCCGCCAGAGCGAGCCGCCCGGGCGGACTGAACAGCAGCAGGGCCCCGGCTCCGACGAGCCACCAGGAGACGTCCGGCAGCCAGGAGTACGGCAGGACATGGCCGAGGGCGGCCAGCGGCACCATCCAGCGCAGCCCCATCAGGGTGAACAGGGGTAGCAGGACGAGGAGTTGAACCGCCTTGGCGCGCAGCGGCACCGGCGTGATCACCCGCGCCGCGCTGTCGTCCTGGACCGACTCCTCCAGCCGCCGGGCCAACTTCCGCAGCATGGGCTGCTGGTAGATGTCGAGGACGGCCGCGCTCGGGTAGCGGGTGCGCAGCCGGGTGGTCAACTGGGCGGCGGCCAGACTGGATCCGCCGATCGCGAAGAAGTCGTCACGGGCACTGGAGACCGGCATGCCGAGCACTTCCGCCCACTGCTCGGCGAGCCAGGCCTCGGTGCCGTACAACTCCTCGGTCCTCACGGCGCCTGCGAGCCCCTCCAGCGGCCAGGGCAGCGCGTTGCGGTCCACCTTTCCGGAGGTCCGGGTCGGCAGGTCCTCGACCGGGGCCAGCAACGGCACCAGGGCGGCGGGAAGTTCGGCCCGCAGCTTCGCGACCGCGGCCGCGTGGTCCCAGCCGTCCTGCGTCACGACGTACCCGACCAGCAGCTGGTTGCCGCTGCGGGCGGTGCGCACGGCGGCGGCCGCTCCCGCGACCCCGGGCAGGGCCTGGAGGGCCGCGTCGACCTCACCGAGCTCGATCCGCCGGCCGCCGAGCTTGATCTGCTCGTCGGCCCGCCCCAGGAAGACCAGCCCCTCGGGCTCCGCCTTCACCAGGTCACCGCTGCGGTACGCCCGCTCCCAGCCCAGCGACTTCAGCGGCGCGTACTTCTCCGCGTCCTTCTCGGCGTCCAGGTACCGGGCCAGCCCCACCCCGCCGATCACCAGCTGCCCGCTCGCGCCCATCGGCACGGGCTCCCCGGCCTCGTCCACCACGGCCAGCTCCCAGCCGTCCAGCGGCAGCCCGATCCGGATGGGCTGCGCACCGGACATGAGCGAGGCACAGGCCACCACGGTCGCCTCCGTCGGCCCGTAGGTGTTCCACACCTCGCGCCCCTCGGTGACCAGCCGCTGCGCCAGCTCGGGCGGACAGGCCTCACCGCCGAAGATCAGCAGCCGTACGTCGTTGAGGGTCTCGGGCTCCCAGAGCGCGGCGAGCGTCGGCACGGTCGACACCACCGTGATCTCCTGCTCGACCAGCCAGGGTCCGAGATCGGCTCCGCTCCTGACCTGCGACCGCGGCACCGGAACCAGACAGGCCCCGTACCGCCACGCCAGCCACATCTCCTCGCAGGAGGCGTCGAAGGCGACCGACAGACCCGCCATGACCCGGTCGCCGGGGCCGATCGGGTCGTCGGTCAGGAACAGGTTGGCCTCGGCGTCCACGAAGGCCGCCGCGCTGCGGTGACTCACCGCGACACCCTTCGGCTTCCCGGTGGAGCCGGAGGTGAAGATGATCCAGGCGTCGTGCTCCACGCCGGGCCGGGCCGCGGGGACCTCGGCGCGCCCGTGCAGGGTCAGCTCGTGCCCGGCGCCGACCACGGCCCGCACCTCGGCCTCCCCGAACACCAGCTCGGCCCGCTCATCGGGGTCCTCGGCGTCCACGGGCACGTAGGCGGCGCCGGCCGCGAGCACGGCCAGGATCGCGACGTACAGGTCGTTGCTGCCGGACGGCACCCGGACACCCACCCGGTCGCCGAGCCCGACCCCCGCAGCGGCGAGCCTGCGGCGCAGCCGCTCCACCTCGACGGCGAGCGCACGGTAGGTGAGCCGGGTCGTGCCGTCGTCCAGGGCGAGCTCGTCGGGGTAGGACCGCACGGACGCGTCGAGCACGTCGACGAGCGTGCGGGGTGAGGCGGCGTGACCCCCGGAGAAACGGGCGGTGTCGCCGAACTGTTCGCGGATCTCTGCGCTGAACTCTTCGTTGAGCAGGCCGAGAGCACTGCTCTCGTGAGTGGCTGCCATCGGTCCTCGCGTCTCGATCCCGGAGGCCTCCGGGGCGCTGGCGGGCCCGCAGGTCTGCCTGGGGTTGTCCGGGTCCAGCTCGTAACAAGCCGGAAATTTTAGTACGAAGCTAGGTCCGTGCGGCCTGACCGGCCATTCCGGTGGGCCGTTCGAGGACCGAGAAAGATCGTCGGCGATGCTTTGACCTGCGGGTCTTCACTCCGACGAGAGATCGCACACACAGTGCGTGAAACGCAGACGACGCCGACCGATGAATCGGTCGGCGTCGTGCCTGGTGTCCGAGGGGGGACTTGAACCCCCACGCCCGATAAAGGGCACTAGCACCTCAAGCTAGCGCGTCTGCCATTCCGCCACCCGGACAAGGTGTCTGTCGCGCGGGGTCCTCCCCGTGGCGACGAAGGAAACATTACCAGGCTTTCGAGGGGCCCCGATCACCCCCCGACGGCTGCCCGGACCTCGCGTGAACGGCGTGTGACGGGCCGGGACCCGTCTTGGGGCGGGCCGGGTCGCGGAGGGAGGATGAGGGGAACCACCAGCAGTGACAGCGGGAGGAACAGCGTGAGCGACACGGACACGGCCAGGGGCGTCACCGGCGGGGACGAGGTCGTGGACCTCTGCCGCGACCTGATCCGCTTCGACACCAGCAACTACGGCGACCACTCGGGGCCGGGGGAGCGCAAGGCGGCCGAGTGGGTCGCGGAGAAGCTCGCCGAGGTGGGACTCGACCCGCAGATCTACGAGTCGCACCCGGGACGCGCCTCCACCGTGGCCCGGATCGCCGGCGAGGACCCGTCCCGGCCCGCGCTGCTGATCCACGGCCACCTGGACGTCGTACCGGCCAACGCGCAGGACTGGACCCACGACCCCTTCTCCGGCGAGGTCGCGGACGGGTGCGTGTGGGGGCGCGGCGCCGTCGACATGAAGGACATGGACGCGATGACCCTCGCGGTGGTCCGTGACCGCCTGCGCAGCGGGCGCAGGACCCCGCGGGACATCGTCCTCGCGTTCCTCGCCGACGAGGAGGCGGGCGGCACGTACGGCGCCCGGCACCTGGTCGACCACCACCCCGACCTCTTCGAGGGCGTCACCGAGGCGATCAGCGAGGTGGGCGGCTTCTCCTTCACCGTGAACGAGCAGCGCCGGCTCTATCTGATCCAGACGGCCGAGAAGGGCATGCACTGGATGAAGCTGACCGTGGCCGGCACCGCCGGGCACGGCTCGATGATCCACCGGGACAACGCCATCACCGAGCTGTCCGAGGCGGTCGCCCGGCTCGGCCGGCACAAGTTCCCGGTCCGCGTCACCAAGACCACCCGCGCCTTCCTGGACGAGCTCGGCGACGCGCTCGGCACCGAGCTGGACCCGGAGGACATGGAGGGCACCCTCGCCCGGCTCGGCGGGATCGCCAAGCTCATCGGCGCGACCCTCAGCAACACCGCCAACCCGACCCAGCTCGGCGCCGGCTACAAGGTCAACGTCATCCCGGGCGAGGCCACCGCGCACGTCGACGGGCGCTTCCTGCCCGGCTTCGAGGAGGAGTTCCTCGACGACCTCGACAAGATCCTCGGCCCCAAGGTGCGGCGCGAGGACGTGCACTCGGACAAGGCCGTGGAGACCACCTTCGACGGCGCGCTCGTGGACGCCATGCAGTCCGCGCTGGTCGCCGAGGACCCGGCCGCCAAGGCGATCCCCTACATGCTCTCCGGCGGCACCGACGCCAAGTCCTTCGACGAACTCGGGATCCGCGGCTTCGGCTTCGCCCCCCTCAAGCTGCCTCCGGAGCTGGACTTCGCCGGCATGTTCCACGGCGTGGACGAGCGGGTGCCGGTGGACGGTCTGAAATTCGGGGTGCGAGTGCTCGACCGCTTTATCGACGCGAGCTGACGGCGGCACGGGCGCGGCAATCGGAGGGTTGACGCGCTTATTCGCCCGCACGTGCGAGATCGGCCGGGAAGGGTGAATGCGCTCATAAGCTCGTATCCCCAATTGGCCCTCCTCGTTACAGGTGATGCGATCCGCTGCTTGGGATCGCATTGCCAACAAGGAGGAATAATGATCAAGAAGGTCGTCGCCGCTGCGGCTGCCACTGGTGGCCTGGTTCTGGCGGGCGCGGGCCTTGCCGTCGCCGATGCGGGTGCGCAGGGTGCCGCCGTGGGCTCCCCGGGCGTGCTGTCCGGCAACGTCGTCCAGGTTCCCGTGCACGTGCCGGTGAACGTCTGCGGCAACACGGTTTCGGTGATCGGTCTGCTGAACCCCGCCTTCGGCAACACGTGCGTCAACGGGTGACGTTGTGCCTCGCCCTCAGTTAGACAGGGCTGAGCCCGTCGGCCCCGGAGTGCACGCCATGCGCTCCGGGGCCGACCGGCCTTTTCGAAAAGAAAAGAACCGCGTGAAAGCGGTATTTCGCGACAAGGTCGAAGGCAGGGAATCAGTACATGCGACAAGTCACCCGTAAGGGCCTGATGACAGTGGCGGCTGCGACGGGCGTGATCGCCGCCGCGGGAGGCGCCGCCCATGCGGACGCAGGCGCGAGCGGATCGAGCACGAACTCACCCGGCGTACTGTCGGGCAACACGGTGTCCGCACCGGTGCACGCACCGGTGAACGCCTGCGGCAACACCGTGGACGTCGTCGGGGTCCTCAACCCCGCGATGGGCAACAGCTGCGGCAACAAGAGCGGAAACAGCGGCGGCGGCCACGGGTCGCCCGGCGGCTACGGCGACTCGGGCGGCTACGGCGACTCCGGAGGCCACGGGGGTCACGGAAGCCACGGCGGATCCGGGGGCTCGGCAGGCCACGAGGGTCACGGCGGCCACGGGGGTCACGGCGGTCACTGGGGTCACGGCGGCTCGCACGCCGGCGGTCACACCGGTGGCTCGCCCGGCGTGGGGTCGGGCAACCACGTCGAGGTGCCGGTCGACGCCCCCGTGAACGTCTGCGGGAACAGCGTCGACGTCATCGGCATCGGCAACCCCGCCATGGGCAACGACTGCGGAAACGGCTCCGGTGGGCACCACACCCCGCCCGGCGGCTCCCACACCCCGCCCGGATCGCCGGAACAGCCGGGCAGCCCCGGGCACCCGGGCAGCCCCGAGGTGCCCGGTCCGCCCGGCATCCCCGGCACTCCGCACGCCCCCGGAGCTCCGGGCGGCCACGGCAACCACCCCGGCACCCAGACGGTGACCCAGCCCCTGGGCAGCGCTCAGCTCGCCCGGACCGGCAACGACCTGCCGATCGGTCTGGCCATCCCGGTCGGAGCGGGGGCGCTCCTGGCGGGCGCGGTGCTCTACCGCAAGGCACGGGCCTCGGCGTAGGGCGCACCACGTGAAACGGAGCGGGCCCCGCCGAGGCGGGGCGCGCTCCGTTCGTGCTGTCTCACCACGTGGCACGCACCTGGCGGATGATCCGCCGGCGCAGCCGCACCCTGCGGCTGCCGTCGCGCATGAGGCTCAGTCGGTCCAACTCCCAGTGTCCGTACTCGGCATGGTCCGTCAGCAGGCGTGTGGCGTCCTTGCGGGAAACCCCGCGCGGTACGTACACGTCGACAAATTCGTATTCCGGCATCGCATCTATTGTGCGGGCCGGGGCCCGGTACGGATAGCGTCTGCACTATGTCTGATGCTGTGCAGCCCACCGCTGCCGAGGTACGTGCCGCCGCCGAGGCGGTCAAGACCGCGCTCGACCGCCACCTGGCCGCGGTCGAACGGAGGTCGGGTGAGGACGACCCGGCCGTCTACGAGGCCTTCAACGAACTGGCCGCGGCCGCCGAGGTGTACGACGAGCTGCTCTACGACCGTTACGACGAGGTCACCCCCTTCGAGATCCCCGGCGCGGACGACACCGCGCCCTACACCGGCCCCGAGGAGCCGAACGCGCTGAGCGTGCTGATCCGCCGCGACTACTCGGTGGTGGAGCCGCAGCGGCTGCTGGCGCAGGCGCAGCGGGTCGAGGCGGCCGACGAGACGCTCGGCACGGAGGCCTCCGGCACCGTGCACGGCGCGCTGGGTGTGCTCTTCGGCGAGTTCGAGCCGGACGAGATCGCCTCCCGGCACAAGGAGTTCGGCCTGGAGGAGGGCGATTCCACGCTGTGGGTGACCGCGGCGGACGAACCTGCCGAGCCGGGGGAGTGGCTGGAGACGCCGTTCGACCAGGTGGACGTGGAGCGGGTGGTGTGCCGGTTCGACGTCAGCGCGGTGTTCGACGACGACGATGACGACCTGGCCGACGGGGTCGACGGGGTCGATCTCGAGGACGAGGATCTGGAGCCGCTGGATCTGGATCAGCGCTGAGGGTCTGTGACGGCGGCCCCGGAGATTCGGTCTCCGGGGCCGCCGTCGTGCTGTCCGTCCGGCGCCGGTCCGCGCCCCGGACCGCTCAGCCGGCTGGTGTCGCCAGAAGGGTGGGCAGGCGGGTCGTGCGCGGTTTGGCCGGGATCTCGGCCACCGCCCTCGGCAGGGCCTGGTCCGCGCCCTGGACCACGGAGAGGTGGCGGGCCGCCCTGCCGAAGGCCGTGTAGACCCAGGGGCGGGTCAGGGCCTGGGCGGCGTCACCCGGCAGCACCACCACCACGGCCGGCCAGCGGCCACCCACCGCCTGGTGCGCGGTCAGGGCCCAGCCGTGCCGCACGGACTGCTCCACCCGCTCCTTCGGTACGACGACGGGCCGGCCGGCGCAGGTCAGGTGCAGGCCGTCCGCGTCGGCCCTGACCACCTGGCCGGGGACCGTACGGCCCGGGGTGGGGGAGTAGGCGACGCGGTCACCGGGGTCGAAGCCGCCGAAGCGGCCGGGGCCGGGGTTGAGGCGCTCCTTCAGGGCCGCGTTGAGCGCACGGGTGCCCGCGGCCCCGCCGTGGCCAGGCGTGATCACCTGGGTATCCTCGGCGGGCACGCCGATCGCCCGCGGTACCGAGTCCGCGACCAGCTGCACGGTCCGGTGCACGGCCTCACCCGCGTCCCGCACCGGCACGATCACGACCTCCTTGCCGGGCGCCTCGACCTTGTTCAGCTCGCCGATGCCGATCCCGGAGACCAGCTCGCCCAGCGGTCCGGGGTCCGGGGTGCGCGAGGCGACCTGCGGGCAGATCCGCGCGGCGAGGAGATCCGCGAAGACCCGCCCGGGTCCCGCCGACCACAGCACGGCCGGATCCCCGGCCAGCACCAGCCGCGCCCCGTCCGGCAGCGACTCCACCAGCAGCGCGGCCGTCTCCACGTCCAGCTGGGGCGCGTCGAGCACGACGAGCACATCGAGATCGAACGCCCCGTCCCCGTCCCGCCCGGGCCCTTCGGCCCCGGAGAGAAGCCCGGTGACGGTGGCGACGGGCCCGGCGGCTCCGTGCGAGGTGGGCGGCCCGTCCCCGTCGGATCCGTCCCCGCCGGATCCACTCCCGCCGGACCCGCTTTCGTCGGATCCGAGGAGCGTCTCGAAGCGGGCGCGGCCCAGGGGGCTGTGGGTGGCCGCCCAGGCCCGCAGGCCCAGGCTCCGTGCCGCCGCCAGCAGGGCCGCCGGTTCGGCCACGGACGCCTCGCCGCCGGTGTGCAGCACCAGGCCGTGGGCCGCCGTCGCCCGGATCAGCTCGGCGGCGGAGCCCCTGGCCGACGCGGCCGCGCGCTCCCAGTCCTCGGCCGAACCGTCCGCCTTGGGCACGGAGTTGATCAGCCGGGCAAGACCGTCGGCGAGGCTCTCCTCCGCGAGGGCGTAGCGCTCCAGCCCGACCAGGATCCGCACCGGCCGCTCCGCACCCTCCTCCTGGTCCTCCGCGGGCTCGGGAGCGGTCGGGTCGAGGGCGTCCTGGAAGACCAGGGCCTCCGCCTCGGCGATCGTGCTCTGTACGGCCGCCTCGGTGTCCGGCACGCCCCGCTGGGCCAGCGCGGCGGTGAGCGCCGGCATCTCCAGCGCGGTGTGCCCGGCGAGCGCCGCCTGCTCCAGGAGCCAGACGGTGACCGCCCGCCCCCGCCGCTCGTCGTCCGGCGCGCACTCATCGCCGAGCAGCGCCCGCGCGAACCCGTCGGCCTGCTCGGGCCGCACCCCGGCCACCCGCAGCAGCTGCCACGGATCCGCCCGCAGCTCGTCGTCCGCCGCTTCCCCGAGCACCGCCGCCACCTGCGGCGCGAGCCCGTCCGGCGCGCCGCCCTCGGCCAGCACCCGCCGCACGGCCTCGACGACCTCCGGCCCGGGTCCGACGGGGGAACCGACCCCGCCGATCCCCGCACCGGCCCCGGGACCGGCACCCGCGCCGGCAGTGGCTCGCTCCGCCTCCACCGACACCGGCCGGGGCCGAGCCGCCTCAGGCGCGGGCCTGCGCGGTGGCTCGGGCTCCCCGAACACGGCGGCCACCGGCTTCGCCCCGCTCTCCACGGCCCGTACGGCGGCGAGGAGATCGGCGGCCTTCCCGCTGAGCTTGGCCCCGCTCTCGACGGGCCCCTTCTTCTCGGCCTTGCGCCGGGCGATCCGCTCCCGCTCGAGCCGCTGGGCCGCCAGTTCGGCCTCGGCCTCGGACAGCTGAGCCTTGGCCGCGCCGTCGTCGGCATCGCTCCCGGTTGTTTCCGCTGCCGTTTCCGCCTCGGCCGCAGTGCCCTCGGCCTCCGCTCCCGGCTCGCCGTCCGTGTCCTGCGGCTCCGGCTCCGGCGCGGCCTCCCGCGTCCCCGGCTCGGTCTTCTCCGTGGGCTCCGGCTCCGTGCTCACAGCGTGCTCCAGTCGTGATCGGGATAGCGGTGCACGGGCGCCGACACATCGTCGAGCGCCCGGCAGATCTCGTCAGGAAGACTAAGGGCCTCCACTGACAATGCCGCCGTGAGCTGCTGCGAGTTGCGCGCGCCGACAATCGGGGCGGCCACCCCCGGCCGGTCCCGGACCCAGGCGAGGGCCACCTGGAGCGGGGTGACGGCGAGCCCGTCGGCCGCGGTCGCCACCGCGTCCACGATGCGGCTCGCCGTGTCGTCGAGGTAGGGCGCCACGAACGGCGCCAGATGCTCCGAGGCCCCCCGCGAGTCGGCCGGTGTCGCGTCCCCGCGGTACTTGCCCGTCAGCACACCGCGCCCCAGAGGCGAGGACGGCAGCAGCCCGATGCCCAGATCCAGCGCGGCCGGCAGCACCTCACGCTCGATGCCGCGCTGGAGCAGCGAGTACTCCAGCTGCGTCGCGGCCAGCCGGGTCCGCACCCCCGGCGCCGCCAGCTGCCACGTCCCCGCCTTGGCGAGCTGCCAGCCGCAGAAGTCGGACACCCCGGCATAGCGGACCCGGCCGCTGCTGACCGCCAGGTCGAGCGCGTGCAGCGTCTCCTCCAGCGGGGTGCGGGGGTCGTAGGAGTGGACGTGCCACACGTCGACGTAGTCCGTGCCGAGCCGGGCCAGGGAGTCGTCCAGCGCGGAGAGGAGGTGCCCGCGCGAGCCGTCGACGCGGCGGTCCGGGTCGGGCACGCTGCCCGCCTTCGTGGAGATGACCAGGTCCCGGCGCGGGACCAGGCCGTCTATGAGGCGGCCGAGCAGGTACTCGGCCTCCCCGTCGCCGTACACGTCCGCCGTGTCGACCAGCGTCCCGCCCGCCTCCCAGAACGTTTTCAGGAGGTCCGCCGCGTCGTGCTCGTCGGTGTCCCTGCCCCAGGTGAGGGTGCCGAGTCCGATGCGGGACACGCGCAGGCCGGTACGGCCGAGATGCCTCTGCTCCATGAACGCCGAGATTACTGGCCAGAACCTGTCGCGTGGGGGCCTGTGGACAACGGATTCCCGCAGGTGTGGGACAACGGGTGCCGGCAGGACGGGGTTCCGCGTCCGGTCACCGTACGGGCCACCACCTGCCCCGGTCCGTCCGGCCGCGCTAAGGTCTGCCCACAAGGGACGTTACTGATCGGTAAGGGGAATCGGCCATGCAGCTCGGGATCAACCTCGGCTACTGGGGCGCCGGAATGGACGCGGACAATCTCGCCGTCGCCAAGGAGGCCGACCGCCTCGGGTACGCCGTCTGCTGGGCCGCCGAGGCCTACGGCTCGGACGCGGCCACCGTGCTCACGTGGGTCGCCGCCCAGACCGAGCGCATCGACGTCGGCTCGGCCATCTTCCAGATCCCGGCCCGCCAGCCGGCCATGACCGCGATGACCGCCGCCACCCTCGACTCGCTCTCCGGAGGCCGCTTCCGCCTCGGCCTCGGCGTCTCGGGACCGCAGGTCTCCGAGGGCTGGTACGGCGTCAAGTTCGACAAGCCGCTGGCACGCACGCGTGAGTACGTCGAGATCGTCCGCAAGGCCATGTCGCGTGAGCGCCTGTCCTACGAGGGGCAGCACTGGACGCTGCCGCTGCCCGGCGGCCCGGGCAAGCCGCTCAAGCTGACCGTGCACCCCGAGCGCGAGTACATCCCGCTGTACATCGCCGCGATCGGCCCGAAGAACCTGGAGCAGACCGGCGAGATCGCCGACGGCGCCCTGCTGATCTTCCCCTCCGCGGAGCACCTGGAGGAGACCGCGATCCAGTACCTGCGGGCGGGCCGTGAGAAGGCGGGCAAGACCCTGGAGGGCTTCGACATCGTGCCGACCCTGCCGCTCGCCCTGGGCGAGGACAAGGACGTGACCACGCTCGCCGACACCTTCCGCCCCTACACCGCGCTGTACGTGGGCGGCATGGGCAGCCGCAAGCAGAACTTCTACAACCAGCTCGCCCGGCGCATGGGCTTCGAGGCGGCGGCCACCGAGATCCAGGACAAGTACCTGGCCGGTGACAAGGAGGGCGCTGCGGCGGCGATCCCGCACGACCTGATCGACAAGACGACGCTGCTGGGTTCGGTGGACCGGATCGCGGACCGGATGAAGGAGTACGCGGCGGCCGGAGTCACCACCCTGACCCTCGCCCCCGCCGGCTTCACCCTCGACGAACGCCTCGCCGCACTCCGCGCGGGCACGGAGGCCCTGGAGCGCGCGGGCCTCGCGTAGCGGTACTCCGGCCCCGACCGCGGGCGGGCGCCGGGGTGGTGGACCTCGGTCGCCGTCTGCGGGTGGGCGCCGGGGTGGTGGACCTCGGTCCCTGTCCGCGGGCGGGTGCCAGGGCGCCGTACACCCCGCCCCCCGCCCGCCCCCGACCCCGACACGCTCCGCGCGGTGGCCCCGCCCGCGCACACGGGCTCATCCACAGAGACGCCCGCGTGGCCCCTGGCCCGAGGCAGGCGAGATGGGCGCGTCCTCCGGCGCCGGAAAGATCAGCGTGCACTTGGTCCGGCCCCGGAGAGGCCGGGCGCTCACCTGGTCGGCGCCGGTAAGTCGGCCTGCCCGCCGGGAGCGTCGGCGGGCACCCGCCCCGTCTGCCGCTGACCTCGACACGCACCCGGCCCACCCCGTCAGAGATGTAGGTGCGCGGCCGGCTCGCCCGCCGACGGCGTCACCCCGCACCCCGTCCGACAGCTGGCCACATCACCCCGACCCGGCCCACCCCGCGTACCCGGCCCGACCGCCGGAGGCAACCGGCCGTGGTGGGGGCTCGGGGGTCTTCCCCGCCACGGCCGTCATGTGAACCAACGCGCCCGTGCCCGCGCGGTTACGCCCCTGGGGTGACCCCGCTGGTCCTCCTTTTGGCGGAGTTGTCCGACACAGCTGTTGCGGCACCCTTCACGCCGCATTTGACTCGTTCTTTGCGGATTGCCGCGGAGTTCGGCAGAGAGGTGCCCCACGATGCTTTCGGCCAAGAGTCTGTTCCAGGAGATCCTCGACGACGACGAGTCCTTCCGGCTGTTCTGCTCCATCGCGGCCAGCGGAGAGTCCCAGGGCGGCTGGGAGAACGCCCGCATCGCCGCCCTCGTGCCGCCCGGCGAACGCGACCTCGCCCCCAAGATCACCCGGCACGGGGCGGACGAGGACAAACACGGACGGATCTTCAACGCCCTGATGAAGAAGCGCAGGCTCGAACCCGTTCCGGTCCCCCCGGAGACGGACTACACGATGCTCCTGGAGCGGCACGGCATCGGCCTCGCCCACGACAAGCTCAAGAGCGACGAACCGCTCAGCGTGCAGGACATCGTCACCTACCTCGCGCACAGCAGGGTCACCGAGCAGCGGGCCTCCGAGCAGATGGACCTGCTGCGCAAGCACTTCGCCGACCATCCCGAACTCGGCCGCGCGGTGCGGATGATCTCGGCGGACGAGGACAACCACCTCGCCTACTGCCACGAGGAACTGCTCCGCTTCGCCCGCGCCGGCCACGGTCGTGCCATCCAGCGCACGCTCCGGGAGTGCGCCCTGGCCGAGATCCGCGTCTACCGGGACGTCAGCCTCGCCGTGATGGCCCACATGGGCCGCATCCTCGGCTGGTCGCGCGCGAAGTCCGCCGTGCTCGCCGCGGGCATCCACGCCGTCTACGCCTACGAGCGCGCCGCCGGCTGGCGCCGCATGGTCTCCCTGCGGATGCCGGAACGCCGCGACGCCCTCGGCGGCCCGGCCTCCGCGGCGCCCGAGTTCGCCTGAGGAACCCAGGACGCCGACGGACCGCCGTAGCGGCTCCTACAGCCATCCCCGGCGCTTGAACGTCCGGTACAGCAGCACCTCCAGGACCGCCATCACCACGATGACCGCCGGATACGACCACACCCAGTGCAGCTCCGGCATGTGGTCGAAGTTCATGCCGTAGATCCCCGCGATCATCGTGGGGACCGCGGCCATGGCAGCCCACGCGGAGATCTTCCGCATGTCGTCGTTCTGCCGCACGCTCATCTGCGCGAGATGCGCCGACAGCACGTCCGACACCAGCCGGTCCAGGCCCTCCACGGACTCGTTCACGCGCACGAGATGGTCGTTGACGTCCCGGAAGAAGGGCCGTGCCCGGTCGTTCACGAACGGCACCGTGCCGCCGGACGACCCCACCCCCGCGAGCCTTGTCATCGGCATCGAGAGCGGGACCGTGGCCCGGCGGAACTCCAGGACCTGCCGCTTGAAGGTGTAGATCCGCGACGCGGTGCCCCGGGAACCGCCGCCGTCCGGCGAGAAGACCTCCGCCTCCAGCTCCTCCAGGTCGGTGCCGAGCTCCGTCGACACCTCCAGGTAGTGGTCCACGACGGCGTCGGCGACGGCGTACAGCACCGCGGTGGGTCCCTTGCCGAGCAGCTTCGGCTCCCGCTCCAGACGCTCACGGACGGCCTTCAACGGCGAGCCCACGCCATGACGGACCGTCACCACGAAGGCGTCACCGAGGAAGAGCATCACCTCGCCGGTGGAGACGGCATCGCTGTCCGGCTCGTACACGACCGGCTTGAGAACGACGAACAGCGAGTCGTCGTACACCTCCAGTTTGGGGCGCTGATGAGCTTTGAGGGCGTCCTCCACGGCCAGCGGATGCAGTCCGAACTCCTTGGTGACCAGTTCGAACTCGTTCTCCGACGGCTCGTGCAACCCGATCCACACGAACCCGCCCGCCGATCGCGCCTCGTCCAGCGCGTCCGACAGGTCCTCAGGTCCATCGGTCCGGTGTCCCTCCCGGTAGATGGCACAGTCGACGATCACGGAGGGTATTCTCCCGTCGCTCGAAAGACATGGCATGACGGCGTACGCCTACCCTTGCCGCATGCCCACGTTGATCCTTGTCAGGCACGGACGGTCCACCGCGAACACCGAGGGGCTGCTCGCCGGGTGGACGCCCGGGGTCGCCCTGGACGAGCGCGGCGCCGCACAGGCCGCCGCGCTGCCCGGCCGGCTCGACGGCGTGCCGGTCTCCGAGGTCGTCGTCAGTCCCCTCCAGCGCTGCCAGGAGACGGTCCAGCCACTGCTCGACGCCCGGCCCGGCCTCCCCGTGCACAGCGAGGAGCGCATCGGTGAGTGCCACTACGGCGACTGGTCCGGCCGCAAGCTCGCCGAGCTCATGGACGAGCCCCTCATGGAGGTCGTCCAGGCCCACCCCTCGGCGGCCGCGTTCCCCGGCGGCGAGTCCATGCGGGCGATGCAGACCCGGGCGGCGGAGGCCGTACGGGAGTGGAACGCGCGCGTGGAGCGTGATCACGGCGCCGACGCCGTCTACCTGATGTGCTCGCACGGAGACATCATCAAGTCGCTCGTGGCGGACGCACTCGGGCTTCATCTGGACCTCTTCCAGAGGATCTCCGTCGAACCCTGTTCCCTCACGGTCATCCGCTACACACGACTGCGGCCGTTCCTTGTCCGTCTCGGCGACACCGGTGACTTCGCGTCCCTGATGCCGCGCGAGGAGACGGCCGGAGGCGACGCCCCGGTCGGTGGTGGTGCGGGCGCACCGTGATCGCCGGGCGCAGTAGGGTGAAGCGGTTCACACACGCGCGTTCACGCATGGACGTCCCCACCCGTTCCCGTCGTTCCCGTACTCACGAATCCCATGGAGACAGGACGTGTCCCGTCAGGTGTTCCTCTTTGACCCGCCGGACCGCTTCGTGGCCGGCACGGTCGGACTGCCCGGGCGCCGTACGTTCTTCCTCCAGGCCACGGCCGGCCCCCGAGTGACCAGCGTGGCCCTGGAGAAGACGCAGGTGGCCGCCCTCGCCGAGCGGATGGACGAACTCCTCGACGAGGTCGTGCGCCGCAGCGGCGGCAGCGCCCCCGTGCCGGCCGTGCCGCCCACGGACGTAGCCGACACGGCGCCCCTCGACACCCCCGTCGAGGAGGAGTTCCGGGTCGGCACCATGGCGCTGGCCTGGGACGGCGAGGAACAGCGCATGATCGTCGAGGCGCAGGCCCTCGTCGAGCTGGAGGCCGACTCCGAGGAGGACCTCGCCGAGGCCGAGGAACGGCTCCTCCAGGACGAGGAGAACGGCCCCCCGATGCTGCGGGTCCGGCTCACCGGCGCGCAGGCCAGAGCCTTCGCCAAGCGCGCCCTGGAGGTCGTCAACGCCGGGCGGCCGCCGTGTCCGCTGTGCAGTCTCCCGCTCGACCCGGAAGGACACGTATGTCCGCGCCAGAACGGATACCGCCGCGGAGCGTGACCACGGCAGAGGTGCTCACCCGCGGTGAGCTGACGGTACGCGGGCAGATCCGGGACGCCTCCAACGCGGTGCTCCAGTGCTCCGTCTCGTACGAGGGCCAGGAGGTCCTCTGCGTCTACAAGCCGGTGCGCGGCGAGCGCCCCCTGTGGGACTTCCCCGACGGCACTCTCGCCCAGCGCGAGGTCGCCGCGTACGAGGTGTCCGAGGCGACCGGCTGGGGGCTCGTCCCGCCCACGGTGCTGCGCGACGGGCCCTACGGCGAGGGCATGTGCCAGCTGTGGGTCGAGGGCGCCCCGGGCAGCGAGCTGCTCGCCCTGGTCGACGCCGAGGAGCCCGAGCCGGGCTGGAAGGCCATCGGCTTCGCCGAGGTCGGCGAGGGACGGACCGCACTGCTGGTGCACGCCGACGACGAGCGGCTGCGCCGGCTGGCCGTCCTGGACGCAGTGATCAACAACGCCGACCGCAAGGGTGGCCATCTGCTGCCCGCGGAGGGCGGCCGCCTCTACGGCATCGACCACGGCGTGACCTTCAACGCCGAGAACAAGCTGCGGACCCTGCTGTGGGGCTGGGCGGGGGAGCCCCTGACGGGGGAGGCGGTCGAGGTGCTGAAGGGCCTCAAGGACGCCCTCGCGGGACAGCTCGCCGCCCGGCTGGCCGGCCTGATCACCCCCGCCGAACTGGACGCCACGCGCGCGCGTGTCGACGCGCTGCTGGAGACCGGGAGGCACCCCGAGCCGAGCGGAGAGTGGCCCGCCATTCCCTGGCCGCCCGTCTAGCGGCACACTGCACACGGGGCCGTACCGCGCAAGAAGGCCTTACCGGCCATCCGGCCCGGTCCGGTTCGTATACGGAACATCCGTCCGGTTAGGCTCATGACATGCATGCCTGGCCCGCTTCCGAGGTCCCCGCCCTGCCTGGTCAGGGCCGCGACCTGAGGATCCACGACACCGCGACCGGTGGCTTGGTCTCCCTTGACCCCGGTCCCGTCGCCCGTCTCTACGTCTGCGGCATCACGCCGTACGACGCCACCCACATGGGGCACGCGGCGACCTACAACGCGTTCGACCTCGTGCAGCGCGTGTGGCTCGACACCAAGCGCCAGGTTCACTACGTCCAGAACGTCACCGACATCGACGACCCGCTCCTGGAGCGGGCCGAGCGGGACAGCGTCGACTGGGCCGCCCTCGCCGAGAAGGAGACGGCTCTCTTCCGCGAGGACATGACCGCCCTGCGCATGCTGCCCCCGCGGCACTACATCGGCGCGGTCGAGGCGATACCCGGGATCGTCCCGCTCGTCGAGCGCCTGCGGGACGCCGGTGCCGCCTACGAACTCGACGGGGACACCTACTTCTCCGTCGAGTCCGACCCGAACTTCGGCAAGGTCTCGAACCTCGACGCGGCGGCGATGCGCCTGCTGTCCGCCGAGCGCGGCGGCGACCCGGACCGGCCGGGCAAGAAGAACCCCCTCGACCCGATGCTGTGGATGGCCGCCCGTGACGGCGAGCCCAGCTGGGACGGCGGCTCCCTGGGCCGCGGGCGCCCCGGCTGGCACATCGAGTGCGTCGCCATCGCCCTCGACCACCTCGGCATGACCTTCGACGTCCAGGGCGGCGGCTCCGACCTCGCCTTCCCGCACCACGAGATGGGCGCTTCCCACGCCCAGGTGCTCACCGGCGAGTTCCCCATGGCCAAGGCGTACGTCCACGCCGGCATGGTCGCCCTGGACGGCGAGAAGATGTCCAAGTCCAAGGGCAACCTGGTCTTCGTGTCGCAGCTGCGGCGCGAGGGCGTCGACCCCGCCGCCATCCGACTGGCGCTGCTCGCCCACCACTACCGCGCCGACTGGGAGTGGACCGACCAGGTCCTTGAGGACGCCGTGGACCGGCTCGGGCGCTGGCGTGCCGCCGTCTCCCGGCCCGACGGACCGTCCGCCGAGGCGCTCGTCGAGGAGATCCGCGAGGCCCTCTCGAACGACCTGGACGCCCCCGCCGCGCTCCTCGCCGTCGACCGCTGGGCCGCCGTGCAGCAGGAGCAGGGCGGCACCGACGCGGGCGCGCCCGGTGTGGTGACACGTGCGGTGGACGCCCTCCTGGGCGTGGCCCTCTAGAAGCAACTGGACGGAGGGGCGCTCCCGCCGCGGGGGCGCCCCGCCACCTGTCGGATCCCTACCAGAAACGCGGGATCACTGTGGAGGCGGCCGCCATGTGATGGGGTGGGAGCTTCGCTCACCCGTTCGGCCGGCCCCGCGCCGGCCCCCTTGCGGAAGGACGCACCGTGGTGCCCGCAGACCGTTCCTTCGCACGTCGCACACTCCTGACCACGACCGCCGCGCTGACCGGTACGGCCCTGCTCGGCGGCACCGCACAGGCCGCCGGCACCCGGCACGCCCCGTGGCCCGCGCAGTTCCCCCTCCCCGACGGCTTCCAGCCCGAGGGCATCACCATCGGCTCGAAGCCGTACGCCTACTTCGGATCTCTCGCGAACGGCGACGTCTACCGGGCGAGCCTGGCCACCGGCCGTGGCTCGGTCGTCGTGAAGGGCTCCGGCCGCCCCACCGTGGGCCTCAAGATCGACCGGCACGGCACGCTCTTCCTCGCCGGCGGCGACAGCGCCGAGATCCGGGTCGCCGACGCCCGCACCGGCGAGACCGAGCAGGTGCACGCCACCGGCGGCACCTTCGTGAACGACGTGATCCTCACCCCGGGCGCCGCCTGGTTCACCGACTCCTTCAAGCCGGTGCTCTACCGGCTGGCCAAGGGCGCGGTGGAGACCGTACCGCTGACCGGCGACTGGCAGCAGGGGCCCGACTTCACCGCCAACGGCATCGAGCGCACGCCCGACGGCCGCGCGCTGCTGCTGGTGAACGCCTTCGCGAACGGCGGCGGCCTCATGCGGGTCGACCCGCGCACCGGCGCCGCCCGCGCGGTCGACCTGGGCGGCGCCAAACTCCCCAACGGAGACGGCCTGTTGCTGCTCGGCCGGATCCTCTACGCCGTCCAGCAGCAGCAGAACGCGATCGACGTGTTCCGGCTGAACGACTCCGGCACCCGGGGCACCGTCGTCACCCGCATCACCGACCCGCGCTTCCGCATCCCGACCACGGTCGCCGCCTGGGGCAGCCGCCTGTATCTGCCCAACGCGCGCTTCGACACGGAGCCGACGCCGACCACCGAGTACGACGTGGTGGCGGTGGACCAGGTCTGACACGGCCAAGGGCGGTGCGCGGCATTCCGCGCACCGCCCTCACCGGATCAGCCCTGCGACGGCGAGTCCCCGTCGTCCGGCTCGGCCCCCGCGTCGGTGTCCCGGTCGGCCTCAGCCCCGGTCTCCGTCTCCGTCTCCGGCTTCGGCGGCTTGGGCGGCCTCGTGCGGCCGGGGCTGTCCCGCAGATAGGCCGTGCTGTCACTGCCGTCCGCGGTCGCGTGCCCGCCCGGCTGACCCGGCTGGCCGCCGTCCCGGCGCCGCAGATACCGCTCGAACTCCCGGGCGATCGCCTCGCCCGAGGCCTCCGGCAGCTCCGCGGTGTCCCGGGCCTCCTCCAGCGTCTGGACGTACTCGGCGACCTCGCTGTCCTCGGCGGCCAGCTGGTCCACGCCCACCTGCCAGGCGCGCGCGTCCTCGGCCAGCTCGCCCAGCGGGATCCGTACGTCGATCAGGTCCTCCAGACGGTTCAGGAGGGCCAGCGTCGCCTTCGGGTTCGGCGGCTGCGAGACGTAGTGCGGTACGGCGGCCCACAGGGACACCGCGGGCACGCCCGCGTGGGTGCAGGCCTCCTGGAGGATCCCGACGATGCCCGTGGGGCCCTCGTACTTGGTCTCCTCCAGGTCCATCCGCTGGGCCAGGTCCGGATCGGACGTGGTCCCGCTGATCGGCACCGGACGGGTGTGCGGGGTGTCGCCGAGCAGCGCGCCCAGGATCACCACCAGCTCCACGCCGAGTTCGTGGGCGAAGCCCAGCAACTCGTTGCAGAACGACCGCCACCGCATCGAGGGTTCGATACCTCGGACCAGTACGAGATCGCGCGGCTTCTCACCGCCGACACGGACCACGGACAACCTTGTCGTCGGCCACGTGATCTTGCGCACTCCGCCGTCCAGCCACACCGTGGGGCGGTTCACCTGGAAGTCGTAGTAGTCCTCGGCGTCGAGCGCCGCGAACACTTCGCCCTTCCACTCCCTGTCCAGATGCGCGACCGCGGTGGAGGCGGCGTCGCCGGCGTCGTTCCAGCCCTCGAACGCGGCCACCATGACCGGGTCGATCAGCTCGGGAACCCCCTCGAGCTCGATCACCCAGCGCCTCCTTCCGACGTGCCCTCGCTTAACGCACCAACCTTACGGCGTCGGGCGGGGGCGCCCGCAGCCCCCTTGCACGGGGGAGTGAACGGATCACTGCCCCGTCCGCCACCCCGGGACACCCCCCGTTCCGGTGCTGATCGGCGGCTTCACACAGGCTTCTCACAGAGCGGCCTCACACCGGCTTCTCACAGAGAGGAGCGCAACCACTGCTCCACGCTCGCGATGTGCACCGTCGCCCAGGAGCGGGCCGCCTCGGTGTCCCGGTCGCGCAGGGCCGCGAGGATCGCCCGGTGCTCGTGCAGGGTGCGGCTGACCGCGTCCTCCTGGGTCAGCCCGCGCCAGATCCGCGCCCGGGTGGTGGGCCCGGACAGCCCGTCCATGAGCGAGCAGAGCACGGAGTTGCCGGAGCTCTGCACGATCCCGCGGTGGAAGTCGAGGTCGGAGGCGACCAGCTCCTCCACCGACGGGCTGTCGCCGAGCTTGTCCAACTGGGCGCCCAGTGCGTCCAGTTGCTGCTCGCTGATCCGGGAGGCGGCCATCGCCGTGGCGGCCGGCTCCAGGATGCGCCGCACGGCCAGGAACTCCAGGACCGTGTCGTCGCGGTGGAAGTCCACGACGAAGCTCAGCGCCTCCAGCAGGAGTTGCGGATCCAGGCTGGTCACATAGGTTCCGTCGCCCTGCCGGACGTCCAGGATCCGGATGAGCGACAGCGCACGGACCGCCTCGCGCAGCGAGTTGCGGGACAGCCCCAGGTCGGCGGCGAGTTCGCTCTCCTTCGGGAGCCGGTCGCCGGGGCGCAGCGCGCCGGAGACGATCATGTCCTTGATCTTCTCGATCGCCTCGTCGGTGACAGCCATGACAGGCCCCCTTCTCCGCCCCGCACTGTGCTGAGACGTCCGATGTCTCAGCACATTATGCGGCCTGCTCAGACGAGCACCTCCAGATCCGCGATCACGGTCCGCTCGTCCAGCGTGCGCAGCTCACGGTCCCGCATCAGCACCCGCCCGTCCACGACGGTGTCCCGCACGTCGGCCGAGTGCGCCGCGTACGCCAGCGTCGACCACGGGTCGTGCAGCGGCCGCAGATGCGGGGCGTCCAGGTCAAGCACGATCAGGTCGGCGCGTTTGCCGGCCTCGAGGGACCCCAGATGCTCCGCGAGACCCAGCGCCCGCGCGCCCTCGATCGTCGCCATGCGTACGGCCTGCTCGGCACCGACCGCCGTCGGGTCGCCGTCCGCCTTGTGCACCAGCGCCGCCTGCCGTACGGCCCCGAGCACGTCGAGCGAGTTGGAGCTGACGGCCCCGTCCGTGCCCAGCCCGACGGTCACCCCGGCGCTCAGCAGCCGGGGCACCGGCGCGATCCCGCAGCCCAGCTTCAGGTTCGAGACCGGACAGTGGGCGACCGAGGTACCGGTACGGGCCAGCGCCGCGATCTCCGGGCCGGTGAGGTCGACGGTGTGGGCAAGCAGCAGGTCCGGGCCGAGGACACCCAGCGAGTCCAGCAGCTCGACGGGCCGTTTGCCGTACCGCACCTCGACGGTGGCGACCTCGGTGGCGTTCTCCGCCGCGTGGATGTGCAGCAGCGCCCCGAACTCCCGGGCAAGGGCGGCGATCTCGCTGAGTTGGTCCGGCGAGAGCGTGTAGGCGGAGTGCGCGAAGACGACGGGACGGCGGCCGGGCCGTGCCGCGCCGCGTGCCTCCAGGTCCCGCCGGGCCCACCCGAGCCGCTCCTCGTACGTGCGGCCGTCCGGCGGCTCCGGCACGTCCATGAAGGTGGGGCCGGAGTGCAGCCGCCAGCCCGCCTCCCGGGCGACCCGCTCGGCCGCCTCGTGGAACCAGTACATGTCGAGCGCGGAGGTCACCCCGGCCCGCACGCTCTCGGCGATCGCCAGCCGCACGGCCGCCGCCACGTTCTTCGGCGCGAGCAGCTCGGCCTCCGCGGGCAGCACCCGCTCCAGGAACCCCTGGAGGGTCACGTCGTCGGCGCGGCCGCGCAGCAAGGTCATCGCCAGGTGGGTGTGCGTGTTCACAAGCCCCGGCAGGACGAGACAGCCACCCGCGTCGATGGACTCGTCGGCTGTGAACCGGGTACACAGCTCTTCCGCCCGACCGACGGCCACTATCTCGCCCTCGTGCACGGCGACGGCACCGTTGTGAACCACGGTCCCCTGCTCGTCGACCGTCAGGACGGCACCGCCGTGCACCAACAGGTCGACGGTCACAGCGCGTTCCCCTCCTGGCTGTCCTCCGCGAGGAGCCGCAGCGCCTCCAGCGAGACCACCGCGCCCCGTTCCACACCGGCCGCGACGACCTCGCGGTGCGGGTCGTAGACGCTGGTGCCCTCGTCGTCGACCAGCTCGTCCGCGTTCGCCCCGTCGACCACCAGCACACCGCCCGCGACCAGACCCCGCAGCGAGGCCGTCACCAGCAGGGCCGACAGCTCCATCTCGATCGCCGCGAGCCCGGCGCCGTCGTAGGAGAAGAGCGGGAGGAGGCCGGGCTGGAAGGCGGCCCGGGTCCAGACGATGCCCCGGTGGTGCGGGGCGCCCGTGGCGCGGGCCGCCCGCTGGAGCGCGAGGACCGCCTCGGGTGCCGAGACCGCCGGGTACTCGGGCGGCAGCAGCTGCTGGGTCACGCCGTCGTCCCGTACGGCCGCCTCCGCGATGACGAGGTCGCCGTCGCCGATGCCGGGCTTCATCGCGCCCGCCGTGCCGAACCGCAGGATGGTGCGGACTCCCGCGTCCGCCAGCTCCTGGAACAGCAGAACGGCGCCGGGGCCGCCCACGCCGTGCGAGGCGACGGTGACCGGCACGCCCTTCCAACTGCCGCTGAACACACGGTATTCGCGGTGGTACGACACCTCCACGGCCCCGTCGAGCAGCGCGGCGACGGCGGCCGCGCGGGCCGGGTCGCCGACCACGACCGCGTGGGCCGGCAGCCCGGTGCGGGGTATGCGGGTGACGGGCAGCAGGTCCAGAGGCTGTTCGTGGGTCATGAGGCGGCTCCGGAGGGAGAAGGAGTACGGCGACGGCGGCGGGCCGTCGTGAGGAACAGGGCGCCGAGCGTGACGACGTAGGGCGCGGCGTCGGTCGCCTGCTGGGGCAGGCCGAGGCCCTGGAGGCGGAAGCCGGCCGCCTCGGCGAGCCCGAAGAGCAGTGCGGCGAGCAGCACGCCGACCGGGGCCGCGCGGCCGAGCATGACCGCGACGACGGCGATCCAGCCGCGGCCCGCCGTCATGTTCTCGGTGAACAAGGTGACGTTGCCGAGGGCGAGTTGGGCCCCGGCGAGCCCGCAGAGGACTCCGGAGAGGAGAACGGCCGCGTACTTGTACCTCGCCGGACTCACCCCCAGCGTCGCCGCCGCGTCCGGTGCCTCCCCGACCCCGCGCAGCCTGAGCCCCCACACGTGCCGCGACAGCAGGACCGCGGCCACGGCGACCGCCGCCCACGACAGATAGGTGAGCGGGGTGAAGCCACCGACCAGCGGCAGTCCGGCCAGTGACGGATCGTCGAAAGTGCCCTGCACACCGAAGACGGTACGCAGCAGGAAGCCGGTCAGGCCGACGGCCAGGAGATTCATGGCCACGCCCAGCACCACCGCGTCCCCGCGCAGCGTCACCGCGCCGACCGCCAGGACCAGCGAGTACGCGGCGGCGGCGAGGGCCGCGGCCAGGACGCCGAGCCAGGCGCTGCCGGTGAACCAGCTGGTGGCGACCGACGTGAAACAGCCCATCAGCATCATGCCTTCGAGGCCGATGTTGAACACGCCCGCCCGTTCGCAGATCGCGCCGCCGAGGGCGGCCAGCAGGATCGGGGTGAGGGCGCGCAGCGCGGACATGAGCAGATCGGAGTCGAAGAACATCACACCGCCTCCTCGGGCTGGTGGCGGTCGGGACTCTCGCGGCGGGTGAACCACCGTCCGGGGAACCGCAGTCGGGCCGCGAGGAACACGATCACGATCGCCTGGAGCACCTGTGTCAGCTCCCGCGGGACCTCTGTCGTCCGCTCCATCGCGAGCCCGCCGACCTGGAGGACGGCGAAGAAGAACGACGAGATCACCGTGCCGATCGGGGCGGCCGTCGCGAGCAGCGCCGCGGTGAGTCCCGTCCAGGTGTAGCCGGGCGCGGTGAGCGAGCCGTCGACGAAGCGGTACGGGAAGCTCAACACCCCGATCGCGCCCACGAGTCCGGCGAGCGCACCCGAGACCGACATCAACTTCAGCGTCAGGCCCCGGCGTTCGACACCGGCGTACGCGGCGAAACGGGCGTTGAGGCCGGTCATGCGGATCTCGTACCCGAAGGCGGTCCGCTGGTCGGTGAACCAGTACGCGGCGGCGGCGAGGACGACGAGCAGCAGCCCGATCGTCACCGTCGAGTCCCCGAACGCGGGCAGCGCCACCCCGTCGGGCATGGCCCGGGTCTGCGGCAGGCTGGACCCGGGCTCCTTGAGCGGATAGCGGGCCAGGTAGGAGGCGAGCGAGACCGCCGGATAGCTCAGCAGCAGACTGCTGACCAGGAGCGGGACGCCGAGGTGGTTCTCGCACAGGGCGGCAAGCGCGGCGTAGGCGGCGCCCACCGCCATCCCGGCGAGCAGGGCGAGGACGACCGTCAGGGGCGCGGGCAGCGGCGAGTACAGGCCGGTGACGGCGGCGGTGATCCCGCCGAGCACCATCTGCCCGTCGCCGCCGAGGTTGATCAGCCCGGCGCGCAGCGGGATCGCCAGCGCGAGCGCCATGCCGAGCACGCTCGTGCCGGTGGAGAGCGTGGAGCCGATGCCGTCCGCGCCCAACGAGCCGGTCAGCACGGCCTCGTACGCCGTGATCGGGTCCGCGCCGGTTCCCACGAGGAAGAGCGCGCCGATGAGGACGCCCGCGAGCACGGAGAAGGTGACGGGGGAGCGCAGGGCTCCTGCTATGCGTTCTGTGGTCATGTCAGTCGGCGGCTTCCACTCGCTCGCTCGTGCCGCCCGCCATCGCGAGCCCCAAGGTCCGTTCGTCCGCCGCGGACTTGTCGTACGACGCGGTGATCCGGCCCTCGTACATCACGAGGACCCGGTCGGCGAGCCCCCGGATCTCGCTCAGTTCGGCCGAGACGAGCAGGACGGCGTGACCGGCGTCGCGGTAGGCGATCAGCTGGTCGTGGATGTTCTGGATCGCGCCGATGTCGACCCCGCGCGTGGGCTGCTCCACCAGCAACAGCGGAGCGTCATGGGCGAGTTCGCGGCCGATCAGCAGCTTCTGGAGGTTGCCGCCGGAGAGGGCACTCGCGGGCACCTCGGGAGCGGACGCCTTGATGCCGAACCGCTTGACCAGTCGTCGCGCGTGCGCCCGCACGGACGCCGGCGGCAGCAGCCCGCGGTGCGACAGGGACGTACGGTGGTGTCCCATCGCGAGGTTGTCGGCGACGGACGCGGCCGGGGCCGTACCGACGGCGTGCCGGTCCTCGGGGACGTATGCCAGGCCCTTGAGGCGGCGTTCCGTGGCGGAGGCGTGGGTGAGGTCCTCGCCCCGCAGGGTCACCCGCCCGCCCGTCACCGGTCGCAGCCCGGCCAGCGCCTCGACGAGCTCGCTCTGTCCGTTGCCCGCGACGCCCGCGATGCCGACGATCTCGCCCGCGCGGACGGTGAGTTCGGCCCCCTGCACGCCAGAAGTCGCCAGCGCGGACACCTCCAGCACCACCTCGCCCGGTGTCCCGGCGGCGTGGATCCGGTCCAGCTCGACCGCGCGGCCGGTCATCGCGGCGGCGATCTCGTCGGCGGACGTCTCCGCGGTGACCAGCCGGGCCACGACCCGGCCGTCCCGCAGCACGGTCACCCGGTCGCTGCCCTCCAGCACCTCGCGCAGCTTGTGCGTGACGAGGATGACCGTACGGCCCTGCTGGGCCAGGGACTTGAGCACGGTGAACAGCGCGTCGGCCTCGGAGGGCGTGAGCACCGCGGTCGGCTCGTCGAGAATCAGGGTGCGGGCGCCGCGGTGCAGCAGCTTGAGGATCTCCACCCGCTGGCGCAGGCCGACGGGAAGGTCGCCCACGCGCGCGTCCGGGTCCACGGCCAGGCCGTGCTCCTCGGCCAGCGCACGCACCCGGCGGCGGGCCGCGGCCCGGTCCACCAGGCCGAAGCGGCGCGGCTCGGCGGCGTAGACGACGTTCTCGGAGACCGTCAGCGAGTCGAACAGCTTGAAGCTCTGGTGGACCATGCCGAGCCCGGCAGCCATCGCGTCGGACGGGCTGCCGAAGGTGACGTCCCGCCTGTCGATACGGATGGTCCCGGAATCCGGGACCTCCATGCCGTACAGCACCGACATGAGCGTGGACTTGCCCGCGCCGTTCTCGCCCATCAGGGCGTGGATCTCGCCCCGGCGGACGGTCAGGTCGACGGAGTCGTTGGCGAGCGTGCCGGGGAACCGCTTGGTGATTCCCCGGAGCTCGACGGCGACGTCCGCCGACCCGGTGGGTTCAGCTCGCTGCGGGGTCATCGACCGTCAGCTTCCCGGCGACGATCTGGTCGCGCAGTGCCTTCACCTTGGCGAGGACGTCCTTGTGGTCGGCGATCACGCACTTCGAGGAGTCGACGCCCGCCTCCAGGCCGGTGAGGCTGATGCCGCCCTCCTTGAGGCCGTACGACACGGTCGCGCCCGTCTTGCCTGCCAGGACCGACTCGATGCCCTTCTCGACGGCGACGTCCGTGCGCTTGACCACGTTGTCGACGACCGTGCCGGGCGCCGAGGGGCACTGGTTGACGTCGACGCCGTACGCGAACGCGCCCTTGGCCTTCGCGGCCTCGAAGACGCCGTAGTTGCCGGCCGCCGCGGCCGCCATGAGCTGGTCGTAGCCCTGGGAGAGCAAGGTGTTCGCCTGCTCCTTGGCGCGGGCCGAGTCGTCGAAGGGGGACTGGCCGCCGACGAAGCGGGTGCCGGTGGCGGTCTTCGGCGCGACTTCCTTGGCGCCGGCCGCGAACGGATCGCTGTAGCGGCGGAACTGGGGCGTGTCGAGGACGTCGACCGCGCCGACCTTGCCCGACTTGCTGAGCAGGCCCGCCTCCGCGCCCGCGAGGTAGACGCCCTCGTGCTCACGGAAGACCGCGCAGCTGACGTTCTTGAACGACTTCGTCGTGCAGGCGTCGATGATCAGGAACTGCTGCTCGGGGTTCTTCCGGGCCTGCTGGGCGACGAGATCGGCGAACTCGAAGCCGACCAGCACGATGACGTCCGGCTTGGCGTCCACCGCGGCCTGCACGTTCTGCTGCTGGGAGGCGGTGTCCGTGGACTCGTAGACCTTCTGCGTGCCGTCGTGCTGCTTCGCCGCGTCCTGGACACCGGTGACGGCGAGCTTCAGGAACTCGTTCTGCCCCACGGAGTCCGGCGTGACCAGGGTGAACGACGGGCCGCTGCCTCCGCTCGCGCTGCCGGCGGCGTCGTTCTTGGCGGCCGCGTTGCAGGCCGTGGCGGCGGTGACCAGGAGGGCGGTGGCGGCGGCGACCTGGAGGGTGCGGCGGTTTCTGCGGAACATCGGGGGCCTTCCGGGGGAACGGCGAGAACCACGCTCGGCGGTGAGCGGGTGAGGGAGAGAGAGCGGTGCGACGGGCGGTGGGGGAGGCTCAGCGTCGACAGCCGTCGCCGGCACACCGGCCGAAGTCGAGGAAACGGCGCTTGGTCAGCATCACGGGCTTCCTCCTTCGTCTCGGTCTGCGGACTGGGTGCTGGACTGTAACACCCGTTTCCAGACAGGTGCTCGATTGTCTCGAACTATGGTTCGCGCAGGTCATGTACGGTGGCGAGAGCCACCGGAACATCAGGAGTGTCCCGAAATGCCCCAGGAACTGCGCGCTGTCGAATGGACCGGATCCGGTCTCGCGCTCATAGACCAGACGCTGCTGCCGCAACGCGCCGAGTCGATGAATGTCCACGATGTGGACACCCTGGTCGACGCGATCCAGCGCCTCGTGGTGCGGGGCGCACCCGCGATCGGCGCGGCGGGCGGCTACGGAGTCGCGCTCGCCCTCATCGAGGGAGAGCGCAAGGGGTGGTCGGAGGCCGAGGTGCGGGCCGCCGTCGCCCGGATCCGTGAGGCCCGGCCCACCGCGGTCAACCTCATGGTCTGCGTGGACCGGGTCATGACCCGCTTCGAGGAGGGCCTCGACGCGGTACTGGAGGAGGCCGCCGCCGTCCAGCGCGAGGATGTCGCCGCGAACCGCGCGATGGGCACCTTCGGCGCCGACTGGCTGCTCGAACGGGTCGGCGGGGACCGGCCGTTGCGGATCCTCACCCACTGCAACACGGGAGCGCTGGCCACCGCGGGCTGGGGCACGGCCCTGGGTGTCGTCCGCGAACTCCACGCGCGCGGGCGCCTGGAGGTCGTCTACGCCGACGAGACGCGCCCCCTGCTCCAGGGATCCCGGCTCACCGCCTGGGAGTTGGTCCAAGAGGGCATCCCGCACTACGTCCAGGCGGACGGGGCCGCCGCGGGCACGATCCTGCGCGGTGAGGTCGACGCGGCGATCGTCGGAGCGGACCGCATCGCGGCGAACGGCGACACGGCGAACAAGGTGGGCACCGTGGGCGTGGCCCTCGCCTGCGCCGACGCGGGCATCCCCTTCCTGGTGGCGGCTCCGACCACCACGGTCGACCTCGCCACCGGGACCGGCGACGACATCCACATCGAACTCCGCGCCGAGTCGGAGGTGTTGGAGTGGGCGGGCATCCGGACGGCGCCGGCGGAGTCGCGCGGCCACAACCCGGCCTTCGACGTGACACCGGGCCGGCTGGTCACGGGGCTGGTGACCGAGCGGGGCGTGCTGGAGGTCTCGGCGGGTGAACTGCCGGGCGACCGGCTGAAGTAGACACACACAGCAGAGCTGAAGCAGACGCACACGCGAGAGGGGATCCCCGGCCCGGGGATCCCCTCTCGCGGTCTCAGCGGCCCGTCAGCTCCAACTCCAGCAGCCACTCCACCACTTCGGTGTGATGCCGGGCCTGGCGCGGATCGGCGCCCCACACGTACAGCCCGTGCCCGGCCACAACCACCGCCGGCATCCCGGGATTGCGCGCCTCCTCCAGCCGGTCGCCCAGCACCTTCATGTCCTGGCTGTTGGCGATGACCGGCAGGGTCACCTCGACGTCGTGCGCGGGCCGGCCGACCCCCTTGAGCATCTCCAGGTCGCTGAAGACGATCCCGCCCGGCTCCCGCCTGCCCATGGCCACCGAGGCGACGGTGTGCACATGGACCACGGCACCGGCCCCGGTCAGCGCGGCCACGCGCGCGTGCAGCTCGGCCTCGGCGGACGGCTTGCCGCCCCGTACGGCCGCCCCCTGTCCGTCCACCAGCACGACGTCCGCGGGCGTCAGTTCACCCTTGTCGTGGCCGCTGGCGGTGACCGCGAGCCGCAGCGGGTCACGCGAGAGCACCACGGACAGGTTGCCGGAGGTCCCCCGCATCCAGCCGAAGGAGGCGAAGCGGGCGGACTCGGCGGCGAGGACCGCCCCCGCCTCTTCCAGGTCGAGTGTGCTGATGTCGGCGGTCACGTGGTGCTCCCAGAAACGATGATCGCGTCGAACGTCCCCGCCGCAGCGTGGTCGCCGACGCCTTGCTCGAAATACGGCTCCCCGGGCCGCCGTACCCCGACGGTGTGCCAGCCCGCCGCACGGGCCGCGTCCAGCTCGCCGGGCCGGTCGGACAGGAACAGCAGACGGTCCGGCGCCACGCCGGTCGCCGTGGCGATCCGGCGGTACGACTCCGCCTCCTGCTTGGGCCCCGCGTTCTCGGTGTCGTAGAGCCCCGAGATCAGTGATGTCAGGTCGCCCTCCGGGCTGTTGGTGAACCACGCCCGCTGCGCCGCCACCGACCCCGAGGAGTACACGTACAGCCGTGTGCCCGCGGAGTGCCAGGCGCGCAGCCGCGGTACGACGTCGTCGTAGAAGTGCGAGACGAGGTCGCCGCGGGCGAAGCCCTCGGACCAGATGAGGCCCTGGAGGGTCTTCAGCGGGGTCGCCTTGACGTCGTCGTCGAGCCAGGAGTTCAGCGCCTTCTCGACGCGCGCGGCGTCGGCGTCCGGTTCGCCGATCTCCTCGCGCACCTGGGCCACCGCCCGCGCCACCTCCGGGTCCCCCGACCGCTCGGCGAGCAGCGCGGCGAACCGTGAACGCGAGTACGGGTACAGCACGTCGACGACGAACCCCGTGGCGCTCGTGGTGCCCTCGATGTCGAGCACCACGGCGTCCACGGCGTACGTCAGGTCCCGCACGCTCACGCGGCGGCCCTGTCGGCCTCGTAGCCGGCCGCGACGGTGTCGTAGTCCGGGAAGCGGGAGGCGATGGGGGAGCCGGTGAAGTTGCCGATCCAGCCGTCCTCCTCGTGGAAGAAGCGGATCGCGGTGAACGACGGCCTGGTGCCCATGTCGAACCAGTGGGTGGTGCCGCGCGGCACGCCCAGCAGGTCGCCCTTCTCGCAGAAGACCGCGTGCACCTCGCCGTTCACGTGCAGGTAGAAGATGCCGGAGCCGGAGACGAAGAAGCGCACTTCGTCATCGTCGTCGTGCGTGTGCTCCTGGAGGAACTTCTCGCGCGCCGCCTTGGCCTTCGCGGGGAACTCCGGGTCGTCGCTGGGGTGCAGGCCGAGGACGTCGACCGTCGTGAAGCCCTCCTCGGCGTTCAGCTTCTCGATCTCGGGGCCGTAGGCGGCGAACACGGTCTCGCTGTCGGCGTCGAACGGGACGTCCTCGCGGACCGGCCACTGCTCGTAGCGCACCCCCAGGGGCTTCAGCGCCTCGGCGATCTCGGCCGGGTCCGAGGTGCGGCGGACCAGGGTCTCGGGGCCGGACTCGGACCAGGTGGTCAGCAGCGTCATGGGAACAACTCCAGGATTCTGGAAGGGAAGTCCGGATACCGAGACAAGCACCGGACGGGCAGGGGAGAAAGGGGGACGGCGCGGTCGGTCAGCCGCGACACAGCGCGCGGCAACAGCGGCGCAGGTCAGGCACGCACATCGCTTTCGCGTCAGCTGTCGTCATCAGGGCCTCACTGTGCCGGGTCGGATGCCGGTCTTGTGATGGTAACCGGGGCCGTGACCTGCGCAGGTGTGACGTAGTCGTTGTCTCACTTCCTGAGAAAGCGGTTCCAAAATATTTGACGCATGGCTGAAACCGTTCCCATGATCTGCATATGAAGACGCTGCTGCTCGTGCGGCGGCTGTACGTGGACCTGCTTCGGACGACCACCGCCAGCTGTCGCTGACCTCTTCCGGAGCCCCCTCGCGCCCCGCCACCCGCCTGCTTCGGTGGCGCATTCGCCCTGCCCGCTCCGGGACGCGCACCCCTCTTGTCCTCTCCCTCTCGCTCCTGGAGCTCCTCATGTCCCGCACCCGTCTGCCCCTCGCCGCGCTCTCCCTCGCATCCGTGTCCGCACTCGCGCTCGCCGGCTGCTCGCAGTCCACGGACGCCTCGAAGAACACCGGTGACACCGCCGCCTCCGCCTCGGCCGCCACCGGCAAGAAGCCCGCCCCCTTCAGTGCGGGCCCGGTCAAGGTCGCCCTGGTCCGGCAGAGCGGCGCCGGCGACTACTTCGAGCAGTGGGGCAACGGCGCCAAGGCCCAGGCCAAGGCCGTCGGCATCGACCTGACGGTGTACGACGCCCAGGCCGACAACGCCAAGCAGGCCACCGACCTGTCCTCCGCGATCAACTCCGGCGCCAAGGCGATCATCATCGACCACGGCTTCCCGGCGACCATCCAGCCGGAGATCGACCAGGCCGTGAAGAAGGGCATCAAGGTCGTCGTCTACGACGTCGAGACCCCCACCAAGGGCGTGGTCAGCACGGAGCAGGACGACGCCAGCATGGCCCAGGCCGTCCTCGACGTGATGTCCAAGGACCTCGGAAAGAACGCCAAGGTCGGCTACGTCAACGTCGCCGGCTACGCCGCCCTCGACAAGCGGAACACCGTGTGGGCGAAGGAGGTCGCCGCACAGGCCTGGAAGCAGCAGTTCAAGGTCGGCAAGGTCACCGACTCCACGGCCACCGACAACGTTCCCCTGGTCTCCGCCGCGCTCACCCAGCACTCCGACGTGACCGGGATCTTCGCGCCCTACGACGAACTCGCCAAGGGCACGGTCCTCGCGGTGCAGAACAAGAAGCTCCAGGGCAAGGTGAAGGTGTTCGGCGCGGACGTCTCCAACGCCGACATCCAGCAGATGACCGCGGCCGACAGCCCCTGGGTGGCCACGGCCGGCACCGACCCCTCCGCGGTCGGCGCGGCCGTCGTCCGCACCGCCGCGCTGGAGCTGGCCGGTCAGCTGAACAAGTCCTCCGTGGAGTTCCCGGCCGTCGCCATCACCCAGGACTTCCTGCGTGAGAAGAAGATCCAGAACATGGACCAGTTGCGGGCGGCCCTTCCCGCGCTGAACCTGTCCCAGGTCTCCACCGCGGACTGGATCTCGAATGTCGCCCACTGACGTCAGCCCTGCAAAGGCAGCTGTCAGTCTCACGGATGTCAGCATGGCCTTCGGCGGCAAGACCGTGCTCGCCTCCGTCTCGCTCGACATCGCTCCGGGCAGCGTGGTCGCGCTGCTCGGGGCCAACGGCGCCGGCAAGTCCACGCTGATCAAGATCCTGTCCGGCGTGCACACCGACCACGGGGGCGAGGTGCGGGTCGCCGGGGAGCCCGCGGCTCTCCAGTCCCCGCTCGCCGCCCGCCAGTTGGGCATCCAGACCGTGCACCAGCGCATCGGCGAGGGCATCGTGCCGGGACTCTCGGTCGCCGAGAACCTGGTCTTCGAGGAGCTGGCGCAGGCACGCGGCAACCCGTTCCTGAACGGACGCCGTCTGCTGGCGCGGGCCCGCGAGATTCAGGCGGGCCTCGAACTCGGCTGGAGCGACGCCGTGCTCAGGAAGGACGTCACCGAACTCGGCATCTCCGACCGCCAGTTGCTCATCCTCGCCCGCGCACTGGCCACCCGGCCCCGGCTGCTGATCCTCGACGAACCGACCTCGGCCCTGTCCGCCGCCGAGGCCGAACGCCTCTTCGCGCTCGTGGAGCGGATGCGCGACGACGGCATCGCGGTCCTCTACGTCTCCCACCGCCTCGGTGAGATCGACGCGCTCGCCGACCGCCTGGTCGTCCTGCGGGACGGCCTGCTCACCGAGGACCAGTCCAAGCCCTTCGACTGGGACAGCGCCCTGCGCGCGATGCTGGCGCAGGCCCAGGAGGCGACGACCGCACGGCCGGCCGCTCACGGGGACGGGACCGGTGAGGTGATCCTCTCGCTCAGGGGTGTCGAGCTCTTCGAGGGCCGCGCACCTCTCGACCTCGACCTGCGCACCGGCGAAGTCACCGGTGTCGTGGGCCTGTTGGGCGCGGGCAAGACCGAGCTGGCCCGCGGCCTCTTCGGCGCCGAGCCCTTCCCGGCCGGATCCGTCGAGCTGGACGGCAGGCCGTACACGCCCAGGCGGCCCGCGCACGCGATCCGGGCCGGAGTGCACCTGGTCCCCGAGGACCGGCACGCCGACGCCCTGGTCCCGGGCTGGTCGCTGGCCCAGAACATCTCGCTGCCGTTCCTGAAGTCCCTCTCCAAGGCCGGGCTGGTCCAGCGCGCCAAGGAGGACGCCCTCGGCCGCGACACCGTCGAGGCCCTCGGTGTCGTCGCCCGCGACGAGCACAGCACCGTGGAGGAGCTGTCCGGCGGCAACCAGCAGAAGGTCGTCGTCGGCCGCTGGCTCGCCGAGACCCCGCGTGTCCTCATCCTGGACGAGCCGTTCCGAGGCGTGGACATCGGTGCCCGCCGGGACATCGGCCGCCGCGCCAGGACCCTCGCCGCCGAGGGCGCCGCCGTACTCGTCCTGTCCGCCGACGTCGACGAAATCCTCGAGATCGCCGACCGGGTCGTCGTCCTCGCCGCCGGCGAGATCCACCTCGACGCGTACGGCGAGGACGCGGAACGCGACCGCGTCATCCAGACCATCTCCGCGTCCGTGTGACCCCGGCTCCCTGAGGAACTACGCCATGACCACCACCCAGAGCACGGAAGTCCCCACGAAGGCGGCGCTCCCGCCCGCCACCAGCACCGCCGTACGGGTCCAGAACGCCGTCATCAAGTACGGCTTCATCTTCGTCACGGTCGCGCTGTTCCTGTACTTCGCGCTGAGCGAGGGCTCCTTCCGCGAGTCGGCGACCCTCCTGGACACCCTCCGCTATGTCTCCGTCGCCGCGATCCTCGGCCTCGGCGTCACCCTCACCATGGCCGTCGGCGGGATGGACATGTCCGTCGGCGCGGTCGCGGGCCTCGGCGTCTCGGTCGCCGCCCAGACGATGGTCGTCCAGAACCAGGTCGGCACGGTCGCCGTCGTCGCGGTCCTCGCCGCCGGTGCCCTCGCGGGCCTGCTCAACGCGCTGCTGATCGTCGTACTGAAGATCCCCGACATGCTCGCCACCCTCGGCACCATGTTCGTGATCCAGGGCGGCAAGCTCATCCTGGTCGACGGCCAGTCCATCACCCCGGGCATGACCCTGGACGACGGCACCACGGCCCCCGGCAGGTTCACCGCCGGGTTCCTGCGCATCGACCGCGGCACGGTCCTCGGCATCCCCGTCTCGGTCCTCATCTTCGGCGGCCTGACCCTCGCCGCCTGGGTCTTCCTCGCCCGCACCCGCTGGGGCCGGGTGCTCTACGCGATCGGCGCCAACCCCGAGGCCTCCCGCCTGGCCGGCATCCGCGTCGGCGCGTACCGGGCGCTCGCCTACGTCCTCTCCGGCGTCCTCGCCTCGATCGGCGGGCTCATCCTGGCGTCCCGCATCGGCCAGGGCGACGTCTCCGCCGGCACCTCGCAGCTCCTGGAGGCGGTGGCCGTCGCGCTCGTCGGCACCTCGGTGCTCGGCCGGGGCCGCCCCAACGTCTGGGGCACGGCCCTCGGCGCGGTGCTCATCGGCATCATCACCACCGGCCTGACCATCAAGGGCCTGCCCTACTACACCCAGGACGTCGTCGAGGGCGCGGTCCTCATCCTCGCCCTGGTCTTCAGCTTCACCCTGTCCAAGCGCCGCACCGCATAAGGGAGTTCTCCCACCATGGGCTACCGCATCCTGGAGACCGACGACATCCCGGCATACCTGCGCGAACGCGGCCACTGGGACGACCTGGGCGACATCGCCGTACGGGAGGTCTCCGACGGCAACGTCAACCGGGTCTTCCTGGCCTCGAACGCCGCCGGCACCCGCAGCCTCGCCCTCAAGCAGGCCCTGCCCTGGGTGCGTGTCGCCGGCCCCTCCTGGCCGCTGAGCCCCGACCGCGCGAACGCCGAGGCCCGCGCCTACGAGCAGCTCGCCAAGGTCGCCCCCGACGAGATCCCGGCGGTCCACGGCTACGACCCCGAGAACTACGCCCTCGTCATGGAGGACCTCTCCGACCTGGAGGTCCTGCGCACGGTCCTCAACGAGGGCGCCTCCTACGGCCCCCACACCTCGGCGCAGATCGGCCGCCTGGTCGCCCGGCTCGCCTTCTCCACCAGCGACTTCGGCATGCCCTCCGCCGAACGCAAGGCCCTGATCGCGGCCTCGGTCAACCCGGAGCTCTGCAAGATCACCGAGGACGTGGTGCTGTCCGAGCCGTACATCGAGCACGAGCACAACCACTGGCACGAGGGCGTGGCCGACCTGGCGGCGGCCTTCCGCTCCGACTCCGTGCTCCGCACCGAGGTCGCCGACCTCCGCCACGTCTTCATGACCGGCGCCCAGGCCCTCCTGCACGGCGACCTCCACTCGGGCAGCGTCATGGTCGGCACCCGCGACGGCGCCCCGGTGATCCGCGTCTTCGACCCCGAGTTCTCCTTCGTGGGCCCCATCGGCTTCGACCTCGGCCTGTACTGGGCGAACGCCCTGGTCTCGGAGGAACGGGCCCGCGCCCTGGGCCGTCTGACGGACCACGCCGACCAACTCCGGCTGTCCTGGGAGGCGTTCGAGACGGAGTTCCGCCGCCTGTGGCCCACCCGCGTCGACACCTTCTTCGACGACGCCTACCTGGACCGCTTCCTGGGGCGGGTCTGGACCGACTCCCTGGGCTTCGCCGGCACCGAGATCGTCCGCAGGATCATCGGCTTCGCCCACCTGACCGACCTGACCACACTGCCGGACCCGGTCGGCGCGTCCCGCAGGGCTCTGCTGACCGGCCGCGAACTGATCGTGCGGCGCGAGGATCTGCACTCACCGGACGCCGTACGCGAGTTGGTGACGTCACTGATCTGAACCGGCGTCGAACCACTCCTTGCCGGCGGCCCAGTGCCGAACCCAGCCGCCGAAGCCGGGCTCGGAGGTCGTGTGCCCGAACTCCGAGCCGAACGGCATCGCGCCCACATCCGTGACGTGCCATATGTGCCCGCGGTGCGGGCCGGTCACGACGAGATGCCAGTTCATGGCGCACCCGTCCGTCCCGAGCACGACCGAGCCGTGGTTGCGGACCTGGTCGATCACGGCGTCGGGATCCTCGTAGTCACCGTCGTCCTCCTCCCAGAGCCATGCACGCGTCAGCGGGAACGGCTTGCGCAGGTCCCGGTCCGATCCGTCGTCACCCCAGTCCCAGGGCAGCTCGGCCACCCCCACGAGCCCGAACTCCGGTGGCCCCTGGTACGACCCGTCCGAGACCTCCGCCACGAAGGACCGGTACGGCTCCGGCAGCACCACCCCGTGCCGCGCCTCGAAAGCCCGGACCGCCTCCCAGCCGAGCGCCGACGCCCCGCCGTCGTCCACCGTGAACGCCTCGCGCAGCGCGACGAGTTCCCCCGGGGCGACCTGATCGTTGTCCATGTCCGCCATGAAAGCACCCGGCACTGACAACGCGGCATGCGAAAGGGGGCGGTTCCGTCGGAGGGGAACCGCCCCCTTTCGCACACCGGCCCCCATAGGGGGAGGGGCCGTTCCCGGGACGCCGACCCCGGTCGGGGAGGGTGGGGCCGGGCCGAGTGCTACTTCTTGTCGAGCACGTCCTGCACCTTCGCGCGCACCTCGTCCGTGGCCAGGCCGCGGATCGTGAGGGTCGTACGGCGGCGCAGCACGTCGTCCTGCGTCTCGGCCCACTCGTTGTCCCGGGCGTAGACGACCTGCGCCCAGATCTCCGGGGCGTCGGGGTGCACCCGCTCGCCCAGCTCGGGGTTCTCGTTGGCCAGCCGGGCGATGTCGAAGGCCAGCGAACCGTAGTGCGTCGCCAGGTGCTTCGCCGTGTCGGCGGCCATCCGCGGACCCGGCGCCGGGTTGTCCACCAGCAGCCGGTGCGCGACCGCGCGCGGGTTGGCGACACCGGGCAGCGGGAGCTTCTTCGGCAGCGAGGAGATGGGCTCGAAGTCGTCGCCCAGCGGGTGGCCGGGCAGCGCCTCCAGCTTCTGCATGACCGTACGGCCGATGTGCCGGAACGTCGTCCACTTGCCGCCCGCGACGGACAGCATCCCGCCGCGGCCCTCGGTGACGACGGTCTCGCGCTTGGCCTTCGCGGTGTCGCCGGGGCCGCCCGGCAGCACCCGCAGGCCCGCGAAGGAGTAGGTGATCAGGTCACGGCTCAGCTGCTGGTCGCGGACCGAGAAAGCGGCCTCGTCCAGGATCTGGGCTATGTCCTTCTCGGTGACCGCGACGTCCGCCGGGTCGCCCTCGAACTCCTCGTCCGTGGTGCCGAGGAGCAGCATGTCCTCCCACGGCAGGGCGAAGGTGATGCGGTACTTGTCGATGGGGGTGGCCAGCGCGGCCTTCCAGGGGGAGGTGCGCTTGAGGACCAGGTGCGCACCCTTGGACAGGCGGATCGAGGGGGCCGCGTTCGGGTCCTCCATCCGGCGCAGGTGGTCGACCCAGGGGCCGGTCGCGTTCAGCACCAGCCGGGCGTTCACGCCGAACTCGTCACCGGACTGCCGGTCGCGCAGGTCCGCGCCGGTCACCCGGCCCTTGGTGAACCGGAGCCCGGTCACCTCGGCGTGGTTCAGCACGACCGCGCCCGCCTCGACGGCCGCGCGGACCGTCATCAGCGCCATGCGCGCGTCGTTCATCTGGTCGTCGCCGTAGACCGCCACGGCCTTGAGGTTCTCGGTGCGCAGCTCGGGCACGTCCTGCGCCGCCTTCGCGGGGGACAGGAGGTGGCCGACGCCGTCGCCGAACGCGGAGAGCGCGGAGTAGGCGAAGACGCCCGCCCCGAGCTTCGCCGCGCCGTGCGGTCCGCCCTTGTACACCGGGAGGTAGAAGGTGAGCGGGTTCGCCAGGTGAGGGGCCACCTGGCGGGAGACCGCACGGCGCTCGAAGTGGTTCTCCGCCACCAGCTTCACCGCGCCGGTCTGCAGATAGCGCAGACCGCCGTGGAGCAGCTTGGAGGAGGCGGAGGAGGTGGCGCCGGCGAAGTCGCCGGCGTCGACCAGGGCCACCCTGAGGCCGGACTGCGCGGCGTGCCAGGCGGTGGAGATGCCCAGGATGCCGCCGCCGATCACGAGAAGGTCGTACGACGCCTTGGAGAGCTGCTCCCGGGTCTCGGCGCGGCTCGGGTGGGAGCCGGAGGCCGGGCGCGTACCGAGGGCAGGCACGGACTGCAGGGTGGACTGACTGGTCATGTGGGGTTCTTACTCCTCGTCAGAGCTGTTGAGGGTGCTGCTCAGCTCTCGTCGTCCTCGAGCCAGCCCATGGTCCGCTCGACGGCCTTGAGCCAGCTCTTGTACTCACGGTCGCGCTTCTCCGCGTCCATGTTGGGGGTCCACTCGGCGGCCCGGCGCCAGTTGGCGCGCAGGTCGTCGGTGCTGGTCCAGAAGCCGACGGCGAGACCGGCGGCGTAGGCGGCACCGAGGCAGGTGGTCTCGGCGACCATCGGGCGCACCACAGGAGCGTCCAGGAAGTCCGAGAGCGTCTGCATCAGCAGGTTGTTGGAGGTCATGCCGCCGTCGACCTTGAGGGCCGCGAGCTCGACGCCCGAGTCCTTGGTCATGGCGTCCGTGATCTCACGGGTCTGCCAGGCGGTGGCCTCCAGGACGGCACGCGCGAGGTGCGCCTTGGTGACGTACCGGGTCAGACCGGCGATCACACCGCGGGCGTCGGAGCGCCAGTACGGGGCGAACAGACCGGAGAAGGCCGGCACGAAGTAGGCGCCGCCGTTGTCCTCGACGGACAGGGCGAGCGTCTCGATCTCGGCGGCGGTGGAGATCAGGCCCATCTGGTCGCGCATCCACTGCACCAGCGAACCGGTGACGGCGATCGAGCCCTCGAGGGCGTAGACCGGCGCCTCGTCGCCGATGCGGTAGCCGACGGTGGTCAGCAGCCCGGAGTACGAGTTGATGATCTTCTCGCCGGTGTTCAGCAGCATGAAGGTGCCGGTGCCGTACGTCGACTTGGCCTCGCCCTCGGCGAAACAGGTCTGGCCGAACAGGGCCGCCTGCTGGTCACCGAGCGCCGAGGCGACCGGGATGCCGCCGAGCAGGTCGCCCAGCTTGCCGCCGGAGACCTCGCCGTAGACCTCGGAGGAGGAGCGGATCTCCGGGAGCATCGACAGCGGCACGCCGATGGACTCGGCGATCTTCTCGTCCCACTCCAGGGTGTGGAGGTTCATCAGCATGGTGCGGGAGGCGTTGGTGACGTCGGTGTAGTGCTTGCCGCCGTCGACACCACCGGTCAGGTTCCAGATGACCCAGGTGTCCATGGTGCCGAAGAGGATGTCGCCGCGCTCGGCGCGCTCGCGCAGACCCTCGACGTTGTCGAGCAGCCAGCGGGCCTTCGGGCCGGCGAAGTACGAGGCGAGGGGCAGGCCCGTCTCGCGGCGGAAGCGGTCCTGGCCGACGTTGCGGCCGAGCTCCTTGCACAGGGCGTCGGTGCGGGTGTCCTGCCACACGATGGCGTTGTGGACGGGCTCACCGGTGTTCTTGTCCCAGAGGAGAGTGGTCTCGCGCTGGTTGGTGATGCCGATGGCCTTGATGTCGTCGCGGGTGATGCCGGCCTTCTGGATGGCTCCGGCGACGACTTCCTGGACGTTGGTCCAGATCTCGTTGGCGTTGTGCTCGACCCAGCCCGGCTTCGGGAAGATCTGCTCGTGCTCCTTCTGGTCGACCGAGACGATACGGCCGTCCTTGTCGAAGACGATGCAGCGGCTGGAGGTGGTGCCCTGGTCGATGGCGGCGATGAAGGGGCCGGCGGTGTGGGCGTCGGTCACTGTGTGCTCCTGGGATTCCGTGAGGGAAGGGGACGTTCTACCGGTGCTTTAAGCGAAAGCGACGTTGTAGATGCCTGCGGCGATCGCACCGCCGATCAGCGGACCGACGATCGGAACCCAGGCGTAGCCCCAGTCGGAGCCACCCTTGTTGGGCAGGGGCAGGAGGGCGTGCACGATACGCGGGCCGAGGTCACGGGCCGGGTTGATCGCGTACCCGGTCGGACCACCGAGGGACAGACCGATGGAGACCACGACGAACGCGGTGATCAGGGCGCCCAGGGTGCCGAGACCCTTGCCGTCGCCGTTGAGGCCCTGCGTGAGGACGGCGAGCACCAGCACGATGGTGCCGATGACCTCGGTGGCCACGTTCTGCCAGGCGACCCGCACCTCGGGGCCGGTGGAGAAGACGCCCAGGACCGGGCCCGCGCCCTTCTCCTGCGCCTCGACGGCCTTCGCGGTGGTGGCCTGCGCACCCGGAGCACCGACGATCTCCTTGTCGGTGAGGTGCGCGTGGAACTGGCCGTAGTAGGCGACCCAGACCAGTGCCGCACCGATCATGGCGCCGAGCAGCTGCCCGCCCCAGTAGATCGGGACGTCACTCCAGGAGATGCCGTCCTTCTTGAGCGCGAGCGCCAGCGTGACGGCCGGGTTGAGGTGGGCGCCGGAGAGCGGCGCCGAGGTGTACACGGCCGTCAGAACGGCGAAACCCCACCCGAAGGTGATGGCGAGCCAGCCGGCGTTGCGGGCCTTGGAGGCCTTCAGCGTCACGGCGGCGCACACGCCTCCGCCGAGCAGGATGAGTATGGCGGTACCGATGGTCTCGCCGATGAAGATGTCGGAGCTGGACACCCGCGACTCCTTTGTCCTTCGTCCAGGGGACCGAACCCCGGGTCCCTCCGGTGGTTCGAGCTGCCCTCGGGGGTGAGAGCGATGCCGGCCCTTGGCTTGTCACACTCTAGCGCGTATTGCCGGTAGGTGTTCGACAATGCCGACCGATGGACGGGAGTCTTTCTCCGGCGTTACGTGCACGTCAAGAGTTTGGGTGTCGAAAACACGATCGTTATGGATACCTGTGCGTCAACGATCTTGTTCGAGTGATTTATGGCGTTGTGTCAGGTTACGACTGAGGGCCGGTCGTCACCTGACGTACCGGCCCCTGCCGGTCCTCGGAACCGGCTCCCGCGCAGAACTCAGAAGCGCCCGGCGCCCAGGTCCCGCGACACCGCGCGGGCGCAGTCCCGCACCGCCGCGATCAGCTCCGGACGCAGCGCGCCCTCTTCGTCGGGCCGGCACAGCCGCTCCACCGCCCCGGTGATGCCGACCGCGCCGACCGGCATGCGCCGCCGGTCGTGAATGGGCGCGGCGACGGAGGCCACGCCCTCCCAGGTCTCCTCCACGTCCGCCGCGTACCCGCGCGCGCGGGTGAGGTCGAGGATCTGCTCGAACGCGTCCAGCTCGCACACGGTCCGGTCGGTGAACGCCTTGCGGTCGCTCTCCAGTGCCTCGCTGTGCGCCACCGGGTCGTACGCCGACAGCACCTTGCCCAGTGCCGTGCAGTGCAGCGGCTGCATGGCCCCGATCTCCAGCACCTGCCGGCTGTCGTCGGGCCGGAAGACGTGGTGCACGATCAGCACACCCTGCTGGTGCAGCACGCCCAGATGGACGCTCTCGCCGCTGGAGCGGGCCAGGTCGTCCGTCCACACCAGTGCACGCGCGCGCAGTTCGTGGACGTCGAGATAGGTGGTGCCCAGGCGCAGCAGCTCGGCACCCAGCTGGTAGCGCCCCGAGGCGTCGTCCTGCTCCACGAACCCCTCCGCCTGGAGGGTGCGCAGGATGCCGTGCGCGGTGCCCTTGGCCAGGTCCAGGGACGAGGCGATGTCCGACAGGCCGAGTCTCCGCTCGCCGCCCGCGAGGAGCCGCAGCATCGCGGCCGCCCGTTCGAGCGACTGGATGTTCCGTGCCATCGCCGTGCTGCCTCCGTCCCCTTCGACTGCCGATTGTTACGGCGTCGCTGCCGCTGTTCGGCAATGCCGAACACTACCGGTCCATGCCGACCTCCCGCTAATGGTCGGTCGACATCTGTTGCGTCACCGGTCGGCATCCGTTGCATCACTGGTCGCCTCACCGGTGTCCCGCGGTGACCTGCCCGCCATCCTCGTCCGTCCCGTGGACGCACCGACCATCCGCACCCGGACCCGGCTACCCTGGCGTGGTGCGCCCGGAGCGGGACCTCTCGCGGGCGCCCTGAAGCCGACAGCCGTCGCAACTGAGGGAGCCCTTTCATGGCCTCGTCGCCACTGACCCCTTCCGCCGACAGCCGGACCCGTGTGTCCGCGCTCCGCGAGGCGCTCGCCACCAGAGTGGTGGTCGCCGACGGTGCGATGGGCACCATGTTGCAGGCCCAGGACCCCACCCTGGAGGACTTCGAGAACCTCGAGGGCTGCAACGAGATCCTGAACGTCACCCGGCCCGACATCGTCCGTTCGGTCCATGACGCCTACTTCGCGGTGGGCGTCGACTGCGTGGAGACCAACACCTTCGGCTCCAACCACACGGCCGCGTCGGAGTACGACATCGCCGACCGCGTGCACGAACTGTCCGAGGCCGGTGCCCGGATCGCCCGCGAGGCGGCCGACGAGCACACCGCCCGCGACGGCCGTCAGCGCTGGGTCCTGGGCTCCGTAGGCCCCGGCACCAAGCTGCCCACCCTCGGCCACATCGACTACGCCACCATCCGCGACGGCTACCAGGCCAACGTGGAGGGCCTCCTCGCCGGCGGCGCCGACGCCCTGATCGTCGAGACCACCCAGGACCTCCTCCAGACCAAGGCCTCCGTGCTCGGCGCCCGCCGCGCCCTGGAGGCGACCGGCGCCGACGTGCCGCTGGTGGTCTCGATGGCGTTCGAGACCACCGGCACCATGCTGCTCGGCTCCGAGATCGGTGCCGCGCTGACCGCGCTGGAGCCGCTCGGCATCGACATGATCGGCCTGAACTGCTCCACCGGCCCGGCCGAGATGAGCGAGCACCTGCGCTATCTCGCCCGGCACTCCCGCATCCCGCTGCTGTGCATGCCCAACGCCGGCCTGCCGATCCTCACCAAGGACGGCGCGCACTTCCCGCTCGACCCCGAAGGCCTGGCCGACGCCCAGGAGAACTTCGTCCGCGACTACGGCCTCTCCCTGATCGGCGGCTGCTGCGGTACGACGCCGGAGCACCTGCGTCAGGTGGTCGAGCGGGTCCGCGACCTCACGCCTTCCGAGCGCAGCCCGCAGCCCGAGCCCGGTGCCGCCTCGCTCTACCAGACGGTCCCCTTCCGTCAGGACACCTCGTACCTGGCGATCGGTGAGCGCACCAACGCCAACGGGTCGAAGAAGTTCCGTGAGGCGATGCTGGAGGCCCGCTGGGACGACTGTGTGGAGATGGCCCGCGAGCAGATCCGTGAGGGCGCCCACATGCTGGACCTTTGCGTGGACTACGTGGGCCGGGACGGCGTCGCCGACATGCAGGAGCTGGCCGGCCGGTTCGCCACCGCCTCCACCCTGCCGATCGTGCTGGACTCCACCGAGGTCCCCGTCATCCAGGCCGGTCTGGAGAAGCTGGGCGGGCGTGCGGTCATCAACTCCGTCAACTACGAGGACGGCGACGGCCCCGAGTCCCGTTTCGCGAAGGTCACCAAGCTGGCCCGGGAGCACGGGGCGGCGCTGATCGCGCTGACCATCGACGAGGAGGGCCAGGCCCGCACGCCGCAGACCAAGGTCGCCATCGCGGAGCGGCTGATCGAGGATCTGACGGCGAACTGGGGCATCCACGAGTCGGACATCCTCATCGACACCCTGACCTTCACCATCTGCACCGGTCAGGAGGAGTCCCGCAGGGACGGCATCGCCACCATCGAGGCGATCCGTGAGCTCAAGCGCCGCCACCCGGACGTGCAGACCACGCTGGGCCTGTCCAACATCTCCTTCGGCCTCAACCCGGCCGCCCGCGTCCTGCTCAACTCGGTCTTCCTCGACGAGTGCGTGAAGGCGGGCCTGGACTCGGCGATCGTCCACGCGTCGAAGATCCTCCCCATCGCCCGCTTCAGCGAGGAAGAGGTCACCACGGCCCTGGACCTCATCTACGACCGCCGCGCCGAGGGCTACGACCCGCTGCAGAAGCTGATGGCCCTGTTCGAGGGCGCCACCACCAAGTCCCTCAAGGCGGGCCGGGCCGAGGAACTGGCCGCCCTGCCGCTGGAGGAGCGCCTCAAGCGCCGCATCATCGACGGCGAGAAGAACGGCCTGGAGGCCGATCTCGACGAGGCCCTCCGGACGCGTCCCGCGCTGGACATCGTCAACGACACCCTGCTGGACGGCATGAAGGT
>NZ_KB911790.1:0-221423 GCF_000383655.1 Streptomyces sp. 351MFTsu5.1 | reverse complement strand
CTCCAGGGTGAGGTCGCCGGTCAGCGGCTGCAGGGTGACCAGGCGGGTGGGGAGGTTGGGGCCGAGTGCTGCCCAGGCCTTGAGCTTGCCCTCGTAGGAGTGGGCGATGTGCTCGATGACGATGGGGGTGGCGACGAACGTGGCCTCGGGGAAGGCGTCGGCGATGACTTCGGCGCCGAAGTAGAAGTCGGGGTCGCCGTGGGAGACGAAGACGGTGGTCAGCGTCTTGCCGGAGTCGAGGATCTCGGCGACCAGGCGGTGGCCGTCGGCGCGGGTGAAGGCGGCGTCCACCAGCAGTGCTTCGTTCTCACCGGTGACGAGGGTGGCCGTCTTGTTCTTGCTGCCGGCCGGGAAGTCCAGGTCGAGAACCTTGAAGGAGAGAGTGCTCATGCGTGCTTCCTCGGGTGAAGGGTGATGGTCGGGGAAATCGCCTCGCGGCGAGGTGTACGGCGTGAACCGGGGGAGGCTGAGGGCGTGGGGTCGGACGAGTCGGCGCCGCGTGCATCGCCGAGGCGGAGGCGGAGGCGGTCCTTGTCACGGCCGATGCGGTTCTTGTCACGGCGGAGGGCGGCGCGGTCGTTCGGGAAGCGGCCGAGGCCGTACGCCTTCAGGGGGGCCTGAGCGAAGACGCGCTCGTGGCCGACGAGTGGGGCGACGTCCGTGCGAGCGCGCTTGTCCGCTCCCACGCGAATCTGGACGGCAGTCCGCTCAAGTACCCCCGCTTGACGGCGGCTTGGAACGGCGGTCGCGGAGGTGGCGGCCAGGGGAGCTGCGACGCCGAAGGCGGCCAGGACGCGCTTTCCCATGGGGCGGACTCCACATCTGCGGGGTGGACGAGACGCGATCAAAGTATCTGCCGATGCAGACAATATATCTGCTGCGGCAGAGTTTACAACAGCAGCTTCTTCCCCTCACGTCTATCTGTCATCCTTGAGGAGTGAATGAACAACTGCTGAACGATGACGACGTGACACTCTTCGGGCTCTTCGTGGAGGCCCACAGCCGTATCAAGCCGCTGGTGAACCGCGATCTCGACATACCGCACACCTGGTTCGAAGTGCTGCTGCGACTGGGCCGCACCCCCGGCCACCAGCTCCGCATGACGGACCTGGCAGAGGCCGTGTCGTTCAGCTCGGGCGGCTTCACCCGGCTCGCGGACCGCATGGAAAAGGAAGGACTCATCCGCCGCGACCCCGATCCCGCCGACCGTCGAGCCGCCCTCGCCGTCCTGACCGACAAGGGCGGTCAGGCACTCGACACCGCACTGACCGCCCACGTCTCGCACCTGCGCAACCACCTCGCCGGACCACTCTCGGCCGAGGACCGTCGCCACCTGGAGCGCATCCTGCGCACGCTCCGCGACGCGAACGCGTAAGGCCCTGCCCTGGATCCGGATCGCCATCGCGGGCTTCGGACGCCTCCACCCTGAGCCCCGCTCGGCCTACGGCGGCCGTCAGGGCCGGGTGCTGCGCACCCGACCCCCGCCCCGAGACGTCGGCCCACCAGGTCAGCGGCGCCCGGGAGGCGGCCGACGGGCGGGGCGGGCCGACGGCCGGCCCCGGCCTCTAGAACATGCCGTTGCCGTTGGCGGAGGTCTCCGGGACGTTCTGGATGACATCCCAGTGCTCGACGATCTTGCCGTTCCGCACCCGGAACAGGTCCAGGATCGCCGTGCCCCGGTCCCCGGGGTAGTTGACGTAGTCGCTGTGGATGGCCACCAGGTCGCCCTCGGCGATGACCCGCTTCGGGGTCACCGTCAGCTGCGGTGCCGAGGCGAAGTAGGCGCCGAGGCCGGCCTTCGCGGCGGGCACACCGCTCTCCATCTGCGTGTTGTGTTGGAGGTAGCCGGGGTCCCAGTAGCGGTCGAGGGCGGTCAGGTCCTTGTGGACGATGAGCTCGTCGAAGGCCTTGACGACCAGCGCCTCGTTGGCCTTGGTGAGCCGGTGGTCCAGGGGCTGCGAGACCTGCGGTGAACTCAGCGTGGAGAACATGTCGTTGCCGCTGGCCGTGGTGTCCGGCACGTTCTGGATCACGTCCCAGTGCTCGGCGATCTTGCCGCCCTGGAAGCGGAAGATGTCGATGACCGCCGCGCCCTTGGTGCCCGGGACCAGCACCACGTTGGAGTGGAGCATCACGAGGTCGCCCTGGGCGATGACCCGCTTGACGTTGTAGCGGGCGTCGGGGAACTGCTGGTGGATCGAGGTGGCCAGGGCCTTGAGGCCCGCCGCCCCGTCGGCCGCGGTCGGGTTGTGCTGGATGTAGTCCGGCCGTACGTAGCGGTCGACGACCGCGGTGTCACCGTGTTCGAACACCCTCTTGGTGACGGTGACGGCGATGGCCTTCTGGCGGCTGAGGCGGGCGGCGTCGCCGTAGCCGCCGTAACCGCCATGACCGTACGCCGCGTGGCCGGCGGCCGGGCCGTGCGGGGCCGCCACGGCGGGTACGGCGGCCGCGCCCAGGACCGCGCCGGCGGCGAGGAGGGCGACGACGGTCCGGCGGGCGGGGGTGGTGGGGGCAAGGGGGGGCATGGTGCGCTCCAAACGTCTCATGCGCGTAACGCAGACTAAATTGAAGTTTCAAAATCTTCTGCGGCAGATAATCACCGGAGGGCGGGGCATGTCAACCGTCTTTGCCGCCCCTTGCCGTTCCTTGACCGACTCTCACGCGGGGGCAGTTGCCGACGAGCTCGCGCGGTCGCATCGCGTCCCGCCTTATAACGCGCCCCTATAAGGCACATCGACATTGCGTCTTGGACGCGCTGCCCGGCCCGCTGCTGGAATCGGCCCTACGACGAACCCGGGACCTCCGCATCACCCACGTCCCCGGACTCCTGGCGTGACGTGATCAGGCGCGACCGCGGCTGACGTTCCCCCTCAACCACTCGTAACAGAGCAGGAATTCGCCATGTCCCCACCCCTCCCACCCCTTCATGCCCGGACGGGGCCCGTCCCCGAGGCAGCGGTGCTGGAAGGGCTGCCTCCGGTCCACGAGGTGAGCGCCGCGGAAGTGGCCGCCCGCATATCCGGCGGCCCCCGTCTCGTCGTTCTCGACGACGATCCCACCGGCACCCAGACGGTCGCCGACGTGCCCGTCCTGACGTCCTGGACGGTGGACGACCTGCGCTGGGCGCTGCGCCAGGACAGCGCCGTCCTCTTCGTCCTCACCAACACCCGCAGCCTGTCCCCCGAGGACGCGGCCGCCCGCAACCGCGAGGTCGTCCGCGCCCTGCACGCGGCGTCGGCGGCCGAGGGCACCGGCTACGTCCTGGCCAGCCGCGGGGACTCCACGCTGCGCGGTCACTTCCCGCTGGAGACCGATGTCCTCGCGGAGGAGCTGACGGCGCTGGGCGCGGGTGCTCCGGACGGCGTGGTGGTGGTCCCCGCCTACATCGAGGCGGGCCGGCTGACCGTCGGCTCCCGCCACTGGATGGGGACCGCCGACGGGCTTCTCCCGGTCGGCGAGAGCGAGTTCGCCCGCGACGCCACCTTCGGCTACCGCAACTCCTCGCTGCCCGAGTGGGTCGAGGAGAGGACGGAGGGACGCATCCCCGCCGACGAGGTCCTGCGCGTCACCCTCGACGACCTGCGCGGCGGCGGCCCCGCACACACGGCGCGGTTGCTGTCCTCGCTGCGCGGCGGACGTACGGCCGTGGTCGACGCGGTGTGCGACGACGATCTGCGGGTGCTGGCCCTGGCACTCGCGGAGGCGGAGGAGAACGGCACACGGCTGCTGTACCGGGTCGGGCCGTCCTTCGTGCGGGCCCGCGCCGGACAGGCGGCGCGGGAACCGCTCACGCCCGCCGAACTGCGGCCGCTGCGCGGCGACGCACCCCACGGGCTGATCGCCGTAGGGTCCCATGTCGCGCTGACGACACGGCAGTTGGACCGGCTGCGGGAGCGAGGCGGGATCGCCGAGTACGAACTCGACGTGGCCCGGCTGCTCGACGAGGAGCGGCGTGACGCCCACATCGCCGAGGTCGCGAGCGCGGCCGCCGGCGCCCTGGACTCGGCGGACGTCGTGATCCGTACCTCGCGCGTGCTGGTGACGGGTGCCGACGCGGACGACAGTCTGGCGATCTCCCGCCGGGTCTCCGCCGCGCTCGTTCAGGCCGTGCGCCAGGTCAGCGCCTCGCGGCGGCCCGCTTTCGTCCTCGCCAAGGGCGGGATCACCTCCAGCGACACCGCCACTGAGGGTCTTCGGATCCGCCGTGCCTGGGCCCGGGGCACGCTGCTGCCGGGCATCGTCTCGCTCTGGGAGCCCGTGGACGGCCCCGCCGCCGGCATCCCGTACATCGTCTTCGCCGGGAACGTCGGGGGCGCCGACGCCCTCGCCGACGCCCTCGACCTGCTCAGGAGTGCCTGATGCTGCTGCACGGAACCGATGCCCTGAAGGAGGCCGCGGCCGCCGGTCACGCTCTGCCCGGGTTCGTCGCCTACAACCTGGAGACGGTCCAGGGCATCACGGCCGCCGCCGAGGCCACCGGACGGCCGGTCGTCATCCAGGCGGGCGCCAGTCCCTTCAAGCACGCCGGGCGCGAGGCCCTGATGTGGCTGGCGCTGGACGCCGCCGCACGCTCCACGGCCCCTCTCGGGGTGCACCTCGACCACAGCCGGGACCTGGACGAGATCACCGCCTGCCTGGAGGCGGGCTACACCTCTGTCATGGTCGACGGCTCCCACCTGCCGTTCGCCGAGAACATCGCCTTGACGAAGGAGGCGGTCCGCCGGGCCCGCAGTCACGGTGCCTGGGTGGAGGCCGAGCTCGGTGCCCTGCCGGGCGACGAGGACGTCTCCACCGACGCCGTCGCGCAGGCCGCGGCGATGACCGATCCGCGGCAGGCGGCCGCATTCGTGTCCGCGACGGGCGTGGACGCGCTCGCCGTCGCCGTCGGCAACGTCCACGGCTTCACCAGGCACCCGGTCCGCCTGGACCTGGAGCGGCTGGCCGCGATCCACGAGGCCGTACCGGTCCCGCTCGTCCTGCACGGCGCCAGCGGTCTGCCCCTCGACGAGCTGCACGGCGCCCTCGCGCGAGGCGTCGCCAAGGTCAACGTCAACGCCGAACTGCGCCGCGCCTGTCTGGAGGCCACCCGTCTGGCCCTCCCGTCCGCGTTGCCCGGCTCCGACGTCGTCTCCCTGTGGGCGGCCGGCCGCGACGCGGTCCGGGACGCCGCTCTGGATGTCATGAGCCGCCTGAGCCCTCACGCCGAAGCGAGAGATGCCTGACCTGAACTCAGCTCCGCCGACCTGGACCGCGGCCCGCCACCTCACCCTGTAGGAGACACCATGTCCACCCCTGCCTCGATAGCCGTGCTGCACACCAGCCTGCTGTTCATCGACCCCGACTCGGTCATCAACGAGTACCTCGCGGAACTCGCGCCGGACGCCAAGGTCCTGCACTTCGTCGACAGCGACGTGCTCGCTGCCGTGGTGCGTGACGGCGAGGTCTCGCCCGCCAGCACGCAGCGCATGGTGCACCTGGCCCAGGCCGCGGAGGCCGCGGGGGCCGATGTCGTCTTCTCCGCCTGTTCCTCGGTCGGTCCGGCCATCGACGTGGCCCGACGCCTGGTCTCCGTCCCGATCGTCAAGATCGACGACGCGATGACCGCGGCAGCGGTCGAGACCGCCGACACCGTCGGCGTCCTGGCCACGGTCCCCACGACGCTGCCGCCGACCCGTGCCCTCGTCGAGGAGAAGGCCCGGGCGGCCGGTCGCGACATCACCGTCCAGGAACGGCTCTGCGAGGGCGCCTTCTCGGTGCTGACGTCCGGTGACCGCGACCGCCACGACGCGATGGTCCTGGACGGGGCACGGGCGCTGGCCACCGAGGTCGACGTGATCGTGCTGGCCCAGGCCTCCATGGCACGGCTGGCTCCCGCGATCGCCGAAGCCGTCGGCAAGCCCGTGCTCTCCAGCCCCCGCAGCGGAGCGGAGGACGCGGTGCGGGTACTGAACGAGCAGGCGGGCTGACCTGTTCGTGCCACAGCCAGAGCCTTCCAGACCACCAGACCACTGCTCTGGGCCGTCCCCGGCCGGAACACAGGAGCCAGCATGCCGAGGTTCGCAGCGAACCTGTCCATGATGTACACCGAGCACGATTTCCTCGACCGCTTCGCCGCGGCCTCGGCCGACGGTTTCGAGGCCGTGGAGTACCTCTTCCCTTACGCGTACGACGTCGCCGAGCTGCGCCGCCGGCTCGACGACCACGGCCTGGAGCAGGTGCTCCTCAACGCCCCTCCCGGAGCGTGGGAGTCCGGAGAGCGCGGGATGGCGGCACTGCCCGGACGCGAGGCGGAGGTGCGTTCCGGGGTGGACCGGGCGCTGGAGTACGCGGCGGCGCTGGGCTGTCCGCGGGTGCACCTGATGGCCGGGCTGGTCCGGCCGGACGCGTCACCCGTCGAGCGGGCCGAGCACCGTGACACCTACCTGGCCAACCTGGCCTGGGCCGCGGGGCGGGCCGCCGCGGCCGGCGTCGACATCCTGATCGAGCCGATCAACGGCCGTGACATGCCCGGGTACTTCCTGAGCACCCAGGGCGAGGCGCACGCCGTCGTGCAGGAGGTGGGGGCCTCGCATCTCAAGGTGCAGCTCGACCTCTACCACTGCCAGATCGTCGAGGGCGACCTCACCACGACCCTGCGCCGCGACCTGCCCACCGGCCGGGTCGGTCATCTGCAGATCGCGGGCGTGCCCGACCGGGGTGAGCCCGACCGGGGCGAGCTCAACGTCCGCCATCTGTTCGACGTGGTCGACGAGTTGGGCTTCGACGGGTGGATCGGCTGCGAGTACCGCCCCCGTGCCGGCACCAGCGAGGGTCTCCGCTGGCTCCACGACCACCGGAGCCGGCGAGGGGAGAGCGCATGAGCACGTCAGCGCTCCGGCCTCCCTCCTGACACAACGTCCGAACACCGTGCCCGCGACGGACAGATCACGCATGGGCTCCGTGCGGGGCGCCGGAAATACTCGCAGGACGCCTCGATGCCGATCTCCGCTTCCGATTTCCCCCGTCGCCACATCCAGTAGAGGAAAAGAAATGTCGCTCCTGAAGACCATCGATCCCGACCCCTCCTTCGCGCCCCAGGAGTCCGGCCCGCTGCCGGAACGCCTGATCTCCGGCAACCCGACGTACAAGACCTGGGCCCAGGACGCCGCCCGCGGCGAAACGGTCAAGACGGGCGTCTGGGAAGCCACGCCCGGCGAGACGCACTCGATCAAGGGCGAGCTCTTCGAGTTCTGCCACATCCTCTCCGGCGTCGTCGAACTCACGCCGGAAGGCGGCGAGCCGGTGATCTACAAGGCAGGCGACAGCTTTGTCATGAAGCCGGGCTACGTCGGTGTCTGGAAGACGATCGAAACCGTGCGCAAGATCTACCTGACCGTTTCATAGACCGGGCGCAGCGAAGCAGCATGGAGGGGACCGGGCGGCTGCCGCCCGGTCCCCTCCATGCTGCTCGCCCTCAGGCCGGGCGCGGGTCGTCGACCACGTATCCGCGCCGCTTGTCGACCACGTTGCGCAGCGGCCGGCCCTCGATGCGGCGGGTGAAGTTGTCGAGGAACACCTCGATGAGCGCCTCCCGCTCGCTGGTGGTCTCGCCGGCCGTGTGCGGGGAGACGATCACGCCGGGCATGTTCCACAGGGGAGACTCGGCAGGCAGCGGTTCCTGGGCGAACACGTCCAGGGCCGCGCCGGCGAGCCGTCCGGCGGCGAGGTGGTCGACCAGCGCCTCCTCGTCGACGAGTCCGCCCCGGCCTACGTTGACCAGCCGCGCCCCCGGCTTCATGGCGGTGAGCACGGAGGCGTCGACCATGCCCCGGGTGCCCTGGGTGAGGGGGGCGGCCAGGACGACGTAGTCCGCTTCCGTCAGCGCCTGGCGCAGGGTTTTCGCACCGTGGACCGTGCCGAAGTCGGGGTCGTCCGTGCGGGACTCGCGGCCCGCGCCGGACACCCGCATCCCGACAGCGCGGAGCAGCCGGGCGATGGCCCGGCCGATCGGCCCCGTGCCCCAGACCAGCACGGTGCGTCCGGTGATGCCGTCACTGGGGCGGGGACGCCACTCGCGGCGCCGCTGGTGCTCCCATGTGCCGGGGAAGTCCTTGGCGAGGGCGAGGATCAGGCCCAGGACGTACTCGGCGGTCGGCTGCTCGTAGACGCCGCGGGCGTTGGTCAGGACAAGGTGCGGATCGTCGACCAGGGCGGGGAACAGGAAGGAGTCCACGCCCGCGGAGGACGCGTGGACCCAGCGGGGCGCCTTCTGCGGATCATCGGGCCACGCCTCCCGGATGGCCGGGGTGATGGTCACCCAGGCCATGAGGACGTCGGCGCCGGGGAGGAGGTACGGCAGTTCCTCCTCCGTGGCGTAGACGGTGTCGGCGAGGCTCTCGATGCGTGCGGCGGCGGGGGGCCGGTTGCCGCGGTAGAGGACGACGAGTCGCTCGCGCATGTCAGGCTCCGACGGGAACGGCCATGTACTTGTACTCCAGGAACTCGTCGATGCCGACGAGTCCGCCCTCGCGGCCCAGGCCGGACTGCTTGACGCCGCCGAAGGGGGCGGCAGGGTTGGAGACCAGTCCGGTGTTGATGCCGATCATGCCGCTCTCGAGGCGTTCGGCGACCCGCAGGGCACGGTCGAGGTTCTGGGTGAACAGGTAGGCGGCCAGGCCGAACTCGGTGTCGTTGGCGGCGGTGACGGCCTCGTCCTCGGTCTCGAAGGTACGGATCGCGGCGACGGGGCCGAAGATCTCGTTGTCGACGATCGCGGCGTCGGGGGCGATGCCGGTGAGGACGGTGGGCGGGTAGAAGCAGCCCGGTCCCTCGGGGAGTTCACCGCCGGTCAGGGCGGTGGCACCGCGCTTGAGGGCGTCCCGCACCAGGTCGTGGGCCTTGCTGCGGCCGGCGAGGTCGATGAGGGGGCCGACATCGGTGCCGGGTTCGGTGCCGGGCCCGACGGTGAGGGCGGCCATGCGGGCGGTGAGGCGCTGGGCGAACTCGTCGGCGACGGAGCTCTGGACGAGGATGCGGTTGGCCGCGCAGCAGGACTCGCCCATGTTGCGCATCTTGGCGACCATGGTGCCCTCGACGGCGGTGTCGAGGTCGGCGTCGTCGAAGACGACGAGGGGGGCGTTGCCGCCCAGTTCCATGGAGGTGCGGATGACAGTGTCGGCGCACTGGGCCAGCAGGATCCGCCCGACCTGGGTGGAGCCGGTGAAGGAGAGCTTGCGGATCTTCCCGCCGCGCAGGAGGGGTTCGACGACGCCGGCGGCGTCGGTGGTGGTGACGATGTTCAGCACCCCGGCCGGCAGGCCCGCTTCGGCGAGGATCTCCGCCAGGGCGAGGCTGGTCAGGGGGGTCTGGGGGGCGGGTTTGAGGACGATGGTGCAGCCGGCGGCGACGGCGGGGCCGATCTTGCGGGTGCCCATCGCGAGGGGGAAGTTCCAGGGGGTGATGAGCAGGCAGGGGCCGACGGGCTGGCGGGCGACCAGCAGACGGTTCCTGCCGTCGGGGGCGGTCATCATGCCGCCGTCGATACGGACGGCCTCCTCGGAGAACCAGCGGAAGAACTCCGCGCCGTACGCCACTTCGGCACGCGCCTCGGCCAGGGGCTTGCCCATCTCCAGGGTCATCAGCAGCGCGAGGTCCTCGGTGCGCGCGATGATGATGTCGTAGGCGCGGCGCAGGATCTCGCTGCGCACGCGCGGCGGGGTGGCGGCCCAGGCGGCCTGCGCGGCGACCGCCGCCTCGACCGCACGCCGGCCGTCGGCGGGTGAGGCGTCGGCGACCTGGCACAGCTCCTCGCCGGTGGCCGGGTTGTCGACGGACAGGGTCCGGCCGGACTCGGCGTCCTGCCAGTCGCCGCCGATGAACAGCTGCTTGGGAACATCACGGACGACAGTCATCGTGGGTCTCCTTGTAGGTGTAGAGAGGCTGCCGACCGGTCAGCGAATGCGGTCGAGCGTCTTGTAGTAGGCGCCCGCGAAGGGCAGGAACCAGGCGGTGCCGTTGTAGAGGGGGATGCGGGGCGGGGCGATGTCGCGCACGGGGTTGGCCTCGGGGTGGCCGTCCAGCACCTCGGCCATGACGTGCCCCATGTGGGTGGCCATCTGCACGCCGTGGCCGGCGTATCCCATGGAGTAGTGGACGCCGTCCTCGGTCTGCCCGGCGTGCACGATGCGGTCCATGGCGAAGCCGACGGAGCCGCCCCACACGTACTCGATTCTGGTGCGGGAGAGCTGGGGGAAGATCTCGCACATCTCACGGAACAGGACGGCCCCGCTCTTCTTGTCCGAGGTGGGGTCGGACGGGGCGAAGCGCGCGCGGCCGCCGAACAGCAGCCGGTTGTCCGGGGTGAGCCGGAAGTAGTGGCAGACCTTGTTGGAGTCGACGATGAGGCGGGCCTTGGGGATGATGTCCCGGGCGAGTTCCTCACCGAGCGGCTCGGTGACGATGATGAAGCTGCCCACGCAGACCTGCTGGCGGCGCAGCCAGGGGAAGTTCTTGTCGGTGTAGGCGTCGGTGGCCATCATGACCTGCCCGGCACGGATGACACCGCGCTCGGTGCTGACCTCGAACCGGCCGGCGGCGGTACGCCGTATGCCGATGGCCGCGTTGCGCTCGTGGATCTCGACACCGGCGCGCTCGCACGCCTCGGCCATACCGCGCACGAAGCGGCCGACGTGCAGGGCGGCACTGAACGGGTCGAGGAGGCCGCCGTGGTAGATGTCGGAGCCGATCTCGGACCGCAGCTCGGCCTTGCCGATCAGTTCGGTCTCGTGTCCGAAGTGCTTGGCCAGGGCGCGCTGTTGGGCCTTCTTGGCTTCGAAGTGGGCGGGGCGGGAGGCTACGCCCAGGCGTCCGACGCGGCGGAACTGGCAGTCGATGGACTCCTCGTTCACGAGCCGCTCGACGGTGTCCACGGCCTCTCCGTAGGAGGTGTAGATCTCGCGGGCCCGCTCCAGTCCGTAGCGGCGGATGGCCTGGCCCACGCCGATGGTGAAGCCCAGGTTGGCCATGCCGCCGTTGCGGGCGGAGGCCCCGGAGCCGATCTGGCCCTTCTCGACGAGGGTGACGCGGGCGCCCTTGCGGGCGGAGTGCAGGGCGGTGGACAGACCCGTCAGGCCGGCGCCGACGACCACCAGGTCGGTGTCCTCGGTCAGCGGCTTGCCGGATCGGTCGGGAAACGCCCCTGCGGTCTCTATCCAGTAGGGAATGGTCTTCATGTCGGGTCCTTAGCGGGGAGTTTCGAAGGGGCGCGGCCGGGCAGCACCAGGGGCCCGGCCGACGGCGATGTCAGCGACGGTCGGATCGACGTCCGACTGGAGGGCGTTGCGGACCGGGACCAACAGGGTGCGGACGTCGTCGGTCCCAGCCGCTTCTACAGGACCCTTTCGAGGAAGGCCTGGGTTCGCTTCTCGCGTGGGTTGGCCAGCACTTCGCGGGCGTCGCCGCGCTCGACCGCGATGCCTTCGTCCATGAAGAGGACTTCGTCGGCGACCTCGCGGGCGAAGGCCATCTCGTGGGTGACGAGCAGCATGGTCATTCCGTTGCCGGCGAGGTCGCGCATGACGGCGAGCACTTCGCCCACGCGCTCGGGATCCAGCGCGCTGGTGGGTTCGTCGAACAGCATGATGGTGGGTTCCATCGCCAGCGCGCGGGCGATGGCCACGCGCTGCTGCTGGCCGCCGGAGAGCTGGGCGGGGTACTTGTGGCCGCAGCCCTTGAGGCCGACCCTGGCCAGCAGTTCCTGTGCCTGTTCCCGGGAGGCGGCGCGGTCCTTCTTCTGCACCAGTACGGGTCCGGACATGACGTTGCTCTCGGCGGTCATGTTCGGGAACAGGTTGAACTGCTGGAACACCATGCCGATGCGGGCGCGCTGTTCGGCGAGCCGCTGCGGGCGGACGGCGTGGTAGGCGTCGTCCTTCTCGACGTAGCCGAAGTCCTCGCCGTTGACGCGCAGGACTCCGCGGTCGACGGTCTCCAGGCCGTTGATGCAGCGCAGCAGGGTCGACTTGCCCGATCCGCTCGGCCCGATGATGCAGGAGATCTCCCCGGCCGCGACGGTCAGGTCGATGTCACGCAGGACCTGGTGACGTCCGAAGCTCTTGCACAGCTTGCGTGCGACGATCGTTCCGTCCGGGTTCACAGCAGGGACTCCCTCGTGGTGGGAACGGGCTGGGCCGCCCCCGGCTCGGCCGACGTGGCGGCCGGGGTCAGCCGTGCCCGGGTCGAGCGGGAGAACCGGCGCTCGATCATGGACTGCGGCACGCTCAGCACCAGCGTCATGATCAGGTACCAGAGACTGGCCACGATCAGCAGCGGGATCGTCTGGTAGTTGCGGGCGTAGATCGACTGGGCGCTGTTCAGCAGGTCGGCGACGCCGAGCACGCTCACCAGCGAGGTCTCCTTGAGCATGCCGATCACCTGGTTGCCGGTGGCCGGGATGACCGCCGGCATGGTCTGCGGGATGATCACGTGCCGGAGCTTGGTGAATCCCGACATGCCCAGGGACTCCGCCGCCTCGTGCTGTCCGCGACTGACCGAGGCGAACCCGCCGCGGATGATCTCGGACATGTAGGCGGCCTGGTTGAGCGTCAGCCCCACGACGGCCGCGGTCATCGGCGTCATGATCGCGTTCACGTTCACCGGTGTGGAGATGTCGGTGAACGGGATGCCGACCGAGAGGTGCGGGTACAGCGCCGCGATGTTGAACCAGAAGACCAGCTGTACGAGCACCGGGGTGCCGCGGAAGAAGGTGATGTACAGCTGCGCGAGCCCGGACACGGGCCGCTGGTGCGACATGCGCATCACCGCCAGCACCAGCCCGAGCAGCGTGCCCAGACCCATGCTCGCCACGGTCAGCAGGAGCGTGATCAGCAGGCCGTTGAGGATGGTCTCGGTGGTGAAGTAGCTGAACACCACCGGCCAGCGGTAGTTCTCGTTCGTCACCGCGGTGCACACCAGACCGGCGACGATCGCGACCGCGACGGCCCAGGCGACGTAGTCGCGCGGTCGTTTCGGCGTGATCCGCTTCTTTTCCTCGGCCCGCAGTGGTGACATCGGTCGGCTCCTGGTCTTCGTACCGATCAGATCCGTGGACATGTCAGTCCTGAGGGACGGCCATGGCCGCGGTCTTGATGCCGAGGTCCTTGAGACCCCAGCGGCCCAGCGCCTGGGTGTACTTGGGGTCGTCGATGATCGACTGGAGGGCGGCCTTCACCGCGGGGGTCAGCGGCGAGTCCTTCTTCAGCGCGACGGTCGCGGGCTTGGTGGCCACCAGGGGCTTGAGGACGTCGAACGTCTTCGGCTGCTGCGCGGCCGCCCACTCGAGCGAGATGAAGTCGTACATCACGGCGTCGATCCGCTTGGAGACCAGCTGGGTCAGCGCGTCGTTCACGCTGGGCAGGGACACCGACTTGATGGCCGGCTTGCCCTTGCTCGTACAGTCCTGCTTGGACAGCTGGGGCAGCCACTGGAGCTCCGCGGTGCTGCCGGAGGGGACGGCGACGCGGTGCCCGCACAGCGTGTGGGTGCTCAGCTTCTGCGGGTTGCCGTAGGGGACGGACACCCCGGTCCCGGAGTTGACGTAGTCGACCATGTCGAGCACCTTCAGCCGGTCGCTGGTGGCGCCCATGGTGGAGGCGGTGAAGTCGTACCGGTCGGCCTGCAGTCCGGTGATGATGGTGTCGAACTTGACGTTGTTGATCCGGAGTTTCAGGCCGAGCTTGGCGGCGATCAGCCGGGACATGTCCGGGTTGAACCCGATCGGGGTCTTGTTGTCCGATGCCATGAACGTGGTGGGCGGGTACGACAGGTCCATGGCCACCGAGAGCGTGCCCTTGGCCTTGACCGCCGCGGGCAGCAGTTTCACCGCGTTCGCATCCGGCTTGACGCCCACCGAGATGTCGTCGGTGTGCTCGGCGGACGCGCCGGCTCCCCCGCCCTGCGTCGTGCCCTTCGCCGCCGCGTTCTCCGCCGTGCCGGTCGCTCCGCACGCGGCGAGCGCGAGGGCCAGGGCGGTGGTGGCGATCGGGATGCTCAGATGCCTGTTGACCTGCAGGGCGGCAGCCCGGGCGCCTGCGGTGCGGAGTACGGATCTGCGGCCTGTCCTGGTGTTTTCCATGGCGGTGCCTCCTGGGGAACGCTGGGGGTACGGGGGTGGGACGGGGGTGGGACAGCGGGTACAGGGGGTGCGCGTCAGATGCCGAGCATCTGGTTGAGCTCGTCCAGGGACTTGACGGTCACGTAGTCGTAGCCGTGGGTGACCGGGTCGCAGCCACGGTCCAGCAGGACGAGGTTGCGGAAGCCCATGTCGTGCATCGGCATCAGGTCGTAGCGGGTGTGCGAGGAGACGTGCACGAAGTCCTCGGGGGACGCGTCGAGCTGGTCGAGCATGTACTCGAACGCGGCGTAGCGGGGCTTGTAGTAGCCGGCCTGCTCGGCGGTGAAGACGGCGTGGAAGTCGGCGCCGAGCCGGGGCACGCTCTCGGCGAGGACGGCGTCGTCGGCGTTGGAGAGGATCACCAGCTTGTAGTTCTCGCCCATCTTCTTCAGCGGTGCGGGCACGTCCGCGTGCGGGCCCCAGCTGCGCACGCCGTCGGCGAGCCGCTTGCCGGCGTCCGGGACCGCCTTGATGCCCCACTTGCGGCAGACGCCCTCGAAGGCGGCCTGCAGCGTCTGCTCGTAGGGGTAGTACTTGTCGAGGACCGAGTCGTAGCGGTAGCCGCGGAACTCCTTGACGAACTGGTCCCACTGCTCGGCGGGGATCTGGTCGCCGACGAGTTCACGCGTGATGGGGGTCATCGGCCACTCGATCAACGTCCCGTAGCAGTCGAACGAGACGTACTTCGGGCGGAACTGGAACGAGGGAATGGGCATGGACGTACTCCGCTTTCTTGCGTCGGGGAATTTCTTGCGTCGGGGAACCGGTCGGGGCCGGCGCGACCTTTATTGACATGCTCACGACAGGAACGTCGGAAGGGGGGATGACGACATCGGCGACCGCCGGGGTCAGGCGGCGCCGGCTCCTGCCGGAGCGAGGAAGTCGACGGGGTGCTGCGTGGCGCCGTCGAGCGCCAGGTCGGCGGCGATCTCGCCCATCGCGGGCGAGAACTTGAAACCGCTGCCGGAGAACCCGGCCATGACGATGATGTCGTCCTCGCCGGGGAGATGACCGACGAGCGGGTTTCCGGACTCCGTGTAGCCCTCCATGTAGGCCGACGTCCTGATGGGGTCGGGGTTCAGGTCGGGCATGAGCTCACCGATGAGCTCGCGGAAGACACCGAGTTCCTCGGGGCGGACGGTGCGTTCGAGCCGATCGGGCTCGGGCACCGGCGCGTGGTACTTGAAGGAGAGACCGAGCTTGACGGAGATGCCGTCGGGCGATGGGATCCCGAAGCAGTCGTGGGGTGCGGCGCGCACGAAGGATGGGGCACCGCCCGCGAACCAGTCGTGACGGGTCGGCAGATGCCAGGTACAGACCACCCGGCGGACGTCCACGGTCCGGGGAAGGTCGGGAAGCAGGGTGTTGATCCAGGGGCCCACGGTCACCACAGCGGCGTCCACGTGGTCCGTGCCCAGGTCGGTGACGATCCGCACCCCGCCGCCCGCCGCGGGGACGACCTCGCGCACCGTGGTGTAGCGGTGCAGCCGGGCGCCCAGCTGTTCGGCACGGGCGGCGGCGGCCTGGATCGACGCCTCGGGCCTGATGACGGCGCCCAGCCGGTCGAGGAGAGCGGTGTGTCCGTCCGGGAGCCGGTGCTGCGGGTAGCGGCGGCCGAGTTCCTCCCGGTCCAGGACCTCGTGGTCCAGCCCGTGGGCGGCGCTGGTGGACAGGAGGAGGCGCATGGACGGAGAGGCGGCCTCTCCCATCACGAGGCTGCCGCTGCGGCGTCGCAGGGACCGGCCCGTCTCCGCCTGGAGCTGCTCCCACATCCGGTCCGCCAGCCGCAGCAGCGGAACGTACGCGGGCTCACCGAGGTGGGCGGCTCGGTAGATGCGGCTCTCGCCCCCGGCCGCGCCGCGGTCGTGACCCGGTGCGTACCGGTCGTAGCCGATGACCTCGGCTCCGCGGGCGGCCAGTCGCCACATGGCCTGGCTGCCCATGCTGCCGGCACCGATCACGGCGACGCGCTTCGGAATGCGCATGAGATCGCTCCGCTCGATGGTGTGGTCTGGGTGGAAGTCGCCCCAGCACGCTGCGGATACCGCGCGGACCTTCGCAGTTCGGATCCTGCTGGGGATGGCGTTCACTTTCCGCCCCGCGGAACCCGCAGGTCAACCCACACTGTGTTCCGCTTCAGGGCCTTCTCGAGACGGTCTGTCACTGCGGACGACCGGACTGCCCAAATGACGGCCCGCCTCTTGTCACGATGAGTGGCCGGTGCGAAGGTGAGCCCCGTTCCCTCGGATGAAAGACCCCCTATGCCGCCCAGACACCATGCAAACGGGCACTTCCCTACCCTTAGGGAGGTACTGGGCCTGCCCGTGCTCGCCGAGGGCATGCCTCGCGTGCTGGCCGGCGAGGCACGGCTGGACAGCCCGGTGCGCTGGGTGCATGTCACCGAGCTGCTCAACCCCGCGGACTTCCTGGAGGGCGGCGAGCTGATCCTGACGACCGGCGTGCCGCATCCGGAGGACGCCTCCGAGCTGCGCGGCTACGTCGACCAGCTCGCGGACGTCGGCGCGGCCGGCCTGGTCGTGGAGCTCGGTTACCGGTACCAGAAAGTGCCCCAGGAGCTGGTGGCGGCGTGCCGTGCCCGTGACGTGCCGCTGGTCGAACTGGCCCGGGGCGTCCGGTTCGTCGACGTCACCCAGACGGTGCACGCGCTCATCCTGGACGCCCAGGGGGCCCTGCTGCGCCGCGGGCGGGACATCCAGGACATCTTCACGGCCCTGACGCTGCGGGGCGCGGGCCCCGAGGAACTGGTGCACACCACCGCGGAGCTCACCGGAGCCCCGGTGGTGCTGGAGGATCTCACCCACCGGGTCCTGATGTGCGAGCTGCTCGGCCGGCCGTACGAGCCGGTGGTGTCGGCCTGGTCGCGGCGGTCGCGGGCCGCCCCGACGCCGGAGAGGCTCACGCCGAGCGGCCCGGAGGGGTGGCTGATCGCGCCGGTGCAGGACCACCACGGCCCGTGGGGACGGCTGGTCCTGCTGGAGGACCGGCTGAGCCCCGAGCCCGACCCGGAACATGTCCTGGTGCTGGAGCGCGCGGCGGTCGCGCTGACCATGGCGCGTCTGGCGGGGCAGGCCTGGTGGGAGCGCCGGGCCCACCGCTCCGTACTGCGGGACCTGTACGAACGGCGTTTCCGCTCCCCCGCGGACGCCCGCGCCCGCGCCGAGGCACTGGGACTGCCCACCCTCGGGCACCGCCTCTTCGCCCTGGTCATCCGCCACCCGTACACCGGCACCGAGGCGGAACACCTCGACGAACGGATCGCGAAGGCGCTGACGAACACCGGTGTCCGCGCCCTGGTCGGCGAGACGGCCCCGGGCCGCATCGGGGTGCTCATGGCTCTGGCGCAGGCGAGCGCCTGGCAGCCGGTCGCCGAGCAGATAGGCCGTCTGACCCGGGAGGAGCTCGGGCCGCGGGCCGTCGTCGCCGTCGGCCCCGGGGTGACCGACCTCGGCGGGATCGCCCGGTCGTGGCAGGAGGCGGAACAGACGGCCGAAGCCGTCACGCCCGCCTCCCCGGAACGGTGGTTCTACGTCCCCGCCGACGTCCGGCTGCCGGAGTTGCTGGGCGTCCTCCGGGAGGACACCCGTCTGCAGCGGTACGCGGAGCGGCAGCTGACCCGCCTCATCGAGCACGACAACCGCAACAACGGCGATCTGCTCCCGGCACTGCGCGCCTATCTGGCGGCCGCCGGGAACAAGTCGGTCGCGGCGAAACGCGCCGGCATGTCCCGGCAGGCCTACTACCAGCGCCTGCACACCATCGAGCGGCTCCTCGGCTGCGACCTGGAATCAGGCCTGGAGCGCACGTCCCTGCACGTCGCGGTGCTGGTTCTGGACGCGGGTGAGGCTCCACCCGGCGCATGACCCCTCGCCCGGCAGGGACGCGCAACGGCCCCGGGAGACGGCTCAGAGGAGCTCGATCAGCCTGTCGGTGAACTCGGCGGTGGTCGCGGTTCCGCCCAGGTCGCGGGTGCGGGTGTCGGTCTTGGCCAGGACCGACGCGATCGCGTCCGTGATGTCCTTGGCCGCGGCCGGGTGGCCGAGGTGGTCGAGCATCATGGCCGCGGACCAGATCGCGCCCAGCGGGTTGGCGATGCCCTGGCCCGCGATGTCCGGCGCCGAGCCGTGTACCGGCTCGAACATCGAGGGGAACTCGCCCCCGGGGTTGAGGTTGGCCGCCGGGGCGACGCCGATCGATCCGGCGACCGCGGCGGCCAGGTCGCTGAGGATGTCGCCGAAGAGGTTGGAGGCGACGACGACGTCGAAGCGGGCCGGGTTCAGGACGAACTTGGCCGCCAGCGCGTCGATGTGCTCCTGGTCCCAGGTGACGCCGGGGTGTTCGGCGGCCCGCTCCGCGATCAGCTCGTCCCAGAACGGCATGGTGTGGATGATGCCGTTGGACTTGGTTGCGGAGGTGAGCCTCCCCCGGCGGCGGGCGGCGAGCGAGAACGCGTAGTCGGCGACACGGGTGACCCCGGCCCGGGTGAACACCGCCTCCTGGACGGCCAGTTCCTCGGCCGTTCCCTGGTTCAGCCGGCCGCCGATCTCGCTGTACTCGCCCTCGACGTTCTCCCGCACCACGACGAGATCGACCTCGCCCGGCCGCGCGCCGCGCACCGGACTGTCGATGCCCGCGAAGACACGGACGGGCCGGAGGTTGACGTACTGGCGGAAGCTGCGCCGTATAGGGATCAGCAGGCCCCACAGCGAGACATGGTCCGGGACCCCCGGGTAGCCGACGGCGCCCAGCAGGATCGCGTCCTTGTCGCGCAGCTGGTCGATACCGTCGGCGGGCATCATGGCGCCCTCCCGCAGGTACCGCTCGCACGACCAGTCGTACGACGTGTAGGAGAGGCTGAAGCCGTGGCGGCGGCCGAGAAGGTCGAGCACCTGCTGTGCTGGGGGCAGTACCTCGGCGCCGATGCCGTCGCCGGGGATCAGGGCAATGCGGTGGTTCGTCGTCATGCCGTCGATTGCAGCAAGGCGGTCCGCGGGGCGTCCAAGACGCAAAGCGGATATCCCTGATAAGCGGCGCCTATCAGCTGCCCGCAGCCGGGACGGCGGCCGCGAGGAACGCGGCAGCCGCCGGCGACAGGCTGCCGCGGCGGCTGACGAGAGCGATGTCCAGGCTGCTCTCCGGCTCGATGTCCAGCACGCGGGCGCCCAGCTGCCGGGCCAGGTCCCGCCAGGAGTCCATGACCACCGCGAGCCCGACACCGGCCAGGACCAGGGGCATGAGCGACACCCGGTGCTCGGTCTCGGCGGCGACGGTGAACTCGATGCCCTGGTCCCGCAGCGCGTCGACGTAGGCACGCATCCCGGTGCCCGGCTGCCCGACGATCAGCCGCTGTCCCGCGAGTTCCTGGCACCCCACCGCCGTCCGGCCGGCGAACGGGCCGTCGGCCGGGACCATCAGAACGAAGCGCTGCCGCCCCAGCGCACGGGAGACGACCTCCTTGTCGGAGAACGGCCCGGTGGACGCCAAGAGGCCCAGTTCCACGGCACCCGTGCGCACCATGTCGATCACGTCACGCGCGGTGAACGCCGCTTTGATGGCCACGGAGACGCCGGGATAGCGGCGGCTGAACGCGCTCACCAGACTCGTCAACGGCTCCACCGCCTGCGACGGCACGGATGCCACGTCCAGGCGCCCCTCGCGCAGCTCGTGCACGGCCGCGACACTCGCCCGCGCCGTCTCCAGACTCCGCACGGCCTCGCGTGCAGGCTCGATCAGGGCCCTTCCGGCCTCCGTGAGCACTGCCCTGCGCCCGATGCGATGGAACAACTCGGATCCGAGATCACGCTCCAGTGCCCGCACGGCCTGCGACAGCGACGGCTGCGACACGTACAGAGCCGAGGCCGCACGGTTGAACCCCCCACGATCGACGATCGCAAGGAAGTACTCCAGCTGCCGGATGTCCATGACGCACACTCTGCCCCTCGATGAAGCGAGCGACGACCGGGAGCGGTGTCGAGGCCTGTGCGGTGGGTCTGTTATCCCCGCGCCGCTCCCGATGTACCAGCCTCCACCGCGGCCGCCCATGCCTGGAGTCCCTGGTCCACCGCCGTCTCGTCGATCACCAGGGCAGGGATCATCCGCACGACCTGGTTCCAGGCGCCGCACAGAAGCAGGAGCAGGCCCTGGTCGACGGCGGCACGCTGCACGCGGGCGGCGGTCCCGGGGTCCGGGCTGCCGTCCTCGGTGACGAACTCGGTGGCGAGCATGAGCCCGAGGCCGCGTACGTCGCCGATGCCGGGCGTCCGGTCGGCCACCGCCTCCAGGCCCTGGCGCAGGCGCTTGCCCATCGCCTCGGCGTTCTCGACGAGCCTCTCGTCGCGGACGACGTCGAGGGTGGCGCAGGCCGCGGCGCAGGCGACGGCGTTGGCGCCGTACGTACCGCCCTGCGATCCCGGCCACGCCTTGGCCATCAGCTCGCCGGAGGCAGCGATTCCTGACAGCGGGAAGCCGCTGGCCAGGCCCTTCGCGGTGACGAGGATGTCGGGTGTGACGCCGAAGTGGTCGTGTCCCCAGAACCGGCCGGTGCGGCCCACTCCGGTCTGCACCTCGTCGAGGATCAGCAGGAAGCCGTGCCGGTCGGCCCGCTCCCGCAGGCCCTCCATGAAGGCGCGGGTCGCGGGCACGTACCCGCCCTCGCCGAGCACCGGCTCGACGATGACCGCGGCCGTGTCAGCGGGTGAGGAGATCGTCTGGAGTGTGTAGTCCAGCTCCTGCAGGGCGAAGCGTGTCGCGGTCTCCTCGTCCCAGCCGTAGCGGAAGGCCGAGGGGAAGGGAGTGACGACGACACCGCTCATCAACGGGGAGAAACCCGACCGGAAGCGGGTGCCGGAGGTCGTCATCGAGGCGGCGGCCACCGTACGGCCGTGGAAGCCGCCGTGACAGACCAGGATGTTCGGCCGGCCGGTGGCCTGCCGGGCCAGCCGCAGCGCCGCCTCCACCGCCTCGCTGCCGGAGTTGGTGAAGAACAGGCTGTCGAGTCCCTCGGGCAGGACCTCGCCCAGCTTGCCGACAAGGCGCCGCAGGGGCTCGTGCATGACTGTCGTGTACTGGCCGTGGACGAGGGTGCCCACCTGCTCCTGCGCCGCCGCCACGACCTTGGGGTGGCAGTGCCCGGTGCTGGTCACGCCGATGCCGGCGGTGAAGTCGAGGTAGCGGCGGCCGTCATCACCGTAGAGGTGGACGCCCTCTCCCCGGACCGCCACCACGGGCGTGGCCTGGCGAAGGTGCGGCGACAGTGCAGTCATGTTCGTCTCCCGGCGGGTCGTCGGTCTGGCTCCGGTCCGGTCGAGCATCTCCACGTTCCCCGCTGACGCCAACGCCCGAACTGTCCGGCCGCGCCGCGGCATCTGGACGTTGTGTCAGCCGCCCCGGGCACCATGCCCCGCTCGCGCTGCCCCGCGCGCCCTGCTCGCCCTGCTCACCTTGCTCACAGCGGCCCTTTCCGAGCTCTTGCGCAGGTCAGCGAGGCTTGTCAGGGTGACGGAGCACCAAGGGAGGTCCCATGCGCGAGAAACACCACACGGCCGCGAGGTCCGTCACCGACGGGCCTGGCCCCTCCTTGGCGGGCCCGGACATCCCCACCGTCGGCCGTCCGCTCACCGTCGCCGACGTTCTGGCCCTGCCCGTCCTGTCCGCCGGGCAGCCGCAGGTCCTCACCGGAGCAGACCTGCTCGACCGCCCCGTCCGCTGGGTCCACATGACCGAGCTGACCGACCCGGCCTCCTTCCTCAAGGGCGGCGAGCTCGTACTGACCACCGGTATGCCCCTGCCCGAGGAGCCGGCCGGCGTACGCCGTTACGTGAACGAACTCGCCGACATCGGCGCGGCGGCCCTGGTCATCGAATTGGTCCGCCGATATCACCGCCCGCCCGACGCCCTGGTCCAGGCCTGCGAGGCCCGCGGGCTCCCCCTCGTGACCCTGGCGAAGGACGTCAACTTCCTTGAGGTCACCCAGGTCGTCCACGCTCTCATCCTCGGCAACCAGGCCGAGGAGATGCGCCGGACCCAGCGCATTCACGAGGCGTTCACCGCCCTCACCCTGCGCGGCGCCGTGCCCGAGGAGGTCGTCCGTGCCGCCGCCGAGATGAGCGGCCACACCGTCGTACTGGAGAACCTGGCCCACCAGGCACTGATCTGCGCGCCCTCCGCGGACACGGTCGAGGCAGCGCTCGGCGACTGGGAACGGCGCTCACGAGCGACACCTCCCGCCGGTCACGCAGCCGTGTCCGGACCGGACGGCTGGCTCGTGACGTCCGTGGAGTACCAGGGCGAGAGCTGGGGCCGGGTGGTCATGCTGCCCGCCCCGTCGGGTCGGCCCACCCCCTCGGTGTTCGGCCCGACGGCCGTGACGGTCCTGGAGAGAGCTGCGATGGCCCTCACCATCGCCCGTGTCATCCAGCCCGTGCCCTGGGAACGCACCGCACAGCGCAATCTCCTGCGCGACCTCGTCGGACAACGTCACCACTCCCCTGCGGACGCCGAGGCCCGGGTCGCCGCACTGGGCCTGCCCGCCAAGGACTGCGGCTTCGTGGCCGTACTCGCGGACCTCCCTCAGGAGACCGACGCGACGACCTGCGAGGCACTCCTCTGCGAAGAGCTGAGGAAGCAGGGGACACAGGCCCTCGTCGGCGCCCTCGTCGGCGCCCTCGGCCCCACGCGCCTCGGCATCCTGCTGCCCCTGCGCCCCGGCCGGCCCGGCCCATCCGTGGTCGAGCACCTGAGCCGCACCGTGCGCGAGGTGGCGCCGGGGGCCGGCGTCAGCGCAGGCAGCGAGGCGGCGGACCTCTTCGATGTCGCCCGGTCCTTCCGCGAGGCGACCCGCGTCGCCGAAGCCACCGAGCCCGGCCGGCCGCTCCCGCCGGGACGCTCCTACCACGAGCCGTCCGACATCGGCCTGCGCCGCCTGCTCTTCGCGCTCAGGGAGGACACCCGGATCCAGGACTTCACCGAGCGTCGGCTCAGCCGGCTCCTCGACCATGACGCCCGCCACGGAACGGACCTGCTGACGACCTTGCGCCACTACCTCGACGCGGCAGGCAACAAGACCCTGGCAGCCCGCTCCGGCTCTCTGTCCCGCGAGACCGTCTACCAACGTCTGCGCAGCATCGAGCGGATACTCGACTGCGATCTGGAGTCCGGCGAACACCGCACGGAACTCCACGTGGCACTCACCGCGCTCGACGTCCTACGGGCCGGGTGAGCCGGAACAGCAACTCGCTGACGGCCTTGAATCCACGGCCCGGCCCGGCCCGGGCGGGCCGCAGGCTGTCGTGCCTGCGGCCCGCCCGGGTGTCGGGATCAGGACGGGTCGCCGTACTGCAGACCGCGTCCGTTGGTGCCGATGTAGACGCGGCCGTAGGTGTCGGGGTCGCCGGTGATGATGCCGATGCTGACGATGGCGCCCCACTGGTGGGCGTCGTCGTTGATGCGGAGCCAGGTGGCGCCCTTGTCGGTGGAGCGGAAGACTCCGGTGACGTCCTTGACGGTGCCGAGCAGGTACAGCGCCTGGTAGGAGGTGCCCGGTGCGGCCTTGCCGAAGCCGAGCGCGGAGGCGGACTGTACCGTGCTGAGCGTGGTGAAGGTGCGGCCGCCGTCGGTGGAGTGCAGCAGTCCCTTGCCGCTGCCGGAGAGCCACAGGTCACCCGCGACACCGGGGACGGCGCTGAGCTTCCCGCTCGGCAGGCCCGTGGCGCGGGCACCGAAGGTCGCACCGCCGTCGGTGCTGGCGTAGAGCGTGCCGTTGCTCAGCGAGTAGAAGGTGCCCGCCGAGGACCGGTCGGCGACGACCACGGCGTCGTTGCCGAGGCCGTTGACCCTCGACCAGCTCGCGCCCCGGTCGGTGGAGCGGTACGGGGCCTGGCCGGCCTCGGCCCAGACGATGCTGGAGCCGTCCGCCGCGATCGCGATGTGGCCGCTGTCCGCGCTGGGCACCGGCTCGCCCTTGAAGCCGTTCCAGGTGTGGCCGCCGTCGGTGGAGAGGGCGCCGTCCTGCGCACCGCCCCGGCCGACCCGGACCACCAGCGAGGGGTTGGACTGGGCGAAGTCGACGGAGGTGCTGTTGTAGATCTCCGGGTTGGTCAGCCGCCCGGTGGGCTCCTTCGTCACGTCGTCGTACACGAAGCCGCCCTGGTCGCCCAGCGAGGTGATGAGGGCGGCGGCGCCGGGCGGGGAGACCGCGTCGTAGTACGCCGTCTCCTCCAGCCCGCGGGCTCCGATGAACCAGTGGCTGGTGCCGCCGTTGTCGGTCGCGTTGGCGTCGTTGCTGGCCCAGATGCCGTTGCCGGTGCCGTACAGCACGTGCCCGGAGTCGAACGGGTCGATGGCCAGCGCGGTCATCCAGTGCCCGATGCCGGTGCCGAGGTACGGGGCGATGGAGGCGCTGCGCACGGACCTGTCGGACTGGGTCTTCCAGGTCGCACCGCCGTCGGTGCTGCGGTAGACCTCGTCCTGCGGCCACCAGCGGTCCAGCGTGGTGACCATCACCGTGGACGGCTTCTGCGGGTCGACGTCCAGACCGGCGAACCCGTAGTTGCCCTGCGACGGCGAGATGTTCTTCCACGCCCCGCCGGCGTACTTCCACACCGAACCGCCCGACACGTTGTTCGGGCCCGTGTTGTTGGAGTACGACACGTAGAGCGAGCCGTCACCGGAGAGCACGCCGTGCTGCGGCACCTGCCCGGTGGGCTGCCCGGAGACGGCCTGCCAGGAGTTGCCGCCGTCGGTGGACCGGTACAGGTTGGTGGACTTGTCCGCGACGCCGACGTAGACCGTGTTGCTGCCGGCCGGGCCGTACGTCACGAAGGAGATGCCGGTGCCGAAACTCGCGCCGTTCTTGACCGGGAACGAGGAGACCTGGTTCCAGGTCTTACCGGCGTCGGTGCTGCGCCACAGGCCGTTCTTGCGGGTGCCCAGCAGCAGGTTGTCGTGGTTCGCGGGGTCGATCACCAGGCGCTCGCCCGCCCCGCGGGCGTCCTCGTTGCCGCCCAGCTTGAACGGCAGGTCGGTGCGCTGGAAGGTACGTCCGCGGTCGGTGGAGCGCAGGAGCGCGCCGTTGCCGGCCCAGTCGTTGGTGTAGGTGCCGGCGGCGAGGTAGAGCCGGTTCGGGTCGACCGGGTCGGTGGCCAGCGACTCGATGCCCAGCAGGTTCCAGTCCTTCTCGCCGACCCAGTCGGTCAGCGGGATCCACTGCTCGGCCCCGGTGTCCCAGCGGTAGGCGCCGCCCATGTCGGTACGCGCGTACAGCAGGCCCTTCTCCTTCTGGTTGAACACCAGACCCGTGACGTAACCGCCGCCCGCCACCGGCGCGTTCTTCCACACATACGGCCCGGAGGCGGGCTTGGCGTCCGTGCCGGCCGTGCCAACCGCCGAGGGGTCGGCCATCTTCACCAGCTTCCACTGCTGGTTGGTGCTTCCCAGGCCGGGATACTGGATGACGACCGCCCCGTTGGCCGAGGAGCCTCCGGAGACGTCCAGCACCTGGCCGCTCCTGCGGGAGGTGAGGGTGACGGCGTCGGAACCGCTCACGTCGTCGATCCGCCACTGCTGCGACGGGGAGGAGTTTTCGGTCTGCTGCTCGGCGGTGGCCGCCCGAGCGGTTGAATTGCCCTCTATGCCCAGGACCTTGCCGCTGTTGCGGTTCACCAGCTCGTAGTAGCCGTCCCCCATGGGCTTCAGCTTCCACTGCTGGTTGGCGGTGCGCTGGTCGGTCCACTGCTGGATCCGGGTGCCGTCGGCGGTGGAGAAGCCGTTGACGTCCAGCACCTTGCCGCTGCGCACGGAGACCAGCTCGTAGTAGGCATTGCCGTCGACCGTCGCGGCCTGCGAGTCCTCCTGCACGAACAGGAGATACGGCACGACGGCGAGGGGCGCGCCGAGCAGCACAGCGGTGGCAGTCCAGCGACGGCGGTGACGCCCGCGGCGCTCGCCGTGCGGGGGGTTCTTCATGGGGAGGGGCTCTCCTTGCATACCGTTCACGGAGGAAAAGCGGATCGGGACCACCGGAACTGGCCGGATCCGACTCCTTGTGGTCACAGGCACCGCAATGGTTGCCGCGAGCCGAAAACTTTTTCGGCGGGACAGGGCAGGTGCCGGCGGAGGTTCCGCGAAGGCTTTCCGGACCGCCGCTTCGGACCAGCCGACTCATCATCAGAAGCCCGCTCGCGCACGTCTCCCACGCCGCTCATCGAAGCCGTTCCCACGGCGTGCACGTACGAACGGTCGGCGGCGGTCAGCCTGAGAGCCGGTAAGCGGCCGCCCGATACAGGCCGTCGAGGATGCCCACAAGGGCGCCGGCCACAGGGGCGCCGAGGCGGGGCGCAGGCAGGATCCGGGTTCACTGCTTGGCCCCGCGCCACCTCACACAGGCGCGGCGTTTCAGCCGGTCGCCGCTTCGGCGAACTCGTTGGCGTTGAACAGGTCGTTGATGTGTCCGCCGAGTTCGGACCAGTGGCGCCCGGAGAGTTCGGCGGCGGCGTGGGCGTCGCCGCCGGCGCAGACGGCGATGAGCTGGTCGTGGTGTTCGATGGTGTTGCGGCCGCCGAGCAGGGTGGAGAACTTGCGGTGGAGGATGCGGTGGATCTGCGGGTGGAGCTGCTCGACGATCCGGCTGAGCACGGGGTTGTCCGCGGCCGTGATGGGGACGGCGTGGAAGCGGTCGTCGGCGGCGAGTGCCGCGGCGGTGTCGTTGGCGGCGACGGCCCGTTCGAAGTCGCGGTTGGCCTCCCGCATGCGCTGCAGGTCCTGCTCGGTCATGACCGGAACCGCTGTCTCCACGGCGAGTTGGTCGAGGGAGCGCAGGACGGCGAGGGTCTTCGCCACGTCGCGGCGGTTGAGGGTGGTGATACGGGTGTAGACGCCGGGTTTCGCTTCGACCAGGCCGATGTCGGCGAGCCGGGCGAGCGCCTCGCGCACCGGGGTGCGACTGAGACCGAGGCGCTCGGCGAGCTCACCGTCCTTGACCTTCTCACCGGGGACGAGTTCCCCGCGCACGATGGAGTCGCGGAGCCGGTCGAAGACCTCGTCACTGAGGAGGCGGCGAGAGACTGGTCGGTCGAGTGACATATTGCGTACAGTACATCGCCGTTTCGCGTCCTATCCGTGCTCGTTCCCTCCAGGTGGGCCCCCGGTCGTGGCCCGGCGGACAAGGGCCCGGGCCAGGACCATCGCCGGGTCCACGAGGGGGACGTCCACGCCGTCGGCCGACAGGCCGAGCGGAATCTCGGTGCAGCCGGCGATGACCGCCTGCGCGCCTTGCTCGGTCAGGCGGTGTGCCGCGCGGGACAGAAGCTCGGTCGCCGCGCCGCCGTGGGTGCCCGCCTTGACCATGCGGATGGCGGTCATGACCTCGTGGTCCTGACTGGTGGCGTCGGGGAGCACTAGGCGGATGCCGAAGCGGTCCAGCCACTCCTGGTACAGGCCGGCCCGGACGGTGCCGGTCGTGGCGAGCAGTCCGGCGGTGCGGATGCGGGGGCTGAGCGTGGTGAGATGCCGGGCGACCTCGCCGATCATGTGGACGATGGGCAGGCCGACGTGGTCGGCGATGCGCGGGACGAAGGCGTGAGCCGTGTTGCAGGGGATGGCGATGACGGTGGCGCCGGCTTCGCGCAGGACGCGGCTGCCGTCGAGGAGCCAGGGGGTGGGATCGGGGCCGTTGCCCAGCAGGGCCTCGGTGCGGTCGGGGATGGTCGGGTCGGACCAGATGACCGTCCGGAGGTGGTCCTGGTCGCTGGAGCCGGGGGTCGTCGACACGAGTTTGGCGTAGAAGTCGGCCGTGGCTGCCGGGCCCATGCCACCGAGGATGCCGATGACCTCGGTGGGGGAAGCGGGGGTGGTCACTGTGCGGGTTCCTTGTGGAGGACATTGGTCTCGGGCTCGGCCGGGGTACGGGAGGCTTCCCGCCTGCGGCGTCGGGCTTCGCGCCGGTTCTCGGAGCTGTCGACGACGGCGGCTGCAAGGGAGTTGCCGATGACGTTCACGCCGGTACGGGCCATGTCGACGACGAAGTCGACGCCGAGGAGCAGGGCGATGCCCTCGGCGGGCAGGCCGATGGAGTTCCCTGCGGCGATGAGGACGACGATCGAGGCGGAGGCGACGCCGGCCATGCCCTTGGAGAGGATCACCAGCACGCCCACCATGAGCAGCAGGGCGGGCAGGGAGGTGTCCGCGCCGTAGGCGTTGGCGAGGAAGACCAGCGCTGCCGCCTGGTAGAGGACGGAGCCGTCGGTGTTGAAGGAGTAGCCGAGCGGGACGACGAACGAGGTCGTGGAGCGGCTGAGGCCGAATGCCTCGAGCTTGCCCATCAGAGGGGCCAGGACTGATTCGGAGCTGCGAGTGACGAAGGCGATCCCGGCCAGCCCGGCGATCGACTTCAGCAACTCGACGTAGCGGATGCGGTAGATCGCTGCGATGAGCGGGAAGAGGACGCCGACGACGATGACCAGACCCGCGTAGACCACGGCGATGAAGCCCAGCAGACTGCGCAGGTTGCCGAAGCCGTAGTGGGCGACGTCGTACGAGATGAAGCCGAGCACACCCAGCGGCGCGACCCGGATGACGTATCCGACGACCTTGAACATCACCGCGGCGACGGACTCCAGGACCGAGGCGAAGGGCTCGGACTTCTCCCCGATCGCAGCCATCGCCACGCCCACGAGGAGGGCGAAGACGATCGCGCCGAGCAGGTTGCCCTCGCCGAACGCGGCGAAGATGTTCTTCGGTACGGCGTGCAGGACCAGTTCGTGGAAGTCGATGCCCTGGCTCAGACCGTCCAGGTCCTTGGCGTCGGCCCCGTGGACGGGGGCGCCCTTGCCGATTCCCGTGAGCTTGGCCAGCCCCACCGCGATCAGCAGGACGACGGTGGTGACGATCTCGAAGTAGAGGATGGCCTTGCCGGCGATCCGGCCGACCTTCCTGACCGACTCCATGCGGGCGATGCCCAGCACGATGAGCGGGAAGACCAGGGGCAGGACGACGACCTGCACCAGGTTCAGGAACACGTCTCCGAGGATCTTCAGCTGCTCGCCCGCGGACGGGGCGAGGGTTCCGATGAGGGCACCGAGGCCGACGGCGATGACCGACTGGATGCCGATCGGCATCCGGAGGGGATGAGCGGTACGCATGATGCAGCTCCTGCCATATGCAATATATTGCGTTCTGCGTGTTGGTCGGCAACACTGAGGCCGGACGCGGTGGCCTGTCAAGGGGACCCGCGGCGGCGACGAGGAGCAGGAGCAGATGGCTCAGGGCACACGCATCGAGCACGATCTGGTCGGGGACAAGGAGGTACCCGCCGACGCCTACTACGGCGTGCACACGGTGCGGGCCGTGGAGAACTTCACGATCACCGGGTCGACCATCGCCCGGTTCCCCGACCTGATCGTGGCGCTGGCCGCGGTCAAGCAGGCTGCCGCCCAGGCCAACCGCGACCTCGGCCTGCTCGCCCCGGACATCGCCGGAGCGATCATCGGCGCGTGCGCCGAGATCCGCGCCGGACGGTTCACCGAGCAGTTCGTCGTCGACCCCGTCCAGGGGGGAGCCGGCACCTCCACGAACATGAACGCCAACGAGGTCATCGCCAACCGTGCCCTGGAGATCCTCGGTCACCCTCGTGGCCGCTACGACGTGATCCACCCTCTCGACCACGTCAACCTCGGCCAGAGCACCAACGACGTCTACCCCACCGCCGTACGCCTGGCCCTGGTGAGCTCACTGCGCCGGCTCGGCGACTCCCTGGGGGCGCTGGCCTCGGCGTTCACCGAGAAGGCGACGGAGTTCGCCGACGTACTGAAGATGGGCCGCACCCAGCTCCAGGACGCCGTGCCCATGACGCTGGGCCAGGAATTCACCACGTACGCGGTCATGATCGAGGAGGACCGGCAACGCCTCACCGAGGCCGCCGCACTGCTGCTGGAGTCCAACCTCGGCGGCACCGCGATCGGCACGGGCATCAACGGCCACCCCCGCTACGCGGAACTCGCCTGCGCGTATCTCGCCGGGATCAGCGGCGAACCGGTCCGGCCCGCGGGCGACTTCATCGAGGCCACCCAGGACTGCGGGGCCTTCGTCCAGCTCTCCGGCGTCCTCAAGCGCGTCGCCGTGAAACTCTCCAAGACCTGCAACGACCTGCGTCTGACCTCGTCCGGGCCGACAACCGGGCTCGGCGAGATCAACCTGCCGCCGGTGCAGGCGGGTTCGTCGATCATGCCCGGCAAGGTCAACCCGGTCATCCCCGAAGTCGTCAACCAGGTCGCCTTCGAGGTCATCGGCAACGACCTGACCGTCACCATGGCCGCCGAGGCCGGTCAGCTCCAGCTCAACGCCTTCGAGCCCGTCATCGCCTACAGCCTGCTGCGCTCACTGACCCACCTGCGCGCCGCCTGCGACACCCTCGCCACGCGTTGCGTCCCCGGCATCACCGCCAACCGCGAACACCTCCACGACAGCGTCCACCGCTCCGTCGGACTGGTCACCGCGCTCGCCCCGCACATCGGTTACGTCGCGAGCACCGCCCTCGCCCGCCGGGCCCTGGCCACCGGCCGCGCCGTCAGGGACCTCGCCGCCGAGGCCGGCCTGCTCACCGCAGACCAACTGGACACACTCCTACGGCCCGAGAACCTCACCGGGCACTCCACCCGCCCCTCGACGGCAGCCGCTCCGTAACGGGTTCGTTGTCGGCAACCGAGGTCGAACCCCCGGGCACCGCATCGATGCGTTCGTGCGCGCGCACAAACCGCAGCTCAGGAGCCCTTCGCCACCGGCTCAAGGATCGCCACACACTCCACATGATGCGTCATCGGAAAGATGCGGGCCTGAGTGAGTCACGGAAAAGACCAGGTCAGAGCAGCGTTATCGGCTCGCCGCCCAGCGTGAGTGCAACCAGAGCGTCAAACGAGCGTCACGGCCGACAGACCATCCCGCCCACTCGGACCAGACCGAGCTGCCAGGACCAGTTGCCCAGCAGGCTCCGTCCCGCTCACTCCAGAGGCTGGCTGGCTCGTCAGACCGGCCGAGTATTACAACCGGGAGCGGCCTCACTCGACGATCGGCTACATCACGCCGCACCAGGCAAGGAGGTGCTTCCATCAACGGCTGGACTTCGCGGCAAAAAGGGAAGTATCCGCACTTTTAGGGTCGCCTCAATCAAGCACGCCACCTTCCCAGCTACACCGTTGCGTATTGAACTGCACGCTCGGGCCGCTCGCGACTGTCCGCCGACCCCACGATCGAATTCCGCGCCCAGGCGACGTAATGGCGTCAGATCGTCGAGTTCATTCGATCACATACTGATCAACATCCAGCTCTGCCCCGATGAAGGAGATGAATTCAAGCGTTGCGGAATCCAGCGAGAATCCGGGGCCAGTCCTGTCTGCAGCAGAAAGGTACTGAATGACACTCACCATCACCTCGCACCCAGCGTCTCGTAGAGACCGAATTTCTTCACGAACGGGGCTGAGGCGTCCGCAAACCTGCCGAAGCATCTCATCAACATCTGCTGAATCGTCTCCGGACTCTATGACCTCCCACATGTTGCGCGACGCAGGCTTGCGCAGAACCGATCCCGATGGGACTTGCCCGATAGTCACTGTCCTGTCTGGATCGAGCCCAAGCAGTGCTGTGATTTGCGCGATTTCGATCACAGGACTATCGATCGAGAATTGAACTCTACGCAATGCTGTCCCGCTACCCACCGTCAGCCTCCTACCAGTTCACATTGTAGTACGTCGGGATAGGCGTTCCGCCACCCTTTGGCATGAGGAATAGGTAACCGCTAGACGTATCCTTGTACGTATCGAAGTGTGCGACCCTACCCCCCACCAGCTCCTTTTTGAATTGATGTACGTCCCCTACGGCTTTCTTCAACTGGCTGTCATTCATCTTCTTGAGGGATGACATGTCTGGGTTCTCTGCGGGATCCGGAGCAGCTCCTCCCGAGGTTTCGTCGGCCTCGTTGAACACTTTGCCGATATCGCTCGATAGGTTGTCTACGCCGTTTCCAGTGAGGGCAATGCCCGCGCCTACGCCTACGACGCCAGCTGCCGCTGATGGGCAGCCCACTATGCTTCCGACTCCAGTGACGCAGACAGCACCCCCTGCGATAGCCAGGTCCGAGCCGCCATCGATCAGTATGATACCGAGCGCTGTTTCGCCGCCATGGAGGACCAGGTCGGGAGCATTGTCCGCGACGGCGGAGCCCCAGTTCTTGACGCTGGTCCACCAGTGTCCGTGGTCGGCGTTGCGGGAAGTCCCAGTGCTGTGCTTGATCGTCTGATTTCTGTCACTGGAGGAGCAACCGGAGACGCACCCGCCGCCCGGAAGTGTTGTGCTGCCGCATTTGTGCGTGTCGCAGTAGTGGCTGGAGCCCTTATATTTCTTTGATCCGGGGTCGTTTTCGGCGTGGTACGTGCCGTAAGTGCCGTTATTGCCTGAGCAGAAGTGAACCGGGCCGCAGCTTTCCATGCCTGTGGGGTCGCTCTGGACGACCGGGTTGCTGCTGGCGTAGTTGTAGCCGCCGAGTTCTTGTGGACTGGTGGCTTCGAAGACGGGGTCCAGGCTAATAAAGCGGCCGAGTGTGGGGTCGTATTCGCGGGCTCCGATGTTGGTGAGGCCGGTGGTGGTGTCGGTGGTTTTGTTGAGGAAGGTGCGGTTGTCGGCCCAGGTTGTGGTGGTGCCGCGGGGGTTGCCGTAGGGGTCGAACTGGCGCCAGGTGGGGGTCTGGGCGGTGTTGTCGAGGTAGAGGGTGTTGGTGCCGTGCTGGTCGGCGGCGAGTTCGAAGCCGTAGTTGGTGCCGGTGCCGGTGCGGACGATGGTGGCGTCGCCGGGGGCGCTGTAGTAGCGCACTCCGGTGGCGGTGCCTGCGGAGTTGTCGAGGGTGATCTGCTCGCTGCCCAGATACAGCGTGGTGGTGGTCGGGTCGATCTGCAGGAGCAGGTTGCCGGCGGCGTCGTAGATGTAGCTGGTGGTGGCGCCGGTGGTGCTGTTGGAGACGCTGGTGAGCTGTTCGGCGTTGTTCCAGACGAGGGTTTGGTCGCCGGTGCTGGTGTGGCGGTTTTGGGTGTTGCCGGCGGCGTCGTAGACGTAGCTGGTGGAGCCGGTCGTGCCGCCGGTGGTGCTTGTGCTGGTCAGGGTGTTGGGCTGGCTGGTGGAGTAGCCGCTGGTGGTGACGGTGTCGCTGGCTGTGCCGGAGACGGTGTGCTGAGTCTGGGTGAGGCGGTTGCCGATGTCGTCGTAGGCCCAGCTGGTCCAGTACGTGCCGCCGGTGATGCCGTCTCCGACGGTGCTGTGACTGCTGCTGGTGGGGGTGGCGGCGCAGTTGTCGGTGGCGGTCCAGGCATCGGTGAGACGGTCGAGAGGGTCGTAGGTGTAGCACTGGGTCTCGGCCGTGGCGCTGGAGCCGGAGCGAGTTTCGGTCTGGTGGGTTATGTTGCCGGCGAGGTCGTAGCTGTAGGCGGTTTCGTCCACGCTGGCCGGGGTGGTGGAGCGGGTGACGAGCTGGTCCGTCAGGTTCCCGGTGTGCGCGTCATAGGTGTCGGTGGCGGTCGCGTAGGAGGTGGAGGAGCCCAGCTGGACCTGAGCGACCTGGTTGTAGGCGCTGTAGCTGACGCTTTGCAGGTAGCTGTAGGAGGTGGAGGCCAGACCGGTGAGTTCGTCCTCGTTGTTGTAGGCGTAGCCGACAGTCTCGGCAGGTAGCCCGGCACCGAGGGGGTAGCTGTCGGAGCGCAGCAGGCCCAGGACGCTTGTGTAAGCGTGGGTGATCTTCCACGTCTTGCCGAGCACCGAACCCTGTGCGGCGGAGGGGATGATGGTCTCTTCGCCCAGGGATTCGCCGAAGACGTTGAAGTTCACGGCCTGCTGGACGTAGGCGTAGCCGCCGCTGTAGGAGGTGGCGGTGGTGACGTGGCCGACCGGATAGGTCATGCCGGAGATCGCGGTGTTGGCGTTGTCGTAGACCCAGGACGCTGTCTGGTTGCCGGGCGAGCTAGCGGAGCTGTAGGGGGTCTGGTTGGCGGCGGCTGCGGCGTACTCGCCGGTTTTGCGGTCGAGGGCGTCGTAGGTGTAGGAGAGGTAGTCGCCGCGGGAGTCCTTGCTCTGCAGCAGATTTCCGTCCGCGTCGTAGGTCATGTTCGAGGTCGTGCCGGCGGTGGGGTCGGTCTTGGTGGTCACCTCCCCGGCCAGGTCATAGGTGTTGGTCCACACCTGGTTCTTGGCGTCGGTGGTACTGGCCTGCTGGCCGTGGCCGTCGTAGCCGTAGGTGGTGGCGGTGGTGGTGCCGCCGGTGAGGTAGAAGATGCCGGTGGCGCTGTTCAACGGTGTGGTCAGCGTGGGTGCGGCGGTGTACTCGTCGAGTTCGGTGGCGCGGCCGAAGGGATCTGTGCGGGTGGTCTTGGTGACGCCCCCGGTGGGCGGGATGACGGTGGTGGCATCGCCGTTGTAGACCGTCGTAGCGGTGGAGACGATGACCCCGTTCTTCTCGGAGCTGTCGTAGACGGGCCGGCCGAGCCCGTCGTAGGTGTACACGTCCTGGTCGGCGACCTGATTGTCGGCCACCGACTTCAGCGACAGCGTGGGAGTGGTGGCGGAGTCCCAGTAGTCGGTGTTCTTCTTCGCCGTCCAGCCGCGTGAGTCGTACAGGGTGTCATCGATGAGACGGCCACCCTGCGGGGTGTAGGTCTGGCTTTGGCGGTCCCGTCCCAGCGAGTCGACGATGCTGACCGAGGTGAGGTAACCGTTGTTGTCGTTGAGGGCGTTGGTCACCACGCCCGAAACAGCGCTGTTGGTCAGGGTGTAGGCGTAGGTCAGGTTGGCGAGCGAGGTGGTGGGGCGGGAGTCCTTCCACACCGAGGTTGCCCGGCCCAGTGCGTCGTACTGGACGGTCGTCACCACATGGTTGGCGTCCGTGCTCGTCAGGGTCAGCCCACGCTCCGGGTCGAATGTCGAGCTGCTGGTATGGGCGACTCCGCCGACGGTCGGCTGGGTGACGCTCTGTCCGGTGGTCAGATAGGCGGAGTTGACCGTGTAGCTGGTCGTGGTGGTGTTGCCGTTGCCGTTGGTGGTGCCCGACAGGCGGTGGTAGGTGCTGTCGTAGGTGTTCTTCGCGGTGGTGCGCCAGGTGAACGCGCCCGCCCCGTAGTCGGTGGCGGTGCGGGTCATGGTGACCAGGCCCATGGTCGGGGCGCTGGACTGCGGGAACGTGGTGGAGAGTGTCGCGTCGTCATAGAACGTACGGGTGGCAGAGACGACCTGGTCGGGCCGGTTGACGCTGGCCGGTGCGGCGAGGGTGTTCAGCCCGGCGGGTACGGAGGCGACGGAGCCTTCGGTGAAGCCGGAGCAGGCGACCGAGTCCTCTTCCGTGGACGAGACGAGGCCGACGAGGTTGGCGCTGGTGTTGGCCGGCGCATAGGTGGTGGCGGTGCACTGGTCGTAGTGGGAGTCGACCGGCACGGTGTGCTTGTAGTTATAGGTCGCCAGGCCGAAGTCGTCGTCCGAGCGGGTGGCGTCGTAGGTGGTGTCGTCCTCGACGTAGCGCCAGTTCGTGGTGCCGCCGTCGGTTAGCCGCTGACGGCTCCACACTTCGGCCGAGCCCATCGCGTTGGCGGTCAGGTCCGGCAGCCCGGAGCGGGTGCGGGTGGCGGTGGCAGCAGAGATCCAGTACGAGGTGATCGTGGAACTGTCGACGCCACCGCCGTTGCCCAGGTAGGACGTGGACTCCAGTACCTGGCCAGCGAGTTGGGGTGAGTCGGAGTGGTGACCGCCCTGCGAGTCAGTCAGCGAAATGCTGCGGGTCGAGGTGGACGACAGCCAGTCTCCATCCATGCCCTGGTAGTAGGAGTCGACCTGCTTGGTCTTGGCATCACCGGATCCGTTGCCAGTGGTGGTGGTCACCTGCTGGTAGCCGCGCCACTGCCCGTAGGTGCGGTACTTCGGCTTGGTGTTCTCGTCGTCGTCGTAGTGCCAGGCCGCGCCGCTGTAGGCGTAGTCGGATTCCTTCGTGGCCGAGCCGCCGTAGGTGTCGGTCTCCAGGACCTCTTGCACCGCATACTTGTTGAACCAGTCCAGCATCGGGCTGATGTAACCGCTGGGCGTCCAGTACTCAGGGAAGCAGGATGCGGTGTTCGAGGAGGGCGTGGCGGAGGTCAAGCAGGCAGTCGGAAGACCGTACGAGACACCGGTGACCCCGCCCATCTCGTTGGTGATCGCCGTGATGCGGTAGCGGAACAGGCCCGGGTAGGTGGCCGTGCTGACGCGGTTCTCCAGCGCCGAACCCGCGAACTTGACCGGAGGCATGGTGATGGAGGAAGTGGAGCCGCCGGCGGTGGTGTCCGATCCGGTGCTCTGGACGGAGGACAGCCACAGCGTTGCGCTGGTCGCGTCCCCGGTATTGGGCTCGGTCTGCGTCAGAGCGTAGGAGTCGACCGTCACGTACCCGCTGGATGAGGTGGAGTACTGCTGGGTGGTGATCGAGGTCAGACGGACGGTGGAGAAGAATGAGGGCCCGTGCGAGCTGCAGGTGGCCCCGGATGCGCAGACCAGGTCGTACGGCACGTCGGGGTAGTAGGCGGCGTTGGAGGAGGTTTCCGCGCTGCCGCAGTTGGTGCTGGTGGAGGTGCAGCGCACCGATGTGCCGTAGACGATCTTGTCGGGGATGGTGCCGTAGGGGCCGGTGGCGGTGGTGAAGCCGTAGTCGATGTGCGCGAGGTAGGAGTCGCGCACGTACTTGACCTGGGAGGCCCCGTTGTAGGCGCCGTAATAGTTAGTGTCCTGCTTGTAGTAGTACGCCATCGCCGCGCCGGTGGCGGTGGTGACGTAGTCGAGGTGCCACTTGTAGGCCATGGTGCAGTAGCTGCTTGTGGCCGTGGAGTTGTAGCAGGGGTCACCGGAGTGCGCGGCGTATACCCGCTCGGAGTCCACCGAGTTCGTCGTGTCGTTCCCGGAGGCCCAGCCGGGCAGTTGGTTGCGGCCGAAGTAGTACTTGGTGCCGTCCCGCTCCGTGATCACCCAGTACGAGGTGTCATACGTGCCGGATCCGTTCGACGAGCCGGTCACCTTGCTCACCGTCGCACCGTCGTCGTCGGCCAGCTTGTAGGTCGAGGTGTTCTTGTCGTAGACGATCGAGGTCGACGAGCCGTTCAGAGACATCGTCAGGACGGGCCCGTCGTAGCACTCGTCGGTGGTGGTCACCGAGCCCGCGCTGCCTTCCGGGGAGTCTGCGCAGGAGGTGAACTCCTGGCCGACGAAGGAGTCCTGGGTGTCCCACCCGTCGCCCACCCAGGACGACTGGGCCTGGGTGTTGGCGGTCTTGCCGTCGACGCTGCCGGAGTCGTACGACAGCGACGCGTCCGGCGCCAGCGACGTCGACGCGGATGGCGATTCCACCTTGTAGGTGTAGGTGAAGTCACCGGACGATCCGGACTGACCCCAGGAGCCGGCCGACGACAGCGTCGAAGCGTAATTACCGCCCGCCCCGCCCTCCTGGCCCGTGGAATCGGTCGCTGCGATCACCGTGGCCGCGCCCGAGGCCGAGGCCGCCTGCGCGGAGGCAACCGTGGAGGCCGCCCCCGTGAACACGGCCGAGACCGCAGATGCTGCCGCAGACCGGCCAGTTCCAGTTGCGGTGGGCCTGACCGTGGATTCCGCAGGAAGGGCGATGGCTGCCGATATGGCCGCGGCCTTGGAGTCATTAAGGGAGGTCAGAGGAGTCTGCTTGCGGCACTTGGCCAGTTGCGGCGTCGTCAGCGCGCAGCTGGGCAGTTGTACGAGACGCAGGCGGGAGGCGTAGTTGCCGCCGATCGCCTGGCGGAACGCGCCGTAGTCCAGGCCCACCTTCACACGGGCCGAGTCCGAGGATGCAGCTCCCGCTTCCTGTCCGGCGGCGAGCGACCATACCGGCCCGGACACGCCCAATCGGGCTGACAAGGAACGGGACTTCACCGACACCCCAAGCACCTTGGGGCCCATGTAGTCGCCCTTCGTTGGCGCGAAGGCCTGGGCCCAGACCGGAGTTCCTGCTGCGGCGACCTTGGCTCCCGTTGCGGCTGCGTGCTCCGGCGCCTTGAGGTGCAGGGTCCCGGCGTGAGCGGCCGGCCATGACTTCTGGGTGGGTGTGATGGTGCGCCGCGTGGCGTCCGAGATGCGCACGTGCTTGGGCGAGACGGACTTCAGGCCCGTGACCGAGTGGCCGAGGTCCGCCTTCGGCGGGGCAGCCCTCGTGTGCTGGGCCGCTGGCAGCGCGCTCGCCGTGGAGCCGAAGGCCAGGCTGAGACTCAGGGACCAGGCCAGGACCGCCGCCGAACCAACGAGCAGCCGCCGGACTGTGCGGCGACTCCGCGCCACACCCGCTGTGCTGTTTTTGCGCGCGCCTCTACCTGACACGACCCACCCCTCGCTACGACGACATGCTGAAATGCCAGACGCTCGTATGGGGCTCACGCATCTATGCCGTGCCGCGTGATCGCTCGTCCGCAGACAAAGAACTACCTGAATGCGCAAACTTCAAGAATAAGGAGCCGGTAAAAACGAACCGTGAAGAGCCGAGGAAGCAGAACATAAGCGTCCATATCGGCCATGCCTACGCTGTGATACAGGTCACAACACTCCCACGACCAGGCGCAACTACTCGTACGGTGACGCCCGTTCCCACCACCCAGTGCCACGCCAGCCGATCCTGCAGACCCCAGGAAGCCACCCATATAGACCGTCAAGGCAAGCCCAAAATTGCTTTACGAATACATGGCCCATCGCCGGCATTTCAATGATTGCCGCCGAAAAGACGCGCCGAAATTTTCATCAGCCTCAAGATTCGAGGAAAGAAAGTGCAAAAGAATAGGCGGACCCGTTTGCCCCTGTCATGGGCACGCCGGATGGTCGTCGGCGCTGCTGCTCTCGCGGTCACCGGGGCCTGGAGCGTTCCCGCTCTCGCCGACCCCGCTGGTTCATCGGAGCGCGCTGTCGCGCCGCACGCAGCGGCCAAGTCATCTGCTTGGCTGAGCGAAGACCAGGCGTTGGCCAGGGCACACTCTACGGGCAAGCCGGTCTTGGCAACGGCTGCCACGACGGACTCCTCCACGCTGACCGCAAATCCGAACGGCACACTGACGCTCAGACAGACAGTGGCGCCAGTACGCCGATTGGTACAGGGCAAGTGGAAGAATTTGGATCCCACCCTGGTCCGCCACGCAGACGGCACAATCTCCCCGAAGGTCACCACCGGCACGCTGTCCCTGTCCGGTGGCGGCACGGGTGCACCGCTGGCGAGCATGCGGGCAGGCAGCGGATCCCTGGCCGTCTCGCTCCCTGCAGCGTTCGCCCTGCGCACGCCCACCCTGTCCGGTGCGACGGCGACCTACCCGGACGTGCTGCCTGATGTGAACCTCGCTGTGACCGCTCAGGACACCGGCGGGTTCAGCGAAGTCCTCATCGTCAAGAACGCCGCGGCCGCCGCGAACCCCGCGCTGGCCGGTCTGAACCTGTCCACCAAGGCAACCGGGGTCACCCTGACCAGTGACCCGGCCGGTGACATCACCGCCAAGGACCGCGCCGGGCGCACGCTGTTCGCCGCAACTGCCCCCACCATGTGGGACTCCACCCGGCCCGCTGCGAACACGCCCAAGGCGACTGACCCGCATACCGGTCAGACTGTGGACAGGCGCAATGGCGCCCCCCTCTCCTCCAGTCCCACATCACCAGGCGACGCCGCCCACAAGGCGAGCCTCAAGGCCGCCTATCACGCGGGCCGCATCAGCCTGTCACCTGACCACAGCCTGCTGACGGGCAAACACACTGTCTACCCGGTCTATATCGACCCCACCTTCACACCCTCTGGGCAGACTGACACCGTCCAGGCATGGGCGTTCGTCGACAGTGAGTGGCCCGACACGGCCTTCTGGAAGCCCGCGGCTTCTACCCCCGGTCCGCTTCATGTCGGTTACACCGACTGGACCTCCGACGTCTCCACCAACCGCGCCTTCTACCAGACGAGCATCCACAGCAGTGTCTGGGGCGCGCAGGACGTGATCGACTCTCATATCTCCTTCTATGAGAACTGGTCGGCTTCCTGCACCGCCGAAGCCGTCGACCTCTACTGGACCGGATCGATCACTTCGAGCACGACCTGGAACCACCAGCCTGCGCGGCTCAAGTCCCTGGGCTCCCAGTCCGTCGCCCACGGCTGGTCCACGTCTTGCGGTCCCGCGGACGTCACCTTCGACATCCAAGATCTCATGAAGCAGGCCGCCGGCAGCAAGTGGTCCAAGGCCACCTTCGAGCTGAAGGCCGCTGACGAGGGCAACGATCTGGCCTGGAAGCAGTTCAGCAAGCAGGCCACCATCACGACCACCTACGACCACAAGCCCAACACTCCGAGCTCGCTGACCACCAGCCCCGCCACGAGCTGCACCGCCACGACACCCACTTCGCTGGGGCTGGGCGACGTGACCCTGCGCGCCGGGGTGTCCGACCCTGACGGCACCACCAGCGGCCTTACTGCGAACTTCACTCTGAAGAACATGGCGAGCGGCAGCACGTATACGCGGGCGATCGACGCCACCAGCGGGACCACAGCCAGTACCGCCTTCTCTCACACCAGCACCTCAGGGCCCTTCCAAGCCCTGACTGCCAAGACTGAGTTCGCCTGGTACCTCACTGTCACCGACCACGATCTGACCAGCGACCAGTCGACGACCTGCCACTTCTACTACGACCCCACCGCCCCGGGCGCTCCCACCGTCAGCCCTGACACGTCATCGTCCACAACCCCGTGCCCGGAACTCACGGATAGCCCCTCGGGCGGCAGCATGTGCACTGTGGGCACCTCCGCGAGCTTCACCATCACAGACACCAACACCACTACAACGCCCGGCAGTTACCGCTATCAGCTCAACGGCAGCAATCCCGTCAGCGTCACTGCTTCAAGCACCAGCCCCTACAGCGCAAGCATCTCGCTGAAGCCGACCACCCAGACCAACGTCCTGACCGTCACAGCCGTGGGCGCCAGCGGTAACGTGGGCGATACCTACAATTACCTCTTTATCGCCCAGGCCCCCGCCACCGCCACCAGCGACGACCTCAACGGTGACTCCAACGCCGACTTGCTGACCGTCGGCGGCAAAAACTCCCTGCCCGCCGGCCTCTGGCAGGCCACCGGCAACGGCAGCGGAAAGCTCAACCCCGCCGCACGCAACATCGGCATCGACGGCAACGGCGTCTCCACCGCCCAGACCGCCACCTCCTTCACCGGCACCCAGGTCATCACCGGCCACTTCTTCACCGGCAACGGCTTCAACGACGTCCTCGACTACAGCTACAACACCTCCACCGGGGCCATCCGCGGCGAGATCCTGCGCGGCCAAGGCGACGGCACCGACCTCCAGACACGAGCGGACGGCAGCGACCACACCCCAATAGCCGATTCCACGGCCACATTCGCATTCACCAACACGACCTTCAACGACGACGGCACCATCACCAAAACCATCACGCCGGCCACCTCTATCGCTAGCGGCGGCAGCCTGTACAACACCGTCAACGGCAATTCCGCCACCGGCTATCCAGACCTGCTGCTCCTGATCAACGGCTCGCTCTACGACGAGTCCACCTTCAGCGGGCGAGGCAACTACGTGGGTACGGACCAGGCCACCGACCTGGCCGACTACAACCCCTATTGCCTGGCCCAGAACACCAGCACCACCACCTGCACGACCGGCTGGAGCGGCTGGACGATCACCAGCACTCTCGACGCAAGCGGCCTGCCGCAGCTGTTCGCCCGTGACGCCAGCACCGACACTAGCGACCCCTCACATGGCCAGCTGTGGTATCTCAGCCCCGCCAATCTCCAATCCCTGACCTACGACACCCTGTCCAACGGTGCCACCGACACCACCCTTGCCTCCGTCGAGGCCGCCAGCAGCGGCTGGGACTCCGTCAGCCAGCCCACTCTTCAGGCCGCCGACATCAACAACGACCACTCCCCCGACCTTTGGACCATCAGCAGCACCGGCACCGCGACCGCCCATGAGATGACCCTCCCCGGTACCACCGCCAGCTTCACCACCCTCGCCGGTCAGGCCCTGAGCACCGACACCCACGACTGGCCGCTGAACGACTACGACACCACCGCACTCACCGCCGACGACACCGCGACCAGCGCGATCCCCCTCACCGGGACCAGCGGCGTCACCGCCCCGACCGGCGGCCTGTTCGACCCCGACATCCAACTCGACTCCGCCGACCACGACTACCTGCAGGGCAGCAAAGCCCTGGACCTGACCAAGTCCCTCACTGTCTCCGTCTGGGCCGACCCCACCGCCTACGGTGGCGCCGTGCTCTCGCAGAGCGGCAGCGCCGACTCCGGCATCCTGCTCCTGGCTACCACCGGCGGCTGGCAGTTCAGCCTCAACACAGGCTCCGGCACCGCCTGGACCTTCGACACCATCACCGGCGGCAGCGTCCACCTCGGCACCTGGGCGCACCTGACCGCGACCTACGACAAACCCACCGGCGTGATGAACCTCTACGTCGACGACGTCTTCGTCGCCACCGGAAACCACACCGCCCCCACCACCGGTGCCAGCGGCAACTTCCAGCTCGGCGACGCCCTCAACGCCTCCGCCCGTACCGACTACTTCACCGGTGAACTCGCCCGCGTCCGCACCTGGACCGGCTCGGCCGTACCACCAGCCCAGCCATACACCCCGGCCGGATACCACCAAGCCGTCACACCCACCCGCATCCTCGACACCCGCAACGGCACCGGCATCACCGGCACCGGCATCACCGCCGGTGCCAGCACCGTCACCTCCGACTCCGTCACCCACCTCCAGATCACGGGCGACAGCGTCACCTCACCCGTCAGCGGCGCCCTCACCACCGTCCCCGACTCGGTCACCGCCGTCGCCGTCGACGTCACCGCCACAGGCGAGAGCGACACCGGCTACGTCACCACCTACGCCGACGGAACCCAACGCCCCATCACCTCATCCACCAACTTCGCCGCCAACACCACCGCCACCGGCTACCAGATCGTCCCGGTCGGCAACGACGGCAAGATCGACCTCTACACCCACATCGACAGCGCCGGCGGCACCACGGCCCTGATCGTCGACCTCACCGGTTACTTCACCAGCGACGCCACCGCGCCCGGAGACCAGACCTACACACCGCTGACCAGCGCCATAAGGGCCCTGGACACCCGCTCCAGCATCGCCCACACCAACCTCACCAGCACCGGCACCGTGGCCGTCGGCACCAATTTCACCCTGCAGATCACCGGCCAGAACAACATCCCCGCCACGGCCACCGCCGTAGCAGTCAACCTCGCCGCCGCCAATGCCGCAGGAGCCGGTTACCTCCAGGCATACGCCACCGGCTACGCCCCCACCGCCGACACCAGCCTCAGTTTCACCAGCGGAAACACCATCGCCTCCCTGTCAGGCGACGTTCCCATCGGCACCTCCGGGACCATCACCATCTCAGTCCACGGCAACGCCACCGCCGTCCTGGCCGACATCTCCGGCTACTACACCACCACAACCACCGGCCAGAAATTCCACACTCTCAACCCCACCCGCCTCGTCGACACCCGCAGCGGCATCGGCGGAACCAAGGGCGCCGTCGCCGCAAACGGCACCTACACCCTCACCACCGCCACCACCCAGCAAGTCACCACGGCCACCACCCCCACCCTCGCCGCCATGCTCACCGTCACCAACACCGCCAGCGGCGGCTACGCCACCGCCTACCCCACCGCCATCGGCAAACCCGCTACCAGCAACATCAACTGGGGCACCGGCGACACCCTCGCAAACCTCACCCTCACCCCCACCGACACCAACGGACAGATCAGCATCTACAACAACAGCTCCGGAAGCACTGACTTCATCGTCGACTGCAGCGGCTACTACACCTGACACACAGCACTGACACTGACGCTGAAGGGCCAGCCTCTCCAGAGGCCGGCCCTTCGGCACAACGGCCGCTGGTCGCGTGCGACGACCAGTCACAACCGCCTCCACGACCCGGCGCCGTTCCGCGCATATACGCCTTCGCCCTGTCTACAGAGGACAGGGCGAAGGTCCGTTCATACGGCAATGACGAGCGGGGTTTCCATTCGCTGCCAGGCTCCAAGGACAGCCTTGTGGGCATCCGGCTGGAGGTGGGCGTAGCTCGCCGAAGTGGTAGGCGGCCTCGACGGCGGGCCACCAGGTCTGGCGGCGCCAGTTGCTGTCGGCGAGCAGGCGCCCGGAGCGGCCCTTGGTGATGGTGGTGAACACCACCGCGTCGCGGTCGAGGCGGTGGATGTGGCGTTCGAGGGCCTCCAGGACGTGGGGCGGGAGTGGGACTTCACGGCGGCTCTTGGAGCTCTTGGGGTACTCCTTGATGCCGCTCTTGGTGTTGACCTCCACCACGAACAGGCGCGAGCGCCGGGTGTCGATGCGGTGGCGGTGCAGGCCGGAGAGCTCGCCCCAGCGCAGGCCGGTGTAGAAGCCGAGCAGGCACATCGTCCGCCAGGCGGGGGCGAGTCCATCGAGGACGCTCTGCGCCTGGTCGGGCGTGAACCACTGCGGCGGCTTGACCGCGATGGGCGGCAGATCGATGCTGCGGCACGGGCTCACCGCGATCACATCGTCGTCGACCGCCGCACGCATGATGGACGACGTCAGGTTGTAGGCCCGTTTGATCGCGGCAGGGCCTGCGCCCTTCTCGACCAGGGAGCGGATCCAACTCTGGACGTCCATACGGGTGATAGCCCGCATCTCCCAGTCCGCCCAGTAGGGCATGACGTGGTTCCTGATGCTGGACGCGTCGCCCCGCAGGGTGTGGGGCTCGACGATGCGAGCGTTCCACCATCGGTCGTGCCATTCCTGGAACGCGATTTCGCCGGCCCGCGGGTCGCGCATGCCTCCGCGGGCGAACTGGGTCTCCAGCTCGATGCCCCAGGCGCGCGCCTGGGCCTTGAGAGGGAAGGATTCGCTGAACCGGTCTCCGGCCCGGTTGCGTACGGTCGCCTGCCACTTGCCGGACTTCAATTTGCGCAGGTACGCGGTACTACTCCTTGTTCAACGGGGACTGTGCCCACATCGCCAGGGTCAGCGGCGGATGGCCGGCGACAGAGACTTGACGGCGCGGCGGCTGATGAACTCGTCGAGACCGGCCGCGGGGACCCGCACGCGGGATCGCCCCGGTCCGGTACGGAGGTCGACGACAGGCAGATCGCCGGCGGCGATGAAGCGGTAGACGGTGCGGCGGTCGACGTCCAGGGCGGCGGCGACGGCGGGAATGGACAACAAGCGTGCAGGCATGGATAGGGAGCAATGCTCATGACTTGTGGATCGGTGCGGGGAGGGACGCGGAGGGCGTACCTTCCCGAATGATCCTGTGATGGTCACCGAGTAGGCCCGCGTTCGCAGCGCGGGTCGGGAAGGCACGCCCGTGCTCAGCGTAGTCACCGACAACGGCTCCACCCAGTCCGGCTCCCTGATCGACGAGATCGTCCGCGAGGGCGCCCGCCGCATGCTGGCCGCCGCGCTGGAAGCGGAAGTCAACCAGTACATCTCCGAGTTGGCGGCCGAAACCGACGAGCGGGGGCATCGACTGGTGGTCCGCAACGGCCACCACCGGTCTCGGACCGTGGTCACCGCGGCCGGCCCGGTCGAGGTCACCGCGCCTCGCGTGAACGACCGCCGCATCGACGACGAGACCGGCGAGCGCAAGCGGTTCTCCTCGAAGATCCTCGCGCCGTGGTGCCGCAAGTCGCCGAAGATCTCGGAGGTACTGCCACTGCTCTACCTGCACGGATTGTCGTCCGGGGACTTCGTTCCCGCGTTGGAGCAGTTCCTCGGCGGCGCGGCCGGGCTGTCGCCGGCGACGGTGACCCGGCTGACGAAGCAGTGGCAAGACGACCATGCCACCTTCCAGGACCGGGACCTGTCCGACCGCGACTACGTCTACGTGTGGGCCGACGGGGTCCACCCCAAGGTCCGGCTCGGCCAGGCGCACTCGTGCGTCCTGGTCCTGCTCGGCGTCCGGCTGGACGGCACCAAGGAGCTGATCGCGCTGGCCGAAGGGCTGCGGGAGTCCACCGAGTCGTGGGCGGACCTGCTGCGTGACTGCCGCCGCCGGGGCATGCGCGACCCGGAGCTGGTGGTCGGCGACGGCGCGATGGGCCTGTGGAAGGCCCTGGCCGAGGTGTTCCCGGCCGCCCGCCATCAAAGGTGCTGGGTTCACAAGGCCCGCAACGTCACCAACGCCCTGCCGAAGTCCGCTCACCCGGGTGCGACGAAGGCGATGCAGGAGATCTACAACGCCGAGGACCGCGTGCACGCCGAGAAGGCGATCGAGGCGTTCGCCAAGACCTACGGCACCAAGTGGCCCAAGGCCGTCGCCAAGATCACCGACGACGCCGAGGAACTGCTGGCGTTCTACGATTTACCGGCCGAGCACTGGATCCACCTCAGGACCACCAACCCGATCGAGTCCACGTTCTCCACTGTCAAGCTCCGCACGAAGGTCACCCGCGGTGCCGGCAGCCCGGCCGCGGCCCTCGCCATGGTGTTCAAGCTCGTCGAGTCCGCCCAGGCGCGATGGCGCGCGGTCACCGGCGCCCACCTGGTGCCGCTCGTCCGTGCGGGAGCCCGGTTCGAGAGCGGTGTCCTGGTCGAGCGGTCCGAGGTGGCCGCGTGAAGGATATGTCCGCTGCACTCGAAGCTCTGACTGACCGCGATCCGGACCGGCGGGACGTCGCCGCCGCCTCGCTCGGGGATCTCCTACGCGGCACCGCCCTCGACGCCGATACGGCCCGCCTCGTCGTCGGGCGTCTGGTCAGTCTGACCGTCAACGAACCCGTCACCCGGGTTCGGGAGTCCGCTCTGAACGCGGTCAGTGAGGCGTTCAACCACCACCGCCTGCCCCTTGACCTCGTCAAGCCGCTGGCCGCTGCCATGTCGACGATGGAGACCGAGACCCTTGGCCACACGATCTACATCCTCGGTGCCACGCACGCCCCCAAGGCGCTACCGATGATCGAGCCTTTCCTCAGCCACCCCGACCAGGACGTGCGCGAGGAAGCCCGCCTTGCCGCAGCCGAGATCACCGCGTCAAATCCAGAAGACACCATCCACAACTCTTGACGATTGCTCGGATAGGTCCTTGACGACGGATGCGGGATAGGAAGCTGGGCGAGTTGGCAGCCGGGCCATCGGCCGGTCCAGGACGAAGGTCAACCAGCCCCGTCAGGAGAGTGGGACCTCGCGTCACGGCCCCCTCCGCAGGGAGGGGGTTCACCATGTGACGGCGTCGATGCCGTAGGGACGGGCGAGATACGGGGAACGGGAAGTGTGTGGCGCCCGCGCTGTGGACGTCAGTCACGCACGGGACCATTCACCGTTCGAGCGAGTCCGGCAGGGCCACGGTCTTCGCCGGATGATCCTCCGAGTCGGTTCCGGCATCCTCCCGCTCGAAGCAGTACGGGTAGCGATGCTCCAACCAAACCGGGGTCAGGCCGGCCAGCTCGGCAACCGTGAAGGACGAGATGCCCAGCCTCAACCACGTCGCGAGGCAGGACTCACGGAGGATGGAGAAGGGCTCCCCCAGACGCCACGAGTACAGCTCGTCCCGCGGAACTGCCTCTTGGGCCTGCTGCCACACCCGCTGGCAGACGGAAACCGAGAGCCGCCCGCCGCGCCTTCCGGGAAACAGCAGATCGTCCTCCCGCAGACCAGCCCAGCTGATCCACTTACGCAGGAATTCAACGAACGAGGGCTGAAGGGGAACCTTCCTCGCTACTCCTCGATGACGAACTGTCAACTCGCCCCAGCCGTCCTCGGAGAGGATCACATCGCGAACTCGCAGAGCGCGAGCCTCGCCTGGACGCAGCGCCTGTTCGGCCACGGTGAGCATGAAGGGGTACACCGAGCGATCGGCGACAGCGTGCCCACGCGAGCAGCGATTGAACCTGCCCTGCGGAAAGCAACCACTCATCTTCCATTACGTCGACAGACACAGCTCTGAACTCCTCAGGAATAGGGACGGACACGCGCTACGTGGGGATCTGCGTGACAGGTGTAATACTCCGGACGATCCCCGGTTTCGGTAACCGGGGATCCCGTGCTATAAGGTAAACGGCCTGGGCACTCACGGGATCGGGTTCACGTCGAGAAGGATGAGCAGCACGTGGCCGCGCTTTCCAACAACCGGTCTAGGTTGACTTGCTCTCGACCGTCTATTCCAGTCCGTTCCGGCCCCAATGTGTCTGCCGTCGGCGAATCCCCATGACGCTCGCCGACATCGCGGAGTCCACCCCGCACGGACCGGCCTGGTACCGCCAAAACAGCAGAACAGAGCAGGCGCCTTCTAAGCGCCTGCTCTATCGCGATGGGTCACCACGCATGCAATAGCTGAGCAGGAACGGAATACTGATCTATCGCAACGCCACCAATTGGCCGCTTCGTGGCCTGGCCCTAGACGAACTAGGAGCGTGACGAGTCTCGCTGGCCCCGGTGCGCCATCGACTCTGTGAACACGCAACGAATCGGTCGGCGCTGTGAGAGGTGATCTCTTAATCCTGCGACGGATCTGATGCCGGGTCCTCCGAGCCTTCTGCCTTGACTGGATCGCTGGGCAAGGAAGAAATTGCGATCGTGAGGTAGCCGGATGCGGTGCCAACGAAAAGCAGGCCCTGGCCTGTCGCCAGTGCGTGAACGGGTTCCGCCAGGGGCAGCGTGTGCGCGGCATGTGTCCGCGGATCCCAGATCCGCACTGTTCTGTCGCTGCCGGCCGAAACCACGCGAGGACTGCCGTCAGCCGCCCTGAATATGGTCACCGCGTTCACCTCACTGACGTGGCCGGTCAGAGGCGGACCCTCCTGAGCACCCGTACCCGGATTCCAGATCCTCACCGTCCCATCGACACCGGCCGAAACGACGCGAGGACTGCCGTCAGCCGCTGTGAACACCGTCACCGCGTTCACCTCACTGACGTGGCCGGTCAGAGGCGGACCCTCCGCACCACTGTCCGGATCCAAGATCCGCACGGTCCCGTCACCGCCGGCCAGTGCCAGAAGTGTTCTGCCGTCAGCCGCAGTGAACACGGCAATTCCGTTCACCCAGTTGATGTGGACGAACAGGAAATTGTCGTTCTTCGCTCCGGTAGTCGGGTTCCAGATCCATACAGTCCTACTGGCACCGGCCCCGGCCAAGCGAGGAGCGCCGTCAGCGGCGGCAAACACCGTAATGGCGTTCACGAAGCCCATGTGACTGGCCGGCGACGGACTCTGCCTGGCTCCGGAGACCGGATCCCAGATCTGTACCAGTCCACCGGAGCCGGTTGCCAGGCGGGGGCTGCCGTCAACTGCGGCAAATACCGCCATGGCTTTCACCGGGCCGGCGTAACCGGTCTGGCGAGGACCGTCCTGAGCAACGGTAGTTGGGTTCCAGATTCGCACCGTTCCATCGCCGCTGGCCGAGACCAGGCGCGGGTTGCCATCGTCCGCGGTGTATGCCGCCACCGAGTTGACCTCTTGGTCGTGGCCGATGAGCGGTGGACGATCCTGCTCGGCGGTGGCGGGATCCCAGGTTCGCACCGCACCACTCGTGCCAGCCGAAATCAGACGAGGGCTACCGTCAGACGACGTATAGACCCCAACTGCTCTGAGTGCGCGGCCAGTTCTGGCGAAGAGCGAGCGGGTCCGGGTAGGGGTGGCCGGGTTCCAGATGCGCACCTCCCCGTCGTTGCCAACCGACACCAAGCGGGGGCCACCGTCGGGCGCAGTGAACACCGCGAGTGCGTTCACCCTGTCCAGGTGACCGACGAGAGGTGGTCGGTCTTCGGTGCCGGTGGCCGGGTTCCAGATCCGCACCCGCCGGTCATCGCCGCCTGTGGCCACGCGGGGGCTGCCGTCGGCAGAAGTGAACACCGCTACGGCGTTCACCCATTCATTGTGGCCGATCAGAGGCGGACTGTCCTGGGTGCCGGTGGCCGGGTTCCAGATCCTCACCGTCCCATCGGTGCCGGCCGAAACCAGACGGAGACTACCGTTAGCGACGGTAAACACCGCAACCGCCTTCACCTCCCATTCGTGGCCGGTCAGCGGTGGACGATCCTGGGCGCCAGTAGCCGGATCCCAGATCCGCACAGCCCCAGTGGTGCCGGCCGAAACCAGACGAGGACTGCCGTCGGGCGCAGCGAACACCGCCACGGCGCTCACCTTCCAGTCGGTGGCGATCAGAGGTGGGCCGTCCTGGACGCCGGTAGCCGGGTTCCAGATCCTCACCGTCCCATCCCTGCCGGCCGAAGCCAGGCGAGGACTGCCGTCGGGCGCAGCGAACACCGCCACCGCATTCACCGCGTCGGTGTGGCCGGCGAGTTGCAGATGGAGTTGTCGGCGCTGGACATTGCCAGCAATGAGGGTGGGGGGCCACTCAGGCGTACCCGGGGGCGGGGTCCCGATGCTGGGCGGGGCGCCTTGAATATAGGTGGTGCCGAGCAGACGCCACCATCGTCGCCATGCCGTGACATTGCCATCCGACAGATCCTGGGATGGGTCGCCTTGTGCCGCGTGTTGGAGGAGGGCGGTTCCGGCCATGGGGGTAGGAACCTCGGTCGGAGGAACGCTGTGATGCAGAGCTGCAGCGGTGATGCTTGTGAGGTCGAGGAGATCAAGAACGCCGGGATCGCCTGCGAGGTTGTAGAGGGCACCGGAAGTGTGACCGAGTCGGGCATGGGCGGCGAGATGGTGACGGATGTAGGGGCTGACGTCTGCCGGTGGTGGAGCCTCTCTGGTGCCGCTGTGATCCTTGGAATCGGACAGGAAACGGTGAGCCTGACGAGTGAGAGCCGTGACGAGGGAAGTGTGGGCCTGGTCGGTTTGCGGTGCGGTGGAGAAGTGTTCGGTGAAGGTGCGGTGTGCCAGGCGGTAGACGCTTTGGCCATGTTCCTGGTCGAGGGCCAGATAGGGAGCTGCGTCGCGTAGCAGCTGGGGGATGGTGCTGCCGATGTCGACGTTGGTGCTGGTCGGAGCGAGGGCCGCGGCGACGCAAGCCCAGATGCCGTCCTGGTCGGGGAGGCCGCGACCCTGGGCGAGCCCGAGAGCATGCAGGAGGGGGGTGTAGGCAGGGTTGGTGCGGTGAAGGCGTTGCAGTGCGCGGATGAACAGCTGGCGGTGGGTGCGCCCGATCAGTGGAGAGGGATCACGCAGGAGAGCGGGATCGTGCAGGAGCTCGTGGGCGGCGAGGCGGGCGTAGAGGAACTGCTGGGGCTGCGCGCCGTCGTGCTGTTGGTCAGTGGCCAGTCGGTGGACGGCGGTGGCGATGTGAGCGTCGTCGGCGCGCAGGTTGCCGCGCCGCTTCGCAGTGGCGAGTTTGGCGTGCAGGTACCCCGCGAGAGCGTCCGGGTCGCGGGATACCTCGACGTACTGCAAGTCGCCCGCGGCTCCTTGAGCGGTGGGGCGCGGGCGCAGGGCGTCAAGGATGTTCTCGTCGGCGGGGGTGGGCTGGTCGGGACCCTCGTTAGTGGAGCGGCGGGTGCCGACAACGACGCGAACGGTGGGTAGTTCGGCCAACGGACGTAGGAGGTTCGCGGCTATGGTGAGGGGTTGTTCGGCTTCATCTAGGGCGTCGAACAGGAGCGTGAGCGGGATCTGCCGGGAGCGCAGATGGCTGATGAGGCGGTCGGCCAGATCAGCGGGAGGCCGGCCGTCGTTCGCTTGCTGGGCGAGATCAGGTAGGCCGGCGGCGTGGGCGATGAGTTGGAGAGTGGTGCCGAAGGTGAGGCCGGAGAGGTGTGTGACGACATCGAATGGATCATCGGGGCACGGTGTACCGGCAGGCAGGGGCAGCAAATGGCCATGCCGGATGAGGATCTCGCGCAGGTGAGTGCGAGTGTGCAGGAGGACGTGGCCCAGGAGGGCTGATTTACCCGCTCCGGCGGGGCCGGTAACGACAAGGGCGCCGTGGCTGGTGGAGTTGAGCCAATGAAGGATGCGGCCGCGTTCCCTGGCGCGGCCGTGAAAGTACCAGGCGAGTTCACCTAGTTCGGCGCCGCTGGCCTTCGGCAGGAAGTGGCGCTGTTCGTCGATGGGCAGCTGATCAATGACTGCCTGAAGTTCCGCTAGCTGGTCCAGCGGCGCGGACACGGCTGCGGCCGCATCCGGGAGCATGCGGACGAGTTGGTCGCGGTGGTCGTCGACGGTGTCGCCGCGGAAGCCGCCAAGCTCATGGGCGAGGTGGAGGCCGAGGGTGGCGAGGCCGATGGCTGGCTGTCCCCGGAAAGTGACATTCAGGGCCCGGTCGAGCGCCCGGGTGAATGCGCCCAGTTCCGTGTAACCCTCGGCAGCGGTGGACAGCAGCAAGTAGCGGCTAGCGTCGGGGTGCCTGGTGAGAAGTTCGGCATGGACCGCCTGGGCGAAGCGGCGTGAGAAGCAGGAGTCGACGACGACGATCGCCCAGCGTCCTTCGGTGGCGGGGTGGAGCTGACGCGTGCCGATCGCACGGGCGATGTCGTACGCGCTTACACCGCCACCGCCTCGTGCCGGGCTGCGGTAGTGGACAAGGGCGTCGGTACTTCCGTGACCGACCCAGTAGAGAACAGTGTTCCCTCTGTGGGGAGGGACGGTGTCGCCGGACCAGACACCGAGCCGGTCGTCGACCGCCTGGCGGTCTCGCGCTTCTTCCGTGACTTCCCACGGGGTGACGTGCAGGCCGTAGGGAGCGAGTAGATCGGCGATCGCCCGGACGTGCTGGTTAGTCTTCAGGTGCGGGTGGTGCTGGTAAGCGGTGAAGTTCACCGGGAACAGCTCAATCGCACCGTCGATGCGGAGGGAGCCTACTGTGCGCTCACCGACAGCGGAGTCCGATGGGTCGGGTGGAGTGATCGAAGTGGCCATGTCGGGTCGCTGATCAGGCGTCAGGTGGAGCACTGACAAGGACTAGTTGGGCGATGGGCACGTGGCTTCCCGTGGCCAGGACCACGCGGTACAGGTCGGGCGCATCAGGGGTGAATCGGGCGGCCAAGGCTCCGTCGGGGCGGTCCGGGTCGCGCCGGAGGGTGAGCGGGTGGCCAACAACACGTCCTGTGGTGACGCTGCGGACAGTCAGGGTCACGCCTGCAGGGCTTTCGAGGCCGGTGACCCGAAAGGTGAGTGGACAGCCGAAGGCCCCACCGAGGCTCGGGGTTTCGAGGCCGGGCCCTTCGTTGCTGGACTCGGCACCGAGATGGATGCCCTGCGGGCGTTCCAAAGCGATACGACGCACCTGCCGCAAGACTTCGTCGTGACGCATCAACGTGCCGTGCTGGCCGAACACGTAGGTGATCGCCCCGGTGCCAGCCTGAGCGGACGGCCCATGAACAGTGCCGTCGCCGTACGTGTTGCGACGAGAGGGAATCCCGGTGCGCGGGTCCCGGACCAGGTTGCCGTCGTCGCCGACGTCGAAGGCATGATGACGGCCCACTACGACCGCTCTGCCCGTGCGTCTCTGCTCTTCAATGCTCTGCACGGTCGCCTGTGCCTCGCCAACGATCGATCGGTGGCCCGGCAGCACGAGTCTGTTCTCTCGGGCGTGCGTGTTCGCTGAGCGACCGTGCTGCGAGATGGGGGTCGCCACCGAACCGGGCGACCTCTGCCTCGGTGAGCCGCTCGACTGTCAGGCCCCGGTCTATGCAGCGGTAGCCAGGCAGCAGGTCGTGTACGCCGGGTAGTGTTGCCGCCATCTTCTGGACACTCTGGTTCAACCAGGTCGGCTTGGCTTCGGCTTGCTGGAGATTAAGTGCGAGGATGGCCTTCACCGAGCCTAGGAACGGCGTGCCAACGGAGATCACGGCCCGGGTATCGGCCGCGAGTTCCGGGTCCTGCTCCAGCGCGGCCCGCACCACGAGCCCACCCATCGAGTGGGCGGCGAACAGCAGCCGGGGCTGCCGCTCCCCTGCAGCACGCCACTCGGGCCGGGCAGCGACCTGCTCGCGCCACCGGGTGAGGTGGGCGCGGGCCTCTCGGGCCAGCACAGCCCCGTTGTACGAGACGGCCAGCCGCCAGTCGTAGGGGAAGGCGGCCACCGCATCGGGAGCCAGAGTGACGGTCCGCAGCGCCTGGCAGAGATCCGTGTAGGGATCGAGCCCCTCGAAGACGGGCAGCCACCACGGTCGGGCCAGCAGCAACGTGGCCCGGATCCGGGTCAGCGGCCTACTCCGGGCAGTGTCAGCGTCGGCTGCCTGCTCCAGTGCATTGGCGTGCAGTGCGCTGAACAGGCCGTTTCCGGTAAGCGAGTCTTGCAGCATCGCCAGGTCTACGCCCCATAACGGGCGGCTGGTGCTGCTCTCCTCCAGGAGACTACCCATGATGCCCGGCACCACGACGCAGGCGTCCCTGGTCCGGTCATCGAACACCGGTAACGTCCCGCCGAACGGCATGACGCCACCAAGCCTGTCGCTTTCATCCCCCGAAGTCCCCACATCTCCACGGTAATGCAGCACGCTGCCGCCTGTGCACGCTTCGCTGAGAACGCCGGTGCTCCAGGAGTCGTCCGCGACTCCTGATGACGGCGGTCGCCTGTACATTGGACAAGTCCGGCGCCCGTGAGCGGCTTGTATTCCCGCGTTCGGAAGGGTCGTTGATCGAACCAAGAGTTTGGGCGCGGCTGCGGCGCTTTCGGTGCCCTCATCGGTCCGCCCCGCCTTCGGCAGCGAACTCTCGCGGATGGCGGCCTAGGGCCTGTTGTGAAAATGCTGGTCACAGCCATTCGTTGATGGCTGCGATCAGCACTGTCGCTTCGTAGCGGACGGCGAGTTTTTCGATTGGCGCGTCCCTGGACGCGGACCGCACCGCGGCCACGATCGTGGCCGCCATCCAGGGCGGGGCGGTGATCCTGATGCCCACCGGCCGGATCGCCCACCTCGAAGCCGCACTCGACACCGTGATGGCCTTTCTCCGGACTACCGCCCCACAGGGGCGGCCCCGGCGGCGATGTCCCGGGCGGTTCGGGCCGCCCTGTCCGCGGTGGCGTCCAACGCCTGACCGGAGACGCCGAACAGCCCCTGCCGCAGGAAGACGGCAATGCCGTGGGCTGCGGAGGCGACGCGCAGCAGCAGGTCGTAGGCGGTCTCATCGTCCGGCGTGAGACGGGTCGCGGCGGGCAGGAGGGTGCCGAGCAACTCCTCGCCGGCGGCGGCGAGGCCCGGGTGCTCGGTCTTGTCCAGGCCGGCGGAGAAAGTGACGTCGAACAGGGCTCGGTCGTCCGCCGCAAAGCGGACGTAGGCCGCGGCGAACGCCGCCAACTGCTCGACCGGGTCCGCGGAGCCGGCCATGGCCAGGGTGAAGCGCTCGCGCTGCTCGCGGTAGCCGCGTTCGGCCAGGACAGCGAGCAGGGCGTCGCGGTCGGCGAAGTGCTTGTACGGCGCGGCGACACTGACCCCGGCTCGGCGGCTGGCCTCGGCCAGCGTGAAGCCGTGGGGCCCGCGCTCGGCGACCAGCGCGAGCGCCGCCTCCTCCAGGGCCCGCCGCAGGTCGCCATGGTGCTGGCCGGTGCGCCGCTTGACAGGGTGGGTCACACCCGTAAGGTTAACAGCATTCACCAGGTAAACGGCATTAACCTCGAAGGTGCTCGCCTTGCCGACCCCTACAGCCCGCTTTCATCACGTCAGCCTGTCCGTGGCCGACCTCGACGCCCTGGAGCGCTGGTACGGCGCCGCACTCGGCCTCGACCAGGTCGAGGAGCGCGTCGACCTGCCCGAGGCGGGCGTGCGCACCGCCGTCCTGTCGGACGGGCACGGCCTACGTATCGAGCTGATCGAGCGCGAGGGCTCCCAGCAGGTGTCCCGCCCCGATCCCCTGTCCGCCGCGGGCGAGCGAACCTACGGCCACCTCGCCCTGCAAGTTGTGGACCTTGACGCGGTGTTCGCCCGTCTGACCGACACCTTGGAGGCCGGAGCGGTGTCCGAACCCGGGCAGGGTGCCTCCGCCGGCATGCGCTTCGCCTACGTCCACGACCCGGAGGGCAACCTTCTCGAACTCATCGAGATCCGCGGCGGCTGAGCCGGGCCGGACCCGAAGGTTGCGGCCCGCCCCTGTTGTGAAAGTGCTGGTCACAGCCATTCGTTGATGGCTGCGATCAGCACTTTCGCCTCGTAGCGGACGGAGAGCTTGTCGTACCTCGTGGCGACGGCGCGGTGGCGCTTGAGGCGGTTGATCCCGCACTCGACCGCGTGCCGCTGCTTGCAGTCGTCCTTGTCGAACTTCGGAGGCCGACCGCCGCGTGAGCCGCGTTGTTCCCGATTGCGGACCCTGTCTGCCGGGATGGGGATCGTTACCCTGATCCCGCGCCTGCGCAGGTAGGAACGGTTGCTGCGGGAGTCGTACGCCTATCGGCTCTAACACGGTCCGGTCGCTTGCGCGGCCTGCCGAGGCCGAGCCGGGGCACCCGGATCGCTTCCAGGACAGCCTCGAACTGCGGCGAATCACCGCGCTGCCCGGCCGTGATCAACACCGCCAGGGGCTTCTGCCCCTGCTCGACCGCGAGGTGAATCTTGCTCGTCAGCCCGCCGCGCGAGCGTCCGAGTCCGTGGTCCGCAGGCTCGATGAAGACCCCGCCGGGCGGCTCCTTCTGGAGATCCCCCTTTTCACCGCTCCGGCCGCGTGCTGATGGGCCCGGCAGACGGTGGAATCCACGCTCACATCCCAGGTGATCAGGCCCTTGGCATCGGCCTCGGCCTGGAGCCGGGTCAAGATGCCGGCCCAGGTTCCGTCCCGCTGCCAGCGTCGGAAGAGGTCATATACCCGGTCCCACGGTCCATAGCGCTCGGGCACGTCCCGCAAGGGAGCACCGGTGCGGGTCCGCCACCGTATGCCGTCTATCAGCTGCCGCCGTGTCCACACCTGCGGCCGACCCGGCTTGATACCCCGCGGCAGCAGCGGCTCAACCCGGGCCCACTGGCCGTTCGTCAGATCCCCACGTCCCACAGCACGTGATCATCAACCAACAAGATCCACTTTCGCAACAGGCCCTAGTCGACGACGCGAACATGCGACTCGGGGGTCCGGGTGCTCGCGCCTCGGTGTCCGATCGCCGCATCAGAGACCATCTGAAGCGTCCACGACTGCACGGGCATGCTTCCCAGCCGCCCGCTCCAGCACCTCGCCCAGCTTGCCCGAGGTGTCCAATCGAATTCTCAACGAGCAGCGACCACGCAGACCTCTCCCTGCCTGAACTCGGCCACCTCCGCCCTACTCCGCCGGAGCGCGGGAGGGCTGTGCTGGCGGTCGGCCTCACCGGCCATAGACTTTTCGCCGCTGCCCCCGGCCAAGTGCGCGTCGACCGTGTCGTACAACTGCCGTGCCTCGGTGGACGCCGGCAGCTGCCGGGCGTCCCCGATGGCGATGCGCAGAACAAGCCCACGACGCCCAGAACGCTCACCGGTACGGGCAGGGCGGTCTCGCTGGCTTAGCTGTACTCGGCTGGGAGGCGCGTGACACGCCTGCTGCCGGTTGTTGCACAGTGGGACTGGTCTGGGACTTCCGGCTGTATCAACAAGCACGAGCATGGAACAGCCGAAAGGCCATCAGTATTGGTCAGCGGCTAAAAATTGCCTACCGCGGTAGCTCAGCGCGTTCGCTGGTCTCTTCTGGGACACCTGATCTCAGGTCCCGGCGACTCCACTCGGCATTGCATCGTAGCTCGCAGTTTTAACGCCGCCTGACCTGTCCAGCGTCCGCCTGACACCCCATCAGAACGAGCGTCAAATGAGCGTCACGAGCGTCATTTCGGCGTCAAGATATCGCCCGTAACGCCCACACCGCACATTATGCGCACAGGTAAAACCGCAGGTCAGGAGCCCTTGACGGCGGGTTCGAGGATGGCGACGCACTCCACATGATGAGTCATCGGAAACAGATCGAACACCCGAAGCGTCCGCACCCGGTACCCCCCGTCCCGGAAGTACCCCAGATCCCGGGCCAACGCCGCCGGATCGCAGGCGACGTACGCGATGCGCCGCGCCCCCAGGGACGACAGGTGCTGCACCGTCTTGCGGCCGGCGCCCGCCCGCGGCGGGTCCAGGACGATCAGGTCGACCTCGGTGATGCCCGTCCGCGGCAGGACGCTCTCGACCTTGCCCTGCTCGACGCGGACCCGGTCGAAGTCGGCGAGGTTGTGGCGGGCGTCCTCGACCGCGCGCTTGCCCGACTCGATGCCGAGCACCGCGCCCTGGTCGCCGAGCCGGTCGGCGAGCGCGCCCGCGAACAGGCCGACACCGCAGTAGAGGTCGAGCGCCATCTCGCCCTTGCGCGGCAGCAGACCCTGCATGACGGCCTTCACCAGGGTGTCGGCGGCCTGCGGGTGGACCTGCCAGAAGCCGCCGCTGCCCACCCGGTGGGTGCGGCCGTCGGCGCGCTCGCGCACGAACGCGCGGCCGTGGACGCGGTGGATACCGCCGTCCTTCTCCTCGACCCGCATGACGGAGACCGGCTTGTCCAGTTCGACCAGGGGCAGCCGGGCGCCCGGCCGGGGCTCCAGGATGACCATGCGGTCCTGCGAACCCGTCGCCGCGATCGCCTCCACCGACGCCATGCCCGACCAGTCGCGCTCCTCGATGCCCAGCTCGCTCACGCCCGGCGCGGCGATCATGCAGTGCTCGATCGGCTCGACCTCGTGCGAACGGTGGCGGCGCAGGCCCGCGTTGCCGTCGGCGTCCACCGCGTACTGCACGCGCGTGCGCCACGCCGGAACCTCGCCCGCCGGCAGCTTGTCGCCCTCGGCCGGCATCACGGTGCCGTCCCAGCCGGCCTCCTCGGGGGTGAGTCCCGCGAGCCGCTGCAGCTGCTCGGCCACCACCTCGCCCTTGAGGCGCCGCTGCGCCCCCGGCTTGGCGTGCTGCCAGTCGCAGCCGCCGCAGCGGCCGGGACCGGCGTAGGGACAGGGCGCCTCGATGCGGTCCTTGGACGCCTCCAGCACGGTGACGGCGTCGGCACGCAGGAACCGCGCGCCCTCCTCGCCCTCGGTCACCCGGGCCACCACCCGCTCACCGGGCAGGGTGTGCCGCACGAACAGCACCTGGCCGTCGGTTGTCCGGGCAATGCAGTGCCCGCCGTGGGCGACCGGGCCGACCTCGACCTCGAACTCCGTCCCCACCAGCGATTTCTTCGGTTCTGCCTGCATGGCGGGGTGACTCCAAAAAGGTGAGGGACACGCGTCCGCGAAAGTGGGCGACCCGCGTGGGGACAACAGCCGTCCAGTCTACTTCGGCTCCGACGGCTCCTTCGCCCGGTCCACGGCGGCCGGACCGCGCCGCACCGAACCCGGCGCGTTCCACTCCTGCCGCCTGCGGGCCCGCAGCTTCGCCGCCTCGGAGGACTGGAGCTGGTACGGCACCGAGGTCACCATGACCCCCGGCGTGAACAGCAGGCGCCCCTTCAGCCTGAGGGCGCTCTGGTTGTGCAGCAGATGCTCGTACCAGTGTCCGACCACGTACTCGGGGATGATCACGGCCACCGCGTCCCGCGGCGACTCCTTCCGCAGCCCCTTCACGTACTCGATGATCGGCCGGGTGATCTCGCGGTACGGCGAGTCGAGCACCTTCAGGGGTACGTCGATCCCGCGCCGCTCCCACTCGGCGCGCAGGGCCTTGGTCTCGGCCGGGTCCACGTTGACGCTGAGGGCTTCCAGCGAGTCCGAGCGCATCAGCTTGGCGTAGGCGAGGGCGCGCAGCGCCGGGCGGTGGATCTTGGAGATCAGCACGACGGAGTGGACCCGGGACGGCCGCAGGCTGTCGTCGCTCGGGCCCTCGGGCGCGGCGAGTTCCTCGGCGACGCGGTCGTAGTGCTTACGGATCGCGGTCATCGTCGCGTAGAAGATGCACATGCCGAGCAGGGCCACCCAGGCGCCGTGGGTGAACTTGGTGACCAGGACGACGACCAGGACGAGCCCGGTGAAGAAGGCGCCGAAGGCGTTGATCGCGCGGGAGCGGATCATGTGGGTGCGCTTGGCGGGGTCCTTCTCGGTCGCCAGGTGGCGGTTCCAGTGCCGGACCATGCCGGTCTGGCTGAGCGTGAAGGACACGAACACACCGACGATGTACAGCTGGATCAGGCGCGTCGAGTCGGCGCCGTAGATCCACACCAGCATCGCGGCCGCGCCCGCCAGCAGCACGATGCCGTTGGAGAAGGCGAGACGGTCGCCGCGGGTGTGCAGCTGACGCGGGAGGTAGCGGTCCTGCGCGAGGATCGAGCCGAGCAGCGGGAAGCCGTTGTAGGCCGTGTTGGCGGCCAGGAACAGCACCAGCGCGGTGGCCGCGGCCAGCACGATGAACAGGAAGCTGCCCTTGCCGAAGACGGCCTCGGCGACCTGGGAGATCACCGGGTTCTGGACGTAGCCGGAGCCGAGCGCGACGCCGTTGTGGATCAGGTCGGTGGCCGGGTTCTCGGCCATGCGGACGTTGGTCTCCATGGCCAGCGCGATGATCCCGCAGAACATGGTGACGGCGAGCAGGCCCATCGCCGCGAGCGTGGTCGCCGCGTTCTTGGACTTGGGCTTGCGGAAGGCCGGCACACCGTTGGAGATCGCCTCGACACCGGTGAGCGCGGCGCAGCCGGACGAGAAGGCGCGCAGCAGCAGGAAGACCAGCGCGAAGCCCGCCAGGCCCTGATGTTCGGCCTTGATGTGATAGTCCGCCGTCGGCGCCCGCATGGTGTCACCGAGCACCAGTCCGCGGAACGCGCCCCACGCGATCATGATGAAGACGCCCGCGACGAAGACATAGGTCGGGATCGCGAAGAGCGAGCCGGACTCCTTGACCCCGCGCAGGTTCATCAGCGTCAGCAGCACGATCACGGCGATCGCGCAGAGCACCTTGTGCTCGACCACGAACGGGATCGCGGAGCCGAGGTTCTCGATGCCGGAGGCGATGGAGACGGCGACGGTGAGGACGTAGTCGACGAGCAGGGCGCTGGCGACGGTGAGGCCCGCCTTGGGCCCGAGGTTGGTGGTGGCCACCTCGTAGTCGCCGCCGCCGCTCGGGTAGGCGTGCACGTTCTGCCGGTAGGAGGCGACCACGGTGAACATCAGCACGACGACCGCGACGGCGATCCAGGGGCTGAAGTGGTACGCCGACACGCCCGCGATGGACAGGACCAGCAGCACCTCGCCGGGCGCGTACGCCACGGAGGACAGCGGGTCGGAGGCGAACACGGGAAGCGCGATGCGCTTCGGCAGGAGCGTTTCCCCGAGCCGGTCACTGCGCAGTGCGCGCCCGATCAGGATCCGTTTGGGCACGTCGGTCAGTTTGGACACAACAGAGAAGCGTAAGCGTTCGAACGTGCGCTCAACCACCCGGCACCCCGCATCTGCTCTCCGGGTGAAAACCGGGCTCTCCCCGGCTGCGGATTCCGCGGGCACCCGGATCCGCATGCCTATATGACAAGACCCCGTCCGACCTCGCCCCCGGAGGCCTCATGTACACGACCGCCGAGCTGATCGGTGCCGCCGCCGCCCTCGTCGGCCTCGGAATCCTGACCCTCGCGAGCGTCCGCAGCATCAGCCGCCGTTGACGACGCGAAGTGGGGGCAACCGTGCACAGGGGTGCCCTCGTCCTACCGCGCGTGTGTAGCTTGGGCCTCTGTCTGAGACCCTGATGTGGCTGAGCAGTAGTTATTGACACCGGAAGGACGGTCGTGCACATCGTCATCATGGGCTGCGGGAGAGTGGGTTCCGCTCTCGCCCAGACCCTGGAGCAACAGGGGCACACGGTCGCCGTGATCGACCAGGACCCCACCGCCTTCCGACGACTGGGCTCCGGTTTCGGCGGCCGTCGTGTGACCGGAGTCGGCTTCGACCAGGACACCCTGCGCGAGGCGGGCATCGAGGAGGCCGGCGCCTTCGCAGCGGTCTCCAGCGGCGACAACTCCAACATCATCGCCGCGCGGGTCGCCCGCGAGATGTTCGGCATCGAGAACGTCGCGGCCCGTATCTACGACCCCCGGCGTGCCGAGGTCTACCAGCGTCTGGGCATCCCGACGGTGGCCACGGTCCGCTGGACGGCGGACCAGATGCTGCGCCGGCTGCTGCCGTCCGGCGCGGAGCCGCTGTGGCGCGATCCCACGGGCGGGGTCCAGCTGGCGGAGGTGCACGCCTCGTCCGCCTGGGTCGGCCACAAGATCAGCAGGTTGCAGGAGGAGACGGGCGTCCGGGTGGCGTTCCTGACCCGCCTCGGGGAGGCGATCCTGCCCACCTCGCAGACCGTGCTCCAGGAGGGTGACCTGGTGCACGTGATGATGCGTACGGACGACATCGAGAAGGTCGAGGCGTCCTTCGCCGAGGGCCCCGAAGAGGAGGGCGGTCACTGATGAGGGTCGCCATTGCCGGTGCCGGCGCGGTCGGGCGCTCGATCGCGGGCGAGCTGCTGGAGAACGGCCACGAGGTCCTTCTCGTCGACAAGGCGCCGACCGCCATCTCGGTCGAGCGCGTCCCGCAGGCGGAGTGGCTGCTGGCCGACGCCTGCGAGATCACGTCCTTGGACGAGGCCGCGCTCCAGCGCTGCAACGTCGTGATCGCCGCGACCGGCGACGACAAGGTCAACCTGGTCGTCTCCCTGCTCGCAAAGACGGAGTACGGCGTCCCGCGCGTCGTCGCCCGGGTGAACAACCCGAAGAACGAGTGGCTGTTCAACGAGTCCTGGGGCGTGGACGTCGCCGTCTCGACGCCCCGTCTGATGTCCGCCCTGGTCGAGGAGGCGGTGAGCGTCGGCGACCTGGTCCGCCTGCTCCGCTTCAGCCACGGCGACGCGAACCTCGTCGAGCTGACCCTCCCGGAGGAGTCGGCCCTGGCCGGCACCACGGTCGGCGACGTGGAGTGGCCCGAGGACACCTCCCTGGTGACCATCATCCGCGGCACCCGCGTCCTCACCCCGTCCCAGGACGACTCCCTGGAGGCGGGCGACGAACTCCTGTTCGTGGCGGCCCAGGCCCGCGAGGAGCAGCTGGAGGACCTGCTGTCGGTCCGCAAGGAAGAAGCGTCCTAGCGGTTACGACGACGGAGGGCGCCCTGCGTGATGCAGGGCGCCCTCCGTCGTCGTGGAGCGGTCTAGGCTTCCCGCCGGTGCCGCCCGCCCGCGGTCTCACCCTGCTCCGCACGCTCCGCCGCCAGCGCGGCCTTGCGCTCCTCCTCGGCCTTCTCCTCGGCCTCCATCTCCGCGAACACGTCGATCGGAGCGGGCGCCTTCGCGAGGAAGACCCAGGTCAGCCATACAGCCAGCAGGAAGGGCGGGATCTTCAGGGCGACCAGGACCCAGCCGAGCTGGGCGGTGTCGGCCCACCAGTACAGCGGGAAGAGGATCGCGCACTTGGCGAGCAGGATGCCGCCCCAGGCGTAACTGGCCTTGGCGTACGCCTTCTTGCGGCCGGGGTTGCGGGTCCGCCAGGAGAGGTTCTCCTTGAAGACCGGGCCGAGGATGAGCCCCATCAGCGGTACACCCGCGAGGGTGCTGATGACGTACGCCAGGCCCAGGCCCAGGGTGTACAGCATGCCGGGCAGGTAGAAGTTCTTGGCGTTGCCGGTCATCATCGCGAAGACGACACCGAAGGCGACGCCGAAGACCCCGCTGAAGGCGTGCTTGACGGTGTCGCGCATGACCAGGCGGACCACGACCAGCAGCAGGGACACCGCGAGCGCGGCGATCGCCGACAGGTGCAGGTCCTTGTTGATCGTGAAGATCGTGACGAAGAGCAGCCCTGGCAGGACCGTCTCGACCATGCCCCGGACGCCGCCGAACGCCTCGAACAGGGCGGCCTCGGTCACCGCCCGCGCGTCGTCGGTCTCAGTGTCTTCGGTCGGCTTGTCGAGAGACGTCACCGGCTACTCCCGTCCCACGGGTCGGAGTTCGTATTTCGGATTGAACAGCACCCGGCGGCCCCGGCTCATCGAGATCCGGCCCGACGCGATCAGCTTGCGGCCCGGCTCTATGCCCACGATGGAGCGCCTGCCGAGCCACACCACGTCCAGGGCGGCGGAGCCGTCGAACAGCTCGGCCTCCAGGGCGGGGACGCCCGCACGCGGTCGCAGGGTGACCGTGCGCAAGGTACCAGTAACGGTCACGATCTGGCGGTCGTGGCAGTCGCCGATCCGGGTGCAGCCGGCGGTCTCGGTGTCCTCGCGCAGCTCCTCGGACTCCAGGTCCTCCTGGGACGAGGACAGCCGGTCGAGCATGCGCCGGAACCGGCCCACCGGCTTCTCGGAACGCGGAACAGCACTCATGCTCAAAAGCGTACCGGGGCCCGCCGACAGCGTTGTACCCACGGCACTGGCGTTCGAACCGGCCCCTGGTCCCCGGGCCCTCACTTCTCGAACCGGTACCCCATTCCCGGCTCCGTGACGAAGTGCTTGGGGTGCGAGGGATCCGCCTCCAGCTTCCGGCGCAGCTGGGCCATGTAGACCCGCAGGTAGTTGCTCTCCGTGCCGTACGACGGCCCCCAGACCTCCTGGAGGAGCTGCTTCTGGCTGACCAGTCGGCCGGTGTTGCGGACCAGCACCTCCAGCAGGTGCCACTCGGTGGGCGTGAGCCGTACGTCCCTGCCGTGCCGCTGGACCTTCTTGGCCGCCAGGTCGACCGTGAACTCGTCGGTCTCCACCAGGACGTCGTCCTCGCCGCCCCCGGTGGGCTCGGCGCGGCGCACGGCGGCCCGGAGGCGGGCCAGCAGCTCGTCCATGCCGAACGGCTTGGTCACGTAGTCGTCGGCGCCCGCGTCCAGCGCCTCGACCTTCTCGTCGGAGGAGTGCCGGGCGGACAGCACGAGGATCGGCACCCGGGTCCAGCCGCGCAGCCCCCTGATCACCTCGACGCCGTCCATGTCGGGCAGGCCGAGGTCCAGGACGACCACGTCCGGGTGGCGGGCGGCGGCGAGCCGCAGCGCGGTGGCTCCGTCGTGCGCCGCGTCGACCTCGTACTTGCGCGCCTTGAGGTTGATCACGAGGGCGCGCACGATCTGCGGCTCGTCGTCGATGACCAACACCCTCGTCATGTGGCCTGCCTCTCGGGTTCCGCTTCCGTGCTTCCGGGTTCCGCTTGCGCGCGGTCGGGTCCTGCGTCCGCGAAGGGTTCTTCGGGGAGCTCCACGCGCGCGTGAGCGGCTCGGAGCGTCAGCACCATGGTGAGGCCTCCACCGGGCGTGTCCTCGGCGTCGAGGGTGCCGTGCATCGCCTCCGCGAACCCCCGGGCCACCGCGAGCCCGAGCCCCACCCCGGCACCGCGCGGGGCGTCGCCGTAGCGCTGGAAGGGCTCGAAGATGCGTTCCTTGGCCTCGTCGGGGACACCGGGGCCGCGGTCCACGACCCGCACCTCGACCCGGTCGGCGATGGCGCTGGCGGAGACCCTGACGGGCCGCCCGGACGGGCTGTACTTGACGGCGTTCTCGACCAGGTTGGCCACCGAGCGCTCCAGGAGGCCCGGGTCGACGGCGACCATCGGCAGGGTCTCCGGGACGTCCAGCTCGACGCTCCCGTCGGGCACCCCGCCGAGCGCCATCGGCACCACCTCGTCCACGTCGATCTCCCGGATGAGCGGGGTGACCGTGCCGGTCTGGAGGCGGGACATGTCGAGCAGGTTGCCCACGAGGTGGTCGAGCCGGTCGGCGCCCTGCTCGATGCCCTCCAGGAGTTCCGCCTGGTCCTCCTCGGACCAGGCGACGTCGTCGGACCTGAGCGAGGAGACGGCCGCCTTGATGCCGGCGAGCGGGGTCCGCAGATCGTGCGACACGGCCGCCAGGAGCGCCGTGCGGATCCGGTTGCCCTCGGCCAGGGCGCGGGCCCGGTCGGCCTCCTCCTGGAGGCGGCTGCGGTCCAGGACGACGGCGGCCTGGGCGGCGAACGCGGCCAGCACCCGGCGGTCCTCGGCGGGCAGCACCCGGCCGGTGAGCGCCAGCGCCATGTGGTCCCCGACCGGTACGTCGACATCGGCGTCCTCCGGCCGGTCCACGGCCGGTCCGAGCCCGGAGCGGCCCGCGCAGGTCCAGGGCTCGGTGTCGCCGGCCCGTTCCAGCAGGGCCGCCGACTCCATGCCGAAGGTCTCCCGGACCCGCTCCAGGAGCTCCTCCAGGCCGGTCTCCCCGCGCAGGACGTTCCCGGCGAGGAACGACAGGATCTCCGACTCGGCGCGCAGCCGGGCGGCCTGGTGGGTCCTGCGGGCGGCCAGGTCGACGACGGAGGCGACCGAGATGCCGACCCCCACGAAGATCACGATGGCGACGATGTTCTTCGGGTCGGCGATGGTCCAGCGGTGCAGGGGCGGTGTGTAGAAGTAGTTCAGGAGCAGCGAGCCGACCGCGGCCGAGGCGAGCGCCGGGAACAGGCCGCCGAGCAGGGCCGCCGCGACCACGACCGCGAGGAACAGCAGCATGTCGTTGGCGAGGCCGAGGTCGACGGCGCTGAGCAGGACGGTCAGCAGCACCGGCGCCGCCAGGCCGACGAGCCATCCCCACAGGATGCGGGCCCGGCCGAGCCGGGCACCCCGGGCGACGGGCAGTCCGCGCCCCTTGGCGACCTCGTCGTGGGTGACGATGTGCACGTCCAGGTCGGGCCCGGACTCCCTCGCGACGGTCGCGCCCACGCCCGGTCCGAAGACGTACTGCCAGGTCTTGCGGCGGGAGGAGCCGAGGACGATCTGGGTGGCGTTGACCCCGCGCGCGAAGTCGAGCAGCGCGGCCGGTATGTCGTCGCCGACGACATGGTGAAAGGTTCCGCCGAGGTCTTCCACCAGGGTCCTCTGCACGGCGAGTTCCTTGGGCGAGGCGGAGGTGAGTCCGTCGCTGCGCGCTATGTAGACGGCGATGACCTCGCCACCGGCGCCCTTCTCGGCGAGGCGGGCGGCCCGCCGGATCAGGGTCCGCCCCTCCGGCCCGCCGGTCAGCCCGACCACGATCCGCTCCCGCGAGCCCCAGATCCGTGAGACGCGGTGCTCGTTGCGGTACTGCTTGAGGTACTCGTCGACGCGGTCGGCCACCCACAGCAGGGCGAGTTCGCGCAGGGCGGTGAGGTTGCCGGGCCGGAAGTAGTTGGAGAGAGCCGCGTCGACCTTGTCGGGCTGGTAGATGTTCCCGTGCGCCATCCGCCGCCGCAGTGCCTCCGGCGACATGTCGACCAGCTCGATCTGGTCCGCCCGCCGCACGACCTCGTCGGGCACGGTCTCGCGCTGCCGCACCCCGGTGATCGACTCGACGACGTCACCGAGCGACTCCAGATGCTGGATGTTCACGGTCGAGACCACGTCGATCCCGGCCGCCAGCAGCTCCTCCACGTCCTGCCAGCGCTTGGCGTTGCGGGAGCCCGGGATGTTGGTGTGGGCGAGTTCGTCCACCAGGGCGACGGCGGGGGCCCGCCGCAGCACGGCGTCGACGTCCATCTCGGTGAACACGGCGTCCCGGTACCCGAGCTCGCGGCGCGGGACCTCCTCGAGGCCGTGCAGCATCACCTCGGTGCGGGGCCGTCCGTGGTGCTCCACGAAGCCCACGACGCAGTCGGTCCCCCGCTCGACCCTGCGGTGCGCCTCGGAGAGCATCGCGTACGTCTTGCCGACGCCCGGTGCCGCACCGAGGTAGATCCGAAGCCTGCCGCGTCCCATGAGCTCATTGTCTTCCGGTCGACCCTGCCTGCGCAGCGCCGACCCTACGTCCACCGATCCCGGCAAAGCGGCCATGCGCCGACCTCGGAGGGCCTCTTTGACGCAACTCTGACGCGGGGGCGGCGGCGGGGGCCGGGACCGGTCCTGCCGGAGCGTGACGGGATGCCGGGACGAGCGCGGCTCACCGTGACACCGCGGGGGGATCCGCACCGCGAGCCCGACCCGGGCGCTCGGCCCCCTCGCCCTGGAGCCCGGCTTGCACGGTGCGCCGGCCGGCCTGACTCAGGACCCGCCGGCAGCCGAGAACCCACGCCGAACGCCCGGACCCGCCGCCCCCCACCCACCCGGCTCCGCCACGTCGAGCCCCACAGTTCGGCCCCGCCGGCGACCGGTGCTGCTTCCACAACCGGACTCACATCAGCTTGGGACGGCCCCCGGCCGGGCACTGCACCGGCCGGACCCGAAACCGCCCTCAGCCCGCCACGATCTCCCCGTCCCCCACCTCCAGCACCCGGTCCGCCAGATCGAGGAGGGTCGCGTCGTGCGTGGCCACCAGCGCCGTCACGTTCTCACTGCGTACGACCGCCCGCAGCAGCTCCATCACCGCGTGACCGGTCTCCGCGTCCAGCTGGCCGGTCGGCTCGTCGGCGACCAGGAGGGAGGGGTTGTTGGCGAGGGCGCGGGCGATGGCGACCCGCTGCTGCTGACCGCCCGAGAGTTCCCCGGGCCGCTGCTTCGCGTGGTCCGAGAGACCCACCAGGGACAGCAGCAGCTCGACACGCTCCTCACGCGCGCGTGCGTCCATCCGCCGCAGCCGCATCGGCACGCCGACGTTCTCCGCCGCCGTGAGGATCGGGATGAGCCCGAAGGACTGGAAGACGAAGCCGATGCGGTCCCGGCGCAGCGCCAGCAGCCCGTCCTCGTCCAGCCCGGCGAGGTCGACCCCGTCGATCTCCACCCTCCCCCGGTCGGGCCGGTCGAGCCCGCCGACGATGTTGAGGAGCGTGGTCTTCCCGGAGCCCGACCGCCCCTTGAGGGCCACCAGCTCACCGCGCGGCACCTCGAAGGACACCCCGCGCAGTGCGTGCACCGCGCCGGCCCCCTCACCGAACGACCTGTGGATGTCCTCGACCCGCACCATGGTCTCGGTGACCGTCTGCGTCATACGTCCTCCCCCGTGAAACCGCGAACCGCGCGACCGGGCGCCAGTATCAACCGCGCGGCGCCCGGCCTACAACGCCTTCAGTTCGGGTTGTCCCCGTGGGTGAGCGTCTCCCACGCCACGAAGAGATGGTTGCTGCCCGCCGGACGGTTCCGCTCGGTCAGGGCCTGCGTGTTAGTCATGCCCATGCCAAGTCGATTATGCAGGGCGTTGTACCCGACCTCGGTGACCGGCCCGAGCCCCGGCTTCAGCGATCCCCCGCACAGCCAGCTCGGCACGACCGCCCCCAGCTCGTACTTGGACTGGAACCCCAGCGCCTGCCGCAACCGTTCGCCCACGTCGGTGCCGTACAGATCCTGCCCCTGGATGCGACTGGTCTCGGCGACGTGCGAGATCGCGGAGATGCCGTACCCGGTGTGCGTGAGGTCCCGGCAGGTCTCCTGGGTGAGCCCGGTGACGAAGGTGGACTGCCCCTGCCAGTAGTTGACGATCTTGTCCCGGGTGTCGAGGTTCTGGCTCGGCACGGTCTTCGGCAGCGCGCCGTCGGACTCCAGGTAGACGTAGGCGGCGGTGCGGGTGCGGAACTTCCCCATCGCCTTGTCGTACGACGCCTTGTCCTCCAGGAAGACGGAGATGCCGACGGCCGCCTCCATCATCGACAGTTCCCAGTTGCCGTTGGAGTTCGAGCCGTTGATGATCTCCGGCAGATAGACGTTCCGGAGCATGGCCGCGAAGCGCCCTGAGTTCGCCCAGCTCCCGGTGTACGTGTACTTGATGATCTCGGCGGCCCTGGGCCACGTCGAGCCGGCCCAGCCGGTCTGGAGGGGCGCGTTGCTGTTGGTGTGGTCCGTGATCACCCCCGACCAGGCGTCCATGAGCTGGATGGCCTTCCGGGCGTACCGGTCGTCCCGGGTGAGGTACCAGGCGAGCGCGTCGGTGTACGCGGCGATCGCGTCCTCGCGCTCGTCGGTGCAGCCGTAGTTGGGGTTCGAGTACGACCCGCACTCGACGACCGCGCGCGGCCTGGGCGTGCGGTTCAGGTCGGCGTACTTGCTCGCCAGCATCTGGTCGAGGGCGCCCTTCCAGGGCTGGGCACCGGCCTCGACCTTGCCGCGGACGAAGTCCAGCTGGCTCCGGGAAACGGTGACTCCGGGATGGACGAAGGTGGTGGGAGCGGCGTCGGCGGGCACCGCGAGGGCTCCGGCGGCCAGGGCCGCGACGGTGACGAGGAGAGCTGTTCTGCGCATGCGTGGGGGGCCTTTCGTTCTCGTACGTGAACGGAAAGCGCCTTTATGAACAGAGGCGTTGAGCGGAGACCGTAGGTACAGACCAATCTGCCGTCAAGGGTTCCCGCACGCGAAAGGGCCGCACCCCTGACGGGGTACGGCCCTCGATGTCGGGTACGACTAGCGGACCTCGGTGATCTCCGGTCCGCGCTGGAGCTGGCCCATGCCGCCGGAGAAGCGGGAGCCCTCGTCCTGCTGCTGGACGCCCTCGGGGACCATCTGGGCGTCGTTCGGCAGCTTGAGGACGATCGGGTCGCGAGGCGCCATCGGGCCCTCGCCGCGGACCACGACCGTGTCCCGGAAGATCTGCTCCAGAAGCCCGGCCGCCTGCGGCTGCACCGCGCCCTGGCCCGAGATCACACCGCGCAGGAACCAGCGCGGGCCGTCCACACCCACGAACCGCACGACCTGGAAGCCGCCCGTGCCGTCCGGCAGCTGCACCGGAACCTGAGCCCGCAGCTCCCAGCCCAGCGGACCCTCGACCTCGTCGATGATGCCGCCCTGCTGGGTGATGCCCGAGCCGATCTCCTCGCGCACCTCGCCCCAGATGCCCTCACGCTTGGGAGCGGCGAAGGCCTGGAGCTGGATGGCGCTGTCGCGCAGCACGACGGTGGCCGCGACGATCGCGTCGCCCGCGACCTCGACCCGCAGCTCCATGCCGTCGACGCCCGGGACGAACAGACCGCCCAGGTCGACCCGACCCTCGGCGGGGTCGCGCACCTCGGTGCTGTCCCATGGCCCGTCGGGCCGCGGCTCCGGCTCCAGCCGTACGCGCTCGCGCTCTACGTCGTCCGCCTCAGTGTCGACACTGTCGACGACCTGCTCGGCCTCGCCGGCCGCGCCCTCGGCGGCACCCTTCTTGTTGCGACGTCCGAACACGTCACTGTCCTTCCCGGTCGGATACGACCGATGCGTATCGATTCCCACCCGTTGTGCCGCCCACGGCGGCCTCACCGCTTGTATCGCCCCCGTCGCCCACGGCGGCGTGACCGCCGGTGGACCCGAAGCCCCCCTCGGCCCGCGCCGACTCGGGAAGCTCCGCGACCTCCTGGAAGCGGACCCTCTCGACCTGCTGGACGACGAGTTGGGCAATCCGGTCGAAGCGCTCGAACCGCACCGACTCGTACGGGTCGAGGTTCACCACGATCACCTTGATCTCCCCACGGTACCCGGCATCAACCGTCCCCGGGGCATTCACGAGAGCGACACCGCAGCGGGCGGCGAGGCCGGATCGGGGGTGCACGAAGGCCGCGTACCCCTCCGGCAGCGCCACAGACACCCCCGTGGGCAGCACGGCCCGCTCCCCCGGCTTGAGTTCACGGGGCTCGGTGGTCCGCAGATCGGCCCCCGCGTCACCGGGGTGCGCGTACGTCGGAAGCGGTACGTCGGGATCGACGCGCCGGATCAGCACGTTCAGGGGGTCACGGCTCACGGGTTCACCTCGAAGGCACGGGCACGCCGGACCTGGTCCGGGTCGTTCATGGCGGCCCGGATCTCCTCCGGACGGCCGTTGTCGATGAAGTGGTCCACCTTGACCTCGACGAACATCGCGTCGGCACGGACCGCGACGGGCCCCTCGGGGCCGCCGATCCGGCCGGTCGCGGTGGAGAAGATCTTCCGCCCGGCCACCGCCGTCACCTCGGCCTCCAGGTACAGCACCGTGCCGACCGGCACCGGCCGCACGAAGTCCGTCTCCAGGCGTCCGGTCACGGCGATCGTGCGCAGCAGCCAGTTGAGCGAGCCCAGGGTCTCGTCGAGGGCGCTCGCGAGCACCCCGCCGTGCGCGAGCCCGGGGGCGCCCTGGTGGGCGGGGCGCACGGTGAACTCGGCGGTGACCGAGACGCCGTCGCCGGCCCGTGCCTCCAGGTGCAGCCCGTGGGGCTGCTCGCCGCCACAGCCGAAGCACTGGCCGTAGTGCGCACCGAGCAGCTCACCGGGCGCGGGCGCGTCCGGGTGTCGCACGGGTCGCACCGCGTCGGCGGGAGGCTGGAGAGCCGGGGAAGTACCACTCACAGGCGCAGACCTTACCCGCGCGTCGGAGGTATCAGGACACCGTGCCAAGCTTGGTTTCATGCAGCCCTCCGCCGTCCCGTACGACGAACGCCTCACCGCCCCCCGCTCCTGGTGGCTGATCTCCTTCCTGGTCGGGGTCGCCTTCGCGCTGATCCTGCTGCCGTTCGGCCCGCTTCCGCTGCTCGGCGGCCTGGTCGGCGGCACCGCCGTCGCCGCGGTCATGGCGAGTTCCTACGGCTCGCTGCGCATCCGGGTCGTGGGTGACTCGCTGATCGCCGGCGAGGCGAGGATCCCGGTGTCCGCGCTGGGCGAGGCGGAGGTCCTGGACCCGGAGGAGGCCCGGGCCTGGCGGACGTACAAGGCCGACACCCGCGCCTTCCTGCTGCTGCGGGCCTACATCCCGAGGGCGCTGAAGGTGGAGGTCACCGATCCGGAGGACCCGACGCCCTACCTGTACCTGTCGACGCGGGAGCCGGAGCGGCTGGCCGAGGCGCTGAAGGCGGCCCGCAAAGCCGCCGCCTAGAACGTTCGTGCAGTACTTCACTCCGGGGCTGGGCCCGAAGACTTCTCACTGAAGTCTTACTCCTCCAGCTCCAGCGGGTTCGCCGGGGCCTCCAGGGCCGGCAGCGCGGGGAGCTGGTTCCAGGGGACCTGGATCCTGCGCAGGTCCTTGCGGATCCGTTCGGCGAGCTTCCTGGTGTCCCGGCGGTTCATGACCGCTCCGACGGCGGCGCCGACCAGGAACGGCATGAGGTTGGGCAGGTCGCGGACCATCCGCTTCATGATCTGCTGGCGCAGCTGATGCTTCATCTGGGTGTTGAGCGAGCCGCTCACGGTCGACGGCTTCTTCACGTCGATCCCGCGCTCTCCGGACCAGGAGTTCAGATAGGCGGTGCTGCGCTCCCTGAGGTTGCCCGGCGGTCGTACGCCGTAGACCTCGTGGAGCTCCGCGATCAGCTTCAGCTCGATCGCGGCGACGCCGGTGATCTCGGCGGCCAGTTCGGTCGGCATCGCCGGCGGCACGGGAAGCATCGCCGCAGCGCCGACTCCCGCGCCGACTGTCGCCGTGGCGCTCGCCGCACCCGTGACGAGCTTGTCGGCGAGTTGCTCGGGGCCGAGGCCGGGGAACTGACGGCGGAGGGTCGCGAGGTCCCGTACGGGCACACGCGGGGCAATCTCGATGATCCGGTCGGTGAGGTACGCCAGGCCCGCCCTGGCCCGGCTGCCGCCCTTGCGGACCCCTTCCCGGGTCTTGTCCCGGATCGCCGCCACCCTCCCCCACTCTCGGCTTCGCTCGAGCGGGGGGACCCCCGGTCCGGCGACGGACGCGGGCGTCCCGGCCGGATCGGTGGGCGCCGGGAGGTCGGCCCGGGCAACCACCGGTTCGAGCGAGGCTCCCGGATCGAAAGAGCCCCGCTCGTCGTCACGCGCGCGCTGAGGACCGACGGACGGCCCTTGGTCCGCCTTCCGCAGGGGAAAGCGGCGCTTCCTGGGAGGGGTCGAGCCAGTCATGCCCGACCCTCCCTCAGTCGCAGTCGCGGCAGATCGGCTGGCCGTTCTTCTCGCGGGCCAGCTGGCTGCGGTGATGCACCAGGAAGCAGCTCATGCAGGTGAACTCGTCCTGCTGCTTGGGCAGCACCCGGACGGCCAGCTCCTCGTTGGAGAGGTCTGCTCCGGGCAGCTCCAGGCCTTCCGCGGCCTCGAACTCGTCCACGTCGACGGCCGACGTCGACTTGTCGTTACGTCGTGCCTTGAGCTCTTCAAGGCTGTCCGAGTCGACGTCGTCGTCGGTCTTGCGTGGGGTGTCGTAATCCGTTGCCATGTCGCTCTCCCCCTCTGGGTGTCTGCGGTGTCTCCAGCGCACGTAACGCGTGAGAGGCCGGACTTGTGCCCGACCTGAGGCGGAGATTTTGCCTCACATCAAGGTCTGTTACTCAATCGACACCCAACCGGACTCCTCTTGAGTGATCGGGTTGGATGGCGATCGGGACCGTACACGGTCCGAATCCCGCACTTCAAAGGCGTCTCACCGTGTACTTCCCGTGATCAGGACCTGTGAAAACCCGGATTTTCCCGGCTTTCCGGCAAGGCGCATGATCACCGAGAGTGGATGCCCGGAAATTCTCCCTTGTGATCGATCACACACGGAACTGTCCGTCGGGTGCCCAGAAAATTCCGCGCAAAGCGAACATCCCTGTGCGTCGATCTCAGTGCGGGGGCCATGATCTCAGACCGGCAGGGTCACGCGCATCACGAGTCCACCCCCTTCGCGCGGCTGAGCCGAGATGTGCCCGCCGTGCGCCCGCGCCACGGACCGCACGATGGACAGTCCGAGCCCGACGCCCTTGTCGCTGCCGGTGCGGTCGGCGCCGCGCAGCCGCTTGAAGGGCTCGAAGAGATCGTCGACCTCGTACGCCGGCACGACCGGGCCGGTGTTGGAGACCGTGAGCACCGCCTGGCCGTGCTGGACCTCGGTGGTGACCTCGACCCAGCCGTCCTCGGGCACGTTGTAGCGCACGGCGTTCTGCACGAGGTTCAGGGCGATGCGCTCCAGCAGCACGCCGTTGCCCTGGACGACCGCCGACCTCTGCGCGCTGCGGAGCGCCACACCCTTGGCCTCGGCCTCGGCGCGCACCTGGTCGACCGCCTGCTCGGCGACCTCGGCGAGGTCCACGGGCTTGCGCTCGACGATCTGGTTGTCGCTGCGGGCGAGCAGCAGCAGGCCCTCCACGAGCTGCTCGCTGCGCTCGTTGGTGGCCAGCAGCGTCTTGCCGAGCTGCTGGAGCTCCGCCGGCGCGCCCGGGTCGGACAGGTGCACCTCCAGGAGCGTGCGGTTGATCGCCAGCGGTGTCCGCAACTCGTGCGAGGCGTTGCCGACGAAGCGCTGCTGGGCCGTGAAGGCGCGCTCCAGGCGCTCCAGCATGTCGTCGAAGGTGTCGGCCAGTTCCTTGATCTCGTCGTCCGGGCCGTCCAGCTCGATACGGCGGGACAGGTCCGAGCCGGCCACCGCGCGGGCGGTGCGCAGGATCCGGCCGAGCGGCGACAGGACGCGTCCCGCCATGGCGTAGCCGAAGGCGAAGGCGATGATCGCGAGGCCGAGCAGGGCCAGCAGGGAACGGCTGAGGAGGTCGTCCAGGGCGTGCTGGCGCTGGTCGTTGACACAGGCGTTGATGGCCCTGTTCATGACCTCGGGGGTGCCGCTCGACGGAAGGTTGCGGCAGATGTTGCTGGTGACGTTGCCCGAGGTGATCTCGAAGGGCAGCTTGCTGCCGACGTTCAGCGCCTGCGCGGCCACCAGGTAGATGATCGACAGCAGCAGGATGCCCGCGATCAGGAACATGCCGCCGTACAGCAGCGTGAGCCGTATGCGGATGGTCGGGCGCAGCCAGGGCAGCTGCGGTGCCGGCCGCCTGGGGTCCCAGGTGGGCTTCGGAGGGGCCTGGGGAGGAGCGGGAGTCGAAGCCACGGGTATCAGATCCGGTAGCCCGAGCCGGGGACGGTGACGATCACCGGGGGTTCGCCCAGCTTGCGGCGCAGGGTCATGACGGTCACCCGGACGACGTTGGTGAAGGGGTCGGTGTTCTCGTCCCAGGCCTTCTCCAGGAGCTGCTCCGCGGAGACGACGGCGCCCTCGGAGCGCATCAGGACCTCCAGGACGGCGAACTCCTTCGGCGCGAGCTGGACCTCCTTGCCGTCGCGGAAGACCTCGCGGCGGTTGGGGTCGAGCTTGATCCCGGCGCGCTCCAGGACGGGCGGGAGCGGCACGCTGGTGCGCCGGCCGAGGGCACGCACGCGTGCGGTCAGCTCGCTGAAGGCGAAGGGCTTCGGCAGGTAGTCGTCGGCGCCGATCTCCAGGCCCTCGACGCGGTCGCTGACGTCGCCGGACGCCGTGAGCATCAGCACGCGCGTGGGCATGCCGAGTTCGACGATCCTGCGGCAGACGTCGTCGCCGTGGACGAGCGGGAGGTCGCGGTCGAGGACGACCACGTCGTAGTCGTTGACGCCGATGCGCTCCAGGGCGGCCGCACCGTCGTACACGACGTCGACGGCCATGGCCTCCCGGCGAAGTCCGGTGGCCACCGCATCGGCGAGCAGCTGCTCGTCCTCGACGACGAGTACGCGCACGTCGCTTGTCCTTCCTGTGTCCACCCGCGTAGCGCGCTCAGGGCGCGCGACGGGCAGGAGTTCGGGTGAATGTTGCTCTCCATCCTGCCCTTTTCGGCCATAAGTCGGCGGTAAGGCGGATGAGGGGCAGCTGAAAGACGGGTGTGAGAGCGGGAATGCGGGATTTTCTCGCGTGGTTGAGGTTTCCGTCGGAAGGAGCGGGGGGAGGACGGCTTTACACCCCGCGATCACGCTCTGCATGTGCCGTACCACCATGCGGCACGACGTGCTCCCGTTTGTCCAGAGCGGGCGTGGGTGTCCGGCACCGTCGCCGCCCGGCAGGGCAGCGCTGGGCACCCGCAGGAGACGTGATCGCCCCTTCCGAACGGCACACCCCCGTGCCACCGACTCACGACCCAGGACGAGGGGGCGCAGCATGGACGCATTCACCGCAGGACTTCTGCAGCGCATAAGGGCGACCGAGACCGACCTGACGCGGGCTCGCAACGACGGCGACGACTTCCTCGTCGAGGTGGAGCAGGGCGAGCTCGACGACCTGCGCCGCCTCGCCGCCGAACACGGTGTGGAGGTCGGCGCCTAGCGTCTGATCGGCTTCGCGGCACGACAGCGGACCCCCGGCGAATCCAGCGCCGGGGGTCCGCTGCGTCCGTACGGAGCCGTGTTCACCTCATGTTCGCCCGGTGCACATGTGGTCGTACGGCGTCGTCCGCAGCTCAGTCGTGCCAGGCGCCGAAGTCCTCCAGGAGCCGCTGGAGGGGCTCGAAGACGCCCGGGGTGCCCGCGACCGTGAGGTCCCGGTTGGGGCGCTCTCCGGGGCGTCCTCCGGTCAGGGCGCCCGCTTCCCGGGCGACGAGGTCGCCCGCGCCGTAGTCCCAGGCGTTCAGGCCGCGCTCGTAGTAGCCGTCGAGGCGGCCCGCGGCCAGGTCGCACAGGTCGACCGCGGCCGATCCGCCGCGCCGGATGTCACGCAGGAGCGGGATCAGCCTCCCCGCCACCTCGGCCTGGTGGGTGCGGACCTCGGTGACGTAGTTGAAGCCCGTCGACACCAGGGCCTGCTCCAGCGGTGCCGCCGGCCGGCAGGTCAGCCTGCGCTCGCCCTCCCAAGCGCCGGTGGCCCAGGCGCCCCCGCCGCGGACCGCGTGGTAGGTCTCCCCGCGCATCGGCACCGCGACGACCCCGACGACGGTCTCGCCGTCCTGTTCGGCCGCGATGGAGACGGACCAGGTCGGCAGTCCGTAGAGGTAGTTGACCGTGCCGTCGAGCGGGTCGATCACCCAGCGGATCCCGCTGGTGCCCTCGGTGGAGGCGCCCTCCTCGCCGAGGAAGCCGTCGTCCGGGCGGCGCTCGGAGATCAGGTCGGTGATCAGCTTCTCGGCCGCGATGTCCATCTCGGTCACCACGTCGATGGGGCTCGACTTGGTCCTGGCCACCTCGAGGTCGGCCGGGCGGCCGTCCCGCAGCAGGGTGCCGGCGCTCCGGGCGGCCTCCTGGGCCAGTTCGAGCAGTTCCGCGTGCAGGGGGTCGGTCACGGCGCTCCTCACGCGTACGGGCTGTCGACGCCCGCGGCGGCGGGCCTGGGGGCGCGGGCGGGGCAGCAGCCGACCGGGCAGAGGTTGTGGCTCGCCCCGAGGGCGCCCAGGGCGCAGGGGGTGACCGCCTGGCCGCGCTCCACCGAGGCACGCTCCAGGACCAGGTCGCGGACCGCGGCGGCGAACCGCGGATCGGCGCCGACGGTCGCCGAGCGGCGCATCGGCAGGCCCAGTTCCTCGGCCTTGGCCCTGGCCTCGGTGTCGAGGTCGTAGAGGACCTCCATGTGGTCGGAGACGAAGCCGATGGGCGCGATCACCACGGCCGGGGCGCCGGAGTCGTGGCGCTCCTCCAGGTGGTCGCAGATGTCGGGCTCCAGCCACGGGATGTGCGGGGCGCCGGAGCGCGACTGGTAGACGAGCTGCCAGGGGTGGTCGACGCCGGTGCGCTCGCGGACGGCGTCGGCGATCAGCCGGGCGACCTCCAGGTGCTGCGCGACGTACGCGCCGCCCTCGCCGTGCCCCTCGGCCGGACCCGAGGTGTCCGCGGACGCGGTCGGGATCGAGTGGGTCGAGAAGGCGAGGTGGGCGCCGTCGCGGACCTCCTCGGGGAGCTCGGCGAGGGACTGGATCACCCCGTCGACCATGGGCTCCACGAAGCCGGGGTGGTTGAAGTAGTGCCGCAGCTTGTCGATCTTCGGCAGCTCCAGGCCCTCGGCCTCCAGGGCGGCCAGCGCGTCGGCGAGGTTCTCGCGGTACTGGCGGCAGCCCGAGTAGGAGGCGTACGCGCTGGTGGCGAGAACCAGGATGCGGCGGTGGCCGTCGGCGACCATCTCGCGCAGGGTGTCGGTGAGGTAGGGGGCCCAGTTGCGGTTGCCCCAGTAGATCGGCAGGCCCAGGCCGTGGTCGGCGAAGTCCTTGCGGAGGGCGTCCAGCAGGGCGCGGTTCTGGTCGTTGATGGGGCTGACCCCGCCGAACAGGAAGTAGTGCTGTCCGACTTCCTTCAGGCGTTCCTTGGGGATGCCGCGCCCGCGCGTCACGTTCTCGAGGAACGGGACCACGTCGTCCGGACCCTCGGGGCCTCCGAACGAGAGCAGGAGCAGGGCGTCGTAGGGGGTGGCATCGAGCGCGTCTCGCATGGACCGATCCTGTCATCCGGTACTGACAGCCGGGAAACGGCGGGGTGACCGGCCGGGTTCCCGGGCCGTTCGGACGGGTGCGTTAGGGTCACCTCACTCGTAAGCTGTATGAGCCGCGTTGACGCCTTACTTCGTGACCGCCCTCCAGCTGTCCCTTCTCCGACCGGAGACCGCCGTGCCCAGCCCTTACCGCGCCCTGTTCGCCGCCCCCGGCTCCAAGGGTTTCTCCGCCGCGGGCCTCGTCGGCCGGATGCCGCTGTCGATGATGGGCATCGGCGTGGTGACGATGGTCTCCCAGCTCACCGGCCGGTACGGCCTGGCGGGCAGCCTGTCGGCCACCATCGCGCTGGCCGCCGCCGTGATCGGACCGCAGATCTCGCGCATGGTGGACCAGCACGGGCAGCGGCGGGTGCTGCGCCCCGCGACGCTCGTCGCGCTCACGGCGGCCGCCGGGCTGCTGCTCGCCGCCCACTTCGGCTGGCCCGACTGGACGTTGTTCGTCTGCGCCGTCGGCATCGGGGCGGTGCCGAGCCTCGGCGCGATGATCCGCGCGCGCTGGGCGGCCCTGTACCGCGACACCCCGCAGCTGCACACCGCGTACTCCTTCGAGTCGGTGGTCGACGAGGTGTGCTTCATCTTCGGGCCGATCATCTCCATCGGTCTGTCGACGGCCTGGTTCCCCGAGGCCGGGCCGCTGCTCGCGGCCTGCTTCCTGGCGATCGGCGTCTTCTGGCTGACCGCGCAGCGGGCCACCGAGCCGGCGCCGCATCCGCGCACGGGACAAGGGGGCGGTTCGGCGCTTCGCTCCCCCGGCCTCCAGGTCCTGGTGGCCACCTTCGTGGCGACCGGCACGATCTTCGGGGCGGTGGACGTGGTCACCGTGGCCTTCGCCGACGAGCAGGGCCACAAGGCCGCCGCGAGCGTGGTGCTGGCCCTCTACGCGGCGGGTTCGTGCGTCGCGGGGCTCGTCTTCGGGCTGCTGCACCTGCCGGGAGCGCCGGAACGCCGCTGGCTGCTGGGCATATGCGCCATGGCCGTGAGTATGATCCCCCTCCTACTGGTCGGAAACTTGCCGTTTCTGGCCGTGGCGCTGTTCGTAGCGGGCCTGTCCATCGCTCCCACGATGATCACGACGATGTCCCTGATCGAGCAGCACGTACCACGCGCGCAACTGACCGAGGGCATGACCTGGATCAGCACCGGGCTCGCGGTGGGGGTCGCGCTCGGCTCCTCGGTGGCCGGCTGGGTGATCGACGCGGCCGGTGCGCGGACCGGGTACGGGGTTCCGGCGATCGCCGGGGCCGTCGCGGTCGCGGTCGGTTTCCTGGGGTACCGCCGGCTCAGCAGGCCGGCTCCACGTCGGGGAGGCACCGTTGAGCACGGCAGCGAGCGCGAAGAACGGCACGTGGCGTAACTGGGGCGGCAATGTCGTCGCGCGTCCCGCGCGGGAGGTCACACCCGCCTCGGTCGACGAGCTGGCGGCTGCCGTGCGGAAGGCCGCCGAGGACGGTCTGAAGGTGAAGGCGGTCGGCACCGGGCACTCCTTCACGTCGATCGCGGCGACCGACGGCGTGTTGATCCGCCCTCAACTGTTGACCGGCATCCGCAACATTGACCGGGACGCCATGACCGTCACGGTGGAGGCGGGCACTCCGCTCAAGAGACTCAACGTGGCTCTCGCGCGCGAGGGGCTGTCGCTCACCAACATGGGCGACATCATGGAGCAGACGGTCTCCGGGGCCACCAGCACCGGGACCCACGGCACGGGCCGCGAGTCGGGCTCGATAGCCGCCCAGATCAAGGGACTTGAGCTGGTCACGGCCGACGGTTCGGTGCTCAGTTGTTCGGAGAAGGAGAACCCCGAGGTCTTCGCGGCCGCGAGGATCGGCCTGGGCGCGCTCGGCATCGTCACCGCGATCACGTTCGCCGTCGAGCCGATCTTCCTGCTCACGGCCCGCGAGGAGCCGATGAGCTTCGACGAGGTCACCGGTGCGTTCGACGAACTCTGGGCCGAGAACGAGCACTTCGAGTTCTACTGGTTCCCGCACACCGGGTCCACCACCACCAAGCGCAACAACCGCAGCGCCGGCCCCGAGCAGCCGGTGCCGCAGCTGAAAGGCTGGATCGAGGACGAGTTCCTCTCCAACGGGGTCTTCCAGGTGGCTCAGTGGGTGGGCCGCGCGGCGCCGGGCACCATCCCCTCGATCGCCCGGATCTCCAGCAAGGCGCTGTCCGCGCGGACCTACACCGACATCCCGTACAAGGTCTTCACCTCGCCGCGCCGGGTGCGGTTCGTGGAGATGGAGTACGCCGTCCCGCGCGAGGCCGTGATCGAGACGCTGCGGGAGCTGAAGGCAATGGTCGAGCGCTCGCCGCTGCGGGTCAGCTTCCCCGTGGAGGTGCGCACCGCGCCGGCCGACGACATCACGCTGTCCACCGCGTCCGGCCGGGACAGCGCGTACATCGCCGTCCACATGGTCAAGGGCGCGCCGTACCAGGCGTACTTCACGGCCGCGGAGCGGATCTTCACGGCGCACGAGGGGCGCCCGCACTGGGGCAAGGTGCACACGCGCGACGCCGAGTACTTCGACGGCGTCTATCCGCGCTTCGGCGAGTTCACCGCGCTCCGGGACCGCCTCGACCCGGACCGCCTCTTCCAGAACGACTACCTGCGCCGGGTGTTGGGGCCGTAGCCGGAATGTCGGGGCCATAGGGGCCGCACCCGCCGTTCCGTTACCGGACATTGCGTGAAGGGCGTCGCATAGCGCGTGAAGTGCGCCACGTTCAAGATCGCCGATCCGCTCAACGGCGGGGCGGACATCACGTATTGAACGAAGTTGAGTGGCGTGCCAATCCACGCACGTGGCCCAAATGGAGTACTGTTGCGAGCCCTGGGTTCGATCTCCCGCCAGGGCGTCCGAGGCCATCAAGGGCGGCCGGGAGGGGGCTAGTTGCACAGGGTGACGGAGTTGGTCACTTAGCGTTGCGAATAGGTAACCGTGCCATAACGGCGATCCAGGGCCCGTGCCCGACACGCCGGGCAACTCGGCAAGGTTGTGGCAGGCTGCACCCGGGCAGGCCACACTCGACTAGCGGAAGCAGCGACGCACGTGACGTCGGCAGGCACCACCCGGGAGGTCCCCATGCCCGAACTGCGTGTCGTGGCCGTCTCCAATGACGGCACACGGCTGGTGCTGAAGGCTGCCGACTCAACGGAGTACACGCTTCCGATCGACGAGCGGCTGCGCGCAGCGGTGCGCGGCGACCGTCCACGCCTCGGTCAGATCGAGATCGAGGTCGAAAGCCATCTCCGTCCCCGCGACATCCAGGCGCGTATACGTGCCGGAGCCACCGCGGAAGAGGTAGCCCAGCTCGCAGGCATCCCCGTAGACCGTGTGCGGCGCTTCGAGGGCCCCGTGCTCGCCGAGCGCGCCTTCATGGCCGAACGGGCCCGCAAGACCCCGGTCCGCCGGCCCGGCGAGAACGCCGGACCGCAGCTCGGCGAGGCCGTGCAGGAGCGGCTGTTGCTGCGCGGTGCCGAGAAGGACACCGTCCAGTGGGACTCCTGGCGCCGCGACGACGGCACCTGGGAAGTCCTGCTGGTCTACTGCGTCGCGGGCGAACCGCACTCGGCGAGCTGGACCTACGACCCGCCCCGGCGGCTCGTCCAGGCCGTCGACGACGAGGCCCGCTCGCTGATCGGCGAGTCCGACGACCTCGCGGCGCCGGAGCCCAGCTTCCCGTTCGTGCCGCGGATCGCCAGGCTGCCGCGCGACCGTCCGCTGGACCGCGCCCTCGACCGGCCGAGCCTGCCCCCGGCCGAGCCCGTCGAGGAGACGGTCGCGGAACGGGACTCGCTGACCAGCCTGTTGGAGGCGGTGCCGAGCTTCCGGGGCGACATGGTCGTACCGGAGCGGCCGTCCGAGACGGCGACCGTCGACGAGCCCGACCCGGAGCCCGAGGCGGAGGAGCCCCCGGCTCCCGCGGCCTCGGCCGGCTCCGCCTACGCGGACGTCCTCATGCCGCGTTCGGTGGCCAGCCACCGTGACCGCCTCATCGGCGCGACCGACCGCCAGGCCGAGGCCGACGGCGTCCGCCCGGGACGCAGAGCGGCGGTCCCGAGCTGGGACGAGATCGTGTTCGGCACCCGGCGCAAGAAGCAGGAGTAGCCGGTTCCACGGCTGGTAACAGCCCGGTTCTACGGCTGAGAGCAGCCGGTTCCACGGCCGTGAGGGCCCGCCTCGTGAAGAGGCGGGCCCTTTCGCTGCCCGTGTGCCCGTGTGCCCGGGAACCGGCGTGTGGCTACTGGGGGTCCGGGCCCACCGCGACCGGGCGCTCCGGGTCCGAGGACCACTCCGACCAGGAGCCGACGTACAGGGCGGCCGGGATGCCGGCGACCGCCAGGGCCAGCACCTCGTGGGCGCCGGAGACGCCGGAGCCGCAGTAGACGCCGACCTCGGTGTCGTCGCCTGCCCCGAGGGACTTGAAGCGGGCGTGCAGTTCCTCGGCGGGCAGGAAGCGGCCGTCGGGGCCGACATTGTCCGTGGTGGGCGCCGAGCGGGCGCCCGGGATGTGGCCGCCGACCCGGTCGATCGGCTCCACGTCACCCCGGTACCGCTCCCCCGCGCGCGCGTCCAGCAGCAATCCCGCGCGGGCGAGTGCCGCGGCCTCGTCGGCGTCCAGAAGGCCCGTCGCGGCCGGCACCGGCTCGAAGTCGCCCTCGGCGAGCGCGGGGCCCGGCACGGAGGACTGGAGCGGGCCCTCCCAGGCCGTCAATCCGCCGTCGAGCACTCGCACGTCCGGGTGACCCGTCCAGCGCAGCAGCCACCACGCGCGGGCCGCCGCCCAGCCCTGTCCGCCGTCGTACACGACCACCGGCCGGTCCGCGGAGACACCCGCGCGGCGCATAGCGGCCCCGAACACGGCGAGGTCCGGCAGCGGGTGCCGCCCACCGCCGCCGGCCGGTCCCGCCAACTCCCGGTCCAGGTCGACGTAGACGGCGCCCGGAAGGTGGCCTGCCGCGTACGCGGCACGGCCGTCGAAGGGCGGCTCTCCGGCCGCCTTGGCCACGCTCAACTGCCAGCGGACATCGAGCAGGACGGGCGGCTTCGGGCCGGCCAGATCGCTCGCGAGTTCGGATGCGGAGATGATGGCGTTCATGGCCACCATCCTCGCGCACGGGGTGGCCGCGTCGTCCATGTCCGGCTACTCTGCTCGGCCGAGCAGGCCCGATCACCAGGCGTACGGGAACGGGCACATGCTGTACAGCCGATCGCCATCCGTCGGCCATCGCGCGCCACGGGACGGGCGGACGCCCGCCCGGCACGCCCGGGCACGGGAGTGCCGTGCGGCGGCGCGCCCGGAACGCGCGGCACCGCGGGTGGTGCGAGCATCGGCACGGAGGTCCGGACTGCGGACACGACACGGCCACCGCGAGGGGCCGAGGAGAGAGTGACGATGACCGAGGCAAGGGAGCCGGCCGCCAGGCCCGCTCGGTACACGCCCGGTACCCCCTGCTGGGTGAGTCTGATGGTGCACGGGATGGCCGCCACCCAGGAGTTCTACGGCTCCCTGTTCGGCTGGGAGTTCGTGCCCGGGCCGCCGCAGCTAGGGCCCTATGTCCGGGCCCAGCTCGGCGGCCAGGAGGTAGCCGGGATCGGCCAGCTGCCGCCCGACCGGCATCTTCCGGTCGCCTGGACGCCGTACCTCGCCTCGGAGGACATCGACCTGACGGCCGAGACGGTACGGCTGTGCGGCGGCACGGTCGGGGTGGGGCCGCTGGACGCCGGGGACGCGGGGCGACTGGTGATCGGCTCGGACCCCTCCGGTGCCGTCTTCGGTGTGTGGCAGGCGGCTGCGCACCTCGGCACGTCCGTCGCGGGTGTCCCGGGCACTCCGGCCTGGCACGAACTGCTGACCGTCGAGACGGAGGGCGTCGCCAAGTTCTACGAGACGGTGTTCGGCTTCGAGGAGGAGCCGGTGGTCTCCGCCGACCTCGACTACGTCACCCTCCACGCCGGCGGCCGCCCGGTCGCCGGCCTCCACGGCGTCGGCCACGACCTCCCCCGCGACCGTGGCCCGCACTGGATGACGTACTTCGAGGTCGCCGACGCCGACGCGGCGACCGGGCTCCTGGTGGACCTCGGCGGCCATGTGCTGCAACCGCCCCACGACAGCCCGCACGGGCGCGTCGCGACGGTGGCGGATCCGGAGGGGGCGCGGTTCTCGCTGATCGAGAACCCGCACTGAGAGAGGCGAGAGCCCGCGCGGGGCCCCGGTCACGGACGGGCTCCGCTCCGAGGTCCTCCGTCAGACGTGCGCCCCGGGCTGTTCGACCGGCAGCACGTCCGGGGACAGGGCGGCCGCCCGGGCCGTACCCGAGGTCATGCGGCGGCGGTGGTGGCGACGGCACAGGACCTCGTAGCCGATGTCGTCGGACTGGTTGACGTCACCGACGACCACCTGGGCGCCCTCGACGACCATCTCGCCGCCCACCGTACGGGCGTTGTGCGTGGCCCGGGCGCCGCACCAGCACAGGGCCTCGACCTGGAGGACCTCGACCCGGTCGGCCAGTTCGACCAGGCGCTGGGAGCCGGGGAACAGCTTGGAGCGGAAGTCGGTGGTGATGCCGAAGGCGTACACGTCGAGGTCCAGGTCGTCGACCACGCGGGCGAGTTGGTCGATCTGCTCCGGCACGAGGAACTGTGCCTCGTCCGCGATCACGTAGTCCGCGCGGCCGCCGCGCGAGAGGTGGTCGACCAGGTAGGCGTACAGGTCCTGGCCGTCCTCGACCTCCACCGCGTCGGTGACCAGGCCGAGCCGTGAGGAGAGCTTGCCCTCGCCGGCCCGGTCGTCCCGGGTGAAGATCATGCCCGTCAGGCCGCGCGCCGAGCGGTTGTGCTCGATCTGGAGAGCCAGCGTGGACTTCCCGCAGTCCATCGTTCCGGAGAAGAACACCAGCTCGGGCATGGCGAGTCGAGCACCTTTCGGCGGGAAGGGACGGGGGCGGGCTTCAGGAGCGTACTTCGAGCAGGGGGACCAGTTGCTCGGCGGGGGTCATGGAACCGTGGTTGCCGACCATCGCCGACTCCTTCGGCTCCCGCTCCGAGGCGATGAGCAGGACGTCGTCGCGGGCGGCGGCGATGACGTCTCCGATCCGGTCGTACACCCGCTCGTCGAAACCGTCCGGCGGCCCGAACCAGCCCGCCGCGATGGCCTCGTCCCGGGAGGCGACCCAGAACTGCTCGCCGAGGACCTCGCGCCAGCAGGTCAGCACGTCGTCCGCGGCGCCCGGCACCGCGTACACGTGGCGGGCCCGGCCCTCGCCGCCCAGCAGGGCGACCCCGGCGCGCAGTTCCCAGTCCTCGTCGAAGTCGATGCGGTGCTGCTCGTCGAAGGGGATGTCGAGCATGCCGTGGTCGGCGGTGACGTACAGCGCGCTGTTCGCGGGCAGTTGCTCGGCGAGACGCTGGACCAGGCGGTCGACGTACATCAACTGGCCGCGCCAGGTGTCGGAGTCGACGCCGAAGCGATGGCCCGCGCCGTCCACCTCGGCGTAGTACGTGTACACCAGGGACCGGTCGCCGGCGGCCAGTTGCTCGGCCGCGACGTCCACCCGGTCCTCGCCGGACAGCCGCCCGTGGAAGGTCCCGCCGCTGAGAGCGACCTTGGTGAGCGGGGTGTTCTGGAAGGTGGGCGAGGTGACCTGGGCCGCGTGCACCCCTGCCTGGTGGGCGAGTTGGAAGACGGTGGGGTACGGCTGCCAGACGGCCGGCTTGGTCCACGGCTGCCAGCGCAGCTGGTTCATCAGCTCGCCGGTGGCCGGGTTGCGCACGGTGTAGCCGGGCAGGCCGTGGGCTCCCGGCGGCCGGCCGGTGCCGACGGAGGCGAGGGAGGTCGCGGTGGTCGCCGGGTAACCGGTGGTCAGGGGGCGGCCGGTGCCGCCGCGTGAGCTCCCGAGCAGCGAGGTCATGAAGGGCGCCTCGTCCGGGTGTGCCTTCAGCTGCTCCCAGCCCAGGCCGTCGATCAGGAACACGCAGTTCCGGTCGGCGGGGGTGAGCTCGGTGATCGCGGCGGTCATGTCCGGTACGGCCATGCCGGCGGCCAGCGTGGGCAGCAGGTCGGCGAGGGAGCCGGTGCCGTACTCGGGGACGGGCGCGGTGTCGAGGGCGAGGGGTTCGGGGTGGTCCCAGGCGGCCGGCTGTGCCATCAGCGGGTGACGTCCGCGGTCGCCTCGGAGATGGCCTGCGCGAAGGCGAGCGCCTGGCGCACGGTGTCCGGGCCGTCGCCCGCCTCGCTGACGCGCAGGCTGAGGTCGTCGGCCGTGGAGCTGCCGGTGTAGCCGTGGTCCGCCTCGCAGTTGGGGTCGCCGCAGGCGGCGGGCTCCAGGTCGATGCGGGAGACGGCGCCCCAGCCGATGGTCAGCACGACCTCGCGGGGCAGGGTGCCCGGCTGGTACTGCTCGGGGTTGGCGACGACCCGGCTGACCACGACCGACGAGATCCGGCCGACCTTCACGGACTCCGTGGAGGTGGTGGCGTACGGCGTCGGGGAGGTGCTGTCCGCGGCCTGCTCGTCGGTGTGGCTGACGATGAAGCGGTGGTCGGTGAGGACGAGCACGGTCACGTGCCGGCGCACCTCGTTCTGGTCGAACGTCGTCTCCTGGTGGACCAGGTACGACCGGATCGGCTCGCCGCCGACGGCGGCCTCCACCGCCTCGGCCACGAGGGCCGGGTAGTAGCCGCTGCGCTCGATCGCCGCTCGCAGCCCCTGGGTCGTCGTACTGGTCTTGGCCATGACGTCCATCCTACGGGGGCGCACTGACTGCGAGGCACCGCTCGCCGCAGCTCAGTACGTGGGGAGTGTCCGCGGGCCGAGGTCGTCGCGGGCGGGCGGCGGCGCGAGCCGTACGGAGGCGCCGAGGACGCTCAGGCCGCGCGGGGCGACGACGACCGGCTCCAGGGTGACCGCCACGACCTCGGGATGGTCGTCGACCAGCCGGGACACCCGCAGCAGCAGCTCCTCCAGGGCGGGTGTGTCGACGGGCGTGGAGCCGCGCCAGCCGAAGAGGAGCGGGGCCGTCCGGATCGATCGGACGAGGCTCGCCGCCTCCCGGTCGGTGACCGGAATCAGCCGGTGCGCGGTGTCGCCGAGCAGCTGCGAGGCGGCTCCGGCGAGTCCGAAGGACAGCACGGCACCGGCGGCGGGGTCGATGACGGCCCGGATGACGGTGTCCACCCCGCGCGGGGCCATCCCCTGCACCACGAGCCGCAGTTCGTCGGGCGTGCCGAACAGTTCGGTCAGCTCGCTGTACGCCCGTCGCAGCTGCTCCTCGTCCGCGAGGTCCAGGCGTACGCCGCCGAGGTCGGCGCGGTGGCGCAGGTGCGGGGCGGTGGCCTTGAGGGCGACCGGGTAGCCGAGGGTGCGGGCGGCTTCCGCGGCGGCGTCGGGGGTGGGGGCGGGCAGCGCGCGGTGGACCTCGATGCCGTAGGCGGCGAGCAGCTCGCAGGTCTCGTCGCTGCCGAGGGTGAGGCCCTGCCCGCGTGTGAGCAGGCCGTCGATGAGGGCGGCGGCGCCCTTCTCGTCGACGTTGTCGTACTCGGGCACCTTGCCGGGTTCGGCGGCGTCCCGGCGCCACTGGGCGTACTCCACCACGTCGGACAGGGCCCGCACCGCGCGCTCGGCCGCGGGGTAGGCGGGGATGAGGCGTTCGGAGGTCTCGGGGGCGGGCGGCTCGGCGGGGGCCGGGGCGGCGCGCAGCCGGTCGAGGGCGCGGAAGGGGTGGTCGGCGCGGATCACGGGCGGGAGCGCGGCGGCCTGGGGTGCGGTGCTGGTCGCCGCGGACAGGGCCTCCGCGAGGCCGCCGAGCTCGACGTGGACCACGAGGACGGGCTTGCCGGGGACCTGCTCCGCCGCGGACCTGAGGGCCTCGGCGAGCGCGGCGTCGCCCGCCGATCCCCCGCCGACCGCCGGGATGGCCGTCACGATCACCGCGTCACTGGAGTCGTCGGCGAGCGCGCGCGCGAGGGCCACGTGGAAGTCCTCCGGCGTGGCCGCGGTGGTCAGGTCCAGCGGGGTCGCGGGCTTCAGGCCCTCGGCCACGCACGCGTCGTAGGTGAGCAGGCCGAGCGATTCGGAGTTGCCGAGGATCGCCACCTTGGGCCCGGTGGGCAGCGGCTGGCGGGCCAGCAGCAGGCCGGTGTCGACGAGTTCGGTGATGGTGTCGACGCGGATCACTCCGGCCTGCCTCAGCAGCGCGGACACGGTGGTGTGCGGCAGGCGCGTGGCGCGTACGGCGTGGCCCTGCGGGGCGGATCCGGCGCCCTGCACGACGACCAGGGGCTTCGCCGCCGCCGTACGCCGGGCGAGGCGGGTGAACTTGCGCGGGTTGCCGATGGACTCCAGGTACATGAGGACGACGTCGGTGTCTGGGTCGTCGTACCAGTACTGGAGGACGTCGTTGCCGGAGACGTCCGCGCGGTTGCCGGAGGAGACGAAGGTGGAGACGCCGGTGACGCCGGTGACCCCGCCGCCGCGGCGGTGCAGCCGGGAGAGCAGGGCGATGCCGATGGCGCCCGACTGGGCGAACAGGCCGATCCGGCCGGGGCGGGGGGTCTCGGGGGCCAGGGACGCGTTGAGCCGGACGTCCGGGTGGGTGTTGATGATGCCGAAGGCGTTCGGGCCGATGATCCGCATGCCGTACGCGCGTGCGTGCCGGACCAGTTCGCGCTGGCGCTCGCGTCCTTCGGGGCCGCTCTCGGCGTAGCCCGCGGACAGCACGACGAGTCCCTGCACGCCGTGCGCCCCGCACTCGGCGACCACGTCGGGGACGTGGTCGGCCGGTACGGCGACGACCGCGAGGTCGACGGGGCCGTCGATGTCGCTCACCGAGCGGTGGGCGGGGATCCCGTCGAGGTCCTTCTGCTCCTCGGGGAACGCCTTGTTCACGGCGTACAGGCGGCCCTCGAAGCCGTAGTCACGGATGTTGGCGAGGACGCTGCGGCCCACGCCGCCGGGGGTGCGGCCGACGCCGATGACGGCGACGGAGCCGGGGGCGAGCAGCCGCTGCACGGACCGCGCCTCGGCGCGCTGCTCGCGCGCGTACTGCACGGCGAGGGAGCGGTCGGTGGGCTCCAGGTCGAACTCCAGGCGTACGACGCCGTCCTCGAAGCTGCGCTTCTGGGTGTACCCGGCGTCGGTGAACACCTTGATCATCTTGACGTTGGCGGGCAGCACCTCGGCGGCGAAGCGCCGGATGCCGCGCTCGCGCGCGACCGCCCCGATGTGTTCGAGGAGCGCGGAGGCGACACCGCGCCCCTGGTGGGCGTCCTGGACGAGGAAGGCGACCTCGGCCTCGTCGGCCGGGGCGGAGGCGGGCATGCCGTCCTCGCCGATGCGGTCGTAGCGTACGGTGGCGATGAACTCGCCGCCGATGGTGACGGCGAGTCCCACCCGGTCCACGAAGTCGTGGTGCGTGAAGCGGTGGACGTCCTTGGCGGACAGGCGTGGGTAGGGCGCGAAGAAGCGGTAGTACTTCGACTCGTCCGAGACCTGCTCGTAGAAGCTGACCAGGCGATCGGCGTCGTCGACGGTGATGGGCCTGATGCGCGCGGTGCCGCCGTCGCGCAGCACTACGTCGGCCTCCCAGTGGGCGGGGTACTCGTGCCGGTCCGACGCGCTCTGCATGGGCCCCAGAGTACGGCTCGCGTACGACAACGGCGCGAGGCAGTCTGTGGACAACGCGCGAGCGGGTACAAGGACGGACGCCGGACCGAGGCCGCGGTCCGGCGGCTCACCCCGGGAGGGACATCGGGTCCCCTCCGGAGACGCTTCACGTGTGGGAAACTGGTCTAGACAACCCTGAACACCGAAGGGCAGCATCACATGGCTGAGCGCCGCGTCAACGTCGGCTGGGCCGAGGGCCTCCACGCCCGACCCGCTTCCATCTTCGTCCGGGCCGCCACGGCCGCAGGCATCCCGGTGACGATCGCCAAGGCCGACGGCAACCCCGTCAACGCGGCCTCCATGCTGGCCGTCCTCGGCCTCGGCGCCCAGGGCGGCGAGGAGGTCGTCCTCGCCTCCGACGCCGAGGGCGCGGACGCGGCCCTCGACCGGCTCGCCAAGCTGGTCGCCGAGGGACTCGAGGAGCTTCCCGAGACCGTCTGAGTTCTCCGGGGCACAGCGCGGTAAAACAAGTCGAAGGGCTCGTCCGGATTATCGGGCGGGCCCTTCGCATTTCCCTTTCACGGGCAGCAGAAATACTGCCCCACGAATTTCCCCCTCTTTGTATACGGCGCCTGTGTTAATGCCGCAGGCCCGTCACGTTTACAGGATGTTGCGAGGTCCTCACACGGTCCGCGCGGTCCGCCCCCGAAGTGAGCCGCAGCCGGTGCGCCGCACCCGAGCGCTCGGTGTGCAGTGCCGTGATCGCCCGCGCGCGCTCGCCGTCCCCGCGCGCCACCGCGTCCACGATCGCGCCGTGCTCCGCCCACGACTCCACCGGGTCGGCCGGTGCGTCCACGACGTACATCCAGGCGATCTTGTGCCGCAGCTGGGTCAGCACCGAGGTCATCGCCGGGCTGCCGGAGGCCTGGGCGAGCGTCTCGTGGAACCAGCCCCCCAGGGAGCGCAGATCCTCGCTGTTGCCCCGCCTGGCACGCTCCTGACCCAGCCGGACCAGGCCGCGCAGCACCTTCAGATGGGCCTCGGTGCGCCGCTGGGCGGCCCGGGCGGCGCCGAGCGGTTCGAGGAGCAGGCGCATCTCCAGGAGGTCCGCGCCCTCCTGCTCGGTCGGTTCGGCGACGCACGCGCCCGCGTGCCGCCGCGTCACCACGAAGCCCTCGGCCTCCAGGGTGCGCAGGGCCTCCCGGACCGGGACACGGGAGACGCCGTAGCGGCGGGCGAGCAGTTCCTCGGTGAGCCGGCTGCCGCGCTCGTGGACACCGGCGACGATGTCGTCCCGGATCGCCGTGCATACCGAGTGCGCCGGAATACGCATGTCCGACCTCCGTCTTAATCCCCGCGAAACGTCGCCGATTGACGTGTGTTCAGTGACTCTATTGCAATCAGCGGGAATTTCCGACGGCGGACCGGAATCCGGGGATATTTTTTGGACAAGGGGGCTCCGGAAACGACGAAACCCCGGCTCGGGGAGCCGGGGTTTCGCGGAGATCGCGCGGAGGTCTCGCGCGGAAGCGGTGTCAGACGTTGACGCCGTGCGAGCGCAGGTAGGCGACGGGGTCGATGTCCGAGCCGTAGTCGGGGCTGGTGCGCGCCTCGAAGTGCAGGTGCGGCCCGGTGACGTTGCCGGTCGCGCCGGACAGGCCGATCTGCTGCCCCGGGGTGACCGACTGGCCGACCGAGACGCCGATGGACGACAGGTGGCCGTACTGGGTGTACGTGCCGTCGGCCATCCTGATCACGATGTTGTTGCCGTACGACCCGCCCCAGCCGGCCTCCACGACGGTGCCGCGGCCGACCGCGTGCACGGAGGTGCCGCTGGCAGCGTGGAAGTCGACTCCGGTGTGGCTGCCGGACGACCAGATCGAGCCGCCGCTCTTGTAGCCGGTGGAGATGTAGGAGCCGGAGATCGGGGCGACGAAGGCGTTGAGACGCTTGCGCTCGGCCTCGCGGGCGGCGCGCTCCTTGGCCTCGCGTATCTCCTTGGCCCTGGCCTCGGCCTTGCGCCTGGCCTCGGCGGCCGCCTTCTTCTGCGCGGCGGCCTGCTCCTGGGCCACGGCCTGCGCGTCGATCTGCGCGGCGAGCGACTGGCCGGTGCTGACGACGGGCATGAGACCGCTCTGCTCCACGGCGGTGGCGGAGTTGTCGGCGGCGAGCGCCGGGGCGGCGACAGCGCCGATGACGCCGGTGGTGGCGAGGGCGGCGACGCCCGCGGCGCGGGCGGTGGTGCGCTTCATACGGCTGGGACGGCGGTGCTTCCCGGTGGCGCAGGTGAACGCCATGTGATGGCTGATCCTTTCCTTCCTTCTCGCCTACCGGGTTAGCTGACGGGTTCGGAGCAGGAAGGTCTCCTACGGGCCTCCGCGCGCTGCACGGACGTCCGATTCACCCCAGGGACTTGGTGTGGGTCCCCGGCTCCCCTGGCTCGCGCCGTACGGGGACTCGGCGATGGCTGTCCGGTGCCGCGGGCGCGGCGCAGTGCCTGACGAACAGCCCGGATGACGCTAAGCGGGGCGGGTTTCAAGACCCAAACGGATCACGGTGTTTGTAGCGCATCCCACAGGGCAGACAGGCAACCTCCCACCCAATTCGGACATCTAAGTGACCTGGGTGTCGAAGGGGCCCTGGTGACGCATCCGTCACCAGGGCCCCTCGACGGCACTTGCCCTACTCGGCCGTCACGACCTTGACCTCGCCGATGCCGAGGGCCTCCACGGGCGCCTTGATGGCGGCCGCGTCGCCGACCAGGACCGTCACCAACCGGTCCACCGGGAAGGCGTTCACGACGGCCGCGGTGGCCTCCACGGTGCCGGTGGCGGCGAGCTGCTGGTACAGCGTCGCCTGGTAGTCGTCGGGCAGGTGCTGCTCGACCTGGTCGGCCAGCGTGCTCGCGACGGCCGCCGCCGTCTCGTACTTGAGCGGCGCCACCCCCACGAGGTTCTGCACGGCGACATCGCGCTCGGCGTCGGTGAGACCGCCCTCGGCGAGCGTGCGCAGCACCTTCCACAGGTCGTCCAGGGCGGGACCGGTGTTCGGGGTGTCCACGGAGCCGCTGATGGCGAGCATCGCGGCCCCCGAGCCGTCCGGGGCTGACCTGAGGACCTGCCCGAACGCGCGCACGCCGTAGGTGTAGCCCTTCTCCTCGCGCAGGACCCGGTCCAGGCGGGAGGTGAGGGTGCCACCGAGGCAGTACGTGCCGAGCACCTGCGCCGGCCACACGCGTGCGTGCCGGTCGGCGCCGGTACGGCCGATCAGGAGCTGCGTCTGGACGGCTCCGGGGCGGTCCACGATGACGACCCTGCCGGTGTCGTCGGCGGTCACCGGCGGCACCGGGCGCGGCTGGGCCGCCGAGCCGGTCCAGGAGCCGAGGGTGTCGGCGAGCAGCGCGTCCAGGTCGATGCCGGTGAGGTCGCCGACGACCACGGCGGTCGCGGTGGCGGGGCGTACGTGCTTCTCGTAGAAGGCGCGTACGGCGGCGGAGTCGATGTTCTCGACGGTCTCCGCGGTGCCCTGGCGCGGACGGGACATGCGCGAGTCCGCCGGGAACAGCTCCCGGGAGAGCTCCTTGGCGGCGCGGCGGGACGGGTTGGCCAGCTCGTGCGGGATCTCGTCCAGGCGGTTGGTGACGAGCCGTTCGACCTCGCTGTCCGCGAACGCGGGCGCCCTGAGGGCGTCGGCCAGCAGACCGAGCGCCTTGGCGAGGCGGGAGGCGGGCACCTCGAGGCTGAGGCGGACGCCGGGGTGGTCGGCGTGCGCGTCGAGGGTGGCGCCGCAGCGCTCCAGCTCGGCGGCGAAGTCCTCGGCGGAGTGCTTGTCGGTGCCCTCGGAGAACGCGCGCGCCATGATCGTGGCGACGCCGTCCAGGCCGGCCGGTTCGGCGTCCAGGGGCGCGTCCAGGAGCACCTCGACGGCGACGACCTGCTGGCCGGGGCGGTGGCAGCGCAGCAGGGTGAGGCCGTTGTCGAGCGTTCCGCGCTCGGGGGCGGGGAAGGCCCAGACCTTGGGCTCGCCCGCCTGCGGCTGCGGGTGGAATTCCATCGCGGCGAGCTCGGTCACTTGGCCGCCTCCTCGTTCTCGTCGGTGGCTTCTACGGTCGCCGCGGCCTGCGGGTCCTCGGAGGCGTCCTCGGCGCTGTCGGCGATCTCGGCGGGTGCGGTGGGCTCGTAGACCAGCACCGCGCGGTTGTCGGGACGCAGCTTGGCCTTGGCGACGGCCTGGACCTCCTCGGCGGTCACGTCCAGGACGCGCTGCACGGCGGTGAGGGCGAGCTGCGGGTCGCCGAACAGGACGGCATAGCGGCACAGTTCGTCGGCGCGGCCCGCGACGGTGCCGAGCCGGTCCAGCCACTCGCGCTCCAACTGGGCCTGGGCTCGCTCCATCTCCTCGGCGGTGGGCCCCTCCGCGGCGAACCGGGCGAGCTCCTCGTCGATGGCGGCCTCGATGACCGGCACCTCGACGTCCCCGGAGGTCTTCACGTCCAGCCAGCCGAGGGAGGGCGCTCCGGCGAGGCGCAGCAGGCCGAAGCCGGCCGCGACGGCCGTACGGTCGCGTCGTACGAGCCGGTTGTAGAGGCGGGACGACTCGCCGCCGCCGAGGACGGTCAGGGCGAGGTCGGCCGCGTCCGCCTCGCGGGTGCCGTCGTGGGGCAGCCGGTAGGCGGCCATCAACGCGCGCGCGGGGACCTCCTCCTCGACGACCTCGCGCAACTGCTCGCCGATGGTCTCGGGAAGCGAGCCGTCGCGGGGTGCGGGCTTGCCGTCGTGCGAGGGGATGGAACCGAAGTACTTCTCGATCCAGGCGAGCGTCTGCTCCGGGTCGATGTCGCCGACGACCGACAGGACGGCGTTGTTGGGCGCGTAGTAGGTGCGGAAGAACGCGCGGGCGTCCTCCAGGGTGGCCGCGTCCAGGTCGGCCATCGAACCGATCGGGGTGTGGTGGTAGGGGTGGCCCTCGGGGTAGGCGAGCGCGGTGAGCTTCTCGAACGCGGTGCCGTAGGGGACGTTGTCGTAGCGCTGCCTGCGCTCGTTCTTGACGACGTCGCGCTGGTTCTCCATCGACTCGTCGTCGAGGGCGGCCAGCAGGGAGCCCATGCGGTCGGCCTCCAGCCAGAGGGCGAGCTCCAGCTGGTGGGTGGGCATGGTCTCGAAGTAGTTGGTGCGCTCGAAGCTGGTGGTGCCGTTGAGCGAGCCGCCCGCGCCCTGGACGAGCTCGAAGTGCCCGTTGCCGTGCACCTGCTTGGAGCCCTGGAACATCAGGTGCTCGAAGAGGTGAGCCAGGCCGGTACGGCCCTTGACCTCGTGGCGCGAACCGACGTCGTACCAGAGGCACACCGCCGCGACCGGGGTCAGGTGGTCCTCGGAGAGCACCACGCGAAGGCCGTTGGCCAGGCGGTGCTCGGTCGCTGTCAGGCCCCCGGTGCCTGCCTGGTCTGTGGCCGTGTGACCCATGGGCATGTACGTCCCTTCGATCGCGGTCGCGGTCGTTGAGAACCGCGGTTCGTGGAGCTGTTTTCCTGCCGGTCCTGCCACTGTATGCAAGCGTGCGGACCCTGGGTGAAGTTCCCGGGGCGCGTACGCCCACAGCGGATCGCGTAGCCTGCGGGCAACCGTGAGCGGGGCGCTGCGCGAGCGCCGGGCCGGGTGGCTCGGCGGTCGTCGGCGAGGCGGCGTGACGGTCGCCCGGTGGGGCGGCGTGGCAGTCGCCGGGTGGAGCGGCCTGGGGGGTCGTCGGCCGGGCGGCGTGCCAGCCGTCCGCCGAGCGGTTCAGCCGGGTCCTGGCCCGGACTGTCAGTGCCGCGGTCCACAATGGTCCGCGTCAGATCCTGTTCACGCTTCAGCAAGAGTGAGCCAAAGGGCCGATGTGAGCGACCCGTAGGCGAGCGACCAGAAAAGAGGAGCCGGCAGCGATGGCCCGCCGCAGCACGAAGACCCCGCCGCCCGACGACTCGTACGAGGAGCGGATCCTCGACATCGACGTCGTGGACGAGATGAAGGGCTCGTACCTCGAGTACGCGTACTCGGTCATCTACTCCCGCGCGCTCCCCGACGCCCGCGACGGCCTCAAGCCGGTGCACCGGCGCATCGTCTACCAGATGAACGAGATGGGCCTGCGCCCCGACCGCGGCTACGTGAAGTGCGCGCGCGTGGTCGGCGAGGTCATGGGCAAGCTGCACCCGCACGGAGACACGTCGATCTACGACGCCCTCGTGCGCATGGCACAGCCCTTCTCGATGAGCGTCCCGCTGGTCGACGGCCACGGGAACTTCGGCTCGCTGGGCAACGACGACCCGCCGGCCGCGATGCGGTACACCGAGTGCCGCGCCGCCGAGGCCGCGAGCCTGATGACGGAGTCCATCGACGAGGACACCGTCGACTTCGCGCCCAACTACGACGGCCAGGAGCAGGAGCCGGGCGCGCTGCCCGCCGCCTTCCCGAACCTCCTGGTGAACGGCGCCTCCGGCATCGCGGTCGGCATGGCCACCAACATGGCGCCGCACAACCTCACCGAGGTCATCGCCGCCGCCCGCCACCTGATCCGCTACCCCAACGCGGATCTGGACGCCCTGATGAAGCACATCCCGGGCCCCGACCTGCCCACCGGCGGCCGGATCGTCGGCCTGTCGGGCATCCGGGACGCGTACGAGACGGGCCGCGGCACCTTCAAGATCCGCGCCACGGTCGCCGTCGAGACGGTCACGGCCCGCCGCAAGGGCCTCGTCGTCACCGAACTGCCCTTCTCGGTCGGCCCGGAGAAGGTGATCGCCAAGATCAAGGACCTGGTCGGCGCGAAGAAGCTCCAGGGCATCGCCGACGTCAAGGACCTCACCGACCGCGCCCACGGCCTGCGCCTGGTCATCGAGATCAAGAACGGCTTCGTGCCGGAGGCGGTCCTGGAGCAGCTCTACAAGCTGACACCGATGGAGGAGTCCTTCGGCGTCAACAACGTGGCGCTGGTGGACGGGCAGCCCCTCACGCTCGGCCTCAAGGAGCTCCTGGAGGTCTACCTCGACCACCGCTTCGAAGTGGTGCGCCGCCGCAGCGAGTTCCGGCGCACCAAGCGCCGCGACCGGCTGCACCTGGTCGAGGGCCTGCTCACCGCCCTGGTCGACATCGACGAGGTCATCCGGATCATCCGCTCCAGCGACAACTCCGCGCAGGCGAAGGAGCGCCTGATCGAGCGCTTCTCGCTGAGCGAGATCCAGACGCAGTACATCCTGGACACGCCCCTGCGGCGGCTCACCCGGTTCGACCGCATCGAGCTGGAGTCCGAGAAGGACAGGCTCAACGCGGAGATCGCTGAGCTGACCCGGATCCTGGAGTCGGACTCCGAGCTGCGCAAGCTGGTCTCCGCCGAGCTGGCCGCCGTCGCCAAGAAGTACGGCACCGAGCGGCGCACGGTCCTGCTGGAGGCCGGGGCCACGGCGCCGGTGGCCGCCGTACCGCTGCAGGTGGCGGACGACCCGTGCCGGGTGCTGCTGTCCTCGACGGGGCTACTGGCCCGTACGGCGAACGGTGAGCCGTTGCCGGAGGAGGCCGGCGGAAAGCGCGCCAAGCACGACGTGATCGTCTCGGCGGTGCCGGCCACCGCGCGGGGCGAGATCGGCGCGGTGACGTCGTCCGGCCGTCTGCTCCGCCTGAACGTGATCGACCTGCCGCAGCTGCCGGAGGCGGCCTCGAACCTCTCGGGCGGCGCCCCGCTCGCGGAGTTCCTCTCCCTGGAGGACGGCGAGACGCTGATCTGCCTGACCACGCTGGACGAGTCCTCACCCGGTCTGGCGCTCGGCACCGAACAGGGTGTCGTCAAGCGCGTGGTTCCCGACTATCCGTCCAACAAGGACGAGTTGGAGGTCATCACGCTCAAGGAGGGCGACCGGATCGTCGGCGCGGTCGAACTGCGCACGGGCGAGGAGGACCTGGTCTTCATCACCGACGACGCGCAACTCCTGCGCTACCAGGCCTCGCAGGTACGCCCCCAGGGCCGTCCGGCGGGCGGCATGGCGGGCATCAAGCTCACGGAGGGCGCGAAGGTCATCTCCTTCACCGCGGTGGACCCGGCCGCCGACGCGGTCGTGTTCACGGTGGCGGGCTCCCGCGGCACGCTCGACGACTCGGTCCAGACGACGGCCAAGGTGACACCGTTCGACCAGTACCCGCGCAAGGGCCGCGCCACGGGCGGTGTGCGCTGCCAGCGGTTCCTGAAGGGCGAGGACTGCCTGTCGCTGGCCTGGGCGGGCCCCGTCCCGGCCCGCGCCGCACAGAAGAACGGCACCCCGGCGGAGCTGCCGGAAATGGACCCGCGCCGGGACGGATCGGGTGTGTCGCTGCCGAAGACGGTGTCGGTGGTGGCGGGGCCGGTGTAGGTCTGCCGGGCAGGTCCAGGCCGGCAGAGCTGATCTGTCCGGTCTAGCCGGCCGGTTCCTCGGGGTCCTCTTCCGTCCCCTGGACAAAGCGCAGGACGCCCCACATGCCGGCTTCGTCGGTGGCGTGCGGGGCGTCTGCCATGTCCGCCCGGCACGCCTCCAGTTCCTTGCCGAGGGCCTGGGTGTCGATACCCGAGCCGATGAGGACGAGCTGGGTGAGACGGTCGTCCCCGGCTCCCCAGGACTCGGGATAGAACCGCAGGAAGCTGCCGACGGCATGCACGGCGTACCGGTTGCGGGTGTCGTAGGGCCCGAAGTCGACGTACCCCTTGATCCGGTACAACCCGTCCGGCCTGCTGTCGAGGAAGGCCATGAGTCGACGGGGGTCCATGGGGACGTCGGAACGGAACGACAGGCTGTCGTAGCCGGAGTGCAGATGGTTTCCGTGAGGGTGGTCGCCCTCGTCCCCGTGGTGGTCGCCGTGGTCGAGGTCGTCGAGATCGTCGAGGTCGTCGAAGGAGAGCTGTCCGATGCGCTCCTCGCCGGGGCGGCAGTCGAAGAGGAACTCCGGGTCGATACGGCCGTACGTGGCGGGGACGACGGCGGCGTGGTCGACAAGCGTGTGCACGGTGGCCAGGACACGCTCGGCGTCCTGGGGGTCCGCCCGGTCCAGCTTGTTGACCACCACCAGGTCGGCGAGGGCGAGGTGGCGGTCGAGCTCGGGGTGCTTGGCGCGGGTGTCCTGAAACTCCGCGGCGTCGACGACCTCGACGAGACCGCCGTAGACGATGCCGGGCTCCTCGCTGGCGAGGACCATGCGGACGAGTTCCTGCGGCTCGGCGAGCCCGCTGGCCTCGATGACGATGACGTCGATACCGGCGTCGGGGTGGGCGAGCTTGGCGAGGTATCCGTCGAGCTCGCTGACGTCGACGGCGCAGCACAGGCAGCCGTTCCCGAGGGAGACGGTGGAGTCGCCGAGCGCACCGGCGACTGCCATGGCGTCGATCTCGATGGCGCCGAAGTCGTTGACGACGGCGCCGATTCGGCTGCCGCCGCTGCGGTGGAGGAGATGATTGAGGAGGGTGGTCTTGCCGGAACCCAGGAATCCGGCGAGGACGACGACCGGGATCTGCCGGGGGCTCCCGCTCGGCTGACTCAACGTACGACCTCTTTCGCGCTGCTGCGTGCACCGGATCGCGGTCCCGGCGCACTGACGAGCTCTGAATGCCGGACCAGGATACGAGCCGGAACAAACCCGCCGAAGTGAACGATTGTTAGCAGCACTTGCGGGGCAGACGTTGGGGAAGGCGCCGGTTCGTGCGACCCTCACTTCCCTCCGTGCGCCTCCTCTCCGCCTCCCCCGCCGATCAGAGCCGCTCGGCACCCTGGGAGACGGCAAGCGCCGCCCACCGCTCGCCGGTCCCCATCAGTCGACCCGCACCCCGACGACCGGCGGACGGCCGTTTGAATCGGGGGTTGACATGGCCACACAGAAGTCCGGGATACGGGGGCTGAGCTCCGCGGCAGCGGCAGGCCTCGGCCTGCTGGCGGGAACCCTGGCCGTCCTGGTCGCACAGCGCCGCACGATCGAATCGTTGCGCCTTCGACTCGAGCACCTGGAGCGGACCGCGCAGGCCCAGCACCACGCCAATCTCGCCACGCAGCAGAGTCTCCACTGGCAGCTGCTGAGCAAAGCGATCGACAACCCCGAACTCGCTGAGGTCCTGGACATTTTCGAGGTTTCCTCCTCACCGAAGAAGCGCGCGCAGTACCTGTTCGCCAACGCCCTGTACACGAACCAGCTCTTCGCCTATCGAGTCGGCAACATCAGCCGCGAGGAGTTCTTCGGGTTCGTCCGCGGCCTGCTCCAGAACCCCATCGTGAGGGAGTACTGGTACGCGACTCGGCACCAGCGCGCCACCATCGCCGACGACTCCGACGAGGCGGAGCTCGGTCGTTTGGTCGACGCATTGCTGCGCCAACTGGAGGAAACAGACATAGACGAATGGTGGGTGGTTGGTGAGCCGCCTCCGTCGGACGAATGACCGGAGCGAACCGTCGCCCTACGGGCAGCCAGCCGGGCTCCGGCCGTCAACATCACCCACTTCTCGGCGAGATCATGGATCCACTCGGCCCAGCGGCAAAGAAATGGCAAAGCCCCTGTGCCCCCAGCAGGATCACCAGAAACTGCTGCGGCACCCCGCATCACGGTGACCATCGTCAGGGTGACGTCGGGGAACCCTTTGTCCTCCTCGGAGTTTTCCCGGCGACAGGCCCAGGACGTTCGTGACCGCTCCACGGCCTGCGCTGCCAGAACTCCGCACAAGGACAAGGACAACAGCTGTGAGTCAGATCATCCGTCGCCTCGGTGTCCCCCCACGCGACCGGGGTAGCGCGGGAGGAGGAAACTGCCCGGACATCTTCGAACTGTCCGACGGACGCTTCGCCATCATCGGCACGGATGTCACCGACTCACTGGATGTCGACTTGCCCTCGGACGCTTCCCGCGCAGACTACGAGCGGATCGTGGTGATCACCCGCGAGACCCTGGTCAGGGCCAAGGCGGATATTCCGGACCAGTAGCCGCTACGCACCCATCACCGAGGCCGACCCGGAGCATCTGCGTGTCGGCCTCGGTCATGCCACCGGCACCGCCACCGGCGCCTCCGCCCCCACATACCGCGCCACAGGCCGAATGATCTTCGAGTCCGCCGCCTGTTCCAGGATGTTCGCACTCCACCCCACCACCCGCCCCGCGGCAAAGGTGGGCGTGAACATCTCGCGCGGCAGTCCGCACAGCTCCATGACCACGCCCGCGTAGAACTCGACGTTGGTGTGCAGCTCCCGCCCCGGCTTCAACTCGGCCAGGATCGCCTCCACCCGGCGTTCCACCTCGACGGCGAAGTCCACGCGCGGGCCACCGAACCGCTGCGCGACCTCCCGGAGCATCCGGGACCGAGGGTCCTCCGTCCGGTAGATCGCGTGGCCGAAGCCCATGATCCGGTCGCCGGCCAGTACACGTTCCCGGATCCAGTGGTCGATCCGGTCCCGCGTGCCGATCGCGTCCAGCGTGTCCAGCGCCCTGCTCGGCGCACCCCCGTGCAGCGGCCCGGACAGCGCACCCACCGCCCCGACGAGGCATGCCGCCACATCCGCCCCCGTCGACGCGATCACCCGTGCCGTGAAGGTTGATGCATTGAATCCGTGATCAATGGTTGAGATCAAGTACTGTTCGATCGCGCGGGCCCTCGCCCGCTCCGGCTCCGAACCCGTCACCATGTACAGGTAGTTCGCCGCGTACGAGAGGTCCTCACGCGGCTCCACGGGCTCCTGCCCCGCACCCAACCGGTGCAGCGCCGCGAGCAGCGTGGGTACGGCCGCGGCCGCCACGAGCGTGTCCCGTCGCCGCCCCTCGGGGTCGATGTCGTAGACGGGGCGGAATCCCTTCGCCGCCCCGAGCAGCGACAGCGCGCTGCGCATCCCCGCGAGCGGCCCCGACAACCCGCTCGCCGCCGCGATCGCGGGCAGCGCCGCCCGCACCTCGTCCGGCAACCGCCGCAACGCCGCCGTCTCGGCACGGAAGGCCGCACCCCGTGCCGCGTCCGGCAGTTCACCGTGGACCAGGAGATGCCACACGTCCTCGAAGCTGCGGGTCTGCGCGAGCTCGACGGCCGAGTACTGGCGGTAGTGATAGAAGCCCTCACGCCCTCGCACATCCCCGACCTCGGTGTCGGTGACGACGACTCCGGCGAGCCCTCGCGGCACCTCGATGAGAGTGGTTGCAGACCTGTTGACCGACATGATTCCTCCCTGGACTTGATTCGACTGTCCATGGTTGACTCATTAGCTGTCAATATTGATTGAATCAATGCGAAATCAATACGTACCATCAACCACTTCGGCTGCGGATACGGTGACCTCTTATGCGCGATCAAGACGCCCGCCCCGGCCCCGCCGAACACCGGCTCAGCACCAAGGAGGCCGCCGAACTGCTCGGCGTGAAGCCCGAGACCGTGTACGCCTACGTCAGCCGCGGCCAGCTCAGCAGCCGACGCGTGCCCGGCGGCCGGGGCAGCACCTTCGACGCCACGGAGGTGGAGACCCTCGCGCGACGCAACCGCCGGGAGAGCGGCGGGAGTCCGGGGAGCGGCGGCGAACTGTCGGTACGCACCCGCATCACGTTCATCGACCGCGACCGCTACTACTTCCGTGGCGTCGACGCCACTGAACTGGCCGCACGCCACTCCTACGAAGAGATCGCGGAGTGGCTCTGGACCGGACAGCTGCGCCCCGGCGTCACCTTCACGGCACCCGACCCCTCCGTGCAGGCAGCCCGCCGCGCGGTGGACGCGCTGCCCGAACACACCAGCCCCACCGACCGGTTGCGCGTCGCGGCGATCGCCGCGGCCGCCGCCGACCCGTTGCGATTCGACCTGTCCGAGGAGGCCGTGCTCGGCACCGCCCGCACCCTCATCCCCACGCTCGTCGCCGCCCTGCCACCCGTCACGCGCGACCGGCGCCGCGACGACGGCCCCCTGGCCCACCGGCTCTGGACCCGCCTGAGCGGCCGCAAGCCCGACGAGGCGTCCCTTCGCGTCCTGGACACCGCTCTCGGCCTGCTCGTCGACCACGACCTCGCCGCCTCGACCCTCGCGGTACGCGTCGCCGCGTCGGCCCGCGCGCACGCGTACGCGGCCGTCTCCGCCGGGCTCGGCGTCCTGGAGGGCCCGCTGCACGGCGCGGCCAGCGGGCTGGCCCACAAGCTGCTGCTCGACGTGCTCGACCGGGGTGACGCGGCCCCCGTGATCGCGGAGGAGCTGCGGGCCGGCCGGCGCATCCCCGGCCTCGGTCACCGGCTCTACCCGGGCGAGGACCCACGCGCGCGGGCCCTGTTCGAGCTTCTGGAGGAGATCCCACGCGCGGAGTCCGCCCTCCTCGCGGCCCGCGACATCGTCGCCACCACGGCCCGGCACGCCCCCCTGCACGCCAACGTGGACCTCGCCCTCGCCGTGCTGACCGCCTCCTCCGGCATGCCCTCCACGGCCGGCGAGACGGTCTTCGCCGTCGCCCGGACGGCGGGCTGGATCGCCCACGCCCTGGAGGAGTACGGGGAGCGCCCGCTGCGCATGCGCCCGAGCGGCATCTATGTGGGCCCCCAGCCACCGCAGCCGCTGCCCGAGCAGTGACTCCGCAGGAGGTACGGCCGCACCCCTCCGCGCCCCGGCTCCGGCCGGACCGAAAGTCGCCGCGCGCCAAGTCAGGTTAGGCTCACCTCTGTGAGTACCTGTACAACGGTCTCGCACGACCTCGACGAGCCCGTTTCCGGAACCGCGGCCACCGCGCGGACCTGGCTGCTCCTGGAGCAGCCCGGCCCCTGGGGCGCCAAGGCCCTCACTTCGAGCCACCTGGACCCCGCCCTCGGCCGCGCCCTGGAGGCCGCAGCGGAGGGCACGGGCGTACGCATCGCCCTGATCCGTCGCCCGGGCCGGCACGCGGACAGTCGCAGCCCCAGCGTCCGGCATGTGTACGCGGCCCACACCACGCCCGGCAACGTGTGGCTCCGCAGTGCGAGGACCCGTGACCCGCGGGACCTGCTCGACCTGGATCTCGCCGCGCTCGGCAGGGGTGACCACACCTCCTTCGACGCCGCCCTCCAAGGGCGCGCCCACACCGGCGATCCGCTCGCGCTCGTCTGCACCAACGGCAAGCGGGACCGCTGCTGCGCCCTCCTCGGCCGCCCTCTCGCCGCGGAACTGGCCGCCTCGGGGGTGGAGGGTGCCTGGGAGGTCACCCATCTGGGTGGTCACCGTTTCTCGCCGACGCTGCTCGTCCTGCCGTACGGCTACGCCTACGGCCGTGCGGAGGCCCACACCGTCAAGCAGGTCCTCCACAGCGTCCAGGAGGGCCGGATCGTGGTCGAGGGGTGCCGCGGGAGCTCCGCCTGGGAGCGGCCCGGCCAGGCGGCCGAGCTGGCCGTGCGCAGGGCCGTGGGCGAATACGCGGCGGAGGCGCTGACGGTCGTAGGGACCGACGGTGCGGCGCCGCACTGGGAGGTGACCGTCGCACACGTCGACGGCCGCCATTGGCGCGTCCTCGTGGCGCAGACCGCCTCACTGCCGCCTCGCCCGGAGAGCTGCGGAGCGTCCGTGCTCGGCTCGCCCGCGCGGATGGACGTCGTGACGGTGCGGGAGTTGACCACCTCGACGGCCCTGGCCAGCTGACCGCCCCAACAACCCCGTCCACATATTGATCAAGAGATCCATGCCACACCTCCGGCGATGGATCCGGCGCCCCCACGTACCTTCATGGGTATGAGCCGCACTCCCCCCGCCCGACGCCTGCGCCTGGGCCTGCCCCGTCGGGTGTTCTCCCAGGTGCTCCTGATGCAGCTTGCGATCGCCGCGGGAGTCGCGGTGCTCGCGACCGGGCTCTTCCTGGCCCCGCTGAGCAACCAGCTGGACGACCAGGCGATGCGCCGGGCGCTCGCCATCGCCCAGACCACCGCTGCCGAGTCGCAGATCGCCGAGCAGGTCAAGGACACGCCCCCGCTGCCCAGCGGCCCCGTCCAGAAGGAGGCGGAGCGGATCCGCCGGGCGACCGGGGCCGAGTACGTCGTCGTGATGGACTGGCGAGGCGTGCGCTGGTCGCATCCGACCCGCGGAGAGGTCGGCAGGACCGTCTCCACCGACCCCGGCCAGGCTCTGGCCGGCAAGGAGATCATGCAGATCGACAGCGGCACCCTGGGCCGCACCGCCCGCGGCAAGGTCCCGCTGTACGACAGCCACGGCAAGATCGTCGGGGCGGTCTCCGTCGGTATCGCCTACGACAGCGTGCGCGCCCGGCTGATCCACGCGATCCCCGGGCTGTTCGCCTACGCCGGCGGGGCCCTCGCCGTCGGTGCGCTGGCGGCCTGGCTCATCTCCCGCCGGGTCCAGCGCCAGACCCGCGATCTGGCCTTCTCCGACATCTCTGGTCTCCTCGCCGAGCGCGAGGCCATGCTGCACGGCATCAGGGAGGGTGTCGTCGCCCTCGACCGTGCCGGGCGGATCCGCCTGCTGAACGACGAGGCACGGCGGCTGCTGGGCATCGGCGACGAGGCCGTCGGCCGCTCCCCCGACGAGGCGCTCGGGGACGGCCGTACGGCCGACGTCCTGGCCGGACGCGTCACCGGCACCGATCTGGTCACCGTCCGGGGCCAGCGGGTGCTGGTCGCCAACCGCATGCCCACCGACGACGGCGGCGCGGTGGCCACCCTGCGCGACCGCACCGAACTCGAGCAGCTGGGCCGGGAACTCGACTCCACCCACGGCCTGATCGACGCGCTGCGGGCGCAGGACCACGAGCACGCGAACCGGATGCACACGCTCCTGGGGCTGCTCGAACTGGAGATGTACGAGGACGCGGTGGAGTTCGTCGGAGAGGTCGTCGGCGACCACCGGGCCACCGCGGAACAGGTCACCGAGAAGATCGAGGATCCGCGGCTCGCCGCCCTGCTGGTGGGAAAGGCCACCGTCGCGGCCGAACGCGGAGTCGCCCTCTGGGTCTCCGACCGGACCAGGCTGCCGGACCGGCTGGTCGATCCCAGCGGCCTGGTCACCATCGTCGGCAACCTCGTGGACAACGCCCTGGACGCCGCCGCCGGAGCACCGCACGCACGCGTGGAGGTCGAACTGCGCACGGAGGGCCGTACGGCCGTCCTCCGGGTGCGGGACACCGGGCCGGGGATCCCGGTGGAACAGCGGGAGTTGGTCTTCACCGAGGGCTGGTCGACCAAGGAGCCCCCGGCTCACCGGGGGCGCGGCCTCGGGCTCTCCCTGGTGCGCAAGCTCGCCGAGCGCCAGGGCGGCAGCGCGACCGTGGGGGACGCCGGCGGCGGGGGCGCCGAGTTCACCGTCGTCCTGCCCGACGCACTGGCCGAGCCGCAACCCGCTCTCACCGCACCGACGACCCTGCAGGCCGCCGAGGAGGAGTCGTGATGATCGAGGTCCTGGTCGTGGACGACGACACCCGCGTGGCGCGCGTCAACGCCGCCTACGTCGAGAAGGTGCCGGGCTTCCATGTGGCCGGTGAGGCGCACAACGCGGCGGAGGCGCTACGACAGCTGGAGGCGCTGCCGCACGTCGACCTGGTGCTCATGGACCACTATCTGCCCGACGAGACGGGCCTGGCGGTGGTCCAGGAGATGCGGCGGCGCGGCCACCAGACCGACGTGATCATGGTGACCGCGGCGCGGGACGTGACGACCGTGCAGGCGGCGATGCGGCACGGCGCGCTCCAGTACCTGGTCAAGCCCTTCGCCTTCGCCGGACTCAGAGCCAGGCTTGAGGCGTACGCCGAGCTGCGCCGCACCCTGGACGGAGGCGGCGAGGCGGAACAGGCCGAGGTCGACCGCATCTTCGGCGCCCTGTCCACGTCGGCGGAGCCCGACCTGCCCAAGGGACACTCCCCCACCACGGCGGAACTCGTCCGCAGGTCCCTGATGAACGCGGAAGGGCCCCTGTCGGCTCAGGAGATCGCCGACCGGACGGGGGTGAGCCGTCAGACCGCCCAGCGTTATCTGAAGCTCCTGGAGCGCACGGGACGGGCCAGGCTGACTCTCAAGTACGGCGACGCGGGCCGCCCGGAACACCGTTACGTGTGGGCGACCCGCGCGTGAGCAGGTCTCTCGGGCACAGCGCCGCGCTCAGCCCGCGTTCTGTGCGGCCTTCTCGACGAACTCCGTCGTGTACGTCTTGTCGAGGTCGACGTCGGCGTTCTGGATGGCCGGGTTGAACGCCTTGAGCACCTTCTCGACGGTCTCGGGACCGTTCTTGGGCATCACACCGTCCTTGGTGAACATGGGCAGCGTGTTCTTGATGGCCACCGCGTAGAGCAGCTTGTTGCCCTGCGAGTAGTCGGCGGGCATCTTGTCGGCGATCTGGGTCGCGCTGTGGGTGGACATCCACTGGAGCGTCTTGACGAATGCATTGGCCAACTTCTGCACGGTGTCCTTGTGACCGTTGACCCATTCCGTCTGCATGTACAGGCTTGACGAGGGATACGGTCCGCCGAGCGCCTCGTCGGAACCCTGGGGCGTGCGCATGTCCAACAGGACCTTGCCGGCCTTCTTGTCCAGGATCGTCGCGACGGTCGGGTCGGTCGTCATACCGCCGTCGATCGAGCCCTGTTGCAGGGCCGAGATGAAGGTCGGGCCCGCTCCGACGGCGACCGGGGTGAAGTCGCTGACCTTCACGCCGTTCTTGACCGCGAGGTACTTGGTGAGGAAGTCGGTCGAGGAGCCGAGGCCCGTGACGCCGAGCTTCTTGCCCTTGAAGTCCTTGGGCGAGGTGATGTCACCGGCCGCCTTGTTGGAGACGATCTCCACCTCGCCGGGCGCGTGCGAGAACTGCACGACCGACTCCACGTCCTTGCCCTTCACCTGAAGGTCCAGCGTGTGGTCGTAGAAGCCGACGGCACCCTGGACCTGGCCGGAGACGAGCGCGGTCTCGGCCTGGACTCCGGCGGGCTCGCTCAGCAGTTCCACGTCGAGCCCCTCGGAGTCGAAGTAGCCGAGCCGCTGGGTGAGCATCGCGGGCAGGTAGATGACCTTGTCGAGGCCGCCGACCATGATCTTGACCTTGGTTCCCTTGCCGTCGCCCTTGCTGCCGGAACCGGTCGAGGCGGTGCTCGATGCATCGTTGGCGCAGGCGGTGAGGGAGGAGAGGGCGAGCAGGCCGGCTCCGGCCAGGGAGGCGTATCGGGCGGACTTGCGCATGGGGTTCACGTCCTTGTGAGAAGAAGGGGTGCCGCGTCGGTTGCTCACGGGCGAGAGGGAGCGGCCGCCGAGAGGCGAGCAGGGGGCAGAAGAGGCCGTCGGCGTGGAAGGGAGGGCACGCCGACGCGGTCGTCAGCTGTCGGACCCCGAGGGCTTCCAGCGGAAGATGCGGCGCTCGGCGAAGGTGAGCAGCCCTTCGGCGAGGAGTGCGACCACGGCGAGGATGACCATCGCGGAGTACACACCGGCCGCGTTGAAGGTGCCCTGCGACTGAGCGACGAGCAGGCCGATGCCCTTGGTCGCACCGATGTACTCGCCGACGATGGCGCCGATGAGGGCGAAGCCGAAGCTGACGTGCAGGCTGGTGAAGATCCACGAGGTGGCGGACGGGATGACGACCTGAAGCGTCACCCTGCGATCGCTCGCGCCGAGGATGCGGGCGTTGGCGACCAGGTTGCGGTCGACCTCGCGGGCACCCTGGAAGGCGTTGAAGAAGACCGGGAAGAAGACCAGGACGACGGCGGAGGCCACCTTGGAGGCCGGTCCGAGGCCGAACCAGATCACAAAGATGGGTGCAAGGACAATCCTGGGGATTGAGTTGAGCACCTTGATGTATGGACCAAGTACGTCGGCCAGCAAGGTGATCCGCCCCAGCGCGATACCGAAGACCACACCGGCCACCACACCGAAGACCCAGCCCAGCAGCGCCTCGTGCAGCGTGTACCAGATCTGTTCGCCCAGCGATCCGAGCGCGGTGCCGTGGGTGATCCAGGTCCAGATCTGGTCCCAGATCTTCGAGGGCATGGAGAAGTTGAAGGGATCGATGACCTCGGTCCGGGCGAACACTTCCCACAGGCCGAGGACGGCCACCAGAAGCAGTACCCGGGACACGGTGACGACGATCCTGCGCCTGCGGGCGGCACGCGCGCGTGAGTGCGCACGGTCCGGCGGGGTCTTGGCCGTGTCCACGACCGGTGTGCTGAGGACCTCAGGCGACATGTGCGGCACCCCTCTCGCGGGTGATGCGGACCTCTTCGCCGAGGGACTCCCAGATCTCGCGGTAGATCTCGATGAACCGCGGCTCCAGACGGACCGACTCGACCTTGCGCGGTCGCGGCAGGTCGATGTCGAACACCTGCTTGACGGTGGCCGGCCCGGCCGTCATCACGACGACCTTGTCGGCCAGCGCGATGGACTCCTCAAGGTCATGGGTGACGAAGACGACGGAGGCGCCCGTGCCCTCCCACAGTTCGAGGAGTTCGTCGGACATCAGGGCCCGGGTCTGCACGTCGAGCGCCGAGAAGGGCTCGTCCATGAGCAGGATCTCGGGGTCGTTGACGAAGGTGGCGGCGAGCGCGACGCGCTTGCGCTGGCCACCGGAGAGCTGGTGGGGGTAGCGGTCCTCGAAGGCCGCGAGCCCGACCCGGGCCAGCCACTCCCGCGCCTTCTGCTTCGCCTCGGCCTTGGGGACGCCGCGGAACCGCGGACCCGCCATCACGTTCGAGAGCACCGTGCGCCAGGGGAAGGTGGCGTCCTGCTGGAAGACGAAACCGACCTTGTCCCCGACTCCGCGGACCGGCTCCCCGACCACCAGAACCTCGCCCTCCGAGGGCTCCTCCAACCCGCTGACCAGCGTCAACGTGGTTGATTTGCCGCAGCCCGTAGGGCCGACGACGGCCACGAACTCCCCACGCCCCACCGTGAGGTCGAGTCCCCTGACCGCCGTGTGCAGACCCCCCGACGGGGTCCGGAATGTCTTGCTCGCGCCCCGCAGCTCGATGGCGGGGCTGATGTCTGCGCTCATGGCCGGGGACGGTAGATGTGGCCCACGCCACGGCATCAGTCTTCTGGGCGCATGCCGTTCTTTTGCTTGCAACAGCCTGTTGTGCTCGTTTTGCGCGCGCTACAACAGCGGAGCCGAAACACGGGCGTTACGCCCGCCAGGCCTTGAGGGAAAGAGGCCCGATGATTGACGTCCTGGTCGTGGACGACGACTTCCGTGTCGCCGAGATCAACGCCAAGTACGTGGGGAAGGTTCCCGGCTTCCGGGTGGCCGCCCGCGCGCACAGCGCCGCCCAGGCGCTGTCCAACGTGCAGCGCGGGACCATCGACCTGGTCCTGCTCGACCACTACCTGCCCGACCAGACCGGCCTCGAACTCGTCCACCGCATGCGGGAACAGGGCCACGGCACCGACGTCATCATGATCACCGCGGCCGGTGACGTGGCGACCATCCAGGCGGCGATGCGTCTGGGCGCCCTCCACTACCTGGTCAAACCGTTCACCTTCGCGGCCCTGCGGACCCGTCTGGACTCCTACGCCGCCCTGCGCCGCACCGTCGACCGCGTCGGGGGCCGCGGTATCGCCGGCCAGGAACAGGTCGACCGGATCTTCAGCGCCCTGCGCATGACGTCGGCCCCGGCCTCCCCGGGCCTGCCCAGCGGCCACTCGGAACCCACGACGGACCTCATCTGCCGCGTCCTCCACCACGCCGACCATCCCCTGTCCGCCCACGAGGTCGCCGCCGAGACCGGCCTGAGCCGCTCCACCGCCCAGCGCTACCTCCGCCACCTCGAACAGGCCGGCCGCCTCCGCCTCTCACTCAGATACGGCGACACAGGACGCCCGGAGCACCGGTACGCATGGGTGGCGCCCTAGCCGTCCTTGCCCGCCGAGGACGAGCGGCTGGAGTGCCCGCGCACGGGATGCCGTACGTCTGGAGGAACCCAGCGCGGGATGTCGTACGACTAAGACACATGCCGTACGACGACGCAGGCGCCGCCCGCTCATCGCCGCGGACGCAGCGCGCTCACCGTCGCCGTCGCTACACGGCCCCCGCCCCCGTCAGTGACCGCACCTCGGTCTCCGCGTGTTTGGCCTCGTCGGCGACCTCCGCCGAGGTGATCGTGCCGAGCCAGCCCGCGACAAAGCCCAGTGGGATGGAGACCAGGCCGGGGTTCTGGAGCGGGAAGTACTGGAAGTCGAGGCCGGGGAACAGCGATTCGGGGCTGCCGGACACCACGGGCGACAGCAGCACCAGGGCCAGGGCCGGGACCAGCCCGCCGTAGACGGACCAGACGGCACCCCGGGTGGTGAACCCCCGCCAGAACAGCGAATAGAGCAGGACCGGCAGGTTTGCGGAGGCGGCGACGGCAAAGGCGAGGCCGACCAGGAAGGCAACGTTGAGGTCCCTCGCGAGCAGGCCGAGAGCGATCGCGACCACCCCGATCCCCACGGCGGCGGTCCTGGCCACGGCGACCTCGCTGCGCGGCTTGGCACGTCCACGCCGCAGCGAGGCGTACAGGTCGTGGGCGACGGAGGCCGAGGAGGCGAGCGTGATGCCGGCTACCACGGCGAGGATCGTGGCGAAGGCGACGGCCGCGACGATCGCGAACAGAACCGTTCCTCCCGTGGAGTCGGCACCACCGCCCAGGTCGAGGGCCAGCAACGGGACGGCGGTGTTCCCGGCGGCGTTCGATCCCCTCACCGCTTCGGGCCCGACGATCGCCGCGGCACCGAAGCCGAGGACGATCGTCATCAGGTAGAAACCGCCGATGAGCCCGATCGACCAGACCACCGAACGCCGTGCCGCGCGTGCGGTGGGCACGGTGTAGAAGCGGGACAGAATGTGCGGCAGCCCTGCCGTGCCGAGCACGAGCGCGAGTCCCAGGCTGATGAAGTCGAAGCGCGCGGTCCAGTCCCCGCCGTACTTCAGGCCCGGCGCCAGGAACGACCGGCCGTGGCCACTGCGTTCCGCCGCCGTGAGCAGCAACTGATCGACATCACCGTGGAACCGCACCAGCACCAGCGCGGTCAGCGCCACGGTTCCGCCGAGCAGCAGCACCGCCTTGACGATCTGGATCCAGGTGGTGGCCCGCATCCCTCCCAGGGACACGTAGATCACCATGAGCGCGCCGACCCCGATGACGGTCCAGGACTGTGCCGCCTCACTGGTGCCGCCGAGCAGCAGCGCGACGAGACTGCCCGCGCCGACCATCTGCGCGACCAGGTACAGCACGGACACGGTGACCGAGGAGGCCCCGGCCGCGATCCGCACCGGCCGCTCGCTCATCCGGGCCGCGACCACGTCGGCGAGGGTGAACCTCCCGCAGTTGCGGACCAGTTCGGCGACCAGGAAGAGCACCACCAGCCAGGCCACGAGGAAACCGACCGAGTAGAGCATCCCGTCGTACCCGAACAGCGCGATGAGCCCGGAGATCCCGAGGAAGGACGCCGCCGACATGTAGTCGCCCGCGATGGCAAAACCATTCTCCATGGGCGAGAACAGCCGGCCCCCCGCATAGAACTCCTCCGCCGAGCCGTGCCGGTGACGGCTCACCCACGTCGTGATCCCCAAAGTGACCGCGACGAACATGCTGAACAGCAGCAGCGCCAGAGTCTGGTGGTTCCCCGTCACGATGCAGCACCGCCCCGAGCCGTACGCGTCAGTTCCTGGGTGTCCCAGCGCAGTTCGAGCGCGGCCCGGTCCCGGCGCAGCCGCGCATGCCGGGCGTAGGCCCAGGTCAGCAGGAACGTGGTCAGGAACTGCCCGAGCCCCGCGAGCATCGCCACATTCACCGCGCCCGCCACGGGTCGCGCCATCAGCCCGGGCGCGCTCGTCGCCGTCACGACGTAGGCCACGTACCAGACGAAGAACCCGATGCCCGCCGGGACCACGAACCTCCGGTACCGGCTGCGCACCTCCTGGAAGGCCGCGCTGCGCTGCACTTCGAGATAGACATCGGCCGCGGCCGCCGCCCTGTCCGCGCGCTCCGCGCGTGCCGCCTCAACCGGGGCTACGGGAGTGCCGTCACCGCTCGTCTCGCCCCAGCCGGAGGCGAGCGCGTCGTACCAGGGATCGTCGTACCGCACCCCGGTCGCCTCGGCGCGAGCTTGATCTTGCCCGCCGTGGGTCTCGGCCGAACTCTCGGCGTCACCCCCGCTTCCGCGGGGACGAGCGTTGCTTGACTGCATGCTCAAGGATGGACAGAACGGGAAGATCCCCGACTCTTCTCCCCGCGCTCTTCACCCCATCAGGTGATTCCTCCCGTCGGTGGCCGCACAAGTCCCTTCGCATAGGCGTAACGCACCGCCTGTGCACGGTCCTTGAGTCCCGTCTTGGCGAACAGGTTGTTGATGTGGGTCTTCACGGTGGCGGTGGAGACGTGCAGTGCGCGGGCGATCTCCTGGTTGCTGAGCCCTTCGGCGATCAGCGCCAGTACCTCGACCTCCCGGGAGGTGAGCCCGTCGGGCGGTTCCACGGAGGTGACCGTCGGCTGAGGCGGCTCGGGTTGCGACAGCCGCTCCAGGAGCCGTCGCTGGATGCTCGGCGAGAGTCCCGCGTCCCCGGAGAGCACGCTGTGCACGGCCCGTACGATCTCGTCGCCTCCCGCGTCCTTGGTGAGATAGCCCCGCGCTCCCGCCTTGAGCGCGGGGAACAGCGAGTCGTCGTCCGCGTACGTCGTCAGCACCACGACCTGGGTGCCGGGGTGCTCGGCCCGGATCCGCCGGGTCGCCTCCACCCCGTCGCAGCGGGGCATGCGCAGGTCCATCAGCACCACGTCCGGGGCGAGTTCCGCGACAAGCTGCACCGCCTGCTCGCCGTCCCCCGCGGCGCCCACCACCTCGATCCCGGGCAGCAGGCCCAGCAACATCACGATGCCTTCGCGGACCACGGTCTGGTCGTCGGCGACGACCACCCGCGCGGGCTTCGTCTGCGCGCCCTCCGTCATACCGGCACCTTCAACGTCACCATGAACCCCTCGTCGTCCGGCCCCGCGTCCAGCGAACCGCCCAGCAGTTCGGCGCGCTCCCGCATCCCCCGCAGACCGTACCCGCCTCCGGTGGTGGTGAGTTCACCCGGCGAACCACCCGAGTCCCGGACCACCAGAGTCACCTGGTCCTCGCCGTACTCGAGCCGCATACGGACCTTGGCCCCCGGGGCGTGCTTGCGGACGTTGGTCAGGGCCTCCTGTGCGACCCTGCGCACCGCTTGCGACGCCTCCGCCGGCAACGGCCGACGCTCACCCGAAATGGTGGCTTCGGCTCCGTCGTCCGTGCCCACGAGCTGACTCAGGAAGTCCTCCAGCGGGGTCATGTCCCCCCGCAGGGCCGACAGTGCCTGCCGGGTCTCGGCGAGACCGTCGCGAGCCATGCCCCGGGCCGCGACCACCCTTTCGAGGATCTGGTCCCGGTCGGCTCCGCCCTCTATCAGCAGCCGGGCCGCCTCCAGGTGCACCAGCTGGGCCGAGAGGCTGTGTGCCAGCACGTCGTGGATCTCCCGGGCGATACGGGCCCGCTCCCCGAGTGCCGCGGACTCCGCCTCTGCCGCTCGGGCCGCCCGCTCCTGGGTGAGCAGCCGCTGGGCACTGCCGCGTGCCTCGGCATCCAGCCGCAGGACATATCCGGCCAGGGCGAGTCCCGCCGTGGTGGCCAGGGTGGTCAGCCATGCGTCGTCGTTGACCGCGGCGTACAGGGCGAGGGCGGCCACGGTCACCGGCAGGGCGGCGGCGATGGGCAGCCGCTCCAGCGCGGTGACGGCGCAGCCGCACCACAGGACCAGGGCGATCACTCCGAAGTCGGCGGCCTGGGCGGCGGCCGCGATCAACAGGAGGACGCCGTAGAGCACCAGGGAGGGCCGGAGCCGGTGCGCCAGGGTGGTGCGGAAGAGTGCCCAGCCGGCGACCGCGGCCGAAACGATCGCAGCCACCGCCACGAGCACGCCCCAGCCACGGACATGGGTGCCGTTGAAGGCCCCCCACAGGAGCATGGCGAGCACCAGAGACCGTGTGACCCAGCCGAGCACCCGCCGGGGGCGCGTGGCCGCCTCGCGGGTGAGCGCCTCCCGGGAGGGCCAGCGGGTCCAGCTGTTCTCCGTCACCCGCGTGCCTTCCCCGTGGACTCGAACATGCGCTCACCGTACGCCGGTGCGTGGGCGACGGCCGGGTGCAGGGACTGCGCACGCCAGACCAGGATCGCGGAGCGCACCAGGAGGGTGGCGGCCAGGGCGAGCAGCAGCGCGGAGGAGTCCTGGTGGACACCTGTCGCCGCACCGAGCGCGAAGAGGCCGACGCGCAGTCCGATGCCGACGCACCAGACGGCTCCACTCGCTTTGGTGCTCCTGCTCCACACCGTCCCGTCCGACTCGGTCCAGATGCGGCTCGTCCAGGCCCATCCGGCTCCGATGGCGAGTCCGGTGAGCAGCTCGGCGACGAGCAGGGTGAGCGATGCCGTGTGATGCCGGGGGTCCACGAGTCCCGCCTCCCGGAGCGCCACGACGGCCAGGATCACGGGGAGCAGCCACCAGCGCCGCCCGGTGTCGATCCTGTTTGCGCGGAACTGCCGGGCGATCACCACGATTACCGCGACCACGATCAGCAACGCATCGACGAGCCCGGACATCACAGCCTCCGTGAGCGAGGAAGGGACTGCCGGCAGCGGATGCCGCCGACACCTTCGAAGCTACGGAAATCCGCAGGTCGGGAGATCGGAGCCGGGGTGGATCACGGGTGGATTCCCGGGCGGTCGCGCCCTCCACCCTCGGGTGGAGACGCCCCGGTCTACAGCGGCTGGACCTGCACACGACGTGAGAAGAGACCGTCGAGTCGAACGCAGATCCGCCAGCCGTCGAAGCCGTCGCGTGGACGCCCGCCCCGCGGGCCTGTTCGGCAACGGAGTCGCCGAATGCGCATCAGCCGTGGCCGACACACGTTCGGCAGGCATCGACCGCCGACCGCCACCGACAGCTTCGGAGCCCGGCTCCGATTGGGCAGCCGGGCCCCGCTCCCGTTGCACCCGCGGCCATCACCCGGCCCCAAGGGCGAAGAGGTCGCGCCGACACTCACTCCGACGACACCCACGTAAGCCACCGGCCCCGACCGCAAAGACCGGAGGCACGCTGCGCGTAACCGCCACATGCGCCCGCAGCCCGGGCGAGGCCCGTCTCAGCCCCGCCCGAGCCCAGCGCAGCGACTACGCGTCGATGCGCGACCGGTCCAGTGTCGCGGCCGACCCGGAGATGAACTCCTTCCGCGGCGCCACGTCATTGCCCATCAGCAGATCGAAGACCTGCTCGGCCGCCTCGAGATCGGCGAGGTTGATGCGGCGCAGAGTCCTGTGCCGGGGGTCCATCGTCGTCTCGGCCAGCTGGTCGGCGTCCATCTCGCCGAGGCCCTTGTACCGCTGGATGGAGTCCTTGTACCGGACTCCCTTGCTCTGGAACTCCAACAGCTTCTCCCGCAGCTCACGGTCCGAGTACGTGTAGACGTACTTGTCCTGCCCCTTCTTGGGCTGGACAAGTTCGATCCGGTGCAGCGGCGGCACCGCCGCGAACACCCGGCCCGCCTCGACCATGGGCCGCATGTAGCGCTGGAACAGCGTCAGCAGCAGGCAGCGGATGTGCGAACCGTCGACGTCGGCGTCGGTCATCATGATGATCTTGCCGTAGCGGGCGGCGTCGATGTCGAACGTCCGGCCCGACCCCGCCCCTATGACCTGGATGATCGCGCCGCACTCGACGTTCTTGAGCATGTCGGTGACGGACGACTTCTGAACGTTGAGGATCTTGCCGCGGATCGGCAGCAGCGCCTGGAACTCGGAGTTCCGGGCGAGCTTCGCGGTACCGAGCGCGGAGTCTCCCTCGACGATGAACAGCTCACTGCGGTCCACGTCGTCGCTGCGGCAGTCGGCGAGCTTGGCCGGCAGCGTGGAGGACTCCAGGGCCGTCTTCCGGCGCTGGGCGTCCTTGTGCTGGCGGGCCGCGATGCGGGTGCGCGCGGCGGCGACCGCCTTCTCCATGACGACCCGGGCCTGGGCTGCGGCGTCCCGCTTCGTGGACGTCAGGAAGGCCTTGAGCTCTTTGGAGATGACGGTGTTCACGATGCGGCGAGCCGCCGAGGTGCCAAGGACCTCCTTGGTCTGGCCCTCGAACTGGGGCTCGGCCAGGCGGACGGTGACGACCGCGGTGAGGCCTTCGAGAGCGTCGTCCTTGACGATGTCGTCCTCGGCGACGCGCAGCAGCTTCTTGGCACGCAGCACTTCGTTCATGGTGCTGGTGACGGCCGTCTCGAAGCCGGCCACGTGGGTGCCGCCCTTGGGGGTGGCGATGATGTTCACGAACGACTTCAGGGTCGTGTCGTATCCCGTGCCCCAGCGCATCGCGACATCGACGTCGAGCTCACGGGTGACCTGGGTCGGGGTCATCTGGCCGTGTTCGTCCAGGACCGGGACGGTCTCCCTGAAGGTGCCCTGGCCGGAGAAGCGGAGGACGTCGTTGACCGGCTTGTCGGTGGCCAGGTACTCGCAGAACTCGCTGATGCCGCCGTCGAAGCGGAAGGACTCCTCGCCCTTGCTGCCGCCCTCGCCGAGACCGAACTCGTCGCGGACGACGATGGTCAGGCCGGGCACCAGGAACGCCGTCTGGCGGGCGCGCTGGTGGAGGTTCTCCAGGGAGAGCTTGGCGTCCTTGAGGAAGATCTGGCGGTCGGCCCAGTACCGCACGCGCGTGCCGGTCCGGGTCTTGGGGATCTTCTTGGTCTTGCGCAGGCCGCTCGTGGCGTCGAACTTGGCGTCGGGCCCGATCGCCGCGAAGGCACCCGGCACGCCGCGTCGGAAACTGATCGCGTGGGTGTGGCCACTGCGGTCGACCTCGACGTCCAGTCGCGCGGACAGGGCGTTGACCACGGAAGCGCCCACACCGTGCAGTCCGCCGGAGGCCGCGTACGAGCCACCTCCGAACTTGCCGCCGGCGTGCAGTTTGGTCATGACGACCTCGACACCGGACAGGCCGGTCTTGGGCTCGACGTCGACGGGGATGCCCCGGCCGTTGTCCCGGACCTCCACGGAGGCGTCGTCGTGGAGGATCACCTCGATGTGGTCGCAGTACCCACCGAGGGCCTCATCGACGGAGTTGTCGATGATCTCCCACAGGCAGTGCATGAGACCACGGCTGTCGGTCGAGCCGATGTACATACCCGGGCGCTTGCGTACGGCCTCGAGCCCCTCGAGGACGAGCAGGTGCCGCGCGGTGTAGTTGGAACCGTCCCGGTCTGCTCCTGCCAGCAGAGCTGTGGACGGCACGGACGTCTCGGCGGTCACGCGGTTCGCTCCTCGCTGAATTTCAGGTGGGGCCCTTCTGGGTAAGGGCGCGGCATCGGTAGCCGCCATGAGGGTACCGAGGCCTGGTAGAGCCGTTGTAACGCCACCCTCGTGCGGAAGACAGACTAATCCAGAGTCGCATACCTGTTCGATCCCTCGATGGGGTGAAGTACATATCACGTTCCCTCAGGGGCATGAACCATTTAGGCTCCGGGCACGTCCTCATGAACAACCGGCAACCCAGCCGGCGGGACCGACCTTGACCGACCAGCGCGAAACCGTAAGACACACAGACACGTAATACGGCACATTCGCCGCCAAACCGGCAGCAGCCAGCCGTCCGGAAAATTTCTCTCTGGGAGAAGCCCCGAGCGGGAACGTTTTGGGGCTGGTTGGATGTTGACCCTGGTACGACAGCTCGTCGAGCTAGAGAAGAGGCGACGTGACTACTGTTCTGACCCCCGCGAGCCCGCTGACGGCCGCAGACCGCTGCGACCGCTGCGGCGCACAGGCGTACGTACGCGTCGTCCTGATCAGCGGCGGAGAACTGCTCTTCTGCGCCCACCACGGTCGCAAGTTCGAGCCGGAACTCAAGAAGATCGCCGCTGAGATACAGGACGAGACGGAGCGGCTCACGGCTGCTCCTGCTACCGCCTCCGAAGAAGAGCGCTGACACTCGCGTCCACGACGAGCCGGCGCCGACACAGGTCGGCATAAGGGCGGCCGCCCCTGCTCCCAGGGGCAGCCGCCCTTGCTCATGGCTCGTGCGAGACCGCTCAGCGCCTCTGAGGCGCTCCTGCACCCTCCCGCGGTGCCGAGGCGGCCACTCGCAGCCCCTGTTGGTCCAGGGTCCGCATGACGTCGGACACACGCGTGTAGACGCCGGGCCAGCCCGCGCGCCCGCAGCCGTTCCCCCAGGACACGAGTCCGACCAGCTTGCCCTGCGCGACCAGCGGACCCCCGCTGTCGCCCTGGCAGGAGTCGCGGCCGCCACGCTCCTCCCCGGCGCACAGCATGCTGTCGGCGAGGTAGGTGCCCTCGGCCGTACCCGGATAGGCGTCACGGCAACGCGTGTCCGACATCACATGCACCTGCGCGGCCCTCAGGCTCCGGGCGTAGTCACCCCCACCCGTGATGTCGCCCCAGCCGTACACCGTGGCGGGCGTCCCCGCCGCGTATGCGGGATCACCACCGGCTGCCATGCCGATCACCGCGTTCTGCGGCACGGGCCGGGCGAGCGTGAGAACCGCGAAGTCCCCCGCATTGGTCTGCGGGTCGTAACCGGGATTCACCCGGACCTCGCGTACGGCGATCTCCGCTCCCTGGTCCGAGAGCAGGTCCGTACGGCCCGTGATGACCCGGAGGTCGCGCACCCGCTCCGGTGGCGCCCCCAACACGTTCTCGCCCATGCAGTGGGCCGCGGTGAGCACCGTGGTCGGGTCGACGGCGACGCCGCCGCAGAACTGCCCGGCGCGCGTACCCCCGAACCGGTCACGGCTGGACAGGGCCACCGTCCAGGGTGCCGTTGACACATCGACCGGGAATCCCCCGACGACAATGCTGTCGGCCGCCACGGGGGCGGCCGACACCAGCGGTATGGCCGCGGCCACGGCCGCCAGAACCAGCGGCCGGGTCAGCGTCCGGGCAATGGGACGACGCATGCATGCTCCTCACTCCGTGTGGTGATCGGAAACCCAGAGTCATGCAGCGCGCCTGTGCGCGCAGCACGAAGGCCCGGTCCCTGGGCAGGGACCGGGCCTTCGGTGTCGTACGGCTACGGCCTAGTCGAGGTAGTCGCGCAGCACCTGCGAACGCGACGGGTGGCGCAGCTTCGACATGGTCTTCGACTCGATCTGGCGGATGCGCTCGCGCGTGACGCCGTACACCTTGCCGATCTCGTCGAGGGTCTTCGGCTGACCGTCGGTGAGACCGAAGCGCATCGACACGACGCCCGCCTCGCGCTCGGACAGGGTGTCGAGCACGGAGTGCAGCTGCTCCTGAAGGAGCGTGAAGCTGACCGCGTCGGCCGGGACGACGGCCTCGGAGTCCTCGATGAGGTCACCGAACTCGCTGTCGCCGTCCTCGCCCAGCGGGGTGTGCAGGGAGATGGGCTCGCGACCGTACTTCTGGACCTCGATGACCTTCTCCGGGGTCATGTCGAGTTCCTTGGCCAGCTCCTCCGGGGTGGGCTCGCGGCCCAGGTCCTGGAGCATCTGGCGCTGCACACGCGCGAGCTTGTTGATGACCTCGACCATGTGCACCGGGATACGGATGGTGCGGGCCTGGTCGGCCATGGCGCGGGTGATCGCCTGACGGATCCACCAGGTGGCGTACGTGGAGAACTTGTAGCCCTTGGTGTAGTCGAACTTCTCGACCGCGCGGATCAGACCGAGGTTGCCCTCCTGGATGAGGTCCAGGAAGAGCATGCCGCGACCGGTGTAGCGCTTGGCCAGGGAGACCACCAGACGGAGGTTGGCCTCCAGGAGGTGGTTCTTGGCGCGGCGGCCGTCCTCGGCGATGATCTCCAGCTCGCGCTTGAGCTTGGGCGCGAGCTTGTCGGCGTTGGCCAGCTTGTCCTCGGCGAACAGACCGGCCTCGATGCGCTTGGCGAGCTCGACCTCCTGCTCGGCGTTGAGCAGGGGGACCTTGCCGATCTGCTTGAGGTAGTCCTTGACGGGGTCGGCGGTGGCGCCGGCGACGGCGACCTGCTGGGCCGGAGCGTCGTCCTCGTCGTCGTCGGAGAGGACGAAGCCCTTGTTCTCGGCCCCCTCCTCTTCCTCTTCGCCGGGCTTGATCTCCTCGAGGACCTCTTCCTCGATGACCTCGGCGTCGTCCTTCTTGGAGGTCGTCTTCTTGGCCGCCGCGGTCTTCTTGGTGGCGGCGGTCTTCTTCACGGCCGCCTTCTTGGTGGCGACCGCCTTCTTCACGGCGGGCTTCGTGGGCTCCTCGCCCTCGACAGCGGGCTCAGCGGCGGGAGCCGCAGGGGTGGCGGTGGCGGTGGCCTTCTTCGTGGTCACCGTCTTCGCCGCGACCGTCTTGGTGGCGGTGCGCTTGGCCGGACTCTTCGCTGCGACGCTCTTTCGGGTGCGCTTGGGCTCCGCGGCACTGACCATCAGCGTCACACCCTCTTCCTCGAGGATCTGGTTGAGGCTGCGCAGTACGTTCTTCCACTGAGTGGCCGGAATCTGGTCAGCTTCGAAGGCCCGACGCACGTCGTCGCCGGCGATCTGCCCCTCAGCCTTTCCCCGCTCAATGAGAGCCATGACAGAGACGGACTCGGCGATCTCCGGCGGGAGCGTACGGGATGTGCTGGCCGACACGAACAACCTCTCGGAACGTTGGAAAACGGCTTCCGGCCCCGTCCATGGCGGACAGGAGCCGACCACCGACCTGGGAAGGGCCGACGGCGCGGGCGGGGGCCGGGGAAGATGCACAGCGCCTTGAACGGCGTCCGTATTCCCTCCGCGGCTGTCACCTCTTAGGTCATCGCGCTGTTTCCACGAGCGTTACGCCCAATCTGCGTGGCCCGAGTCACACCCCGTAAGTAACCAAAAACGGTCAGACACGGGCAGACATGGTCAGCCGGTGGCTCCGGTCGGCGATGCCCGGAAATGCTCTCACCCCTGCGCGCCGTCGGACCCCGCAGGGTCCCTGTAGACCCTGCGGGGTCCGACGGCGGCGGTTCGACGGCCGAACGATGCTGCGGGAAGGGGAAGGCATCCCCGGCCGCGCCGCCCGCTGCGCGCGGTCAGTGCTCGCGCGGGGCAGGCACCACGCGCTCCACCTCGGGGTGGACGGTGAGCAGTTGCCGCATGGCCGCTTCGGCCGCCATGCCGTCGCCGGTGGCGAGTGCGTCGACGATCCGGCCGTGGTGCGCCAGCGACGACTCGTTCGGCCGGTCGCATCCGGTGACCGGCCCGCCGGAGACCTGGAGGGCGGCCGAGACGATCCCGGAGAGGTGCTCCAGCATGCGGTTGCCCGCGACCTGGATGAGCAGGGAGTGGAACTCGGCGTCGGCGCGGGAGAAGGTGAGCGCGTCGCCCTGGTTCATGGCGTGCCCCATGATCTCGACCATGTCGCCGAGGCGCTGCTGGACGTCGTCACGACCGTGTCCGGCGGCCAGGCGAGCGGCGAGCGGCTCGATCGTCCAGCGCAGCTCGCTCAGCTCGCGGCGCTGATCGTCGCGCTGCGGTCCGAAGGCCCGCCATTCGATGATGTCCGGGTCCAGGAGGTTCCAGTCGCTGACGGGACGCACGCGCGTGCCGACGTTCGGGCGGGCACTGACCAGGCCCTTGGCCTCAAGGACGCGGAGCGACTCACGGACGACGGTACGGGAGACCTCGAAGCGCTGGCCGATCTCCTCGGGGACGAGCGGGCGGTCGGCGCCCAGATCACCGGAGACGATCATCTGTCCGAGCTGCTGGACGAGTTGGCCGTGCAGTCCGCGCCCGCGGCTGCCGGCGGCTCGTCGGCCCACGCGGCCCAGCTCCGGGTCCGAGCCGTCCCACATGGAGGCTCCGACGCGGCCGGCGGCCGGGGCCTCGGCGTAGGGGTAGCGGTCGAGTTCGCCCGGGCCGGCCAGACCGGAGTCGGCGGAGCGGGCGGCGGTCATCATGGTGTGCGCAAGGGTACTCACGGATCCTTTGTCGGCGTCGCCTCCAACTCCCTTGAGGTCTTTGGTGAAAAGCACACGAAAGGGTGATCGCTCACCCCGTCGCAATTGACGCCTTATCGGAAAGAAATGCGCTTTCACCGGGGAGTTGTGCGCACGTCGGGACCGGAACGGCACGGACGGTCGTCATCGAACCCTGCCGCGCAGGCTCGTGAGCAGATATGCACACAGCAGGGCGGTCAGCGACAACGTCAGTGCACCACCCACAGGTTGGGCGATCACTCGTACCGCTCCGGCCAGATAGCGCCCTCCGCCAAAGGGCCACTGGACGAGGAAGACCTCACGCAACCGCGCGGGCAGTCCGGCCGCGGTTCGCACGGACGCCCCCTGCAGGACCCTCTGTACGAGGGGTACGCCGAGGACGGGCACTGAGACCACCGCGGCGAGCCCGGCCGTGGTCGACCGGAAGATGCCGGCAGCCAGGACGCCTGCCCAGGCGCACCCGATCACGAGTCCGATCCAACTCGCGCTCAACACCAACCAGTCGCCGGGAACTTCCGTGAGCTCCCGTCCGTAGACGAGGTACAGCGCTTCGGCGTCGCAGCCCACCGCGAACAGAGCCAGCAACAGCGCGGTGACCGCGGCGACGACGAGTTTCGCGGTGAGCAGCCCCAGCCGACGGGGTACGGTGCCGCGGTCCGCGGCCAGGGCGGGGTGGCGGAACTCGTCGCCGGAGGCGAGCGCGCCGAGGAGTCCCGCTCCGAGCGCCGCAGGAGGCAGCGGCAGTTCCCTGGGCCAGGCGGCCAGCAGGCGGGCCTGCGGGGTGTGACCGACCCGTGCCAGGAGTACGGCGGTGAGGGCGGACGTCACGAGTACGGCCGCGGCGATCAGGAAGCCGGTGCCGATCCCTGTCGCGCGCCGGAGTTCGTAGCGGAGAGGGCGAAGAGGGCTGGGGGCGGTCCTGACGGAGATGGGGGGCGGGAGGGGAGAGGTGGAAGGGGAGGGGAGGGCAGGGGCCCCCGTTGGAGACCCCGACGCTTGCCCGGCAGCAGAGCCGCTGCGGACGCTCTCTTCTACCGAGTCGCTGTGAGCCTCGGCCTCAGCGCCTCCCCCGGAACCGCCTGACCTCCCGGCCTCGGCCTCCGTGGCGCCCACACACAAGTCCGGGCTTCCTGGACGGCGGCCGCCACCCGGGGCCCCCTCCCCTGGGAGGAATCCCGCGCCCGGCCCCATGTCCCCGGTCTCGTCCGCAAGTTGGTGCACGAGAATGCCGTGGCGGAACGCGATCTCGCCGACTTCGGCACACGTACCGCCGTACACGGACAGCCGGTTGCCGTCCTCCCGGACGACCTCGACGGAGCGGTGTGCCGCCCGCGCCTCCTTGGTCAGCAGGGCAGCGAGGCGGACGGCGTGGGGACTCCGTACGGCGACACGGGGGCGCAGCCTGGTGCGCGCGAACTCCTGGGCCTCCTGGTCGGCGGCGAGTCTGCCCTGTTCGAGCGTGACGACCCGATCCGCCACGCGCGCGGCCTCCTTGGGCTCGGCCGTGGTGAACAGGACGGTGCCGCCTCGGACGGCGTGCGCTCGCAGCATGCCGTGCAGCCAGTGGCTCTCCCGACCGGAAAGGCCTTCGGCCGGATCGTCCAGGACGAGGCTGTGCGGGTTCGGCAACAGGGCACAGGCCAGACCCAGACGGCGGTCCATGCCGAGCGACAGCGTGCCGAGGCGCTCGTCGCGCAGACTGACCAGTCCCACCGCTTCGAGCACCTCGTCGGCGCGCCCGACCGGTACACCGGCCGCCGCGCACAGCATGCGCAGATGGCCGCGGACCGTGCGTGCGGGGTGGCCCGGGACATCGCCCAGGAGGACGCCGACCTCGCGCGAGGGATGGGCGATGCGGTGCAGCGGCCGCCCCCTGAAATGGGTGATGCCACGGCCCTGTTGGAGTTCGAGCATCAGTCTGAGCGCCGTGGTCTTGCCCGCGCCCGTCGCTCCGAGAAGCGCGGTGACGCGGCCCGGACGGGCTTCGAAGGACACGTCGTCGACCGCGGGCGGGAGGTCCTTGCGGGAGGTGCTGGTCAGTCCGAAGGCCTGGATCACCCGTAGCAAGATAGCGCGTTATGTCCGGTTTTCGATGGCGTCACACTTCGGGGCGCAGCATCGGAGGGTTGAGCAGAGTGGCCCCACCGGCACGGAAGAGCTGGGCAGGACGCCCGCCCTGCCGCGTGGTCGTACCACCGGTGGGGACCAGGAATCCCGGCGTACCCGTCACCTTGCGATGGAAGTTGCGCGGGTCGAGGGCGACGCCCCACACCGCCTCGTAGACACGACGCAGCTCACCGACGGTGAACTCGGGCGGGCAGAACGCGGTGGCCAGCGACGAGTACTCGATCTTCGAACGGGCTCGCTCCACACCGTCCGACAGAATCTGCGCGTGGTCGAAGGCCAGCGGCGCGATGGGTTCCCCGTCACGACCGTAACCGCCCTGCTGCAACAACTCCTCCACGGGCGCCCAGCGTGCGTTGCTGGCATCGCCACCTGCCCGGGGAGCGGGCAGATCCGGGGCCAGAGCCAGATGAGCGACGCTCACCACCCGCATCCGGGGATCACGCTTGGGGTCGCCGTAGGTCGCCAGCTGCTCCAGGTGCGCGCCGTTGTCCTGGACGGGGACGGCCGGGTCGTGCGCGCGCAACCCGGTCTCCTCGGCCAGTTCCCGCGCCGCCGCCTGCGCCAGGTCCTCGTCGGCCCGTACGAAGCCGCCTGGCAGTGCCCAGCGTCCCTGGAACGGCGGCTCGCCCCTGCGCACCGCGAGCGCGCACAGGGCGTGGCGACGCACGGTCAGTACGACCAGATCCACGGTGACGGCGAAGGGCGGAAAGGCTGACGGGTCGTAGGGCATGCGGCGATCATAGTCGTCTGCCTGACGATAAACACTCCCTTCGCCCGTCCCGGCAACGGTTGATCCACTGCGCTCCAGGGCGGATCCCCCACCTTGTTCGCGGCCACTGCCCGAGGCGATGTCGTACGAGGTCACGACCCCAGTTGTAGCCCTTCGGCAGCCTCCTCGACCATGGCGAGCCCGAGTCTGCTGACCCGTACCGAGAACGGGGCGCCCGCGATCTTCAGTCCGGTCAGTCCGATCTCGCCGAGAGGCACGCTGCGCAGGGGCCGCAGGGTGACGGTTCCCGCCGGGGCGTCCGGGCGGACTCCCACGAGGGCACTGAGCAACAACACCCCCGCAGCCGCCGCGGTCGCGGCGGGACGACAGGCCGCCGGATGAGGCAGCGGAGCGCTGCCCTCCGAGCGCTGTTCTCCGGCGAACATCTCAGGAAGCCGGTACCCGAAGGTCTCGGATGCCGCGAGCAGACCTCGCAGGAGGGAGCCGGCCTCCTTCTCGTACCCGGCGGCGGCCAGCCCCGCGACGGCGACAGCCGTCTCGTGGACGCGAACGGCGCCGGTGCGGTGACCGAAGGGGTTGTATCCCGCTTCGTTGGCACCCAGGCCACGCAGCCCCCAGCCCGAATCCATGGCCGGGCCACCCAGCAGCCGGGCGAGCTGCTCGGTCTGCACGCTGTCGAGGAGTCCGGGTGCCAGTTCGCCGCCGCCGAGCAGGCCGGTGTCCAGGAGATGGACGGCCGTGGCTCCGAGGTACGGCAGGAGGCGGCCGTCGGGAGCACGTGCCGCCGCCGGGCGGCCGCCGCCACGATCCTCGATCCAGAATTCCCGCCGGAAGGCCGTTCGCAGGTCGCGGGCCCATTGCCGCAGCGCGGCCCCACCAGGTCTGTCGAAGGCGTCGAGCAGATCCGCACCGAGGACAGCCGCGCGATGGGCGTGGGCCTGTGTCTCACAGCGGGCCGGACCACCCGGTTGCGGGTCGCGGAGATACGTCCCCTCCCCCACAGTCGCTCGCAACCAGCCCAGGCAGCGTTCGGCCGGCGGGAGCAGGTCTTCCGTCTCCTGTCGCGAGAGCCCCCACCGGAAGGCCTCCGCGAGCAGAGTGGGGAAGAGCAGGGTGGCTTCGGTGCCGGTACAGCCGGCCGGCAGATGTGCCCCCGCGTCCCGGCGTGGTCCGGGGATCATTCCGGACCACGCCTCGATCATTCCGGCCTTCCCTCGGTGTTGGGTACGGGCGAGGGTTCGGAGTGTCCCGGCGGCGAGCCCGGTCCCGAGCGGCAGGGCCATGCGGGCCGCGGCGAGTGCGTCGGCCGGGGCCAGTCCGCAGCGCCAGGGGACTCCGGCCGCCAGATGGATGTCGGTGGGGTGCGCCGGGTCGCGCAGCAGCAAGGACCGGAGGTCGTCGATGCTCGTGTGCAGGAGAGGCTGGAGCGCGGGGTGGTCTCCCGTCGCCCGGGCGGAAGCGAGGGGACTCGTCGACGCACGGCCCGCGGCCCGGACGGGAGCTGCGCCGTCGAGACGTACGCGCAGCTCCAGACCGGCCGTCCCGCCGGGCGGCAGCTCGAACTCCCAACGCAGCAGGCCGGCCGACGCCAGGGCGTCACTCGGGGGCGGGTCTGCTGTCACCGAGGCCCCACCGGAGGCGCCGGACCAGCGCAGACCGGAGTCGTGAACGCTCGCGGACAGTTCGGGTCCCGCTCGGCCCGACGCGATGGCGCCCAGGTCCGCCAGATCCGAGCCGAGTGCCACCTCCACGGGCAGCCGCAGGGGGCGGAGGGCGGCGCTGCGCAGCGTGATGTGTTCCGTCCCGTCGGCGTGACGGCTGCGTTCGACCACGACATCGGGGTCCGGGCTCGGGCCAGGGGAGACGCGGACCACGGCGACGAAGCGTGCGCAATCGGCCGCGGTCGCCCGTGCCTGGACAGCGAGCGGTTCGCGGCCGGCGATCCGGACCTGGCACCGGGAGAGCACCCTCCGGCCCGCGCGGTAGAAGCCCTCCAGACCTTGGCCGGTCAACTGCCCCTGGGCCGTGGAGATGGCGAGGCCCGGCAGTGCCACACAGATGATGGTCGAGTGCACAGGGGGGAGGCCGGGCGGTCCTCCGGGGCCTGGAGAGACGCCCTTAGGCGACGGTGGCCCGTACGGGACCGGTCCCGGTAGCCGGGCGGAGCGGCTCCCGACCGAAGCCGGAGTCCGGCTCGGCTCCACCGGCGCCGACTGACGTCGCGCGGGCCCTGCCAGTGGAGACGACTCGCCATCCCACGACGCCGAAGGCGTACTTCCCCATCGATCGGACGTCCCGCGCTCCGCGGTCACCGAGGGGTGCCCTGTGCCGGTCGGGAACCTCGGCTCGGGTGTGCCGGTGTCCGTGACCGCCCGCTGCGGCGGTCCGACGCTCCCCGTCCAAGCCGGCATCGGCGCGCCGCGGGCGGACAGGGTGTCGTCGGAGGGCGGAGTCGGCTGATGCAAGGGTCGCTTCCTCTGCGCTCTGCGCGGCACGGGCGAGTGCGGCGCCCGGTGCGGAATTACTGCCCGGTGCGGGGCTACTGAAGGACAGGTGCTGTGCGACGGCACCGCCCGGTCGGGCCTTCCGCCACCCAGGTGAACGGGGCGGGGCTGTTCCGGGTCACGCCTGCGACCGGGGAAGCCGACCGAATGGCAGCGAGTCAGGGGTGCCATCTGGCGACACAGACGGGACAGCCCGCGCGCGACCCGTTCCCAGCTGTCGCTCATCCCTCCCCCTCGGCGGCACCGCCAGTGGCACCACCTCCAGGCCGAGTGCCCTCGGGTCGGCATGTGGCGTCCTTCCCCGTGGCACGTCGGCGCACGGCACCGGGACGCGTGGGGCCGACCGCGCGGGACGGAGGGCGCGAGTCCTCCACGCCGGACGGTCGCCCCTCCCCTTGGCCGGGGTGCGCCAGGGCATCGCCGCGAGTGCCGCTGGGAGAGCCGCTGCGAGTCCGCTTGCGTCGGCGGGAGGCCGTGGGAGGCATGGACGCCGGGAAGGGCTCGAACAAGCGCGAGGGAAGAGTCCCCTCGGAACGGTGAGCCCGACTGCCGTCGGAGTCAGGCGTGCTCGGCGGCTCCGCATCCTCGACCGTCTGTGCCTCGTCGGACCGGCAGACTTCTGACGGGGCCCCTGTCTCACGCGACTGACGTTCCGCGCGCAGGCACCGACGGATCGACTCCGGGTCCAGTCCCTCGTTGCAGGCCTGGTGCAGAAGCCGGGCGAAGAGGTAGCCCGGATCCGCTCCGAGAGCCATGGCCAGCGCTTCCCTGGCCTCGATCTCGTCGCCCGCGGACCACGCGACCCACCCGGCGAGCGTGAGCGGCGCCGCCGCGTGTTCGCCGTACGGCCCGACGCACCGACGGGCCAGTGCCCGCCACAGCCGCAGGGCGGGCCCGGCCTCCTCAGCCTCCATCCACTCGGCTGCACGGTCCCGGGTGGTGCGGTCCTGAAGGCCGAGGATGAGTTGCGCCGCCTCCTCGTGCCCCAGCAGTTCGTCGTCCCGCAGGTCCGCCTGGAGGGTGCCGGAGACGGGTGGCGCTTCGGCGAAACGAGTCATGACGCGCCTCGCCAGCCGCACTGTCTCCTTCGCCACTTCCCTGCGGCTCGGCAGGTCGAGCATCCTGGGGATCAAGGCCATACCGGCGGTGTCCAGGGCGACCTCCTGCTCCAGGGCGGCAGCGGTCTCCCAGGGCTGCAACCTGCCGCGCACCTCACGCAGAGTGCCCCGCACCTGCAGCCCGGCGTACGTCGCCGCGGCCGCGAGCACGGAGGTGCCGGGCAGACCCATCGGGAGCCCCTCCGTGGGACAGCATTCCTCGCTCGGACAGCAGTACGACCAGTAGCGGCCGTCAGAGATGCACAACGCCTCGATCACGGGAACGTCGAGCCGGCCGCATTCCGTGCGCAGCAGGGTGGCGAGCGGTGCCAGCCGCTCCGTGATCTGCTTTCCGGTCTCGCCGGCTCCGGGTTCCTGGCAGAGGTAAGCGACCATCTGCTCGGGGCGGGCGCCCCTGCGCTCGCTGCCGGTGATCAGCCCGTGGGCCAACTGCCGGGCCACGGCCGCCCAGTCGTCCGTGTTGGCCGGGATGCCGAGCCGAGCTCGCCCGCCGAACCTGCCACGGCCGTCCCGGTCGTGCAGGGCGACCAGCACGATGCTGTCCTCCGGCCGGTATCCGAGGAGGTACGGCAGGGCATCGGCCAGCTCGCCCGGCGTCCGCAGAGTGACCTGGTGCTCGGCACCGTGCGCGTCGAATCCGACCCGCTCACCGCCCGAGTCGTCCCTGACCCGCTCACCGCCCAAGCCGTCCCCGACCTGCTCGCCGATGCCCGAACCGTCCCCGAACCGCTCCCCGATGCCCAAGCGGTCCCCGTCCTGCCCACCACCATCGCGGCCCCTGCCATCGCGTCCACTGCTGTCCCGGCCGCTACCGTCGCGGCCACCGCCTCCGCACCCACCACCATCGCGCCCATCGCCGCCCCACCCGTTACCGCTTCGTCCGCCAATACCCCGCCCGTCGTTATTGCCGCTTGCAGCCGATCCGGTCGTTTCGCTGTGATTCGTCATGCGCAGACGATCTCGCGGATCGCGATCCTCCGCTTGCCCCTGTGGATAACTCCGATCAGGACCACGACAACCACCCGATCCGCCGTACACGGATCGGCAGCCCACGGCCGCCCCCGTCTGTCCCTCGTCCACAGGCCGCCCGCCGCGGCGCCCGACTGTCCGAGCCGTCCTGTTGTATGGGAGGCATGACGCACACGACCAAGGACGAATTGCGCGAGGCCGCTGACGGCATCCTCGCCCGGCTCGTCGGGGACAGCACCGGATCGGCGCGGTTGCGCGAGGACCAGTGGCGGGCCATCGAGGCACTCGTCGCCGACAAGCGCCGCGCCCTGGTCGTGCAGCGGACGGGGTGGGGCAAGTCAGCGGTGTACTTCGTGGCGACGGCCCTGCTGCGGGAGCGCGGCGCCGGACCGACCGTGATCGTCTCCCCGCTCCTCGCTCTCATGCGCAACCAGGTCGACGCCGCCGCGCGAGCCGGCATCCGGGCCCGGACCATCAACTCCTCCAACCCGGAGGAGTGGGACACCATTCGCGCCGAGGTCGCCGCAGGCACCGTGGACGTGCTGCTGGTGAGCCCCGAGCGGCTCAACAACCCGGACTTCCGCGACAACGTCCTGCCCGAACTGTCCGCCGCCACCGGCCTTCTGGTCGTCGACGAGGCGCACTGCATCTCCGACTGGGGACACGACTTCCGCCCCGACTACCGCAGACTGCGGACCATGCTCACCGAGCTGCCTTCCGGCGTGCCGGTGCTCGCCACCACCGCCACTGCCAACGCCCGTGTCACCGCGGACGTGGCCGAGCAGCTCGGCACGGGCAGCGACTCGGACGCGCTGGTGCTACGGGGGCCCCTCGACCGCGAGAGCCTCAGCCTGTCCGTGCTCCAGCTCCCCGACGCGGCCCACCGGCTGGCCTGGCTGGCCGACCACCTGAACGATCTGCCGGGTTCCGGAATCATCTACACGCTCACGGTGGCCGCCGCCGAGGAGATCACCGCCTTCCTGCGTGAGTGCGGGCACACCGTCGCCTCGTACACGGGAAAGACGGAGAACGCCGAACGCCAGCAGGCCGAGGAGGCTCTGCTCGCGAACAAGGTCAAGGCGCTGGTCGCCACGTCCGCACTCGGCATGGGCTTCGACAAGCCGGACCTCGGCTTTGTCGTCCACGTCGGTTCGCCGTCCTCGCCCATCGCCTACTACCAGCAGGTGGGCCGCGCCGGACGTGGTGTCGAGCACGCCGAGGTGCTGCTCCTGCCCGGCCGTGAGGACGAGGCGATCTGGTCCTACTTCGCCTCCGTCGCGTTCCCGCCCGAGGAAGCTGTACGTCGCACCCTCGACGCCCTGGCCGGCGCGGACCGGCCGTTGTCGCTGCCCGCGCTCGAACCGCTGGTCGAACTGAACCGTACCCGCCTGGAGATCATGCTCAAGGTGCTCGACGTGGACGGCGCCGTCCACCGGGTCAAGGGCGGCTGGATCGCCACCGGGACGCCCTGGTCCTACGACGCCGAGCGCTATGCGTGGGTCGCGAAGCAGCGCGCCGCCGAACAGCAGGCCATGCGCGACTACGCCACCACCTCGGGCTGCCGTATGGAGTTCCTGCGACGGCAGCTGGACGACGAGGAAGCGGCTCCCTGTGGCCGCTGCGACAACTGCGCAGGGCCCCGATTCACCGCCGACATCTCTGCGGCCGCACTGGACACGGCAGGCGGCTCGCTCGCCCGGGCCGGGGTCGTGGTGGAGCCGCGTCGGATGTGGCCCACCGGGCTGCCGGCCATCGGCGTCGACCTCAAGGGCCGTATTCCGCCCGGGGAACAGGCCTCCCCAGGCCGGGCCCTCGGACGGTTGTCGGACATCGGCTGGGGCAACCGGCTGCGTCCGCTGCTCGCGCCCCAGACCCCGGACGCCCCCGTTCCCGACGATGTGGCGCACGCTGTCGTGACCGTGCTGGCCGACTGGGCCAAGGGGCCCGACGGCTGGGCCTCCGGCGCCGCGGACTCCCCCGCCCGCCCCGTGGGTGTCGTCACGCTGCCCTCGCGCACCCGGCCTCAGCTGGTCCAGTCGCTCGGGAGCCGGATCTCCGCGGTCGGCCGTATCCCGTTCCTGGGCTCCCTCGGCTACACGGACCACTCCGACGAGCTCTCGCTGCCGCGCTCCAACAGCGCTCAGCGCCTCCGTGCCCTGCACGGTGCGCTCATCGTGCCTCCGTCCCTGCGGGAGGCACTTGAGGCAGCCGGCGGTCCCGTGCTGCTCGTCGACGACATGACCGAGACCGGCTGGACTCTCGCCGTAGCCGCCCGGTTGCTGTTGCGGTCAGGTGCCCAGGGGGTGTTGCCGCTGGTGCTGGCGGTACGCGGCTGAGAGGCGCGGGAGTCGGCGCTGGTCCCTGCGCGCGTGCCGCTCGGGGCCTCGATGAGCCGGGCCGACGGCTCCGAGCGTCGCCCGGCAAAAGACGGGGTAGGGATATATGCCACCAACCATCCGATTCGGGTCGGTGGGCCCAATTGCTCGTTGCCGCAACCAAGTTCGGCAGGAAGAATTGAGGTCCGCTCCCCGCACGGCTCGTCCGTTGATCGGTAGGGCTCTGCTGCGGTGCGCGCTCCCCCAATCCGACCCCGCCCCCGCATGGGCGCGTAGCCGAAGGGAGGACCGTGACCTTCGGATTCGCTCCGTCCTCCGCGGCGTCCACGTCGTCAACCGACCTGTCCGCCGCATCCGCCAACCCTCTGGCCCGTCTGCTCGAACCCGCCGAGTGGGCCGAGGCCGGTATCCCGCTGCTGCGCAGTCCGCGCGAGGTCGTCAGCGGGCTGCATTCCCGGCACCAGCCCAAGCCGGCGACCGCGATCGTGGCGGTTCTCGATCCGGACGAACGGCTGCTGGCGAGTGCCTCGTTCACACGCCGCCCGGCACCGGCCGACGGCTGGATGTTCCGGAACACGCTGCTCTCGCAGCTGCGCCGGGTGATCCCGCACGACTTGCGGCGCCGCACCCCTGTGCGCACCGCCGTGCTGCTCTACTGCCGTGAGGGCGACGCGCGTTGGACGGAGGAGGACGGCGCCTGGATGTGGGGACTGCGTGACGCCTGCACCCTGCACGGACTGCGCTGTGGTGCGTACATCACCCTGACGCGGGACGGCTGGCAGGTCCTGGGTGAGGGGCGCGGCGGTCGGCGCCCGAACGCGAACTCCGCGCCGGAGCCCTTCGCCACGTCCGAGTCGCCGCCCCTGCTGCCTCGAACCGGCGGCGCCGCCTCGGAGGTCCTGCGGCGCGCCGCGGCTCGCTGAGGACCACGGATCCACCAGGGGTGCGCCCCGCCTGACACCGTCCTTCCGGCCGTACGTCACCGACGTACGGCCGGAGCGGGTTCGCCACTGGTTCACTACTACGCCCCAGTCACCGCCGTTGCCGCCCTGCACCGGTGGACGCTCCCCGCACACCCGCGCTCCCCGCGCCGGCGTTCCGCGCAGACGCGAGCATGCCAAATGGGCCGCCGTGCAGGTGCCGCACAAGCGGCACCATCGGTGACCCCGGGCGCCCCGAGTCTCCGGGAACGGCTCAGACGCCTGCGCCCAGTACCGAGTTGATCTGCTGCGGGTCACCGCAGACGATCAGCAGGGCACCGGCACGCGCATGAGCCAGAGGCAGGGCCTCGGCGGCAGCGGCGGCAGAACCGCCGTTCACGGCGACCACGACCACGGGGCGCGACGCGGCACGCGAGACGGCGGATGCGTCCGCGTAGAACACATCGTCGCCGGCGTCGTGCTGCGCCCAGTAGGCGGCTTCACCGAAGGACAGTTCGTGGGCGGCCCACGGATGCTGTTCTCCGGTGGTGATCACCAGCACTTCACCGGGGGCACGACCCGACTCCAGCAGCAGATCGACGGCCTCCTCGGCAGCGTCGAGCGCACCCGTGGCCGAGGCCGGGATGAGCTGGATCTGGGGAGTCCTCGAAGCCGGGGCGGGGGCCGGGGCGGAGGGGGCAGCGGGGCCCGGGAGACCGGGCTTGGCCACGGCCACGTCGTGCGGCGTCCGTTGCACCGGCGGCGTCGGCCGCAGGGGGCCGGGACGACCGGGGCGCGGCGGAGCCACGGGACGGGGGCCGGGTACGGGACGGGGGGTCGGCGCGGTGCGGCCGCTGGCCGCCGTGGCGCGGGGACCCTGGGCACTCTCGTGAATCTGAGGCTCCTCGGGAATGAGAGGCATGGGCTGATGTTTATCAAACGTCGGTGCGGCTCGCGTCAGCGGGTGGCACATCCGTGCGAGCGGAATCGTCAGAAATCGAAGCCGAGCTGACCCTCGATCCCAGGACTGCTTCCACTCGCCCAGGTGCGGGCCTTCTTGAGGTGCTGCCACTGAGGCAGCGCATCAAGATACGCCCACGACAGCCGGTGGTACGGGGTGGGGCCCCGGACCTCCAGTGCGGCCTTGTGCACGGGTGACGGATACCCGGCGTTGGCCGCGAAGTCGAAGTCTGCATGGTCGATACCCAGTTCGGCCATCATTTTGTCGCGCTGGACCTTGGCGATCACCGAGGCCGCCGCGACCGCCACACAGGACTGGTCGCCCTTGATGACGGTCCGGACCTTCCAGGGCGTGCCGAGGTAATCGTGCTTTCCGTCGAGGATCACCGCGTCGGGGCGCACCGGAAGGGCTTCCAGGGCGCGTACGGCGGCGATCCGCAGGGCGGCCGTCATCCCGAGGTCGTCGATCTCCTCGTGGCTCGCGTGACCCAGGGCGTACGACGTCACCCAGGTCCGCAGTTCCTCGGCGAGTTCGGTCCGGCGCTTGACGCTGAGCAGCTTGGAATCGGTGAGGCCCTGGGGCGGTCGGCGCAGTCCGGTGACGGCGGCGCAGACGGTGACAGGGCCGGCCCAGGCGCCTCGCCCGACCTCGTCGACACCGGCAATGATCTTCGCTCCGGTCGTGGCGCGGAGGGAGCGCTCGACGGTGTGAGTAGGCGGTTCGTACGGCATGGCGCCCTTAGCCTACGCCGCTCGGATCACCGTGCGACACCCCGGTTTGCCTGACGGCCGACGAGACACTCGCGAGCACCGGTCAGGAACCCGTCGGCCGCAGAAGGGGCAGGACCAACTGGTCGATCATCTCTTCCATCTCCAGGTCACCCCATTCGCTTCCGCGCATCTTGGAGCGGTACATCATCATGGCCGGAATCGCATCGAAGACGTAGTCGTTCGCCGCGTCAGGGCGGACCTCTCCTCGCTCTATTCCGCGAGTGACAATCTGGTGCAGCAGCTTGACGCTCGGCTCCACGACTCCGTTGAAGATGACTGCATGGAAGCGCTCGGCCTGAGCCTGATCGCACTCGTGAATGACCGCGCGCAGCGCGAAGCCGGGGCGGGAGAACATCGCCTCGCGGGCCTGTCGGCAGAGTTCGAGCAGGTCCTCGCGCACGCCTCCGAGGTCGGGCACGTCCTCGAAACGCGGCAGTCCGGCCCTGAGGGCGTCCGCGACGAGTTCCTCCTTCGACGGCCAGCGACGATAGACCGCGGCCTTGCCCGTCTGGGCCACGGCCGCGACACCTTCCATCGTGAGGCCGTTCCAACCCACCGTGCTGAGCTGTTCCAGGGCGGCGTCGAGGATCGCCCGTTCCAGCACCGGGCCGCGCCGACGGAGGGAAGCCGTCCGAGCGGGGGCGGCCGGCCAGCGCGAGGTAACCATCTGAATGTCTCCAGCGAACAGGGAAGCGGGGATTCCGGGGAGGACGGGCGGGCCGCGCGGCGACATAGGGGGATACGCCACGCGCCGACAAACTTAAGTGAACGCTTGCGTTCACTACTGGGGACTCACTACCGTAAGCGCGACAGTGAACGCCACCGTTCACTAAAGCGCTTGTGGGGGACTCATCGTGACAACCTCTCAGTTGACCAAGGATCAGAAGCCAGGTGCGGCCCGCCGGGAAGGGCGTCCCGGCATCGCGCTCGCCGTCATCGCGGCCTGCCAACTCATGGTGGTGCTCGACGCGACGATTGTGAACATCGCACTGCCGCACATTCAAGACGCGCTCAAGTTCAGCACCACCGACCTCACATGGGTCGTCAGCGCCTACACCCTCACCTTCGGCGGTCTGCTCCTTCTGGGCGGCCGGGCAGGTGACATCCTCGGGCGCCGCCGGGTCTTCCTGACCGGCATCCTGTTGTTCACCTTCGCCTCGCTGCTCGGCGGACTCGCCCAGGAGCCCTGGCAGCTGCTGGCCGCGCGCGTCCTGCAAGGCATGGGTGGCGCCATCGCGTCTCCCACCTCGCTGGCGCTGATCACCACCACGTTCCCCGAAGGGCCCGAGCGGAACCGGGCGTTCGGGGTCTTCGCCGCGGTCTCCGCGGGCGGCGGCGCGATAGGCCTGCTGGCGGGAGGCATGCTCACCGAGTGGCTCGACTGGCGGTGGGTGCTCTTCGTCAACGTGCCCATCGGCGTGCTGATCGCGGTACTGACCCCGCTCTACATCAGCGAGTCCGAACGGCACACCGGCCGCTTCGACATCGCGGGCGCCCTGACCTCCACGGGAGGCATGGCCCTGCTGGTCTACGGCTTCATCCGCGCCGCCGACGAGGGCTGGCGGGACAGCCTGACCATCGGGTCCTTCGGCGTCGCCGTGGTGCTCCTGCTGGCCTTCGCGTACATCGAGTCGCGAGCCAAGGAACCCATCACTCCGCTGCGGATGTTCGCCGACCGCAACCGCGCGGGAACTTACGTGATCATGCTGAGTCTGGCCGCGGCGATGTTCGGCATGTTCTTCTACATCGTGCTCTTCGTCCAGAACGTACTGGACTACACCCCGATCGAGGCCGGGCTCGCCTTCCTGCCGGTGACCGTGGTGATCGCGCTGGGCGCGGGTCTGTCGCAGCGGTTTCTGCCGGTGTTCGGTCCCAAACCGTTCATGCTCGCGGGGTCGGCTCTGGCGGTGGCCGGGCTCGCCTGGCAGGCGCTCATCAGCTCCGACAGCTCCTACGCGGGCGGGGTACTGGGCCCGATGCTAGTCTTCGGCTTCGGCATGGGGCTCAACTTCGTGACGCTGACGATCACAGCGGTCTCCGGTGTCGCTCAGCACGAGGCCGGAGCGGCTTCCGGACTGCTCAACGCCATGCAACAGGTGGGTGGTTCGCTCGGCCTGTCCATCCTGACGACGGTCTTCGGAACGGCCAGCAAGAACGAGGCGGAGAAGCAGCTGCCGAACTTCATGGCCGACGGTTCCGCCGAGCAGAAGGCGGAGTTCGCCAAGACGCACCAGCTGCCCGCCCCGTGGGGGCACGAGGTGCTCGCCCAGGGCATCTCCACGGGCTTCGTCGCGGCTGCCGCGATGGCCGTACTCGCCCTGGTCAGCGCCTGGTTGGTGATCAAGGTCCGCAAGAGCGATCTGGAGGCGCTCGCCGGCACGGCGGGTCCGGGCCTCGGCTGATCGCGCCGGGCTCACGCCGAGCTCCGGATGGCCGGGCGGGGACCCGAAGGCCCGCGACAGCCCGGCCATCCGCGCACGGAGCACTGACGACAGCACAGCGAGCACCGCCCCCGACACGGGCAGCAGTACCGACACCCACCACCCCACCAAAACCACCCCCGCGCCTGTCGCCCCGCGCCAACCGGCACACCCGTCGCACACCCATCGCATGGGAACTGCCACGACAACGAGAACGCGGTCACGCAGAGTTCCCGACATGCACGGAGAGTTTCCAAGCGCGGCGAGTGCTAGACCAGAACGAGTCTCAGAGCGCTGCGGTCTTCCGAACGAGGCAAGTCGTCGGCCGACTCCCCGGGGCCTCTCAACCCGCCACCCGCATCCACTCCGGAAAGCCCTCGGTCCGCGCCACCCACTCGGCAGGCGGTGCCCCGGCCTTCCCGCCGGCGATCACACCGCCCACGATGGCGCAGGTCGTGTCCACATCGCCGCCGACCTGGGCGGTCGTCCAGAACGCCGATTCATAGTCGCCGAGAGACCTGGCGGCCGACCAGAGCGCGAACGGCACGGTGTCATGGGCGGTCGTACGGCGCCCGCACCCCAGCACCGCGGCGACGGTCGAGGCGTCGCCGTAGTCCAGCATGTCCCGGGCTCTGCGCAGCCCCGCGCCGACGGCACTCTTCGGAACGAGAGCGATGACGCCGTCGAGGAGCGCCCCGGGACTCGGTGGCCCGCTGGGATCCGCAGCCAGGGCGGCTGCCGCGGCGACGGCCATGGCGCCGGCGACGGCCTCCCGGTGCTGGTGCGTGGGATACGCCGAGATCTCGGCCTGGTGGGTCGCCTGTTCCGGGTCGTCCGCGTAGTAGGCGCCGAGGGGCGGAATGCGCATCGCGGCGCCGTTGCCCCAGGATCCCTGTCCGTTGAAGAGGGCCGCGGCCAGCTCACGCCAGTCGCCGCCCTCGCGGACCAGCCGCAGCAGACGGTTGACGGCGGGGCCATAACCGCGGTCGAAGTCGTGGTGACGGGCGAAGGAGTGGGCCAGCGCGTCCTGGTCGATGCGGTGGTGGGCGCTCAGGACGGCCACCACGGAGCAGGCCATCTCGGTGTCGTCCGTCCACTGCCAGTAGCCGGACGGCAGCTCACGGTTCTGGAGGAGGGGGTAGTTCACCGGCACGAAGAACTGCGAGCCCAGCGCGTCTCCCACGGCCAGACCACGCAGACTGGCCAGGGCACGGTCGAGGCGCCCGTCGGTTGAGGAGTCAGCAGTCATCGGTCTGCCACTCTAGTCGCTGATCCCGTACGGTTCCGGATCCCGCCAACGATCGAACGGTCTGTCCATCACGTACTTGCCGTCGTCCCCGAGAACGAGCATCCGCATCTCCGCGTTCCCCGGGTTCGACAGCGACTCGAATTCCGCCACCGTCCAGTGGAACCAGCGCATGCAGAACAGCCGCATGGCCAGGCCGTGCGTCACGATCAGGACGTTGGGCGGGTGGTCGGGCGCCTCGAAGCTGCGGAACAGGCTCTCCAGGAAGCCGCCGACCCGGTCGTACACGTCGGCCCCGGACTCGCCCTGGGCGAACCGGTAGAAGAAGTGCCCGTACGCGTCCCGATAGGCCTTCTGAAGGCGTACGTCGTCGCGGTCCTGCCAGTTCCCCCAGTCCTGCTCCCGCAGCCGGGGCTCCTCACGCACCCGTATGAGCTCGGGGTCCAGATGGAAGGCGCGCAGCGTCTCGTGGGTACGGCGGTACGGGGAGACGTACACACTGACGCGTTCGCGGCCGAAGACGTCGCGCAGCCGTTTGCCCGTCTCCTCTGCCTGCCGCCAGCCCTGCTCCGTGAGGGCCAGGGCGTGGTCGGGCTCGCGTTCATACACGGTGTCATCAACATTGCCCGTTGACTCCCCGTGCCGGACAAGGACGATGCGCCGTGGTCGTGCCATGCCAAGACCCTAGATCGAGTCGGCCCGTAACGCGGACTCGTACGCGCTCCATACGGCGTAGGTCACATGGTTTCCGTACCAGGAGCCACTTATAGACCCACACGTACCGAGTTGGGATCTCAAACTATCCAGGCCGGCTCAAGGTCCACGATGTCACCCGTGAGAGCGGCGACGTCGGCCTCGGTCTGGGCGCGCAGGGCGAGGCGCTCCACCCTTTCGGTGCGGTATTTCCCGTGTTCGGCGGCCGACCGCCACATGGAGAGCACCAGGAACTCGTGTCCCGGAGCCTCGCCGAACAGTCCGCGGATCATGCCGGGCGAGCCGGCCATCGCCGGATTCCAGACCTTCTCCTGCATCAGGGTGAAATGCTCCGCGCGCTCCTCGTGGACGCGGCAGTGGGCGAACCGCACCAGGTCGGCGTCGGTGAAGCGGGGCTCGAAGCCCGTCTTCACGTCGAAGCGGTAGTCGAACAGCTTGACCTGGATGTCCTTGAACGTGCCTGACTGGGCCGCCGCGAGCCGGTCGTGGGAACGCGCCATGAAGGAGTCGTAGAAGGAACGGCTCTCCCAGAAGGAGAAGATGTGCGCCACACCCTGCCGCCCCCGGCTCCAGCCTCCGCCCTGTCCCCGAAACCCCGGCTCTCCCAGAAGCCCCGCCCACTTTCGCTGCCCCCGCTCGAACCCGCGGCGGTCCACCACGGTGCAGCGAATCCACTTGACCAGCACCGCGCCATCGTAAGGCCACCGGGCGTGGCGTCGGTCACGCTCGGCCGGAGAGCGCACCCCCAACTGTCCGACCCTCGTGGCAGGATGGACAACCGGTCTTGCCTGACCGGCAGTTCGGTCTGTGGACGCAGGGGGAAGGGGACGTCTGGTGAGCGCTGTCAACAAGGGGATCCGCAAGGTCGAGGTCGCGCTCAAGTGGGATCCGAGTCCGGCCGGGGAGCCGGACACCGATCTGGACATCGTTGCCGCGACGTACGTGGCGGACGCCCCGTACGGAGATCCCGCCTATGTGGTGCACTTCGACAGCCGCTCCCCGGACGGCACCATCTATCTCAACCGGGACAGCAAGGACGGCAAGGGCTTCGGCTGGGACGAGGTCATGACACTGGAGCTCGACCGGCTCGACGCGCGGTACACGCGTGTGGTGGTCGGTGCCGTCATCCAGCAGCGCTCCGTGCACCGCACCTTCGTCGGCGTGGCGAATCCGGCCCTGCGCATAAGGGAGGGTTACACGGTCCTGGCCGAGGACGACTTCGGCAGCGTCCTCGGGTCGACGGCCGCAACCATCGCCGAGTTCGTCCGCCAGGAATCCGGTTCCTGGGACTTCCATCCCGGGATCAGCGGCTTCGAGGACGACCCCGCCACCTTCACCCGGACCATGGGCCGCCAGTGACGCGTCCGCGGGCCACGGTCGGCAGGTGACGCGTCAGCCGGCGGTCCAGCCGGGGACCGTCGGCAGCACCGTCTCAGCGACGCGGAGCAGGGCGAAGTCGTCCGGTACGACGTCGTCCTGGCGCCATATGGTGACCTCGTAGAAGCCGCCGCCGTCCTTGGTGTCCTTGGCGACCACGAGGCTGCGGGCGATGCCGCCGGGACCGGTGTCGACCTTCCCGCCGCCGAAGTTGAACTGCAGGGCGATGGTCCGGTCGGAGTAGAGGACCGCCGGGTGCCCGCCTATCACCCTGTTCTCCGCCGTTTTCCCCAGGAAGCCCACCATCTCGGCCACCGGGGTGTCGTCCTCGGACGAGGAGAGCTTGACGGAGTACGTGGCCAGCTGGATCTCCGCCTCGGGCGTGACGGTCTTGGTGCCGTCGGCCCAGTTGCTCGAGGACTCCTTGCCGCTGGCGTTCATGGCGTACTCGTCCGGTGTACCGAGCAGTGTGGGCAGGTCCGCGCGGTTCAGAGCCGTGCACAGCTGCATCCCGGAGACGGGCTTCGAGGGCCGGGCGCCGTCCGACGCGTCACAAGCCGCCGGTTCGGGTTCACTGGCCTTCTGCTGAAAGGTCCCTGACAACAGAAGAGCGGCAAGGCCCCCGACCGCCACCAGGGCCAACAGGGCCTGCCCCCACTCGTTCATGCCCTTCTCGGGTCTGTCGACGCTCGTCGCCGCATCGGTGATCTGCTGCTCGCTCATGTCCCCCGTGTCCCCACCCTGCTCTTCGCGCCGGTCGTGCGCGGAGGGAGCCTAGCGCGTGATCGACTCGTGGAGAAACGGAAAAGAACAAGGGCGGTGCGGCCGGTTTCCCGACCGCACCGCCCTAAACGGCTAGTCCGACGTCAGCTGCAACCGCTGGTCGAGCCGCAGCCCTCGCAGATGTAGCAGGAACCGGCCCGCTGCATCTTCGTACCGCAGGAGAAGCAGAGCGGGGCGTCGGCCTGGATGCCCAGCTGCATCTCCACCAGCTCGGCGCTGGTGTGGGCCTGCTTCGGGGCGGGCTTGGCCGCCTCGACCTCGGCCTTCGGCGTGGCGACCGCCTTCAGCTCCTGGGTGCGCGGGGCCGACTGGGCCAGTCCCTCGACGTCGACCTCGTCCTCGGTCGGCTCGTACGAGCCGGTCTCCAGGTGGCGCTGACGCTCCTCGGCGGAGTGGATGCCGAGCGCGGAGCGCGTCTCGAAGGGCAGGAAGTCCAGCGCCAGGCGGCGGAAGATGTAGTCGACGATCGACTGCGCCATCCGCACGTCCGGGTCGTCCGTCATGCCGGCCGGCTCGAAGCGCATGTTGGTGAACTTCGAGACGTACGTCTCCAGCGGCACGCCGTACTGGAGGCCGACGGAGACCGCGATGGAGAAGGCGTCCATCATGCCCGCGAGGGTCGAACCCTGCTTCGACATCTTCAGGAAGACCTCGCCGAGACCGTCGTCCGGGTAGGAGTTGGCGGTCATGTAGCCCTCGGCGCCGCCGACCGTGAAGGAGGTCGTGATGCCGGGACGGCCCTTGGGGAGGCGCTTGCGGACCGGGCGGTACTCGATGACCTTCTCGACCGTCTCGCGGATGGCCGCCTCGGCCTTCTCGGTGACCTCGGCCTTCTCCTTCTCCTTGGTCTTCGCGGAGAGGGGCTGGCCGACCTTGCAGTTGTCGCGGTAGATGGCGAGCGCCTTGACGCCCATCTTCCAGGCCTCGAAGTAGACCTCCTCGACGTCCTCGACGGTCGCCGTCTCCGGCAGGTTGACCGTCTTGGAGAGCGCGCCGGAGATCCAGGGCTGAATCGCGGCCATCATGCGCACGTGGCCCATCGCGGAGATGGAACGCTCGCCCATGGCGCAGTCGAAGACCTCGTAGTGCTCGTGCTTGAGGCCGGGAGCGTCGACGACATTGCCGTTCTCGGCGATGTGGGCGACGATCGCCTCGATCTGCTCCTCCTGGTAGCCCAGGCGGCGCAGGGCCTGCGGGACCGTGCCGTTGACGATCTGCATCGAGCCGCCGCCGACCAGCTTCTTGAACTTGACCAGCGCGAGGTCGGGCTCAAGACCGGTGGTGTCGCAGGACATCGCGAGACCGATGGTGCCGGTCGGGGCGATGACGGACGCCTGGGCGTTACGGAAACCGTTCTTCTCACCGAGACGCAGCACGTCCTGCCAGGCCTCCGTGGCGGCGGCCCAGATCGGAGAGTCCAGGTCGTCCATGCGGACGGCCTTGGTGTTCTCGTCGGCGTGCTGCTTCATGACCCGCAGGTGCGGCTGCGCGTTGCGGGCGTAGCCGTCGTACGGGCCGACGACCGCGGCGAGTTCGGCGGAACGCCGGTACGACGTGCCGGTCATCAGGGAGGTGATGGAGCCGGCGAGGGCACGGCCGCCGTCGGAGTCGTAGGCGTGGCCGGTCGCCATCAGCAGGGCACCGAGGTTGGCGTAGCCGATGCCGAGCTGGCGGAACGCGCGCGTGTTCTCGCCGATCTTCTGGGTCGGGAAGTCGGCGAAGCAGATGGAGATGTCCATCGCCGTGATGACGAGCTCGACGACCTTCGCGAAGCGCTCGACGTCGAAGGACTGGTGGCCCTTGCCGTCGTCCTTCAGGAACTTCATGAGGTTCAGCGAGGCGAGGTTGCAGGACGTGTTGTCCAGGTGCATGTACTCGCTGCACGGGTTCGAGCCGTTGATACGGCCGGACTCCGGGCACGTGTGCCAGTGGTTGATGGTGTCGTCGTACTGGATGCCCGGGTCGGCACAGGCCCACGCGGCCTCGGCCATCTTGCGGAACAGCGCCTTGGCGTCGACCTCCTCGATGACCTCACCGGTCATGCGGGACGTCAGACCGAACTTGCCGCCCGTCTCGACCGCCTTCATGAAGGTGTCGTTCACGCGGACCGAGTTGTTGGCGTTCTGGTACTGGACCGACGTGATGTCGTCGCCGCCCAGGTCCATGTCGAAGCCCGCGTCGCGCAGGGCGCGGATCTTCTCCTCCTCCTTCACCTTGGTCTCGATGAAGTCCTCGATGTCGGGGTGGTCGACGTCCAGGATGACCATCTTGGCGGCGCGGCGTGTGGCGCCACCCGACTTGATCGTTCCTGCGGAGGCGTCGGCACCGCGCATGAAGGAGACGGGACCCGAGGCGTTGCCGCCGGAGGACAGCAGTTCCTTGGAGGAGCGGATCCGGGAGAGGTTCAGGCCGGCACCGGAGCCGCCCTTGAAGATCATGCCCTCTTCCTTGTACCAGTCGAGGATCGACTCCATGGAGTCGTCGACGGCCAGGATGAAGCAGGCCGAGACCTGCTGCGGCTGGGGCGTACCGACGTTGAACCACACAGGGCTGTTGAAGCTGAAGATCTGGTGCAGGAGGGCGTACGCCAGCTCGTGCTCGAAGATCTCCGCATCGGCGGGCGAGGCGAAGTACTTGTAGTCCTCGCCGGCCTTCCGGTACGTCTTCACGATGCGGTCGATCAGCTGCTTGAGGCCGGTCTCGCGCTGCGGGGTGCCGACGGCACCGCGGAAGTACTTGCTGGTGACGATGTTGACCGCGTTCACCGACCAGAAGTCGGGGAACTCGACGCCGCGCTGCTCGAAGTTGACCGAGCCGTCGCGCCAGTTGGTCATGACGACGTCACGGCGCTCCCAGGCCACCTCGTCGTACGGGTGCACGCCGGGGGTGGTGTGGATGCGCTCGATGCGCAGGCCCTTGTTCGCAGCCGCCTTGGTGCCCTTGGCGCGGGAACTCCGTGCCGGACCGCTCGCCGTCTCTGTCATGCCGCCTCCCTGGTACGGGCTAAAACGCCCTGAAGTGCCACGATGTTCCCGTGACACGGTGTTTTGTCTGATGCTGCGGGCACCCACTCGCTACCGCCCGCAACAGGTCTCGTTGGCCGCCGTCCGGCCGGCCCGGGGATCCTGGCCCGGTCCGGCCCGCCGATCAGTCGGCGGCGCGGGCGGGCTCGGGGACCTGAGAGGTCCCGCCGGGCCCGCGATCGTCTTCCTGGCTCCCCATGACGGCCTCATTGCCGCCCTCAGCCTCTCCGCGGTCCTCGTCGTCCGCGGCGGGGGGTCCCGTGTCTTCCCTCAGTTCCGCGATCGCGGCCTCGAAGTCCTCGAGCGAGTCGAATGCCCGGTAGACGGAGGCGAAACGCAGATACGCGACGAGATCGAGCTCCTGCAACGGGCCGAGTATGGCCAGCCCCACGTCGTGGGTGGTCAGCTCGGCGCTTCCGGTGGCCCGCACCGCCTCCTCGACCCGCTGGCCGAGCTGAGCGAGCGCGTCCTCGGTGACAGGCCGTCCCTGGCATGCCTTGCGCACGCCGTTGATGACCTTGGTACGGCTGAAAGGCTCGGTGACCCCGGACCGCTTGACCACCATCAGCGAGCACGTCTCCACGGTCGTGAAACGACGGGAGCAGTCCGGACACTGGCGGCGCCTGCGGATCGACGTGCCGTCGTCGGTCGTACGACTGTCGACGACGCGGCTGTCGGGGTGCCTGCAGAAGGGGCAGTGCATGGATTCCCAACCCTCCTCACAGCAGACTCAATAGCCTCGCTGGGCCCCATGAGCCCCTCGAAGCAGCCCCCAGCATAGGCGATGACAGCGGGCGCGGAGACCCGGGGGACCACAACTTCTGGGCTGCTGTAGCAATCCAAGCACTACATGTAGGGATTGGCGCGACATACACGCCGTACGCGCGTGTCGCGTGCGTATCGGCATGTGGCGCCCGACCGCTCCGGCCCGCGGCGAACACGACGCACAGCCGTATCGCCGCGCGGCATGCGGAGATACCGTGGGCGCGGCAAGGAGGGGACGTGGGATTCCCGCAGAGATGGGAGCCGGTGCCCGGCTGACGGGTCGCCTGGTGGCAGACTGGGCCAGCGGACCGCGAGGTCGCCACCGGCGGTGAAGAGTACAGCAATGGCCCCTTCAGTTCGGCGGTCGGCGCGTTAGCCATACACCCAGACACTTGATCGCGGCAGCCGATCCGCGATTTTTCACTCGAACGTGTGTTTGGCGCAACCTTTCGAAAGCAACTACCGTTGTCCAGCAGGGAGACCATCGAGAGGGGCCGACGTGACCACGACCGCAGACAGTGCCACCATCACTGCCCAGGACCGTTCCCAGGGCCGACTCGAGCCGGTGCATGCGATGAACGAAGCCGTGAATCCCGAGGGACACAAGCGCTCCCTGCCGGGCCGACCTCCGGGCATCAGGGCCGACAGCTCGGGACTCACGGACCGGCAGCGCCGAGTGATCGAGGTCATCAGGGACTCGGTCCAGCGGCGCGGCTACCCGCCGTCCATGCGGGAGATCGGCCAGGCGGTGGGCCTGTCGAGCACCTCGTCCGTCGCACATCAGCTGATGGCGCTGGAGCGCAAGGGCTTCCTGCGCCGCGACCCGCACCGTCCGCGCGCCTACGAGGTGCGCGGCTCCGACCAGGGCGCCTCGGCGCAGCCGACGGACACCGCGGGCAAGCCCGCCGCGTCATACGTCCCGCTGGTGGGCCGGATCGCCGCCGGTGGCCCGATCCTCGCCGAGGAATCGGTCGAGGACGTGTTCCCCCTGCCGCGTCAGCTCGTCGGTGACGGTGAGCTGTTCGTCCTCAAGGTCGTCGGCGACTCGATGATCGAGGCCGCGATCTGCGACGGCGACTGGGTCACCGTCCGCCGCCAACCCGTCGCCGAGAACGGCGACATCGTCGCCGCGATGCTCGACGGCGAGGCCACCGTCAAGCGCTTCAAGCGCGAGGACGGCCATGTCTGGCTCCTCCCCCACAACGCCGCGTACGAGCCCATCCCCGGCGACGACGCGACGATCCTCGGCAAGGTGGTGGCCGTTCTGCGGCGCGTCTGAGCACCGCGGCAGGCCTCGCCGATTCGACCGGGCCCCGGAACCTCTGCGCCGGTTCCGGGGCCCTGCGCTGTCCGGGCCCCGGCCCCTGCGTCGGGGGCATGGAGGCCCCCGACGGTCACTCCGCTTCCGCCTGCGCCTTCCCTGCCTCGGTCGCGAGTTCCGCCGCCTCGGTCACCTTCGCGGCGGCGTCGATCGCCGCGAGCGACTTCCTGACCTGGTTACGGTCCGTCGTGTACCAGAAGTCAGGCAGTGACGCCTTCAGATAGCTGCCGTACCGCGCGGTGGCCAGCCGCTGATCCAGTACGGCCACGACGCCCCGGTCCCCCGAGGCTCGGACGAGACGGCCCGCGCCCTGCGCCATGAGAAGTGCCGCGTGTGTGGCGGCGACGGCCATGAAGCCGTTGCCCCCCGCGTCCTCGACGGCCTTCTGCCGGGCGCTCATCAGAGGGTCGTCCGGACGCGGGAAGGGGATCTTGTCCATGACGACGAGCTGACAGCTGGGGCCGGGCACGTCGACGCCCTGCCACAGCGACAGGGTGCCGAAGAGGCAGGTCTTCGGGTCTGCCGCGAAGTTCTTGATCAGCTCACCGAGGGTCTCCTCGCCCTGGAGGAGGATCGGGAACTCGGGGATACGGGAGCGCAGTTCCTCGGCAGCCAGCTGGGCCGCCCGCATGGACGAGAACAGGCCCAGGGTGCGGCCGCCGGCCGCCTGGATGAGCTCGGTCAGCTCGTCGAGCATGTCCACGCGGTCACCGTCGCGCGCGGGGCGCGAGAGGTGCTTGGCGACGTACAGGATGCCCTGCCTGGGGTAGTCGAAGGGCGAACCCACGTCCACACCCTTCCACTTCGGCAGGTCATCGCCCTCGGTCCCCTCCGGGGCGAGCCCGAGGGACGCGCCCACCCCGTTGAAGTCGCCGCCCAGTTTCAGGGTCGCCGACGTCAGGACCACGGAACGGTCCGCGAACAGCTTCTCCCTCAACAGGCCCGACACCGACATGGGCGCGACGCGCAGGGAAGCACCGAAGCGGTCGTGCCGCTCGTACCAGACGACGTCCCACTCCGAGCCGTTCGTGATCCGCTCCGCCACGTCGTGAACCGACTCCACGGAGGCGAGCGCCTGCTTGCGGACCGCGTCCTCGTCCTGGACCGACTTGTCGCGGGTCGCGCCGATCGCGGAGATGACCGTACGCGCGGCGTCCCGCAGGGCCATGAGGGCGTAGCCGAGGTCCTCCGGAATCTCCTCCAGGCGGCCGGGCAGGGCGAGCTCCATCAGCCGCTCGAAGCCCTCGGCGGCGGTCTGGAGCTGGTCGGCCGCCTTTTCGTTGACCAGCTTCGCGGCACGGCGCACCGCGCGGTTCACCTGGCCGGGGGTGAGCTCGCCGGTGGCGACGCCGGTGACCCGGGAGACCAGCTCATGAGCCTCGTCGACGATCAGCACCTCGTGCTGCGGGAGGACCGGGGCGCCTTCGATGGCGTCGATCGCGAGCAGCGCGTGGTTGGTGACCACGACCTCGGCGAGTTTGGCGCGCTCACGGGCCATCTCGGCGAAGCACTCCGCCCCGTAGGCGCACTTCGTGGCGCCCAGGCACTCCCGGGAGGACACGGAGATCTGCGCCCAGGCCCGGTCCGAGACACCGGGAGTGAGGTCGTCACGGTCACCGGTCTCGGTGTCCTGGGACCAGTCCCGCAGCCGCAGGAGGTCCTGGCCCAGCTTGCTGGTGGGCGCGGCGGCCTCGAACTGGTCGAAGAGGCCCTCCTCCTCGTCCTGCGGCACTCCTTCATGCAGCCGGTGCAGACACAGGTAGTTCGACCGGCCCTTGAGCATCGCGAACTCGGGGCGGCGGCGCAGCAGCGGATGCAGCGCGTCGACCGTGCGTGGCAGGTCACGCTCGACGAGCTGTCTCTGGAGGGCCAGGGTGGCCGTCGCGACGACGACCCGCTCCCCGTGCGCCAGCGCGGGCACGAGATAGCCCAGCGACTTTCCGGTGCCGGTGCCGGCCTGCACCAGCAGATGGGAGCTGTCGTCGATCGCGTCCCTGACGGATTCGGCCATGGTCACCTGGCCGGGGCGCTCCGTGCCGCCGACGGCAGTGACGGCAGCATGCAGGAGTTCGGGGAGTGAGGGCTTCGTCATAGCGCGACCACCCTACGACCCGGCACTGACATCGGGGTGATCAAAGCGGGGACGAGAGCCGTGAGCAGGGGCACGATCAGGGCCGGGAGCAGCTCGGAGCAGTCGCGGGCCGGTACCGGATCGGCTCGACTCGGTTCGTATCGGACCGGATCTGGCGCGATGGGGTCGGGATCCGTCCGGCGAAGGCCGAAAGTGACACTCACAAAAAATTTCGGAGCGAGTGGAAGCCAGCCCGCCACGAGCGGTGCACCAAAAGTGATTACGCGATGACGCACTGCTACAGCAGATCGCGCAGGGCCCGCTCCCGGACCATGAGGGCCGCCCGCTTGGCCGGCAGGTCGATCTCGGCGGAGAAGCGGAAGCCTGCGCTCAGGAAGGCGGTGACGGACGGAATGTTGCGGAGGTCGGGTTCCGCGATGACGCGCGCGCAGGCGGGCCGCTTGTCGAGCACGAGATCGGCCAGGGCGCGGAGAAGTGTGCTGCCAAGACCGCGCCCCCGATGGGGGACTTCTCCGATGAGGAGGTGGATACCGGTGTCATGCGGTCGGGCCGGATAGTGGCGGGCCAACGGATCGAGGTCCGCACGGTAGATCTCCCAGTAGCTCATCGGCGTGCCCTCCAGCACTCCGAGGCAGGGCACGCTGCGTCCGTCACCGGTCAGCTGGGACCGCAGATGCTCCTCCGTCACGCTCTGGGGCCCGGCCAGCTCCCAGAACGCGGTGACGGCGGGGTCGTTCATCCAGCGGCTGACGAGAGGGAGGTCCCGCTCGACCTGCACGGGCACCAGGTGGAACACCCCTGCCGGGGTGGTGACCGGGCCCCAGTCGGCGATGTTGCCGAGCAGGTCCCCAGAGAGAGGGGTCAGTGCGGTGTACGGCGGGGTGGTGCCGTCGTCTCGGCTCGGTTCTCGGTGTCCGCCTCCGTCGATGCCCTCCGTATCGAGGAGCGCGAGGAATTCCTCGGGCAGACGCAGTTCCAGCGTGTCCTCGGTATCGGCGTCATCGCCGGCGTCGGCGTCAGCCGAGGGGACGGAAGCAGCGTTGGTGTGGGCACGGGTGGCTGACACTGCGGGCCTCTCAGGGGGTGCGGTGGGTCATGTTCCTCAGGAGTGAAGGGGGTTGGCGATGGTGACGTAGACGGACTGGGTGTCGACCGGACCGACGAGCTCGTCGAGACCGTGCACTCGGGTCAGCAGGTTGGCCTTGCAGCGCAGGACGGGTGAGTCGAGCAGGCGGCCGGGGAGGGTGCTGCGCAGTCGGTCGGCTCCGGAGGTCACGTCGTCCAGGAAGCGGCGGAAGGCGGCGAGCAGCAGCCGTTCGTCGGCCAGGTGCTGTGAGCCGAACGCACCGATGAGTCCGAAGACGTTGTTGATCGCCAGGTAGTAGGCGAAGCGCTCATCGGTGACTTCGTCGGAGACGAAGGTGTCGCTGTGTTGCCCGATGCCTGGCAACCGGGCATCGAGTTCCGCCCGTCGGGACTCGCGGAAGTAGTAGCCCTGGTTGTCGCGGTAGCGGCCGCCCGCGGGCCAACCGTCGGCGTCCAGCAGTACCAGGGTGTTCTGCTGGTGCGCCTCCAGTGCGATACCCGCCTCGCCGTCGAACCACAGCACCGGGCGGACGACATGCCGGAGGTAGCGCAGGAACCACTCGGCGGCGACGGCTCCCTGGGGCCGGCCGGTCCGGAAGGCAAGGCGGGTGACGAGCTCGGCCAACCGGGATCGCCAGGTCGTTCGGCCGGTGGCGGGGTCGGCGTGGGGGCGGGGCGAGACCAGTCCGGCGACGCAGGAGACGTCGTGCGACGGGGTGAACGGGTTGTGGCGGATCACCACGTCAAGGCCGGGGACGGGAGTGCCGTCGGGCGCGTCGACGGCGAGCCAGGCGGGGTCGCGCACGATGTCGAACGCGGGGTGGGCCGCCTGCCACTCCCTCGACAGGCCGGCACGCAGAAGTCGGTGCACCTCGACGCCGCGGTGGAGTTCCTTGCGGAGGTTCTCGCGGCGGGAGTTGGTGATGCGCAGGCCGAGCGAGAGCTTGAGCATGGCGGGAGCACCGGAGCGATGGACCGTACGTACGGAGGAGGTGGGATGCCAGAGGGAGCCGTGGTCACCGAGGTCCCGGAGCATTCCGGATGCGAAGAGCGGGGCGGCCTCGGGGCGGAGCCGGACCTCGCGGAGCTGCCAAGGGTGCATCGGCAGGGCGGTGTGGCCGTCGGGGAGCGGCAGGTCGGGTCCGGCCAGGCGCTGGGTGAGCTGGGCCGCGGGGACGGGGCGGCCGCGTTCGGTCCAGGCCGAGTCGGTGGCGAGGAGAGAGGGGTCGACAGCGAGCCAGCGCAGCGGGAAGGAGCCGCGCAGTTCGGGTGAGCAGGAGGCGGCTTCGGCTTCCGAGAGTCCTTCACGGCTCTTCGGGGCCGGGTGGAACGGGTGGCCGAGGACGAGTGCCTGTTCGGCGGCGAGGAAGAGGTCGGGGCCGTCGTCGGGGTGCTTGCGGCGCTCACGGAGGAAGGTCGCGGTGCGGCGAACGGAGTCGGCGACCCGGGCGGTGAGTTCGGCTCCTGCCGGAGCGGTGAGTTCAGCACCCGCGGGAGCGCTGAGTTCGGCACCTGTGGATGCGGGGTCCGTGGGCGTGGACTCGCGGGAGAGCAGTGCTGCGAGGGTGACCGCGTCCACCGGCGGGGCCTGCACGGGGGTGCCGCCGAGACGGGGACGGCCGAAGCGGTGCCAACCCGTCGGGGACCAGTACTGGACGGGAACGAGGAGGGAGGTGCCGCTTGCGGGAAGGGGGATGCGGAGGGCGCCGGTGCCGTGTGCGGGGGCCGGGAGGTCGCTCTCTCGGACCCAGCAGCGCAGCAGGTTCTCCACAGCTGCGGCCTCGGCTGCGGTGTGGGGGTCGGGGTGGTCCAGGAAGTCCGGGGTGGCATCAGGCAGGCGTTCTTGTCGTGGTGGGCCGGCCTGGGACGGGGTGCGGTGGGGCCGAGGTGACGTGGGGGGCGGCGTAGACGTGCGGTTGTCAGGAGTGGGGGTAGGAGCGGGGGTGGTGTTCACGTGCGCTGTTCCTCGGGCTGCCTGGGAATCGTTCTGGGATTGCGGGGAGCGTGCTGTGTCCTGGAGTGCGGGGAGGTTGGTGGACCGGAGGGGGTGGTGGTGGATGTTCCGCCTCTCTATCCCCCGCTTCGGCGGCGACGCTGTTGCTGCCTCCCACTCCCGGGGACGTGATCGCGGGCCACCGCTGCCACCGCGTCGGCGAGGCGGTCGAGGACGGCGGCTGCCTGTTCGTCGGTGATCGTCAAGGGCGGGAGCAGGCGGACGACGCTCGAGTGACGGCCACCGAGTTCGACGATCAGGCCCCGTCGGAGGCACTCCCGCTGGACGGCGGCGGCAAGTGCAGGAGAGGCGGGGCGAGGAAGAACAGGGCGAGGGGAACCGACCCCGCCGGCCCCGACGCCCCCACCCCCCCCCGGCCCTGCACCAACCCCCCACTCCTCCGACTCGCCCGGCTCCCCCGACTCCCCCGTCTCCACCATCTCCACCCCGATCATCAGCCCCCGCCCCCGCACATCGCCGATCACCGGGAACTCCTCGGCCAGGAGGCGGAGTTGGTTCAGCATGCGTGTGCCGAGGGCGGCCGCTCGTTCCGTGAGGGCGTTTTCGCGGACGTAGGCCATCGTGGCCGTGCCTGCGGCCATGGCGAGTTGGTTGCCGCGGAAGGTGCCGGCGTGGGCGCCGGGTTCCCAGACGTCGAGGTCGTCCCGGTAGACGACGACCGCGAGAGGCAGGCTGCCGCCGATGGCCTTGGAGAGCACCATGACGTCGGGGGTGATGCCGCTGTGCTCCACGGCCCAGAAGGCACCGGTGCGTCCGACGCCCGTCTGGACCTCGTCGGCGATCAGCGGGATCGAGCGGTCGGCCGTGATCTGCCGCATGCGCCGCATCCAGTCGTCCGGAGCGGGGAGAACCCCGCCCTCGCCCTGGACGGGTTCGAGGATCATCCCGGCGGGCAGCGGGACCCCGGACTTGGGGTCGTCGAGGACGGACTCGGTCCAGCGGGCGGCGAGTTCGGCGCCCTGGGGACCGCCCACGCCGAAGGGGCAGCGGTAGTCCTGCGGGTAGGGCAGCCGGGCGACCCGGACGTCGGAGGCGTGGCCGGAGGCTTCGAGGGCGCCGGAGGTCATGCCGTGGTAGGCGCCGGCGAAGGCGAGAAGTGCGCTGCGGCCGGTCGCGGCACGTACGAGCTTGAACGCGGCCTCGACCGCGTCGGTGCCGGCCGGTCCGCAGAACTGCACGCGCGCGTGGCCGGAGAGACCGGGCGGCAGGGTGCGGAACAGCTCGGTGATGAAGGCGTCCTTGACCGGGGTGGCGAGGTCGAGGGCGTGGAGGGGTGCGCCGGAGTCGAGGACCTTGCGGATCGCTTCGAGGACTACGGGATGGTTGTGCCCGAGGGCCAGGGTGCCGGCGCCGGAGAGGCAGTCGAGGTAACGGCGGCCGTCGGCCCCCTCGATGGTCAGACCGCGGGCGCGGACGGGCACGATCGGGAGGGCGCGGGCGTAGGTGCGGGCCGCCGATTCGCGGGCCGACTGGCGCCGCAGGATCCCCTCGTGCGCGGCCCGAGCCGCCGACGCGTCCTGGAGGGCGGTCGGTCCCGCCATGGCCTTCCCCGGTGCGGTCTCGGTCACGGCGGTCTCGGTCACGGCCATGGTTCTCCCGTCGTCGCGCTGTGCTGGGGCAAGCGGTTCCCTCGCGGACTCGCCCGCCCCGACATACGGAACCCCGTGAGCCTTTGCTCGACATCTCGGCACATCGATGACCCGATGGCTGGAAAGCCTCCGGGAATCGGGGCGCGGGAATCCGGCCGTCCGCAGGCAGGGTCGTGGGCAAGAGCCCCCACCGCTACCAACCCCGGACCGCTCACCGGGTTACGGGCGGTCCGGAGATCTTTGGAGTGACGTAACTGTTGCGATTCCGTCGGAAGTCGCCCACAGCGGGCGCATAGTGTGTGGTGCCGTTCCAAGACGTGGTGCCGGAGGGTGAACTCCCGGGACGTTCAAGGGAGTCGCCGGCCCTGGCATCCGGTTCGTCCGTACCAGGGGGAGGCAGAGCATGCGATCAGATCGGCTGTCGTTCACCGCTCGCGGCGAAGGCCTGAGGGGCGCGCGCCGCAGAGCCTCCTCCGTGCTGACCGCCGTGGCTCTCGCCTCGGTGCTGGCCCTGACCGCGACCGCCTGCGACTCCCAGGGCGCCGGCGCGGACGCGCAGGCCTCCGCGTCCGCAGCCTCGGCATCGTCCGGTGAGGGCGACGGCAAGATCACGATCCCCGACGACATCAAGGACCGGCTCAAGGAGCACGGGATCGATGTCGACCAGTGGAAGAACGGGGCCTGGAAGGACTGGGACAGGGACGACTGGCTGCGCGAGGCCCAGGACTACATCAACCCGATCATCGAGGGCCTGTGGGATCCGGACCGGATGCGCCGGGCCGAGGATCCCGACCGGGGTGTCCAGGAGAGCGACCTCTCGGGTGACCAGGGGGTGACCGACCCGGAGCCGGCACCGGTGGACGCGAAGGCCGTGTCGCCTACGTATCACGACACCGTCCCGGTGGCGGGCAAGGTGTTCTTCGACTCCCCCGAGGGCACGATGGTGTGCTCGGCGACGGTCGTGGAGGACCCGGCCGCTCCGGGCAGGTCCAACCTGGTCTGGACGGCGGGGCATTGTGTGCACGCGGGCCGGAGCGGCGGCTGGTACCGCAACATCGCGTTCGTGCCGTCGTACAACGACCAGGCCCTGTCGGGTGAGGAGTTGACGAGTGCGAGCGAGGACGAGCTGGCTCCGTACGGTGTCTGGTGGGCCGACTGGGCGGGGACCTCGGAGCAGTGGATCGCGCAGGGCGGGCCGACCGGCGGGGCCGGGGCGCCGTACGACTTCGCCGTGATCCATGTGACGCCCGAAGGGGGAGGCAGCGGCAAGTCGCTGGAGGAGACGGTCGGTTCGGCTCTGCCGGTGGACTTCGCCGCTCCGGCGGTGCCGCGGATGAAGACCATCACGGCCGGCGGGTATCCGGCAGCGGCGCCGTTCGACGGGGAGTCGTTGTACCAGTGCCAGGACAGGCCCGGGCGGCTGTCGATCAACGCCTCGGATCCGACCATGTACCGCATCGGCTGCACCATGACCGGTGGTTCGTCCGGCGGCGGCTGGGTCGCGGCCGGGGCGGACGGGCGGCCTGCGCTGGTGTCCAACACCTCCATAGGCCCGGTGACCGCGGGCTGGCTGGCCGGACCCCGGCTGGGTCAGGTGGCCGAGGGCGTGTACGACTCGGTCAGCCGGAAGCGCTCGGGACAGTGACCGCCCCCGGCCCTCACCTCCCCAGCCCCCCTTCGACACCCCTGAAAGGGCCTGAGAACCGCGCCTCGGAAAAGGCCTGAGGCCCGCCCCTCGCGAAAGGGACGGGCCTCCAGCCCACTCACGACAACTGACCCGGCAACCGGTTACGGACCGGTCCTCAGGCCACGACCGGCGTCGGTACGTACGGCGCCAGATCCGCGGCCAGCTCCTCGTGCACCCGCACCTTGAGCAGGGTGCCCTCCGCGGTGTGCTCCTCGGAGATCACCTCGCCCTCGTCATGAGCGCGGGCCACCAGCTTGCCGTGGGTGTACGGCACGAGTGCCTCGATCTCGACGGAGGGACGCGGCAGCTCGTTGTCGATCAGGGCGAGCAGCTCGGCGATGCCCTGGCCGGTGCGGGCCGAGACCGCGATGGCGCGCTTCTCGATCCGCATCAGCCGCTGGAGCGTCAGCGGGTCGGCCGCGTCGGCCTTGTTGATCACGACGACCTCGGGCACGTCGATGGCGCCGACGTCCCGGATCACCTCGCGTACGGCGGCCAGCTGCTCCTCCGGGTTCGGGTGCGAGCCGTCCACCACGTGCAGGATCAGGTCGGACTCGCCGACCTCCTCCATGGTGGAGCGGAACGCCTCGACCAGGTGGTGCGGCAGGTGCCGTACAAAACCGACGGTGTCGGCGAGGGTGTACAGGCGGCCGCTCGGGGTCTCCGCACGGCGGACGGTGGGGTCCAGGGTCGCGAACAGGGCGTTCTCGACCAGGACACCGGCGCCCGTCAGGCGGTTGAGCAGGGACGACTTGCCGGCGTTGGTGTAGCCCGCGATGGCGACGGACGGCACCTTGTGGCGCTTGCGTTCCTGGCGCTTGATCTCGCGGCCGGTCTTCATGTCCGCGATCTCCCGGCGCATCTTCGCCATCTTCTCGCGGATCCGGCGCCGGTCCGTCTCGATCTTGGTCTCACCGGGACCACGGGTGGCGAGACCGCCGCCCTTGCCGCCGCCCATCTGACGGGACAGCGACTGACCCCAGCCTCGCAGTCGCGGCAGCATGTACTGCATCTGCGCGAGCGCGACCTGCGCCTTGCCCTCTCGGGACTTGGCGTGCTGGGCGAAGATGTCGAGGATCAGGGCCGTACGGTCGATGACCTTGACCTTGACGACGTCTTCGAGGGCGATGAGCTGGCCGGGGCTGAGCTCACCGTCGCAGATGACGGTGTCCGCGCCGGATTCGACGACGATGTCCCGCAGCTCCATGGCCTTGCCGGAACCGATGAAGGTGGCCGCGTCGGGCTTGTCGCGGCGCTGGATCACGCCGTCGAGCACGAGTGCGCCGGCGGTCTCCGCGAGGGCGGCGAGCTCCGCGAGGGAGTTGTCCGCGTCCTGCGCGGTCCCCGTGGTCCAGACGCCGACGAGGACGACCCGCTCCAGACGGAGCTGGCGGTACTCGACCTCGGTGACGTCCTCGAGTTCGGTGGAGAGGCCGGCGACGCGACGCAGGGCCGCGCGCTCGGAGCGGTCGAACTGGTCGCCGTCCCGCTCTCCGTCGATCTCGTGGCTCCAGGCGACGTCCTCTTCCATCAGGGCATCGGCCCGAAGACCTTCGGCGTAGGTGTGCGCGAGGCGCTGCGTGTCCTGGGAAGGGGATGAAGAGGAGGTCATTGGGTCCTTACGTCGTTGGGGAGTCCGATACGGCGGCCACGGGTCCGTGGTAGTCACGACACCACCGCCGGTCACATCGGTCAACGCACGGGTACCCCGGGAGATTCCCGTGTCCCGTGCCGCGCCGACCTGAAGATGGTCGCACGGCACGGGGCGTCTCGTCACCGGCTTATTTCACCGGCACGGCGGCGGGGGCCACGGTCTTCCAGTCCGGGTGTCCGGGCATCGCCGGGGTCTTCTCGGCGTAGAGCCAGTCCTGGAGGAAGCCGTGGAGGTCGCGCCCGGAGACCGCGGAGGCGAGCCGGACGAAGTCCGCGGTCGTGGCCGTGCCGTCCCGGTGCTGCTGCACCCAGGCCCGTTCCAGGGTCTCGAAGGCCTTGCGGCCGATCTCCTGGCGCAGGGCGTAGAGGACGAGCGCGGCGCCGTCGTAGACGTTCGGCCGGAAGATGCCGATCTTCTGCCCGGGCTTGGGCGGCTTGGGGGCGGCTGGCGGTCCGCCGGCGGCGCGCCAGCGGTCGGAGGCGCCGTACGCGGCCTTCATACGGGCGTCCAGGGTCCGCCCCGCCTTCGCCTCCGCGTACAGGGCCTCGTACCAGGTGGCGTGCCCTTCGTTGAGCCACAGGTCGGACCAGGTGCGGGGGCTGACGCTGTCGCCGAACCACTGGTGGGAGAGCTCATGCACCATGATCGACTCGACGTACCACTTGGGGTAGGCGGGTTCGGTGAACAGGTCCTTCTCAAAGAGGGACAGAGTTTGAGTTTCCAACTCGAAGCCGGTGTCGGCGGCGGCCATGAGGATGCCGTACGTCTCGAAGGGGTACGGCCCGACCCTGTCCTCCATCCACGCGATCTGCGCGGGGGTCTTCTTGAGCCAGGGCTCCAGAGCAGCGCGGTCCTGGGTGGGCACCACGTCCCGTACGGGCAGTCCGTGCGGCCCGCTGCGACGCAGCACGGTGGAACGGCCGATGGACACCTGCGCGAGCTCGGTGGCCATGGGGTGCTGGGTGCGGTACGTCCAGGTGGTCGTCCGGCCGCCCCGGTCCACGTCGGTCGGCAGACCGTTGGCGACGGCCGTGTAGCCGTCCGGCGCCGTGACGCGGATGGTGAACATGGCCTTGTCGGAGGGGTGGTCGTTGCAGGGGAAGACCAGGTGGGCGACGTCGGCCTGGTTGGCCATGGCGAGCCCGTCCGTGGTCCGCACCCAGCCGCCGTCGCGGTCGCTCGCGGAGACGGGGTCGCTGGTGTGCCGGACGGTGATCCGCATCCAGCTGCCCCTGGGCAGTGGCCTGTCCGGGGTGACGACGAGGTCTTCACCGGCACTGCTGAAAGCGGCGGCCCTGCCGTCGACCTCCACGGCCTGGACGTCACCGTGCGCGAAGTCGAGGTTGACGCGGTCGAGCTCCGTCGTCGTCCAGGCGTCGATCGTCGTGACGGCCGTGAGCGGCTTGCTGTTGTCTCCGGCATAGGTGAAGGAGAGGTCGTACGCCGCCACGTCGTAGCCGGGATTGCCCAGGTACGGGAAGAGGCGGTCACCGACACCGAGCGGCTCGGCCGGGGCGCTCGCGGCGAGCAGACAGACGGAGACGGCGGAGGCGAGCAGCGCGGCCGCCTTGCGGCGCCGGGAGATTCCGGGGGCGGGCTGTCCGGGGGTGCGGCGGGTGTGGCTGCGGAAGGTGAGCGGCATGCACCACCGCTACCAGCGCGCGCGTGCACCGCGACGGCGACGCGCGATCACCCCACTCGAACGAGGTCTTCCGGTCCTGTCGAGGCGACGGGTCGGCAGAGCCGGCGTCGAGGAATCCCGGCCCCGTCGAGTCAGCGTCGAGGAACCCCGGCCCCGTCGAGCCTGCCTCGATGAACCCGGCCTATGCCTCCGCCTCCGCCCCGTCAGGCCCCCGGCGTCTGCGCCCGGCTCACGTCGTAGACGCCCGCCACGTTCCGCATGGCCCGCATCAGGGAGGGCAGCAGGGCCGCGTCCGGCAACTGGACGGTGTACGTGTGGCGCACGCGCTGCTGGCTGGGGGGTTCGACGGTCGCGGAGACGATCTCGGCGCCCTCGCCCGCCATGGCCTCGGTCAGGTCGGCCAGGAGGTGCGGGCGGCCGAACGATTCGGCGAACAGGGTCACCCGGCACTCGGCGCTGTCCCCCCAGCGCACGCCGACTTCCTTGCGCCCCATGCCCTGCATGCGCGCCACCGCGGCGCACTCGACGCGGTGCACGGTGACCACTCCGCCGCGCACGGCGAAGCCGATGATCTCGTCGGGCGGCACGGGTGTGCAGCACCCGGCCAGCCGTACGGTCGCCCCCGGCTGGTCGACGAGGGCGCTGGCGGTGCCGGGGCGGGTGGCCGGGGTCTGCCGGTCGGGAGCAGACGCGGACGCGGGCTCGGCGAGAGCCGCACGCGCGGGGTCGGCCGTGCCTTCGGAGGTCGAGGCGGAAACGCCCGGAGCGGAGGCGCGCGACACGGAGGGGTCCGGTGCAGGCACGCCCGACACGGAGGCGCCCGGAGCGGAACCCGCCACCGCGGCCGCCCCCTCGGCGACACCCGGATCGACGGCACCCTGCCCGGCCCCAGCAAGCCCATCGGCACCCCGCCCGGCCCCACCAGACCCGGCGGCACCCGGTTCGGTGACACCACGCTCGCCGACCACAGACCTGGCTGCGCCCTCTCCGGCCCCGTCCGCCGCGGCCGCACCCGGCACGAAGGACCCGCCCTCTCCCTCCGTGCCCCGCTCCGCCGACTCCTGCGTCGGATGCGTCGGATGCGTCGCGATCCACCGCTGGATCGCGATCCGGGCCGCGGGCGTGTGCGCGTGCTCCAGCCATTCCTTGGAGGGCTCGGCGGCCGGGTCCTGCCCCATGAGGAGCTGGACGGTGTCACCGTCCTTCAGGACGGTGCTCAGGGTCGCCAGCCGGCCGTTGACACGAGCGCCCAGACACGCGTGCGCGTCCTCGCCGTACTGCGCGTAGGCGGCGTCCACACAGGTCGCGCCCTCGGGCAGCCCCAGGGTGCCGCCGTCGGGCCGGAACACGGTGATCTCGCGGTCCTGGGCGAGGTCCTCACGGAGGGTGGACCAGAAGGTGTCGGCGTCGGGCGCGGCGGCCTGCCAGTCGAGCAGCCGGGAGAGCCAGCCGGGCCGGGTCGGGTCCACCCGCTCCTCGTCGACGGCACCGGGCTCCTCCGGGGAACCCACGTACGGATTGCCCAGCGCGACCACACCGGCCTCGGCGACCTTGTGCATCTGGTGCGTGCGGATGAGGACTTCGACGACCTGGCCGTCGCCGCGGGCCACGGCGGTGTGCAGCGACTGGTACAGGTTGAACTTCGGTACGGCGATGAAGTCCTTGAACTCCGAGACGACCGGCGTCATACAGGTGTGCAGTTCGCCGAGGACGCCGTAACAGTCCGCGTCCTCGCCGACCAGGACGAGCAGTCGCCCGAAGTCCGCGCCGCGCAGCCTGCCGCGCTTCCGGGCCGTCCGGTGCACGGAGACGAAGTGCCGCGGCCGGATGACGACTTCGGCCTGGATGCCGGCCTCGCGCAGCACCCCGCGCACCTCTTCGGCGATCTCGGCGAGCGGGTCGTCCTCGCGCGAGGCGTTGTCGACGATCAACTCCCGCGTGTGCTCGTACTCCTCGGGGTGGAGGATCGCGAAGACCAGGTCCTCCAGCTCGGTCTTGAGGGCCTGGACGCCGAGGCGTTCGGCGAGCGGGATGAGGACGTCCCGGGTGACCTTGGCGATGCGGGCCTGCTTCTCGGGGCGCATCACACCGAGGGTGCGCATGTTGTGCAGCCGGTCGGCGAGTTTGATCGACATCACGCGGACGTCGTTGCCGGTGGCGACCAGCATCTTGCGGAAGGTCTCGGGCTCGGCGGCGGCGCCGTAGTCGACCTTCTCCAACTTGGTGACGCCGTCGACGAGGAAGCGGACCTCGGCGCCGAACTCCTCGCCGACCTGATCGAGCGTCACCTCGGTGTCCTCGACCGTGTCGTGGAGCAGGGAGGCCGTCAAGGTGGTGGTCTCGGCGCCGAGTTCGGCGAGGATGAGGGTGACGGCGAGCGGGTGGGTGATGTACGGCTCACCGCTCTTGCGCATCTGGCCGCGGTGCGAGGACTCGGCGAGGACCCAGGCGCGGCGCAGGGGTTCGAGGTCGGCGTCGGGGTGGTGGGCGCGGTGGGCCTCGGCGACATGGCCGATGGCGTCGGGCAGCCGGTCACGGGCGGCGGGGCCGAGCAGGGCGGCGCGTCCCAGGCGGCGCAGGTCGATCCGCGCCCGCCAGCGGGCGGCCGCACCTGTCACCGGACCTGGGGTCGCGGGGTTCGTGGCCTCCGCACTCATGGGCACCTCCGGCTGTGGACCGGCGGACGGGGTGCCCCATGGCGGACACGGCTCAGGGGATGGCATTCCCCCGTCCGGGCCGGTGCTTGATGCTACCGAGCCCACCACGCCCGGCTGACCGCCTCTCGGCGAGCGTGAAACGGATCACCCATTCGAGCGACAGTTTGCAGGTTTACGATTTCGCGCCGCCTGAATGGCGGAGCACCGTGCTTTTGCATGGCACTCGGCGCCGAAGGCTTCGGTTTCACGCCTCCGGCGCTCCGGGTGCCGCCGTTCATATGGTCAACGAACCGCGTTTTCCAGCCACTCGCCGTCGATCTCGCCCTCGGCGACGATCACCGCGGGGCCGGTCATCTCGATCTCGCCGTCCGCCCGCTCGGTGATCACGAGGGTGCCCCCGGGCACGTCCACGGTGTACGTCACCGGGGTACCGGTGGCCGCCGGGTCGGTGCCGTCCCTGCGCGCGGTGGCGACGGCGACGGCACAGGCGCCGGTGCCGCAGGAGCGGGTCTCGCCGGAACCGCGCTCGTGCACGCGCATCGCGACGTGACGGGGGCCGCGGTCGACGACGAACTCGACGTTGACCCCGTCCGGGTAGGCGGCGGCCGGGCTGAAGGGCGGCGCGGAGTACAGATCACCGGCGTGCGCCAGGTCGTCCACGAAGGCGACGGCGTGCGGGTTGCCCATGTTCACGTTCCGCGCGGGCCAGCTGTGCTCGCCCACGCTCACCGTGACGTCGCCTTCGGGAAGCCGCGCCCTGCCCATGCCGACCGTGACGTCGCCGGCCTTGTCGATGTGCACCGTCTTCACCCCGCCGCGGGTCGCCACGGTGAGGTCGCCCTCGGTGACGTGTCCGGCGTGCTGGAGGTACCGGGCGAAGACGCGTACGCCGTTGCCGCACATCTCGGCGATCGAGCCGTCGCCGTTGCGGTAGTCCATGAACCACTCGGCCTCGGCCGCCAGGTGCGCCGCCTCGGGGTGCGCCGCGGATCGCACGACATGGAGAAGTCCGTCACCGCCGATACCGGCCCGGCGGTCGCACAGGGCGGCCACGGTCTCACGGGGCAGGTCGAGGGCGTTCTCGGGGTCCGGGATGATCACGAAGTCGTTCTCGGTGCCGTGACCCTTGAGGAAGGGGATCCGCGTGCTCATGGGATCGATGGTAGTTGTTCGGCTGCGGGCCGAGTGGGGGCTCGTCTCGCAGTTGCCCGCGTCCCTTGGGGCTTCAGCGCAGCCTTGCCACACGCCACACGGCGAGGACGATCACCACGGCCACCAGCAGCACGTAGGCCAGCAGGACCCGCCAGTCCGCGCGCCGGTCCGAACCCCTCGGCGGCAGCCCCGGCCACGTGTAACCAACGCGCCGCGCCGCCGTCATCCCCCAGCCCGCCGCGCACGAGCAGATCAGCAGGCCCAGCATCGCGATCACCGCTCCGCTGTCGCCGAAGTCGAAGGCCAGCGGGAAGGCGAACATGAGGGAGCCGACCGCGGCCAGCGCGACGATGGGAGCGAGCTGCCAGATCCGCAGACGACGCTGCGGGCGCAGCTCGACCTCGACCTCTTCCCCGGCCGCGAACATCTCCTCGGGCTCGGGGCCGTCGTCGGTCACACCGTCGGGCACCTCGTCGAGCGCTTCGGGGCCCGGACGGGTCCCGTCCTGCTCCGGTTCACCGTTCTCGACGGTGAGGGGCTCGGTGCCTTGTGCGGTGTCGCGAGGGCCGGCCTCCATCGCCACGCGCCCTCCCAACTCGGACTCCACTTGGTCGATCGAAGCTCGATGATGGCACGGCGCCGGAGGCTCGGATGACGGCCGGAGCGTCCCGATGCCAGGACGTGATCAGGCTGTGACCGGTCGTTCGACCAACGCCAGTGCGAGCTGCGGAAGTTCTGTGAGATGCGCCGCAGCCCCACTCAACCAATGCACCCGCGGGTCGCGCCTGAACCACGAATCCTGGCGGCGCGCGAAGCGTTTCGTGGCCCGTACGGTCTCGGCCCGCGCGTCCTCCATCGTGCACTCCCCCGCGAGCGCCGCCAGCACCTGCTGGTACCCGAGCGCGCGCGAGGCCGTGCGCCCCTCGCGCAACCCCTGCGCCTCGAGCTCCCGCACCTCGTCCACGAGTCCCGCGTCCCACATCCGGTCGACCCGGCGCGCGATGCGCTCGTCGAGCTCGGGCCGGGCCACGTCGACGCCGATCTGGAGGGTGTCGTAGACGGAGTCATGGCCGGGGAGGTTGGCGGTGAAGGGCTTGCCGGTGATCTCGATCACCTCGAGGGCCCGGACGATGCGGCGGCCGTTGCTGGGCAGGATCGCCCGCGCGGCACCGGGGTCGGCGGCGGCGAGGCGGGCGTGCAGCGCGCCGGAGCCGCGCAGGACGAGCTCGTCCTCCAGCCGGGCCCTGACGTCGGGGTCGGTGCCGGGGAACTCCAGGTTGTCGACGGCACCGCGGACGTACAGGCCGGAGCCGCCGACCAGGACGGGCCAGCGGCCCTCGGCCAGCAGGGCGTCGATCCTGGCGCGGGCCAGCCGCTGGTACTCGGCGACGGAGGCGGTGACCGTGACGCCCCAGATGTCCAGGAGGTGGTGCGGGACGCCGTCGCGCTCCTCGGGCGTCAGTTTGGCGGTGCCGATGTCCATCCCTCGGTAGAGCTGCATGGAGTCGGCGTTGACGACCTCGCCGCCCAGGCGCTGGGCGAGGAAAACGCCCAGATCGGACTTTCCGGCCGCGGTGGGTCCGACGACGGCGATGACGCGGGGGGCGGGGGGTGCGCTGCTCACGGCACCAGTCTCGCAAACCTCCGGACCCCGCCTCGAACGAGTTACGTGACGACCCCGGCCCGGCGTCGTTGCCAGTTGCGTGGTTTCCGCCGCCCTGTTCCCGGAGGCGGCGCTTCCGGGTGGCGCAAACGGGCGCACCGGACGACGCGGGTTTTCCCCCGCACGAGTAACGTATGGAGTGGATATGGGCGTTTTCGCACGACTTCTCCGGAGGTCGAAGACTACGGAGGAGGCGTCAACCGCCGAGACGCAGGCCGACACCAGTACGGCCGAGTCCGCGGCGGATGCGGTGGATGCGGCGGACGTGACGAGCGCGACGGACGAGGCGCAGGCGGCGAAGGAGCCGACCGACACCAAGGCCGACCGAAAGACCGGCGACAAGACCAGCCAGAAGGCCGACGACAAGGCCGAGGCCGGTAAGGCGTCCGGAACCGAGGGCGCTCGGGCGGACACGGAGGCCGCCGGGGAGGCGCCCGCCGACGACGTCGAGATCCCGAAGCAGCAGTCCGCCGAGGACGCGGCCGACCGTGGGGCCGGCGAGGGCGCCCGCACGTAACTGCCCCGCGTGGGAAGGCGAACGATGGGTCTCATGGACAGTTTCAGGGCCAAGCTCAGCCCGGCGAAGGACAAGGTCTCCGGTCTCGCGCAACAGCACGGGGACAAGATCCAGCACGGCCTCGACAAGGCCGCGAAGGTCGTCGACGAGAAGACCAAGGGCAAGTACAGCGACCGGATCCAGACGGGCACGGGCAAGGCCAAGGACGCCATGGACCGACTCGCGGCGCACAAGGACGGCACGAAGGGACCGGGCGGACCGGGCGGCGACACCGCTCCTCCGGCCTCACCGCCGCCCACGTCCTGAACGGCGGCACGGCGCACTGACGGACGGCCGGGGGCGGACGCCCCCGGCCGTCCGCCGTTGTGCAGGCGCTCCCGGACTCTCCCCCTACGGCCCCTCTGGGGCCCCGGGCCCCTCGACGGCCCCGCTACGCCCCCGTCACGACCAGGCCGCGACCACGTACCCCACGCCGTACGGCGCGTCCTCGTACAGCAGCGAGCCGCCCAGGCCGGCCTCCTCGGCCGCGCCCGCCAGGACCTGCCAGGGCGCGCGGCCGGAGGCCTTCAGCTCGTACGCCAGCTCGGCGTCCAGTGCACGCAGGGCCGCCACGTCGGCCGCACCGAGTGCCCGCGCGACCTCCGCGTCGAAAGGGGCCGCGCGCTCGTCGAGGTAACCGGGTGCCTTGAGCGTGCGACAGGCGCTCGCGTCGCCCATCACCAGCAGCGCCACCCGCTCGGCCCGGCCCGCGATCCCCCTCCCGGTCTGAATGCACCGCTCGGGCTCCAGTGGTTCCCCCACTCCGAGTCCCTCGATCGGGGCATCTGCCCAGCCGGTGCGCTCCAGCAGCCAGGCGGCGACGGCGAGAGAGGTCGGCAGCGGTCCTGACGCGTCAGCACCGCGATCGGCGCCCAGGCGTACGTCGACGTCCACGCCGAAGCCCCGGAACGACCCCCGGGCCCCCTCGGCGTGCGGTCCGCGCCCGCTCGGCTCCGCAGGGCCGACGACCACGAGGAGATCGGGCCGGGCGGCGGCGAGCACGCCCAGCGCGTCCGCGCACGCGGCCCGCGCGGTGTCCAGCTCGGATGCGGCGCCAGCGGCGACCTCGGGCACCAGGAGCGGCGGGCAGGGGCAGACGGCGGCGGCGACGAGCATGGTCGGCAGCCTACTTCCAGGCCCAGGGCCAGGACTCCGGATGGGTGCTCCACGCCAGTTCGGCGAGCCGGTACATCACCCGGTGCGTCGTCATCGCGCCCTCGATGTGGACGTAGTACGCGTCCCCGTCGCCGACTCGGTAGACCTGTCGGCGCTTCTGGCGCAGGCCGGCGCTCGGACGGTGGGTGCAGGCGATCTCGTACAGACGGGCCCGGGCCTCGTCCCGGGTCCCCTCGAAGTGCGCCACCTCGTCGACGTCGTTCTGGTTGCCGACATTGCGGTCCACGATCACCACCCAGCGCCCCATGCCCCGCCCTCTCCCCTGAGTCCCCTCAGATCCCCACCCGGCAGCCGGAGCCCCCGACGTCGCTCAGTGCGCCGCGCAGCCGCCCGTGGCCGCCGGCAGCGGCTCCGGGACGCCGATCTTCGGCAGCCCCAGGAGCACACCCGCAGGCTTGGCCGACTCCTCGGCGTTGCGCTTCTCCCAGGCGTCACCCGCGCGCGTGCGGCGCACGTCGAGGACGGCGCCCTCGGCGAGGAGGTGGTGGGGGGCGGCGTAGGTGATCCCGACCGTGACGACGTCGCCGGGGCGGACCTCCTGGTCGGGCTTGGTGAAGTGGACCAGGCGGTTGTCGGGGGCGCGGCCGGAGAGACGGTGGGTGGCGCCGTCCTTGCGGCCCTCGCCCTCGGCGACCATCAGCTCCAGGGTGCGGCCGACCTGCTTCTTGTTCTCGTCCCAGGAGATCTCCTCCTGGAGGGCGACGAGACGCTCGTAGCGCGACTGCACGACCTCCTTGGGGATCTGCCCCTCCATGGTCGCCGCGGGGGTTCCGGGGCGCTTGGAGTACTGGAAGGTGAAGGCGTTCGTGAAGCGGGCCTCGCGGACCACGTGCATGGTCTGCTCGAAGTCCTCCTCGGTCTCGCCGGGGAAGCCCACGATGATGTCGGTCGAGATCGCGGCGTCCGGCATGGCGGCGCGGACCTTCTCGATGATCCCCAGGTAGCGGTCCTGGCGGTAGGAGCGGCGCATCGCCTTGAGGACGGTGTCCGAGCCGGACTGGAGCGGCATGTGGAGCTGGGGCATGACGTTCGGCGTCTCCGCCATCGCCGCGATCACGTCGTCGGTGAAGTCGCGGGGGTGCGGGGAGGTGAAGCGGACGCGCTCCAGGCCCTCGATGGTGCCGCAGGCCCGCAGCAGCTTGCTGAAGGCCTCGCGGTCGCCGATGTCGGAGCCGTACGCGTTGACGTTCTGGCCGAGCAGCGTGATCTCGGAGACGCCCTCGCCGACCAGGGCCTCGATCTCGGCGAGGATGTCGCCGGTGCGGCGGTCCTTCTCCTTGCCGCGCAGGGCCGGGACGATGCAGAAGGTGCAGGTGTTGTTGCAGCCGACGGAGATCGACACCCAGGCCGCGTAGGCGCTCTCGCGCCGGGTCGGCAGGGTGGACGGGAACGCCTCCAGCGACTCGGCGATCTCGACCTGCGCCTCCTCCTGCACGCGCGCGCGTTCCAGCAGCACGGGCAGCTTGCCGATGTTGTGCGTGCCGAAGACGACGTCCACCCAGGGCGCCTTCTTGACGATGGTGTCGCGGTCCTTCTGGGCGAGGCAGCCGCCGACGGCGATCTGCATGCCGGGCCGCGTGGCCTTCCTGGGCGCGAGTCGGCCGAGGTTGCCGTAGAGCCGGTTGTCGGCGTTCTCCCGCACCGCGCAGGTGTTGAAGACGACGACGTCCGCGTCCCCGTCGGAGCCCTCGGGGGCGGGCACGTACCCGGCCTCCTCCAGCAGTCCGGACAATCGCTCGGAGTCGTGGACGTTCATCTGGCACCCGTAGGTGCGCACTTCGTACGTTTTCGGAGATGAAACGTCCACTGCCGGGCTCCGGTCGCTGCTGCTGGTCATGGCTCAAGGGTAGGCGCTCCGCGGAGCGGCCAGAATCGGCCTCCAGAGAGGGGCTTTGCATGACCATGCGTCGTGATGCATAATCTTCCTATGTCCAAGGTCCTCACGTCCCTCCCCGCCGGCGAGCGCGTCGGCATCGCCTTCTCCGGCGGTCTCGACACCTCCGTCGCGGTCGCGTGGATGCGCGACAAGGGCGCCATCCCCTGCACCTACACCGCGCACATCGGCCAGTACGACGAGCCCGACATCGACTCGGTGCCCGGTCGCGCGCAGACCTACGGCGCCGAGATCGCGCGTCTGGTCGACTGCCGTGCCGCGCTGGTCGAGGAGGGACTGGCCGCGCTCACCTGCGGGGCGTTCCACATCCGCTCGGGCGGGCGGGCGTACTTCAACACCACCCCGCTGGGCCGTGCCGTCACCGGCACGCTCCTGGTGCGGGCGATGATGGAGGACAACGTCCAGATCTGGGGCGACGGTTCGACCTTCAAGGGCAACGACATCGAGCGGTTCTACCGCTACGGCCTGCTCGCCAACCCGAACCTGCGGATCTACAAGCCGTGGCTGGACGCGGACTTCGTGACCGAGCTCGGCGGCCGCAAGGAGATGTCCGAGTGGCTGGTCGCGCACCAGCTGCCGTACCGGGACTCCACGGAGAAGGCGTACTCCACCGACGCCAACATCTGGGGTGCCACGCACGAGGCCAAGACCCTGGAGCACCTGAACACCGGCATCGAGACCGTCGAGCCGATCATGGGCGTCAGGTTCTGGGACCCGTCGGTCGAGATCGCACCCGAGGACGTGACGATCGGCTTCGACCAGGGCCGCCCGGTGACCATCAACGGCAAGGAGTTCGGCTCCGCCGTCGACCTGGTCATGGAGGCCAACGCGATCGGCGGCCGGCACGGGCTCGGCATGTCCGACCAGATCGAGAACCGGATCATCGAGGCGAAGAGCCGGGGCATCTACGAGGCGCCCGGCATGGCCCTGCTGCACGCGGCATACGAGCGGCTCGTCAACGCGATCCACAACGAGGACACCCTCGCCCAGTACCACAACGAGGGCCGGCGCCTGGGCCGTCTCATGTACGAGGGCCGCTGGCTGGACCCGCAGGCCCTGATGATCCGCGAGTCGCTCCAGCGGTGGGTCGGCGCGGCGGTGACGGGTGAGGTCACCCTGCGGCTGCGGCGGGGCGAGGACTACTCGATCCTCGACACCACGGGCCCGGCGTTCTCGTACCACCCGGACAAGCTGTCGATGGAGCGCACCGAGGACTCGGCCTTCGGTCCCGTGGACCGGATCGGCCAGCTCACCATGCGCAACCTCGACATCGCCGACTCCCGCGCCAAGCTGGAGCAGTACGCCGGTCTCGGCCTGATCGGCACCGGCAGCCCCACGATCGGCGCGTCCCAGGCCGCCGCGACGGGCCTCATCGGCACCATGCCGGAGCTTCCCGAGGGCGGCGCCGAGGCGATCGCGTCCCGCGGCGAGGTCTCGGAGGACGAGGCCCTGCTGGACCGGGCAGCGATGGAGTTCGGCACGGACTGACGCGCCGCAGCCGGAGAAGGGCCGGTACCCGCGCCGCCACCGGTGCGGGTACCGGCCCTTCGGCGTGTCCGGGGGCTGACGGAGTGCGACGCCGGAAACCGCCTGTCCGACAGCACGGCACACACCCGGGATTTCACACAACTTGCCGTGAATGAGCGGCAGTTGGGGTGAGGAAGTGAAGGAGTCGTCCGGGTCGGAACTGTGAAGCAAGGTTTCGAACAGGAACGGGAACGATAAGTTCCCTGCATGAACGCGCGGCTCGCTCTTCTCGGCACGGTCACCCCTGGCGCGACCGAGAGCGAGGTCTTCCGGCTCGCGCTCGGGCAAGCGGTGGGCGAGCTGAGCGCGCTCGGCGGCACGATGCACCTGCGCGGCCCGATGTCGGCGCTGCGGCTGGTGTCGTCCGTCGGCCTGCCGCCCGCCCTCACCCGCTCCTGGGAGATCGTCGACCAGGAGGGTCCGCTGGCCCCGGCCCGCGCGCTCCAGCAGGGCAAGGGCGTCTGGGTGCCGCTCTCCCCCGGCAAGGAGAACACCGGCCGGGACACCGCAGGCCGCGACACCCCCGGCCGGGACGCCCCCGACGACGTCCCCTGGCCCGGCACCGGCCTCGCCGCCCTCCCGGTGTTCAGCGGCAGACGCAGCGTCGGCGCGCTGACCGTCCTGGCCGGTGAACGGGGCGAACCCACCCCGGCGCACTGGGACTTCCTGCGGGACGTGGTCGCCTGGACCGAGGACCGGATGGCCCAGGCCCCGCCGGCGTCCGGCCCCACCCACGCGGAGCGGAGCGGCCAACGGCTGCGGCAGGCCCTCAAGGAGGTCCAGGTCGGCTCGTGGGACTGGGACATCCGCAACGGCGACCTGATCTGGGACGAGGCGGCCCTCGCCCTGTACGGCACCCGGCCGGCCGAATTCACCGGCAGGATCGACAACTGGATGCGGATCGTCCACCCCGACGACCTGGCCCCCACGCTCGCGGCGGCGCAGCGGGCCATCCTCGACCACTCCGTCTACGAGGCCGAGTACCGGGTACGGCGCCTGGACGGCACCTGGGGCTGGACCCAGGCCCGCGGCCGGGCGACCTACGACGAGCAGGGCGAGCCCCTCAGGATGATCGGGGTCGGCTGGGAGAGCAACGAGTCGCGCACCGCCCGGGACGCGCTCGGCAGGGCCCTCAGGCACATGAGCGACGGCTTCCTCGCGGTCGACGACGAGTGGCGGATCACCTTCGCCAACCTGGAGGCGGAACGCTTCCTCGGATTCTCCGAGGAGGAGCTGTTCGGGCGGCTGCTGTGGGACCTGTCGGCCACCCAGCAGGTTCCGGGGCTGAAGGAGGGCTGCCTGGCCGCCGCGGCCGAGGAGCGGCCCAGCGGCTTCGACGTGCACATCGCACTGTGCGAGCGCCGCCTGCACGTCCGGCTGGTGCCGGGTCCCGGCGGACGCACCCTGTACTTCCAGGACGTCACCGAGAAGCGCAGGCTCGCGGAGGAGCGGCAGGCGGCGGAACGGGCCGCTGCCGAACGGGCGTTGCGGATCGCGGAGCTGACCACGGAACTCGCCAAGGCGACGACCTCCCGGGACGTCGTGGACGCGGTCGCCCGGCGGGTGCTGCCGCCGTTCGCCGCCGCCGGGCTCATGGTCCAGGTCAGCGAGGGCGACCGGCTCCACCACGTGGGCGCGGCCGGCTACCCCGCCGAGTTCGTCGACCTGCTCGACAGCCGCCCGCGGGCGACGACCGGCGACCCGGCCTGGGACACGATCGAGACCGGCGTCCCGCTGTTCATGTCGTCCCCGCACGAGTACGCGGCCCGCTACCCCGCGCTCGCCGACTTCCCCGCCCGCGGCAACAAGCGGTCCTGGGCGTTCCTGCCGTTGACGGCCTCGGGGCACACCTTCGGGGTGTGCGTCGTCTCCTTCGACCGGCCCCGGTTCCTCGACGACGAGGATCGCGCCCTGCTCACCACGATCGCCGCCCTCCTCGCCCAGTCCCTGGAGCGGGCCCGGCTCTACGACGCCGAGCACACCCGGTCCCGGGAACTCCAGCGCAGCCTGCTCCCGCAGGACCTGCCCGACCTGCCCGCGTGCACGGCGGCCGCGCGCTATCTGCCGGCGGGGCCCGGCGCGGACGTCGGCGGCGACTGGTACGACATCATCCCGCTGTCCGGCGGACAGGTCGCGCTGGTCGTCGGCGACGTCATGGGCCACGGGCTGCCGGAGGCGGCCACCATGGGCCGGCTGCGCACCGCGGTGCACACCCTGGCCGACCTGGAGCTGCCGCCCGCCGAGATCCTCGGCCACCTCAACGACATCGTCAGCGCCATGGGCGAGGCGTCGTACGCCACCTGTCTGTACGCGCTCTACGACTCCACGACCCGCCTCTGTACCCTCGCCCGGGCCGGACACCCGCCGCCCGCCCTGGTCCACCCCGACGGCACGGTGCACTTCCCGGAGCCGGACGCCGACCCACCGCTCGGCGCTGCGAAACCGCCTTTCGAGACGGTCGAGTTCGAGGTGCCCGAGGGCAGCCTGCTGGTGCTGTACACCGACGGCCTGGTCGAGTCGGCGAAGCGGGAGATCGACGAGGGCATGGCCGAGCTGGCGCGGCTGCTCGGCGCCGCACACGCCGACGGCACGGCCGTAGACCTCGAGCGCCTGTGCGACACGCTGACGGTGGGGCTGCTGCCGACGGATCAGCAGGCGGCCGACGACGCGGCGTTCCTGGTCGCCCGCCTGCACGCGCTGCCCGCCGACCGGATGGCGTCATGGCGGCTGCCGGACGACCCGAAGGCCGCGAGCCAGGCGCGTCGGCACGTACGCGAACAGCTGGCCTCCTGGGACCTGGACGACCTCGTCCCCACCACGGAACTCCTGGTCAGCGAACTGGTCGGGAACGTGGTCCGGCACGCCCGGGGCCCGGTCCGGCTCCGGCTGCTGCACAGCGCCGGGCTGATCTGCGAGGTCTACGACGGCAGCCAGACCATGCCCCGCATCCGGCGCGCCACGGAGACCGACGAGGGCGGCCGCGGCCTCCAGCTCATCTCGGCCCTCTCCACCCACTGGGGCGCCCGCTACACCCCCACGGGCAAGTGCATCTGGACGGAGCAGTCGCCGCGCGGCCCCGAACAGTCGTCGGACCTGCTGTTCCCGAACGCCGCGGACTTCGGCGGGGACTTCACCGGAGACTTCGACGGGGACTGGGACACGCTGCTGTGACACCGCGCGCCCGTTCGGCCCAGCACCACGGGCCGATCCCCGGGCGCGTCCCTAGGGTCGCGGTGACGGCTGTTCAGGCCCCCGCCCGAAAGGCACCCGACCCATGGCAATACGCACCGCAATAACCGGCGCGGCAGTGGCCCTCCTGGCCACCGTCGGCCCCCTGACCGGCATCGCGCACGCCCAAACCGACCCGGGCTGCGCGGACTTCGCCAACCAGGAGCACACACAGGCGCAGTTCGACCGGAACCCGGCCGACCCCGACGGTCTCGACGAGGACCAGGGCTGGGATCAGGGCCAGGGTCGGGACGAGGACCCGGGCAGGGACCAGGGCCAGGGTCGGGACGAGGCCCATGGCTGGAACGATGGCTGGAACGACGGCATCGCCTGCGAAGCGCCGCCACGGCGGGAGTCCGCCGCCGATCTGCTGCCCCAGGACGACATCGACCCCGAGGTGTTCCTCCAGCCGGAGACCGCCCCAGAGGTGCTGCTCCAGCCGGAGACCACCGTCGCGGACGTGGCCACGGTCGCCCCCACCCTCGGCGTCCAGGGCGGCTCCGGAGGCAGCGTCGGCCCGGCAGGCTTCGAGCGGGCGATCGGCGTGGCACTGGCCCTCGCAGGCGCCGGGCTCGCGGGCACCTACGTGGTGAGGCGGCGGCGCGAGGCCGGCCGCCGAGGCAGGGCCGTGCGCGTCACGGGTCGATGAGCCCGGCTCTTATCGCGTACCGGGTCAGCTCCAGCCGGTCCTTCATGCCCAGCTTGGCCAGCAGGTTCGCCCGATGCCGCTCGACCGTCTTCGCGCTGATGAACAGCAGCTCACCGATCTCCTTCGTGGTGTGCCCCTCGGCGACAAGCTTGAGGATCTCCTCCTCCCGCTCGGTGACGGCCCGGGCGGGCAGGTCGACGCCGCGGTGCAGCCGGTCCAGGTACGATCGGACAAGGGCCCGCTCGGCCCCCGGATAGACGAAGGACTCGTCCCGTACGGCGGCCCGGCACGCCTCGACGAGATCGCGGTCGGCGACGGACTTGAGCACGTACCCGCTGGCGCCGGCCTTGAGCGCCTCGAAGAAGTACTGCTCGTTGTCGTACATCGTCAGGATCAGTATCCGCAGGTCGGGCAGGCGCCGGGACAGTTCGCGGGCGGCCTGGAGCCCGGTCATCCGGGGCATCGCGATGTCCAGCACGGCCAGATCGACCTCACGCGCGCGTGCCAGCTCCACGGCTTCCGCGCCGTCGCCCGCCTCGGCCACCACCGTGAGGTCCGGCTCGCCCTCCAGGATGAGCCGGACCCCGCGCCGGACGAGCGTGTGGTCGTCGGCGAGCAGCACTCGCGTCGGCTCCGCCATCACCGCACCTCCGCCGCGACCGGTATCCGCAACCGCACGTCGGTTCCCCGGCCGGGCCCGGGTTCCACGGAGAACGCGGCCCCCACCAGCAGTGCCCGCTCCCGCATGCCCTGTATCCCGGCGCCCTCGGCGGCCGTGCCCAGCCCGCGGCCGTTGTCCCGCACGAGCAGTTCGACACCGCCGGCGACCGCCTCGAGCCGCACTTCGGCGCGGTCGGCGGCGGAGTGCCGCGCGGTGTTCGTCAGTCCCTCCTGGGCCACCCGGTAGACGACCAGTTCCGACTCCTCGGTCAGCGGGGGCAGATCGCCCCCGAGGTGGTGGCGCACGGTCAGTCCGTGCGTGGTGAACTCGGCCGCGAGAGACCGCAGGGCGCTCGGCAGCCCCAGCTCCTCCAGCACCCCGGGCCGCAGCCGGCGCGCGATCCGGCGGATCTCGTCGAGCCCGGCCCGGGTGGCCTCCTGCGCCTGTCCGACCTCCTCCCGCAGCTCCCCGGGAGCCCGGTCGGCGACCCGCTTCAGCTGGAGGAGAACGGCGGTCAGGGTCTGCCCGACCTCGTCGTGCAGCTCGCGCGCGATCCGGTGCCGCTCCCGCTCCTGGGCGGACAGCGCATGGGCCGCGCCGGTCGCCCGCTCGGCCTCCAGGCGGTCGAGCATGGTGTTGTACGTCGTGATCAGCGCGGCTGTCTCGGCGGGACCGGAGACGGGGGCACGTACGCCGGGACGCAGCAGGTCGGCGGCGGCCATGGCCTGCCCCAGCCGCTGGAGCGGGGCGAGCCCGACCCGCAGCACCACGGCGTTGGCGACCAGCAGCAGCACGAGCCCGGCGAGGACGACGACGGCCTCCCCCTGCCGCACCGGCGTCGACACGGTGACCGGTCCCAGCAGCAGCGCGGCGGCCACGAGCAGACCCGCGGCGTTGAGCGAGAAGATCCGCCAGAACAACGACACGGCCGGACCTCCGCTCCTCTCCTCGGCTTCGCACGACGTTTCCGTGACCAGCTTCGCCGGGGCCCGTCGCTCGCGTATATCCGTCACGTCACCCATATCGCCACGGTACGGGGAGCTGACACCATGCGAACCCGGCACCGTGATCACCTGCATCGCTGATCAGTGATCACTCGATCCACCACTCGCTCCACCACTCGACACACAAGGGGAAGAAACGTGTCTGCTCCACGCCTCAGGGCGACGCCGCTGCCGGGCATCGGGGTCCAGTACGACCTCATCACCCGGGAGGACCGCCATCTGTCCGTGGTGGCCCACCGCGACGGCGCCCGCACGGTGAGCGTGTACCGGGCCGACGACCCCGACTCCTGCGCCCAGTCCCTGCGACTGACCGGCTCCGAGGCAGGCGCGCTGATCGACGCGCTCAAGCCCTCCCACCACAGCGCGAGCCTGCTCTACACGACCGACCTGGGCCTGGTGGCCGAGCGCATCGAGGTGGCGGCGGGCTCCCGCTGGAACGGCCGGGTCCTCGGCGACACGAAGATGCGCACCGACACCGGAGCCTCCGTCGTGGCGGCGCTGCGCCGCGCCGAGGCGATCCCGTCCCCCGCGCCGGACTTCCGCCTGGCGGGCGGCGACATCCTCATCGTCGTGGGCACCCGCGAGGGCGTGGACGCGGCGGCGGCGATCCTGGGTCGGGAGTAGGAAGCATGCACTCCGCGGTCCTCCTGATCGAGTTCGGCTCGATCATCCTCGGCCTGGGCCTCCTGGGCCGTTTCGCCGCCCGTTTCCGCCTCTCCCCCATCCCCCTCTACCTCCTGGCCGGCCTGGCCTTCGGCGAGGGCGGTCTGCTGCCCCTGGGCGCGAGCGAGGAGTTCGTCTCCATAGGGGCCGAAATCGGAGTGATCCTCCTCCTCCTGATGCTGGGCCTGGAGTACAGCGCGGGCGACCTGGTCACCAACCTCAAGGCGCACTACCCCTCCGGCCTGGTCGACGGCGCCCTCAACGCCCTCCCAGGAGCCGCGGCGGCCCTTCTCCTGGGCTGGGGCCCGGTGGCGGCGGTCGTCCTGGCGGGCGTCACCTGGATCTCCTCCTCGGGCGTCATCGCGAAGGTCCTCGGCGACCTCGGCAGGGTCGGCAACCGCGAGACCCCGGTCATCCTGAGCGTCCTGGTCCTGGAGGACCTGGCGATGGCGGTGTACCTGCCGATCGTCACCGCGCTGGTGGCCGGCGCAGGTCTCCTGGCCGGCAGCCTGACCCTCGCGATCGCCCTCGGCGCGGCCGGCCTGGTCCTCTTCGTAGCGGTCCGCTACGGCCGTCTGATCTCCCGCTTCGTCTCCAGCGACGACCCGGAGAAACTGCTCCTGGTGGTCCTGGGCCTGACGATCCTGGTGGCCGGAGTGGCCCAGCAGCTCCAGGTGTCGGCAGCGGTGGGCGCCTTCCTCGTGGGCATCGCCCTCTCCGGCGAGGTGGCGGAGGGTGCCCACACCCTCCTCAGCCCCCTGCGGGACCTCTTCGCCGCGGTCTTCTTCGTCTTCTTCGGCCTCCACACGGACCCGGCGAGCATCCCCCCGGTCCTGCTCCCGGCGTTGGCCCTGGCCGTGGTGACAGCGGCGACGAAGATAGCCACCGGCTACTGGGCGGCCCGCCGCGCCGGCATCTCCCCCAAGGGCCGCTGGCGCACGGGCGGCGCGCTGGTCGCCCGCGGCGAGTTCTCGATCGTCATCGCCGGCCTCGCGGTCTCGGCCGGCATCGAACCCTCCCTGGGCCCCCTGGCGACGGCGTACGTCCTCATCCTGGTCATCCTGGGCCCCCTCACAGCGCGCTACACCGAGCCCCTGGCAACCCGCCTCTCCGCCCGCCGACCCCCACGGGAGACCCCGGGCCCGCCGTCACCCCGGGTTACGGAGGCGACAGTGGGGAGGGACGGCGCCTAAGGGGGTGCCGGGTTCGGTTCGTGGGCGGGTTCGGGTGAGTGGGTGCTTGTCGCGCAGTTCCCCGCGCCCCTAGGGAGTTGCAGTCCACCTGCGCTACGACGGGACCGTCCGCCCCCACCGGAGGGTTGGCCGCGTACGGCGTGAAGGGGACGGGGTGGGGGGTGTCCGCCCGCAGCGGCCGGCGTCCGGAACCGGGCCCCTGATCGAGAGACCGAGGCGCCGGACCGAGGACGGATACCCCCCACCCCGGCACCGACCCACCCACCACACCGCACGCGCTACACACGCCCCCACCGAAGCCGGGCGGGCCGCCGCAGGCATCTCAGGGGCGCGGGGAACGGCGCAAGACGCCCGCCCCCACCAAGCCGCAGACAACCAGGCACCCCCAACCAACCAACCCTGGCCACCACCCCCACCCCCCTGGCAGGATCACCGCCATGCCCCACCCGCCGCCGCTCCCCCGCCTCACCCGCCTCGCCCGCCTCACCCGCCTCACCCGCCGCCAGTCGAAGATCCTCCAAGCCGTCGCCGCCACCCTCGTGGCCCTCGGCCTCCTCCTCTGGTGGCTGCTCCCCCTCGGCAAGACCCCCCCGAGCGGCACGATCATCTTCAGCACAGGCACCCGCGCCGGCGTCTACCAGAAGTACGGCGGGCTCCTCAACGACGCGATCCACAAGGACATGCCGGACCTGAAGGTGGTGCTGAAAGACACCGCCGGCTCCCAGGAGAACGTCAGCCGTGTCGCCAACGGACAATCCGACTTCGCCATCGCCGCCGCCGACGCGGTGGAGAACTACCTCCAGAACCACGCCCCCCACGCCGACACGCTCCGAGGAGTGGCCCGCCTCTACGACGACTACGTACAGCTCGTCGTACCGGCCGACTCGGACATCCGGACGGTGGAAGACCTCAAGGGCAAGCGCGTCTCGATAGGCGCCCCCGACTCCGGCGTACGCCTGATAGCGGACCGCGTGCTCAAGGCCACCGGCATCGATCCCGACAAGGACATCCAGCCCAGGGCCTACGGCATCGACACCGGCCCCAAACGCCTCGGCCACGACCTGGACGCGTTCTTCTGGTCCGGCGGCCTGCCCACCGACGGCCTGAGGAACCTCGCGGAACACTCGGCGATCCGCTTCGTCCCGATCCAGCCGGCCCTCGTGGCGAAGCTGCACGGGGAGGGCGAGTCAACCCGCTACTACCGCGCCACCAACATGCCCGCGTCGGCGTACCCGTCCGCCCAGAACAACGCGACGGTACCGACCATGGCCGTCTCCAACCTGCTGATCACCCGCAGCGACGTGGACCCCGAACTCGTCGAATGGCTCACCCGGACCGTGATCAACAGCAGGGACCGCATCGGCCACCACGTCCACTCCGCCCAGCTGGTCGACGTACGCACGGCGATCTACACGGACCCGGTCCCCCTCCACGAGGGCGCACGCCGCTACTACCGCTCGGTGAAGCCGTAACAGACGCCCAGGAACCTCAAGCACTCGAACCTCACACCGCAGGCCCACTGCGCGGCACAGCCACCGTCACCACCAGCCCGTGCGGCTCCTGGTGCCCGTACGAGATCGCCCCTCCCCCCGCCTCCAGCAACGCCCGCGAGATCGACAACCCCAGCCCGGACCCCTTGACGTTCTGATGCCGCCCACTGCGCCAGAACCGGTCCCCCACCCGCGAGAGTTCCTCGTCGGTGAGACCGGGCCCACGGTCGGCGACGACGACCGTCGACGTGTCCCCGTCCGCGGCGACGGTGACCGTCACGGTCTCGTCCTCGGGCGTGAACTTGAGCGCGTTGTCGATGACCGCGTCCAGCGCGCTGGACAGGGTGACGGGGTCGGCCCAGGCGGTGGTGGGCGGACAAGTACCCACCAGCCGTACCCCCTTGGCCTCCGCGGTCGGCGTCCACGCGGCGACGCGCTCGGCCGTGAGCTCCCCGATGTCGGTGATCCGCAGATCCGCCTCGGTGTGCTCGGCGAGCGCGAGGTCGAGGAGGTCGTCGAGGACCTGGGCCAGCCGCTTGCCCTCGGTCTGGACGGATGCGATCTCCTTGTTGCCCGGGGGGAGTTCGAAGGCGAGCAGCTCGATGCGCAGCAGCAGGGCCGCGAGCGGGTTCCTCAACTGGTGGGACGCGTCGGCGACAAAGGCCCGCTGCTGTTCCAGCACGTCCTCGACGTTGTCCGCCATCTCGTTGAACGACCGTGCCAGCCGCTGGAGTTCGGGGGGGCCGCCCGCCACCGCCACCCGGGACTTGAGTCGTCCGGTGGCGATGTCGTGGGTGGTGGCGTCGAGCACCCGCACGGGCCTGAGCACCCAGCCGGTGAGCCGCAGTGCCGCGCCGACGGCCAGCAGCATCGCCGCGAGTTCGCCCGCGAAGATGACGAGCCAGCCCTTCAGGATCCGTGAACGCATCGGCCCGCTGGGCGAGTCGGTCACGACGACCGCGATGACGTCCCCGTCGCGGATCACCGGAGAGGCGACGACCAGCCGGCCCTGCTGCCAGGGCCACACCTGCTTCGGGTCCTGACTGCGGCGGCTGAGGAGCGCCTCGTCGAACGCCTCGCGGACTTCGCCCTGGCGGGGGATCGACCAGGCCCGAGGTGCCGTGGCCATGGGCACCCTGCCGTCGTAGAAGACACCGACGCGAATGTCGTAGACGTTGTGGTAGCTGGCGAGTTCGCTCTTCAGGGTCTCCAGGCGTTCGTCGGAGGCGTCGCTGACGAACTGGGCGAGCGCGGCGAAGTGGGCGGTGTCGTCGATCCGGTCGACGACGACCTTCTGCTGCTGTGCGGCGGCGACGCCGATGGCGAGCGGCACGCCCAGCGCCAGCAGCACGGCGGCCATGAGGACGATGAGCAACGGAAGAAGACGTGTGCGCACGGTCCCGCCTACACCCCGTCCACCGACGAACCGAGGAACCACGGCCCCCGGCACACGCCCGCACGGACCCAAGAGCCCCCGCGGCTGTCCGCACCGGGGCCGCCACCCAGGGCACCGCACCCGCGGGAACCCACGCAGCCCCGCTCACCCGCGTCCACAGCCACCGTCCCTCTTCCGATTCCGGCCCGATCTCCTCGCCCCGAGCCTCGCACAGGTCCGCGCCGCACACCTCCACGCAGCGCCTTCACCTCGGCGGCGCGGTCCAGCCACCTGCCTCCCGACCTTGCAACGGCGCTCAGACCCCCGGCGCCACCAACCGGTACCCCACTCCCCGTACCGTCTCGATCAGCGCCGGCATCCGCAGCTTCGCGCGCAGGGACGCCACATGGACCTCCAGCGTCCGCCCGGTCCCCTCCCAGCTCGTGCGCCACACCTCGCTGATGATCTGCTCGCGCCGGAAGACCACACCGGGGCGCTGGGCGAGCAGCGCGAGGAGGTCGAACTCCTTGCGGGTGAGCTGGACGACCGTGCCGTCGACGCTGACCTGCCGGGTCGGCAGTTCGATGCGTACGGCTCCGAGGACGAGCGCGGTGTCGGCGCCGCCGGGGACGTCCTCGTGGACGGTGCGCCGGCTGACCGCGTGGATGCGTGCGAGCAGTTCGCCGGTGTCGTACGGCTTGACCACGTAGTCGTCGGCGCCGAGGTTCAGGCCGTGGATGCGGGAGCGGACGTCGGAGCGCGCGGTGACCATGATCACCGGCGTGCTGGTGCGCTTGCGGATCTTGCCGCACACCTCGTAGCCGTCCTGGTCGGGCAGGCCGAGGTCGAGCAGTACGACTCCGAAGCCGTCGCCCTCCGGGACGAGCGCCCGAAGTGCCTCCTCGCCGTTGCGCGCGTGCGTGACGTCGAACCCGTGACGGGCGAGCACCGCGGACAGCGCGGCGGCCACGTGGTTGTCGTCCTCGACGAGGAGAAGTCTCACGCCGGCCCCCTTCGATCCATCGGACGTACTATCTGAATATGTGCTGAACAGGCATGATGCGCCCGCCTACGCGCGCGTGCGCACCGTGCAGTCATGCTGATGGATGAGGACGGCGTCAAGAGGGTTCCGGTTGCGCCGCGGTTCCGTTATCCGGCTGATACGCACGCCGGATGCCGCTGGTCGCAACTGCTACGACACGTGTCCGATTGCTATCGGATCGTGATGCTCAGATTCCCCTCAATACTAATGACGCTGGTCGCATACGGTTACTACTGTCCTCCGAAACCGAGGAGGACGGAGCCAGAGAGCGATGACCGAAGTATCGGCGGCCAAGGAAGATGCGGTCGCGACCGGCGAACTGGTCGTCCTGAAGGGCGTCAACAAGCACTTCGGTGCGCTGCACGTACTCCAGGACATCGACCTGACCATCGCCCGCGGCGAGGTCGTCGTGGTCATCGGACCTTCCGGGTCCGGGAAGTCCACCCTGTGCCGCACCATCAACCGCCTCGAGACGATCGACACGGGTTCGATCGCCATCGACGGCAAGCCGCTGCCCCAGGAGGGCAAGGAGCTGGCCCGGCTGCGCGCCGACGTCGGCATGGTCTTCCAGTCCTTCAACCTCTTCGCGCACAAGACCGTGCTCGAGAACGTGATGCTGGGTCAGATCAAGGTCCGCAAGGCCGACAAGAAGAAGGCCGAGGAGAAGGCGCGCGCCCTCCTCGACCGGGTCGGCGTCGCCACCCAGGCGGACAAGTACCCCGCCCAGCTGTCCGGCGGCCAGCAGCAGCGGGTCGCGATCGCACGGGCGCTGGCCATGGATCCCAAGGTCATGCTCTTCGACGAGCCCACGTCGGCGCTCGACCCTGAGATGATCAACGAGGTGCTGGAGGTCATGCAGCAACTCGCCCGCGACGGGATGACCATGATCGTCGTCACCCACGAGATGGGTTTCGCACGATCGGCTGCAAACCGCGTGGTGTTCATGGCGGACGGACGCATCGTCGAGGAGGCTGCGCCCGACCAGTTCTTCAGCAACCCGCGCAGCGACCGCGCCAAGGACTTCCTGTCGAAGATCCTGCACCACTGACGTGCCACCCGGATCGACCACCGACAGCTCTCATCTCTTCACCACCCAAAGGATGTTCACCATGAAGCTCCGCAAGGTCACCGCCGCCTCGGCAGCCGTTCTCGCCCTCGCCCTGTCCGCGACCGCGTGCGGCGGCGACAGCAAGGACGAGGGCTCGGGCTCGGGTTCCGGCGGCGGCAAGATCAAGATCGGTATCAAGTACGACCAGCCGGGCCTCGGCCTGAAGAAGCCCGACGGTTCCTTCTCCGGCTTCGACGTGGACGTGGCCACCTACGTGGCCAAGCAGCTCGGCTACAAGCCCGACCAGATCGAGTTCGTCGAGACCAAGAGCGCCGACCGTGAGAACGCCCTCGCCCGCGGCGACGTGAAGTTCATCGCGGCCACCTACTCGATCAACGACGAGCGCAAGAAGAAGGTCGACTTCGCCGGCCCGTACCTGCTGGCCCACCAGGACCTGCTGGTCAAGAAGGACTCCAAGATCAGCGAGGCCACGGACCTCAACGGCGAGAAGCTGTGTTCCGTGACCGGCTCCACCTCGGCGCAGAACGTCAAGGACGACTTCGCCCCGAAGGCCCAGCTGCGTGAGTACTCCGGCTACTCGGAGTGCATCGCCGGCCTCCAGAGCGGCGCCGTCGACGCCCTGACCACGGACGACTCGATCCTCGCGGGCTTCGCCTCGCAGGACAAGTACAAGGGTCAGTTCAAGCTCGCCGGCCTCAAGCTGAGCAACGAGAACTACGGCATCGGTGTCAAGAAGGGCGACACCGCCACCGTGAACAAGATCAACGCCGCCCTGGAGAAGATGGTCAGCGACGGCTCCTGGCAGAAGGCCGTCGACGCCAACTTCGGCCCGGCCGGCTACAAGAACGAGCCCGCCCCGAAGATCGGCGTCATCGTCAAGTAACGCGGGAACCCACCAGCGCAGCGCCGCGACCGCGGTTCGGCCGCGCCCCTGAGGGGGCGCGGAGCGCCGGCCCGCGTGTGGCCGATCGTCGGCGGCACCTGCCGGCGACGACCGGCCGGCGGAACGTCTGCGCGGGGAACCCACCGGCACGCCGCCGTCCGCCGCGATCAGGGCGGCGGCGGGTCGCGCCCCTCATACCTCCGCCACACACCCGGAAGCGCGGGAGATCGTGTTCGACTTTATTTCAGACTATGACGACCCGAGCCTGTGGGGCGCCTTCTGGATGACGGTGAAGCTGACCTTCTTCTCCGGCATCGGCTCCCTCGTCTGGGGCACGCTGCTGGCCGCGATGCGGGTCAGCCCCGTCCCGCTGATGCGCGGGTTCGGCACCGCCTACGTCAACATCGTCCGGAACATCCCCCTGACGGTCATCATCGTCTTCACCTCCCTCGGCCTCGCCGACATCTTCCGCATCACGCTGGGCGCGGGCGACGACGTGAAGGTCATGAGCTTCCGGCTGGCCATCCTCGGCTTCATCGTCTACACCGCCGCGTTCGTCTGTGAGGCGATCCGCTCCGGCATCAACACGGTGCCGCTCGGCCAGGCCGAGGCGGCCCGCGCGATCGGGCTCAACTTCAGCCAGACCCTGCGCCTCATCGTGCTGCCGCAGGCGTTCCGCTCGGTCATCGGCCCGCTGGCCAACGTGCTGATCGCGCTGACGAAGAACACCACGGTGGCGGCCGCGATCGGCGTCGCCGAGGCCGCGTACCTGATGAAGACAATGATCGAGAACGAGGCTCAGACGCTGCTCATCGGCGCGGTCTTCGCCTTCGGTTTCGTGGTACTGACCCTGCCCACCGGCCTCTTCCTGGGCTGGCTGAGCAAGCGACTGGCGGTGAAGCGATGAGCTCGGTCCTCTACGACACACCGGGACCCCGCGCCAAACGGCGCAACGTCCTGCTGTCCGTCGTCTTCACCCTCCTGCTCGCCCTCGTGCTGTGGTGGGTGTGGCGGACCATGGACGACAACAACCAGCTGGAGTGGGACCTCTGGCAGCCCTTCACCACGGGCGAGGCCTGGACGACCTACCTCCTGCCCGGCCTCGCCGATACCCTCAAGGCCGCGGCGATCTCCATGGTGATCGCCCTGCCCCTGGGCGCGGTCTTCGGCATCGCCCGGATGTCCGACCACGCCTGGGTCCGGGGTGTGGCCGGCACGGTGGTCGAGTTCTTCCGGGCCATCCCGGTCCTGCTGCTGATGCTGTTCGCCAACGAGCTCTACGTCCGCTCCTCCCTGAACATCAGCAGCGAGGAACGCCCCCTGTACGCCGTGGTCACCGGTCTGGTGCTCTACAACGCCTCGGTGCTCGCCGAGGTCGTGCGGGCCGGAATCCTGTCGCTGCCCAAGGGGCAGACGGAGGCGGCCTACGCGGTGGGTCTGCGCAAGGGTCAGACGATGACCAGCATCCTGCTTCCGCAGGCGGTCACCGCGATGCTGCCGGCCATCGTCAGCCAGCTGGTGGTCATCGTGAAGGACACCGCGCTGGGCGGCGTGATGCTCGGCTTCACCGAGCTGCTCAACGCACGCCAGACGCTGGCGGCCAACTACGCCAACGTCATCCCGAGCTTCATCGTCGTGGCGATCATCTACATCATCGTCAACTTCATCCTCACCAGCTTCGCGAGCTGGCTGGAGCAGCGGCTGCGGCGCAGCAAGAAGAGCACGGGGGCGGTGCTCGGTGAGGACACGGAGATGAACCCGGCCGCGATCGGCGGCACCTTCGGGACCGGCGGTGAGGGCGGTGGCCCGAGCGGATTCACCTTCAACGACAAGCCGCCCCGATGATCTGATGCGCAGTCAAGTGACTTGAGGGGCATGGAGGGCAGTGGCATGATCGCCACTGCCCTCCGTCACTTGACGCAAGCACCGGCAATAGGTTGCATACGTTCTGTGATCGTGCACCCTGCTCCAACCTCCTGCTCACAAACGTCCCTCGGGACTCCGCCGCGGTCAGGAGGCGCCGCACCGTGGACCCGGTGATCATCGTCGGAGCGGGGCCCGTCGGGCTCACGCTCGCCCTGGCGCTGGCGCGTCAGGAGGTCCCCTCCGTGGTCCTCGACGAGGGACCCGGCAAGGACGAACCCCGCCTGGCCCGCACCGCCGTACTGCACGAGGACACCGCCGCCCTGATGTCCCGGCTGACCGGGGTCCCGGTCACCGGGCTGGGCGCGCACTGGGCCGGATGGCGGTCCATGCGCCGCAAGCAGGTGATGCGCGAGGTCGACTTCGAGGAGACCGGGCACGCCCCCCTGCACCTCGCCCAGCACGTCCTGACGAGCGCCCTGCGCACCGCCCTCGCCGAGGAGCGGCTGGTGAAGATCGTCACGGACAGCAGGCTCGACACCGTCGAGCAGGAGCCCTCGGGCGTCACCGCCCACACCCGCGGCCCCAAGGGCACGTGGTGGCGCGGCAGTTACCTGGTCGGCTGCGACGGCCCGCGCTCCACCGTGCGCAAACTGGAGGACATCCGCTTCCCGGGCCGTACGGCGGTGGAGCGCCACGCGGTCGCCGCCCTGCGCACCGAACTTCCCTTCGAGGACTGGGCGTTGCTGCACCGGACGCCCCCGTGGCGGACGTCGGGGCAGTCGGCCGGGGAGATCTCCGCCCGCCCGCTCCCGGAGGGCGTGTGGCGCCTGGACTGGCTCCTGCCCCCGGGCAAGGACCTGGTCACGCCCGAACTTTTGGTGACCCGCGTCCGGGAGACCCTCGCGGGCTGGACGGGCGGCCCGACACCGCCGTACGAACTCCTCGACACCGGCGTCCACACCGTGCACCACCGGCTGGCCCGCCGCTGGCGCGCCGGGCGGGTCTTCCTCGCCGGGGACTCGGCGCACTGCCTCGGCGCGCTCGGCACCCAGGGGCTCGACGAGAGCCTGAGGGACGCCGACAACCTCGCCTGGAAGCTGGCCCTGGCCTGGCACCACGGGCCGCACGAGGGGCTTCTCGACAGCTACCAGGCCGAGCGGCGCGCGATCGTCTCCGCGCGGCTGCGCGCCGCCGACCAGGCGCTGCCGCTGCTGCGCGGGGGCGGCGGCCTGCGCTCGGTCGTCCCGGGCTCGGCCCGCGGCCACGACGCGCTGCTCACGGACGGCCATCTGGGGCGCGGTCCGCTCGGCGCGCCGGGGTCGTACGCCCACTCACCGCTGGCACCCCGGCACCTCGAAGGAGAGGTACTGGTCGACACCCCGCCGGGCGCGTCGGTCACGGACGTACGGGTCACCGCCGAGGACGGTTCGTTCGTACGGCTGCACGAGCGCCTTGGCCGGGGCGCGCTGCTGGTCGTCCTGGTCGCGCCGGGCACCGGGGTGTGGGAGCGCAAGCACTGGGTGAGCGCCGGAATCATGCCCCGCCTGGCCGCGGCGGTGACCGCGCTGCCGCACTCCGCCGAGCTCCTGGTCGCCGAGGAGTACCCGGGTGCCGCCCCGCACACGGTCCTTCTCGTACGGCCCGACGGCTACCTCGTCACCGCCCTGAGCGGTGTCCGCCCGGCCGATCTGTACTCGGCGGCCGAGACGGCACTGGGCGGACCGTCGGCCAGGACCGAGGCGGGCACGGGGGCCGGCCCCCGTTGACGTGCTCACTGTCACTGTGCGTCCACATAGTGACAGTGAGTTGAAAGGTCCCTGGGCGTCATGGTGTACTCCGCATCGTGACCGACACCTGTGTGCGCCTGTGGCGGAGGGTCCATATGGACCTCGTCCGCTATGCGGGCTGCGTGTGTCGCCCGTCCTGCTGAATTCGCCACTTTCTTTCTCGCGTGCCGCTGCTGAGCGGCACTGCGGTTCCGCGAACTCTTCTCAGGACGGTACCCGTGTCTGCCCTCCCCTCTGTCTCCGCCGTCGCCGCGCCCACCCAGGCCGAACTCCTCGACTTCGTCCGGCGTACGGCCGCCGACACCGAGCTGATCGACTCGCTCCCGCTCGACCCCGAAGGCCGCACCTGGGTGCGCCTGGAGGGCCCGGGCGGCAGCGAGGCCTGGCTGATCGGCTGGCCGCCCGGCACCGGTACCGGCTGGCACGACCACGCCGAGTCGGTCGGCGCGTTCATCACCGCGGCCGGTGAGCTCAAGGAGAACTCCCTCGCCGCCCGGCTGCCCGCCGACGGCTGGAAGACCCTCGAACTCTCCGACGACGTGGACCGTGAGCGCCGCCTGCCCGCCGGCAAGGGCCGCTCCTTCGGACAGCACCATGTCCACGAGGTCCTCAACGAGTCCGCCGAGGTCCACGCGGTCTCCGTCCACGCCTACTACCCGCCGCTCCCCCAGATCCGCCGCTACAGCCGCACGGGCCAGATCCTGCGCCTGGAGCACGTGGAACGGCCGGAGGACTGGCAGTGAGCCCGCCCGGCCCGCCGTCGGTGCGGCCGGAATCCTGATCCCCCCGGATCTACCCCCGTCTCAGAAGCCCTCGTCGCCGAGGAACTCCGTCTCCTCCCCCTCCTGCTCCAGTGCCTGCCTGACTACCCGCAGGGCCATGCCCTCGGAGTAGCCCTTGCGGGCCAGCATCCCGGCGAGGCGGCGCAGCCGCTTGTCCCGGTCGAGGCCCCGGGTGGCCCGGAGCTTGCGCTCGACCAGCTCGCGCGCCGTCGCCTCCTCCTGCTCGGAGTCGAGCTGGGAGACGGCCTCGTCGATCAGCGTGGAGTCGACGCCCTTGGTCCGCAGCTCCTGGGCGAGCGCCCGCCGGGCGAGGCCCCGGCCATGGTGCCGCGACTCCACCCAGGCGTCCGCGAACGCGCTGTCGTTGATCAGCCCGACCTCCTCGAACCGCGACAGCACCTCCTCGGCGGCCTCGTCCGGGATCTCCCGCTTGCGCAGGGCGTCGGCGAGCTGCTTGCGGGTGCGCGGGGTCCCGGTGAGCAGGCGCAGACAGATCGCCCGCGCCCGCTCCACCGGGTCCGCCGGAGGCTCCCCCTTCTCGGCCCTCGCCGAGGAAGGACCGCCTCCGTCCTCACCGGGCGAGTCCCCGAAGCCGCGCCGGCGCTGCCGACGCCCACGGGGACCGCCCCGTCCGGGAGCGCCGCCGTCACCGCGACGCGAACCCCGTCCGGCTGCTCCGGCCGCCCCGAAGCCCTGCACGGCCGCCTCTTCACGGCCGTACACGGGACCGTCATCGCCGTGGGAAGAACCGTCGCCGTATGAGCTGTACGACGCGCCGTCTCCGTACGACCCGCCACCGCCGTACGACGGATCGTCACCGTACGGCTCACGGTCGTGCCCCGCGCCCCCGCCCGCCCCACCGCCTTGCGAGGCGGTGGCGCCGTCACCGGGGCGGCCAACCAGGTAGGGCCGGCCGTCGCCGTACCTCAGCGCATGGCCGAAGCCCCCGTCCACACCGCCTCCCGCCGGCCCGTCGCCGGCGGACCGGCGCGAGCCGCGCGACACCGGGCGGCCGTGTCCCCCGTCCGCCCTGTGCCCCGCACCGTCGTCCGCGTACTCGTCGCCGCCCGGCCCGGCAGAACCCCCGTCGCGCTCACCGCCCCGCCCTCGCGGGGCGTCCTCGTACTCGGCCCGGTCGGTTAGCCATGTCTCTGAATCAGGCACGGTAGAGGATCAGCTCTTGGCGGCCGGGGCCTTGGCCTTCGTCGCCTTCGCGGCCGCCGGAGCAGGCACCTTCGCGGCGTCGTCCGCGGCGGCGGACACCGCGGCGTCCGCACCCGGCTCGGCGGCCGGCTCCTGGGGACGCACGCCGACGCCCAGCTTCTCCTTGATCTTCTTCTCGATCTCGTTGGCCAGGTCGGGGTTGTCCTTCAGGAAGTTGCGCGCGTTCTCCTTGCCCTGGCCGAGCTGGTCGCCCTCGTACGTGTACCAGGCGCCGGCCTTGCGCACGAAGCCGTGCTCCACGCCCATGTCGATCAGACCGCCCTCGCGGCTGATGCCCTGGCCGTAGAGGATGTCGAACTCGGCCTGCTTGAAGGGCGGCGCGACCTTGTTCTTGACGACCTTGACGCGGGTGCGGTTGCCGACCGCGTCGGTGCCGTCCTTCAGGGTCTCGATACGGCGGATGTCCATACGCACCGAGGCGTAGAACTTCAGCGCCCGGCCACCGGTCGTGGTCTCCGGCGAGCCGAACATCACGCCGATCTTCTCGCGGAGCTGGTTGATGAAGATCGCGGTGGTCTTGGACTGGTTGAGCGCGCTGGTGATCTTCCGCAGGGCCTGGCTCATCAGACGGGCCTGGAGACCGACGTGGCTGTCGCCCATCTCGCCCTCGATCTCCGCGCGCGGCACGAGCGCGGCGACGGAGTCGATGACGATCAGGTCGAGGGCACCGGAGCGGACCAGCATGTCCACGATCTCCAGGGCCTGCTCGCCGTTGTCCGGCTGGGAGAGGATCAGGTTGTCGACGTCCACGCCGAGCTTGCGCGCGTACTCGGGGTCGAGGGCGTGCTCCGCGTCCACGAAGGCCACCTGGCCGCCGGCCCGCTGGGCGTTGGCCACCGCGTGCAGGGTCAGGGTCGTCTTTCCGGAGGACTCCGGGCCGTACACCTCCACCACACGGCCACGCGGGATGCCGCCGACGCCGAGCGCGACGTCGAGCGCGGTCGACCCGGTGGGGATGACCTCGATGGGCTCGTTCGGCCGCTCGCCCATGCGCATGACCGCGCCCTTGCCGAACTGCCGTTCAATCTGTGCGAGCGCGGCGTCGAGCGCCTTCTCGCGGTCGGTTCCTGCCATGGGTTCCACCCGATTTGCTTGAGTCGATCGCTTCACGTCAAAGACGCTAACGCCTGCCACTGACAATGCGCCCTGACGCCCGTCCGGCCTGTGGATAACTCGGGTACTTCTCCCGGCAAATCATGCCGAATGACCCGCCGTCGACTTGACCGGAGCTTCCATAAGAATGGATGTTCGATTTACGTGTCAAGCGCACCACGCGGCACCCGAGTGACTTCCCCCGACAGGCTCCCGACCGCCTTCAGAAGCCTCCGTCGACCGCCCTCTCCGGTGGGCCGGCTACTGCCCGCGGCGTACTCCAGGTGCCTTCGGCCGTACGACGACCCCCGGGGAGCGTCCTCGCCAGTCTTGAGCCATGAACACCCGGAAGACCAAGAACCTCCTCTCGTCGGAGGACTCCTCGCTCGTCGCCGCCACGGTCGCCGAAGTCGTCACGCCAATGCCGCAGGCCCCCGGTGTACGCCGCGTGGAGCGGCTCTGCCACGCCACCGGTCTCCTGCTCGTCGTCTCCGGGCTCGTTCACCTAGGGGTGTTCGCCGTGGACGGCGGCCCCTGGGACGGACCGGTCTCCTGGCGCAAGCCGGTGACGTTCGGGCTGTCCTTCGGGGCGACGCTGATCGCGGTCACCTGGGTGACGTCGTATCTGCGCGTCGGCGCACGCACGCGTGCCGTGCTGCTCGCGGTGTTCGCGGCCGACTGCGTGGTGGAGGTCGGCGGCATCACCCTCCAGGCGTGGCGCCGGGTGCCCTCGCATCTCGACATGGAGACGCCCTTCGACACGGCGGTGTCCATGACGCTCGCGGTGGGCGGGGGCGTCCTCGTGGTCCTGCTGACCGTGTTCGCCGTCGCGTCGTTCCGGCAGCGGCCCTCGGGCCCCGCGGGCATGGACCTCGCGGTGCGCTCGGGGTTCGCGATCCTGCTCGTGGCGCTCGCCTCGGGTGCCGCGATGATCGCGCGCGGGGTCGTCCTCACCCGAACCGGACACCAGGAGGCGGCCTACCACTCGACCGCCCCGCTCAAGCCGCTGCACGGTGTGAGCCTGCACGCCGTCCTGGTCCTGCCCGCACTGGCCTGGCTGCTGTCCCGGACGCGGTGGAGCGAGACGCTGCGGCGCAGGCTCCTGTACGCGGCGATCGGTGCTTACGTCACGGCCGTCGCCGGGGCCGGACTCTGGGCCGCCCTCACGTACTGAACCGGCGGACTCAGGCCGACTCGTCCCCGTCGGTGGAGTCATGCGTCCCCTGCCGCCGCTCCCACAGGGCACGCACGCGCGTGACCGGCGAGGGCCCCTCACCCCGCTTGCGGTGGCCGTGCACCCGCGGGTCGTCGGTGACGGCGTACCGCTTCACGTACGCCCCGAGGAACGCCTGGAGCGTGGCGACCGCCGGGATCGCGATCAGGGCACCGACAGCACCGAGGAGGGCGGTACCCGCGATCACCGAGCCGAAGGCGACCGCGGGATGGATGTCGACGGTCTTCGAGGTCAGCTTGGGCTGGAGCACGTAGTTCTCGAACTGCTGGTAGATCACCACGAAGACCAGGACCCACAGCGCGTACCAGGGGTCGACCGTGAAGGCGATCAGCATGGGCAGGGCGCCCGCGAGATAGGTGCCGATGGTCGGGATGAACTGCGAGACCAGGCCCACCCACACGGCCAGCACGGGCGCGTACGGCACCTCCAGGGCCTGGAGCAGGATGAAGTGCGCGACTCCTGAGACGAGCGCCATCAGACCGCGCGAGTAGAGGTAGCCGCCGGTCTTGTCGACGGCGATCTCCCAGGCGCGCAGCACCTCGGCCTGCCGGGCGGGCGGCAGGACGGAGCAGATCGCGCGGCGCAGGCGGGGCCCGTCTGCGGCGAAGTAGAACGAGAACAGCACGATCGTCAGCAGCTGGAAGAGCCCGCCGAGCACCTGGGCGGACACGTCCAGGACGCCGGTGGCGCTGTTCTGCACGTAGTTGCGCAGCCAGTCGGAGCGCAGCAGGCCCTCCTGGACGTCCACCCGCTTCAGGTCGGTGTGGAAGTGCCCGTTGATCCAGCTGATGACGGAGTCGAGGTAGTCGGGGAAGTCCTCGACGATCTTGATGATCTGCCCGGCGAGCATCGACCCGAGCAGCACGATGAAGCCCGCCGACACGATCAGCACCGCGAAGAAGACCAGGAAGGTGGCGAGTCCCCTGCGCATGCCCCGCGCGGCCATCTTGCTCACCGCGGGTTCTATGGCCAGGGCCAGGAAGAACGCGATGAGGATGTTGATCAGCAGCCCTATGAGCTGGTGGAAGGCCCAACTGCCGAGCTGGAACACGGCGATGAGAGCGAGCGCGAGCACCATGGCGCGCGGCAGCCAGCGCGGCATGCGGGCGTCCGGCCCGGCGCCTGCGGCCGGGGGCCGGGCGGGCGGCGTCGTGCCGGGCGGAGGTGCCTGCGGGGCTGTCTGCCCGGACTCGTCAGTGGGTGCCACGGAGCAAGTCTCACCCACGGCACTGACATTCGGCTGCCCTGCTGCGATCTTCGTGACCGGTCAGTGCTCTTCAGTGCCTCTCCGCGGGAACGTTCATCACGGTGCACACCACTCGCCACACGTCCTTGGCGTCCCAGCCGGAGTCCAGCGCCTCGTGCACCGTGCGTCCGCCGAGCTCCGTCATCACATGATCGCGCGCGAAGGTGTCGGCGTACCCCTGACCGAAGTGTTCCGCCATCCGCTGCCAGAAGACCGTCAACCGCATGACTCCAGTATCCCGCCCCTGAGAGTGGGCCTCGGCCGGGACCGCTTGTCGAGACCGCTTTCCGCCCTACGGTCTGTCGCATGCCCGAAACAGGAGCTTTCCCACTCCCCCAGACGCCACCGGCGCACTCCCCGCTCTTCCGCGCGGAGCACTTCGTCTGGCTCACCGCGCGCGTGCTGGAACAGCGGCTGTTCGCGTACCACTTCCTGAACGGCGGCCCCGACCCGGTGGAGACGGCTCTGGATGCCTACCGCAACCCGGACGGCGGTTACGGCCACGCCCTGGAGCCCGATCTGCGCGGCCCGGTCAGCCAGCCCCTGCACATCGCTCACGCCCTGCGGATCCTGGACGCCGTGGGGCGCTGCGGCGGACAGCGGGTGGAACGCGTGTGCCGCTATCTCACATCCGTCTCCACCCCGGACGGCGCCCTGCCCGCCGTCACTCCCGCCCAGCGCGGCTATCCGACGGCCCCGTTCCTGCCGGTGGTGGACGCCCCGCCGAGCGAGCTGCTCGCCACGGGTCCGGTGGTCGGCCTGCTGCACCGCAACGAGGTGTGGCACGCCTGGCTGTTCCGGGCCACGGACTTCTGCTGGCAGGCGGTGGAGTCCCTCCAGGTGTCCCACCCGTACGAGATCAGGGCGGCCCTGACCTTCCTGGACTCCGTCCCCGACCGCCCGCGCGCGCAGGCCACCGCGGACCGCCTGGGCCGGCTGGTGCGCGAGCGACGACTGGCCGTGCTGGACCCGGCGAACCTCGCCGCGTTCCCCGTCTCCCCGGGCTACGCGCCGGGCGAGCACCACTTCCCGCACGACTACGCGACGACTCCGGACTCACTCGCGCGCGCGTGGTTCACCGACGACGAGATGGCCCGCTCGCTGGACCACCTGGCGGCCGAACAGCAGGAGGACGGCGGCTGGCCGATCCGGTGGCGCCCCTGGGCACCGTCCACCACCCTCGAAGCGCGCCCCATGGTGACGATCGAGGCACTGCGCACCCTGCGCGCGTACGGCCGCGGCGTCGGCTGAGCCGCCCCGCGCGGGTGTGACCGCCCTTCAGGCACCCAGAGCCCGCACCCCCGCCGTCACGACCACCGCGGTCGCGACCACGACCAGGAACGGCGCCCGCAGGAGCAGTGCCAGGGCGGCCGCTGCCAGTCCCGCGGCCCGCGCGTCGAGCACCGGCACCCGCCCGTCGGCGAAGGTCTGCTGAGCGGTGAGCGCGGCCAGGAGTGCCACCGGCACCAGTGTGGCAAGGCGCTTCACCAAGGGCCGGTCGAGCACGCCCGCGGGCACGAGCAGTCCGAGAAGTTTGACGACGTAGCAACCGAGGGCGGTGACGCCGATCGCGATCCAGGTGCTCACCGCCCCTCCCCCTTCTCGCGCTCGCGACGCCCTCGCACCCACAGGACAAGAGGCGCCGCGAGGGCGGCCGCCAGCACCGGCACCCCGGCGGGCAGCACCGGAAGCAGCCCGAGCCCCAGCAGCACGGCGAGCCCGGCCACGGCCCGCTCCGTGCCACTCCTGACCATGGGCGCGAGCAGCGCGAGGAACACGGCCGGCCCGGCCGCGTCCAGCCCCCACGCGCGCGTGTCCCCGATCGCGTCGGCGCCCAGGGCCCCCAGCAAGGTGGTCAGGTTCCACAGCACATAGAGGGTGAGCCCCGTGACGGCGAACCCGATCCGACCGGCACGCCGCGTGGGCTGCGCCAGCGAGACCGCGGCGGTCTCGTCGATGACCCACTGCGCGGCGAAGGGCCGCAGGAAACGCGGAAGAGCAAGCAGCTGGGACAGCCGCAGCCCGTAGAACGCGTTGCGCACCCCGAGGAAGAAAGCCCCGGCCGCGGCCGTGAAAGGGCTCCCCCCGGCCGCGAGAGCGCCCACCAGAGCGAACTGGGACGCTCCGGTGAACACCAAAAGGCTGAGCGCACAGGTCTGCGGCAGCGTGAGCCCACTGCCGGCCGCGGTCACCCCGAAGGCGAAACCGGACAGTCCGACGGCCACCCCGACTCCGAGGGCGTCTCGGACGACGGCGGAGTCCGGCCTTCCGCCACCGTCGGGTTGGCGATCTGCGAGTGCGCTCTGTTCTGCCACCTCTCGGACGCTAGGAGCAGCGGTCCGGAAGAGTCTTGTACGTTCTTGCGCTCCCGCTGGTAGGCCCCGGGCGGCACACCGACGATCCGGGTGAAGTGCCGGTTCAGATGAGACTGATCGGTGAACCCCACCTCGACGGCGGCCACGGCCGGGCCGGCCCCCGCGTCCAGCAACCGCCGGGCCCGTCGCACCCGGGCATCGGTCAGCCACGTGTGCGGCGGCATCCCGTACAGCCCCCGAAAGGCACGCAACAGCGCGAACGGACTGGTCCCGAGATCAGCCGCCAGCTTCTCCAGAGAGGGCGGCTCGGCCATCCGCTCCTCCAGCACGGCCCGCGCCCGCACCGCCACCCGCGCTCCCGCGGACCGCACGTCCCGCTCCGGCAGAACCCCACCGTTCAGCCGCAGCAACCGCGTCACGGCCACCCGCAGCAGGGTGTCGGCGGCCAGCGCGTTCCCCTCGTCGGCGGCCCGCAGCACCTCGTGCACCAGACCCACGGCATACGGATCGTCGAGCACGGGCCGCACGAACCCCGGCGTACCGCGCAGCGAGGTGGTCTCGGCCGCGATCCCGGCCACCACCTCGGGCGACGGATAGACGGCCCCGTACCGCCACCCCTCGGGCACCCCGGCCCGCCCGGTATGAGCCGTATCAGGATTGACCAACGCCAGCGCCCCGGCCCCCGCGTGCTGATCGGCCCCCCGATGGTGAAAGACCTCGACCCCCTCGGCAATGGCAGCGATCACGAAGTTCTCGTGCGTATGCCGCACAAAGGTCTTCCGCACATACCGGGCCCGCAGCAGGTCGACCCCGGGCAACGCGGCATACCGCCAGTGCCTGGCCCGCTCGTCGGAACCCGCCATACGCCCATTCTGCCGGGTGAGGTCGTTGGACGCCCAAAGGTCCGTCGTGGCCGGTCGCGCAGTTCCCCGCGCCCCTGGGTGGGCCATGTGGACGCTCGTGCAGACGCGTACGGCGCGAAGGAAACCCACAACGCACCAGCACGCGGTGCACAAGCCCCCACCGAAGCCTCGCGGGCCGCCGCAGGCCCCAGGGGCGCGGGGAACTGCGCCCAAATACGCTCGCCCCCACCCAGCCGCAGACAAACCAGACCGCCGCCCCGATGTCAGTGCCCGGGTGCAGGATGGAACGCATGGTCAGCCCAGCACACCGCGCCCTCGACGCCTTCTCCCCCGCGACCCGCGGCTGGTTCACGGGTGCCTTCGACGCCCCCACCACCGCCCAGGCAGGCGCATGGCAGGCCATCGCAGAAGGCTCGGACGTACTGGTCGTAGCCCCCACCGGCTCCGGCAAGACCCTCGCCGCCTTCCTCGCCGCCCTGGACCAGCTCGCCTCCACACCCCCACCCGCCGACCCCAAGAAGCGCTGCCGGGTCCTCTACGTCTCCCCCCTCAAGGCCCTCGCCATGGACGTGGAGCGCAACCTCCGCAGCCCCCTCACCGGCATCCGCCAGGAATCCGTCCGCCTGGGCCTGCCCGAACCCGAGGTCAAGGTGGGCATCCGCTCGGGCGACACCCCCGCGGCCGAGCGCCGAGCCCTCTCCACCCGTCCCCCGGACATCCTGATCACCACCCCGGAATCCCTGTTCCTGATGCTGACGTCGGCGACCCGCGACGCGCTCACCGGCATCGAGACGGTGATCCTCGACGAGGTCCACGCCGTGGCCGGCACGAAGCGCGGCGCCCACCTGGCCCTCTCCCTGGAGCGCCTGGACGAACTCCTCCCGAAGCCGGCCCGCCGTATCGGGCTGTCCGCGACCGTCCGCCCGGTGGACGAGATCGCCCGCTACCTCTCCCCGAACCGCAAGGTGGAGATCGTCCAGCCGAAGTCGGGCAAGGAGTTCGACCTCTCGGTGGTGGTCCCCGTGGAGGACCTCGCCGAACTCGGCGGCTCCCCGGTCGCCGAGGGCAACGAGGGCGCCGAGCGTCCGTCGATCTGGCCCCACGTGGAGGAGCGCATCGCCGACCTCGTCCAGTCCCACCGCTCCACGATCGTCTTCGCGAACTCCCGCCGCCTCGCCGAGCGCCTCTGCAACCGCCTCAACGAGATCGCCTACGAGCGGGCCACCGGCGAACCCCTGGACGAACACCACGCCCCCGCGGAGCTCATGGGCGGCTCGGGCGCGGCCCAGGGCGCTCCCCCGGTCATCGCCCGGGCCCACCACGGCTCGGTCTCCAAGGAACAGCGCGCCCTGGTCGAAGAGGACCTCAAAGCAGGCCGTCTCCCCGCGGTGGTGGCCACCTCCAGCCTCGAACTCGGCATCGACATGGGCGCGGTGGACCTCGTGGTCCAGGTCGAGTCACCCCCCTCGGTGGCCTCCGGCCTGCAACGCGTCGGCCGCGCGGGCCACCAGGTCGGCGCCGTCTCCACCGGCGTGGTCTTCCCGAAGTACCGCGGCGACCTGGTCCAGGCGGCGGTCGTCACGGAGCGCATGCGGACCGGCTCCATCGAGTCCCTCAAGGTCCCCGCGAATCCCCTGGACGTCCTCGCGCAGCAGCTGGTCGCGATGACCGCGATGGACACCTGGCAGCTCGAGGACCTCCTGGCAACCGTCCGCAGGGCGGCCCCCTTCGCCTCCCTGCCCGAGTCCGCGTTCACCGCGGTCCTGGACATGCTCGCCGGACGCTATCCCTCGGACGCCTTCGCCGAGCTGCGCCCGCGCGTCGTCTGGGACCGCATCGCCGGCACGATCACCGGCCGCCCCGGCGCCCAGCGCCTCGCCGTCACCTCCGGCGGCACCATCCCCGACCGCGGCCTCTTCGGCGTCTTCCTCGCCGGCTCCGACCCCAAGAAGGGCGGCGGAAGGGTCGGTGAGCTGGACGAGGAGATGGTCTACGAGTCGCGCGTGGGGGACGTCTTCACGCTCGGCACCAGCTCCTGGCGCATCGAGGACATCACCCGCGACCGCGTCCTGGTCTCCCCCGCCCCCGGCGTCCCGGGCAGGCTGCCCTTCTGGAAGGGCGACCAACTGGGCCGCCCCCTGGAACTGGGCCGCGCGGTGGGCGCGTTCCTCCGCGAGGTCGGCTCGCTCCCCAAGGACGACGCCCGCCTGCGTCTCCTCACGGCGGGCCTGGACGCCTGGGCGGCCGACAACGTGCTGTCCTACCTCGACGAGCAGCGCGAGGCCTGCGGCCACATCCCGGACGACCGGACGATCGTCGTGGAGCGCTTCCGCGACGAGCTCGGCGACTGGCGGGTCGTCGTCCACTCCCCCTTCGGCGCCCAGGTCCACGCCCCCTGGGCGCTCGCCCTCGGCGCCAAGCTCTCCGAGCGCTACGGCATGGACGCCCAAGTCATGCACGCCGACGACGGCATCGTCCTCAGGCTGCCCGACGCCGACCTGATGAGCCTGGACCTCCTCGACCGGGACCCGGCCGCGATCGGCACGGAGTACGACGCGGAGCGGGCCCCGGTGGGCGCCGCGGACGTCGTCTTCGACAAGGGCGAGGTCGACCAGGTGGTCACCGACCAGGTCGGCGGTTCGGCCCTGTTCGCCTCCCGCTTCCGCGAGTGCGCGGCCCGCGCGCTCCTGCTGCCCCGCCGCAACCCCGGCAGGCGCACCCCGCTGTGGCAGCAGCGCCAGCGCGCCTCCCAGCTGCTCGAGGTGGCGAGCGAGTTCGGCTCGTTCCCGATCGTCCTGGAGGCGGTCCGCGAGTGCCTCCAGGACGTCTTCGACGTGCCGGGCCTCGTGGAGCTGATGGGCGACCTGGAGTCCCGCAAGGTCCGCCTGGTCGAGGTCACCACCCCCGAGCCCTCCCCGTTCGCCCGCTCCCTCCTCTTCGGGTACGTCGCCCAGTTCCTGTACGAGGGCGACTCGCCGCTCGCCGAGCGCCGCGCGGCGGCCCTCTCGCTGGACTCCCGCCTGCTGGCCGAGCTGCTCGGCCAGGCGGAGCTCAGGGAACTGCTCGACGCCGAGGTGCTGACCGAGCTGGAGCGGGAGCTCCAGTGGCTCACCGAGGACCGCCGCGTCAAGGATGCCGAGGGGGTCGCGGACCTCCTCCGCGTCCTCGGCCCGCTCACGGACGCGGAGCTGGCCCAGCGGGGCGCGGAACCGCACTGGGCGCAGGAGCTCGCCCGAGCCCGCCGCGCGATCAGGGTCCGGGTCGCCGGCGCCGACCACTGGGCGGCGATCGAGGACGCGGGCCGCCTGCGCGACGCCCTCGGCACCGCGCTGCCGGTCGGCGTCCCGGAGGCCTTCACCGAGCCCGTCAAGGATCCCCTCGGCGACCTCCTCGCGCGGTACGCCCGCACCCACGGCCCGTTCACCTCGGCAACGGTCGCGGCCCGCTTCGGCCTGGGCACGGCGGTCACCGAGGGCGCCTTGCAGCGGCTCGCCGCGAGCGGCCGCGTCGTACAGGGAGAGTTCCATCCGGCGGGCATCGGCCAGGAGTGGTGCGACGCGACCGTGCTCCGCCGGCTGCGACGCCGCTCCCTGGCCGCCCTGCGCCACGAACTGGAACCGGTGGCGCCCCCGGCCCTCGCCCAGTTCCTCCCGCAGTGGCAGCACATCGGCAAGGGCCACTCCCTGCGGGGCATCGACGGACTGGTGCGCGCGGTCGAGCAGCTCCAGGGCGCGTCCGTGCCCGCCTCCGCCCTGGAAAAGCTCGTCCTGCCGTCCCGCGTCACCAACTACACACCCGCCATGCTCGACGAACTCACCGCCGCCGGGGAGATCGTGTGGGCCGGAGCGGGCGCCCTACCCGGCAAGGACGGCTGGGTCTCCCTCTACCTCGCGGACGCGGCCCCCCTCCTCCTGCCCCCGCCCCACCCCCTGGAGCTGACGGCACTGCACCAGTCCGTCCTGGACGCCCTCGCCGGCGGCTACGGGCTGTTCTTCCGTCAGATCGCCGACCAGGTCCGCGCCACCACCCACCCCGAGGCCACCGACCCTCAACTCGCCGACGCCGTATGGGACCTGGCCTGGTCCGGCCGGCTCACCAACGACACCCTCACCCCCATGCGTTCCCTGCTGGGCTCGGGCCGCACCGCCGGCTCCACCGCCCACCGCGCCAAACGCAGCGTCCCGCGCGGCCGCTACGGCTCCCTCACCGCCTCGGCTCGCAGCGCCTCCCGCACCGGCCCGCCGACGGCAGCGGGCCGCTGGTCACTGCTGCCCCCACGCGAGCCCGACCCGACCGTGCGCGCCCACGCCCTGGCCCGCACCCTCCTCGACCGCCACGGCGTCGTCACCCGCGGAGCGGTCGCGGCGGAGGGCGTCGAGGGCGGCTTCTCGGCGGTGTACCGCATTCTCTCCGCCTTCGAGGACAGCGGCCAGGCCCGCCGCGGTTACGTGGTGGAGGGCCTCGGCGCCGCACAGTTCGCCATGGACGGAGCGGTGGACCGCCTACGAGCCGTCTCCAACGCCCGCGACCGGGGCGAGCCCGTCCCGGCCTCCGCTCCCGGAGGCCCGGGACTCGACGCCCCCGCCGATGCCGGCACCACGCCCGAGGACTTCGACTGGGCGGACGCCTTCGGCCCCTTCGACCCGTCCACCGACCTGGACCCCCAAGCCCCCGACGGTTTCCCCGCACCGGGACGCACACGGCCCTCCCCGGCCTCCCGGGACGAGTACATCTCGCCGCGGGACTACCCGCCGCCCACCCCCGGCTCGAGCTTCCCCCATCGCAGGCACACCACTGCGGACACCTCCCGGGCGGTCGTCCTGGCCGCCGCCGACCCTGCCAACGCCTACGGTGCCGCCCTGCCCTGGCCCGACCCCCCGACCGAGGCCGGCCACAAACCGGGCCGCAAGGCGGGCTCCCTGGTCGTCCTCGTCGACGGCGAGCTCACGCTCTACATGGAGCGAGGCGGCAAGACCCTCCTGGCCTGGCCTTCCACCCCCGACAGCACCCCCACCGACGACCCCCGCCTCCGTACGGCGGCCGAGGCCCTGGCCGCGGCGGCCAAGGCCGGATCCCTGGGCACCGTCACGGTGGAACGCATCAACGGCGCCGCAGCCCTGACGTCCCCCACAGGCACCCTCCTGGAATCAGCAGGCTTCATCGCCACGCCGCGAGGCCTCCGCCTGCGCGCATAGGCCCCCGCCCGACCATGCGCAAAGCCCCCAGGAGTCGCCCCGCCCCGGCGCCCCACCCTCATGCCACCCTTGACCCATGCCCGAAGGAGACACCGTCTGGCAAGCCGCGAGACGCCTGCACGAGGCCCTCGCCGGCAGGCCCCTGACCCGCAGCGACCTGAGAGTCCCGAAGTACGCCACCGCGGACCTCACAGGCCGCCGCGTCCTCGACGTCACCCCCCGCGGCAAACACCTCCTCACCCGCGTGGAAGGCGGCCTCACCCTCCACTCCCACCTCCGCATGGACGGAGCGTGGAAGGTGTACGCCAACGACCAGCGCTGGACCGGCGGCCCCGCCCACCAGATCCGCGCGATCCTGGGCAACACCGACCGCACGGCCGTCGGCTACCGCCTCCCCGTCCTGGAACTCCTCCGCACCGCCGACGAACACAAAGCCGTCGGCCACCTGGGCCCCGAGCTCCTCGGCCCGGACTGGAACCCCGAGCGCGCCCTCGCGAACCTCCTCCAGGACCCCTCCCGCGAACTCGGCGAAGCCCTCCTGGACCAGCGCAACCTCGCCGGCATCGGCAATGTCTACAAGAGCGAGCTCTGTTTCCTGCTCGGTGCCACGCCCTGGCTTCCCGTCGGCGCCCTCCCCGCCGACCGTGCGACCCACCTCCCCGCGCTCGCGAAGAAGCTCCTGGAGGCCAACCGGGACCGCCCGGTCCGCAACACGACCGGCCGCCGCGGCCAGGACCTCTTCGTCTACGGCCGTGCCCCCCGCCCCTGCCTGCGCTGCCGCACCTCCATCCGCGTGGCCGACCAGGGCGACGGCTCTCGCGAACGCCCCACCTACTGGTGCCCCCACTGCCAGACCGGCCCCACCCCGAGCCCCCGGCGCGGAGCACCGAGCGGCCACCCCGGAACCTCACGCCGTACGACCAATTGACGCTCCGTCAGAAACCCTCGTACGGTCGCTCCATGGCCGTCAGCGCGTACGACCTCACCGGACGCACCGCGTTCGTCACCGGCGCCGCGAGCGGCATCGGCCGCGCGTCCGCCGTCCTGCTCGCCCGGGCGGGTGCCACCGTGCACTGCGCGGACCGCGACGAGATGGGGCTGCACGGGACGGCGAGCCTCGTCAAGGAGACCGGCGGAACCGCGCACACGCACCCCCTGGACGTCACCGACCGCGAGCAGCTGCACCGGGCCGTCGCCTCCTGCGGGCACCTCGACATCCTGGCGGCGGTCGCCGGGATCATGCACAGCAGCCCGGTCCTGGAGACACGGGACGAGGACCTCGACCGCGTCCTGAACGTCAACTTCAAGGGTGTCCTGTACGCCTGCCAGGAGGCGGCCCGCGTGATGATCGCGCGCGGAACGCGGGGCAGCATCGTCACGATGGCGTCGGGAGCCGTGGACACCGGCGGCCCCGGCCTGCTCTGCTACGGCGCGGCCAAGGCGGCGGTGGTCCAGCTGACGAAAACCCTGGCCACGGAGGTGGGCCGCTACGGCATCCGGGTCAACGCGGTCGCCCCGGGCTGGATCCGCACCCCGATGACCGACCGCCACGACGAGGAGGCCCAGGCCCACACCGAGGCACTCATGTCCCGCATGTCACCGCTCAAGCGGGTCGGCGAGCCGGAGGACATCGCCCACGCGGTCCTCCACCTGGCCTCGGACGCCTCATCCTTCACCACAGGCCAGATCCTGCGACCGAACGGCGGAGTGGCAATGCCCTGGTGACCACGGCCCCCGCACACCCGCGCGCCGCACCCGTACACCTGCGCGCCGCACCCACACACCCGCGCGCCGCTCCCGGCCGGGCCACCTCAGCTCCCCCCGCCGAAATCCGCCCGCTACCTCTCTCCCGAAGCGCCCTCGCGGCACGGCAACGCCCCCACCAGCGCCGCTCACGGACCCCTCTCCGCCTTACCCGGCCGCACCTCCCCCACAGCCGGCCCCTGACCGCCGCCGTAACGCCGCGCACTCCCCGCCCCCCACGCCCGGCGCCACCGCCCTGCCCCCAGCGCTCCCAGAGCCCGCCCCTTCGGCACGCAGTGGACCGGCAACAGGCTCAACCCCCACCCGCCGGCCGCGACCGCCCCTTCGAGCGCCCCGGCATCGGGTGACAGCAGCAGCCGCGCCACGGCCCACCACCACAGCACCCCGAGCCCGAGAGCCACGCCCCGGCACACTGTCGGCCCCGCCATGCAGCCACCTCCAGCCCGGACGCTAGACCGCCGTCTCACCCACAAGGGAGGGCGCACCCCGGGCACACGGACGCACCGAGACGTCCACCGTCACCGAAGCAGCAACCAAGGCACCCGACAACGCCACCCGCACATCGCTCCAAGATGCACGAAAACCCCGACCCGCGCCTCTCCAGATCCACCGGAGAAGCCCGCTCGGGGCCTCGCACACTTCTTCTCAGCGCGCTGTCGGCACACGCTCACACCGGCGTGAGCGACCAGCCTGAGCGCTACGCCGCGACGACGTCCACCGCTTCGCTGGGCGCCTTGATGGTGACCCGTTCCGGTGGCACACCCTTGACCGAGACGGAACCCAGCATCGGGCGCACCGGCGCCGGTACGGGCTCGCTGGGGGTGGCCGCAGCGGACTGGGCCAGTTCGGCGAGGGCGAGCTCGTCGCTCACTTCCCGCATGAGTTCGGACATCCGTACGTCCAGCGCGTCGCAGATCGCGGAGAGCAGCTCGGAGGAAGCCTCCTTCTGCCCCCGCTCCACCTCGGAGAGATAGCCGAGTGAGACTCGGGCGGACGAGGAGACTTCGCGCAGAGTACGGCCCTGGCGTTGGCGCTGCCGACGCAGCACGTCACCCAGCAGGCGACGGAGCAGAATCATCGGTGGCTCCCTCCTCGGACCGCGTAGCCGCATCCTTCACGCCCCACCGTACCGCCTTGCGCCGCGGCCGTGCGGGGAGCGATGTCGTGTTCACTCAGGGCTGCAAACATCAAAACCCCCCGTTCCGTTCCGTATCCTGTGCCCGCTCATTTCCGGTCTGTTCGCCCGTAAGCTCTTCCAGGAGCAAAGCGAGTACGCTCCGTACACTCTCCATACGAATTTCCGCGCGGTCGCCGTTCAACCGCAGTGCGGTCACTTTCCCGCCACCAGTTGCCGCGGAAGCGCCCCCGGCGGGCCCGTCGACAGCCACGTACACCGTTCCGACGGGCTTGCCGTCCTGCGGTTCCGGGCCGGCGACTCCGGTGGTAGCGATACCCCAGTCGGCACCGAGCGCCTTGCGCACTCCGGCCGCCATCTGGGCCGCGACCTGCGGATCCACCGCCCCGCACTGGTCCAGCAGGGTGGCGTCGACCCCCAGCAGCTCGTGCTTGAGTTCGGTGGCGTAGGCCGTCACCGAGCCCCGGAACGCCTTGGAGGCTCCGGGAGCCGCTGTGATTTCCGCCGCAACCAGCCCACCGGTCAGCGACTCGGCGACCGCGAGCGTCTGTCCGTTCACAGCGAGTAGTCGTACCACCTGGGCGGCCGGGGAATTCACGCTTCCGCCTCCTCCAACGCCGCCTTGCGCTCAGCGATTCCCTGTCTGCGCAGCACGATGGCCTGTCTCACATAGTCGAGCCCGGTCGCGACGGTCAGCACGACCGCCACCGCCATCACCCAGAACCGCGCGGTGGCGAGCCATCCCGTCAGCGCCAGGATGTACATCCCCACGGCGATGCCCTGGCTGAGGGTCTTGAGCTTGCCGCCCCGGCTCGCCGGGATGACGCCGTACCGGATGACGAGGAAACGCAGCAGCGTGATCCCGAGTTCCCTGCCGAGGATGACGATCGTCACCCACCAGGGCAGGTCGCCGAGCGCGGAGAGACAGATCAGCGCAGCCCCCATGATCGCCTTGTCGGCGATGGGGTCGGCGATCTTCCCGAAGTCGGTGACGAGGTTGTAGGTGCGGGCCAGGTGACCGTCGAACAGGTCGGTGATCATGGCGACCGAGAAGGCCGCCCAGGCGAACGACCGCCACGCGGGGTCGTGCCCTCCGTCGGCCAGCATCAGGGCGACGAAGCCGGGCACCAGGACCAGCCGGAGCATGGTCAGCAGATTGGCGATGTTCCAGACGCTGGCCTGGTTGACGGCCGCGGCCGCGATCTTCTTGCCCGGCGAGGGCTTCGTGTCGGAGCTGCCCTCACGGTCCGGGGAGACGTCGGACACGACGGTGGCGCCGGGAGCGACACCCCCACCGGGGACGACACCCGCCCCGGTCGCCACACTCGCCCGCGCCTCGCCCGCCGTACCGGAGACCGCGTCCGAAGGAGTGCCGGGGACCGCGCCGGAGGCGGCACCGGGGACCCCACCCACCGGTCCACCCTTCGCGGCGGAGGGGCCACCTGCGGCGGACGCCGGAACTCCGGTCATCTGCCCGCCTCCTCACTACACGCGAGCGAACCGTCGAGCGGCTCGGCCACCAGGTCGACACCTTCCGTGCCGACCACCTTCGCCTCGACCATACGACCGACGCTCAGACCTTCGCCGCTCGTGAGCAGCACCTGGCCGTCGGTCTCGGGCGCCTGGTGCGCGCCACGGCCGAACACACCCTCGTCGTCGACCGACTCGACCAGCACGTGCACGGTCTCGCCGACACGCTCCTCGGCGCGCTGCGAGACCAGTTCCTCGGCGAGCCGGGACACGCGTGCCAGCCGCTCGGCGACGACGTCCTCGTCCAGCTTGTTCTCGTACGTCGCGGCCTCGGTGCCCTCCTCGTCGGAGTACCCGAAGACACCGATGGCATCCAGACGAGCGCCGTTCAGGAACCGCTCCAGCTCCGCGAGGTCGGCCTCGCTCTCGCCGGGGAAGCCCACGATGAAGTTGGAGCGCACGCCGGCCTCGGGGGCCTTGCCTCGGATGGTGTCGAGGAGTTCCAGGAAGCGGTCGGTGTCGCCGAAGCGGCGCATCGCGCGCAGCACGCCGGGGGCGGAGTGCTGGAAGGACAGGTCGAAGTAGGGCACGACCTTCGGCGTGGAGGTCAGCACGTCGATCAGGCCGGGGCGCATCTCGGCGGGCTGGAGGTAGCTCACGCGCACCCGCTCGAGGCCGTCGACCTCGGCGAGCTCGGGCAGGAGGGACTCGAGCAGGCGGATGTCGCCGAGGTCCTTGCCGTACGACGTGTTGTTCTCGGAGACCAGCATGATCTCCTTGACGCCCTGCTCGGCCAGCCAGCGCGTCTCGTTCAGGACGTCCGAGGGGCGGCGCGAGATGAAGGAGCCGCGGAAGGACGGGATGGCGCAGAAGGAGCAGCGCCGGTCGCAGCCGGAGGCGAGCTTCACCGAGGCGACCGGGGAGCCGTCCAGACGGCGGCGCAGGGGCGCGCGGGGGCCGGAGGCCGGAGCGAGGCCTTCCGGAAGGTCGGTGGGGGCAGGGGCCGCCTCTACGGCGGGACCGTGGCCCGGCAGGGCGACGCCCGCCGCCGACTCCTGGCGCTCGGCGGGGCTGATCGGCAGCAGCTTGCGCCGGTCGCGCGGGGTGTGGGCGGCGTGGATGCCACCGCTGAGGATCGTCTGGAGGCGGTCGGAGATGTCGGCGTAGTCGTCGAAGCCGAGCACGCCGTCGGCCTCCGGGAGGGCCTCGGCGAGGTCCTTGCCGTAGCGCTCGGCCATGCAGCCCACCGCCACGACGGCCTGGGTTCTGCCGTGACCCTTGAGGTCGTTGGCCTCCAGGAGGGCGTCGACGGAGTCCTTCTTGGCGGCCTCGACGAAGCCACAGGTGTTGACGACGGCGACGTCCGCGTCGGCGGCGTCCTCCACGAGATCCCAGCCGTCCGCCTCCAAACGGCCTGCGAGCTCCTCCGAGTCCACCTCGTTACGGGCGCAGCCAAGGGTGACGAGTGCGACGGTACGGCGTTCAGGCATGGGCTCAAGACTACTTCGTCCCACCGACACCCCATGTCGAAGGGGTTGGCCGATCTTGGCCAACCCCTTTGCGACGGAAACCGAACAGATGCCTAGCCGACCTGCGGGTCGCCCTTCGTGTACGTCAGGCGCTCCACGGCGCCGGGCTGCCAGTCGTCGTCGATCTTCTTGCCGTTCACGTACAGCTGGATGGCCCCGGCGTCACCGAGGACGAGGTTGATCTTGTCGCTGTCCTGGAAGGTCTTGGAGTCGCCCTGCTTGAGCAGTCCGTCGAACAGGGTCCGGCCGTTGTGGTCCTTGGCGAGGATCCAGCTCTTGCCGTCAGCGGCGCTGACCTGCACGGTCACCTTGTCCTGGGGTGCCGCCGCGATGGCGCTGTCGGACGGGGTCGGCTTGGGGTTCTTGGGGCTCGCCTGGTCGGACTTGGGAGTCGGGGACTCGCTCGTGGCGGGCGTGGTGCCGTCGGCGACCTGCGTCGTGCCGCCGTCGTCACCGCCCTTGAAGGCGGTGAACCCGACGAAGCCGACCACGGCCACGATCGCGGCGACCATGGCCGCGGTCCAGTTGGGTCCGCGGCGCTCGGGACGGATGCGTTCCGCCTCGAACAGCGGGGCGGCCGGGGTGGGGGCAGGACGTCCACCGCCGTGATCGGCGGCGTACTGGTCCAGCAGCGGAGCCGGATCCAGGTGGACGGCCTTGGCCAGGGTCCGGATGTGACCCCGGGCGTAGACGTCGCCACCGCAGGGAGCGAAGTCGTCCGCCTCGATGGCGTGCACGATGGCGATGCGGACCCTGGTGGCGCTGCTGACGTCGTCGACGGTCAGCCCGGCCGCGATCCGCGCCTGTTTCAGGGCGTGGCCGACGGAGAGGCGGGCTTCCTGCGGGTCGTCTTCGAACGGACGCTCGTCTTCAGGGGAGTTGCCGATGGACACGGGGGCGCCTTTCGAGCGTTTGAGCCACCTGTGCTGAGGGTTCAGTTTAGGGGGGGTACGAAAGGGTGGGGCAACCGGGCGGTAGGACTTTGTACGCCATCGGTATGGCCGGACACACCGATGGTGGAGCAGCAGCTTTTCGCTTCCCTCAACTTGACGTGCGCCGAAGGGAAACGGTTGCTCAATGATCCCTTACGGGTGAGTCACGATCGAACATCGGTGACCGCACCCGTTCCGTGCTCCCCTCAAGCCTCCCCGCGAATCACCGCGAGCACTCCGTCCAGCTCGTCAGCCTTCACAAGAACGTCACGAGCCTTGGATCCCTCGCTCGGCCCGACGATCCCCCGCGACTCCATGAGGTCCATCAGCCGCCCCGCCTTCGCGAACCCGACCCGCAGCTTGCGCTGGAGCATGGACGTCGACCCGAACTGCGTGGAGACGACCAGCTCGGCCGCCTGGCACAGCAGGTCGAGGTCGTCGCCGATCTCCTCGTCGATCTCCTTCTTCTGCTTGGTCCCCACGACGACGTCGTCCCGGAAGACCGGCGCCATCTGGTCCTTGCAGTGCTGGACGATCGCCGCGACCTCGTCCTCGGTCACGAAGGCGCCCTGCATACGGGTGGGCTTGTTGGCGCCCATCGGCAGGAAGAGCCCGTCGCCCTTGCCGATCAGCTTCTCCGCGCCGGGCTGGTCGAGGATGACCCGCGAGTCGGCGAGCGAGGAGGTGGCGAAGGCGAGCCTCGACGGCACGTTCGCCTTGATCAGACCGGTGACGACATCCACCGACGGCCGCTGCGTGGCGAGCACCAGGTGGATGCCGGCCGCGCGCGCGAGCTGCGTGATGCGCACGATCGCGTCCTCGACGTCCCTGGGCGCGACCATCATCAGGTCGGCGAGCTCGTCGACGATCACCAGCAGATAGGGGTACGGCTGGAGCTCGCGCTCACTGCCCTCGGGCAGCTTGACCTTGCCGTTCCTGATGGCCTCGTTGAAGTCGTCGATGTGCCGGAACCCGTACGCCGCCAGGTCGTCGTAGCGCAGGTCCATCTCGCGTACGACCCACTGGAGCGCCTCGGCGGCCCGCTTCGGGTTGGTGATGATCGGCGTGATGAGGTGCGGGATGCCCTCGTAGGCCGTCAGTTCCACGCGCTTGGGGTCGACGAGGACCATGCGCACGTCCTCGGGGGTCGCGCGCACCATGATGGAAGTGATCAAGCAGTTGATGCACGACGACTTACCGGAACCGGTGGCTCCGGCGACGAGCACGTGCGGCATCTTCGCCAGGTTGGCCATGACATAGCCGCCCTCGACGTCCTTGCCGAGCGCGACCAGCATGGGGTGGTCGTCCTCGGCGGCCGCCGCGAGCCGCAGCACGTCACCGAGGTTGACCATCTCCCGGTCGGTGTTGGGGATCTCGATGCCGACGGCGGACTTGCCGGGGATCGGCGAGATGATCCGCACGTCCGGGCTGGCGACGGCGTACGCGATGTTCTTGGCCAGCGCGGTGATCCGCTCGACCTTCACGGCGGGTCCGAGCTCGACCTCGTAGCGCGTGACCGTCGGCCCGCGGGTGAAGCCGGTGACGGCGGCGTCGACCTTGAACTCCGTGAAGACGTTCGTCAGCGACGCGACTATGGCGTCGTTGGCCGCACTGCGCGCCTTGCCCGGGCCGCCGCGCTCCAGGAGGTCCAGCGAGGGCAACGAGTAGGTGATGTCGCCCGACAGCTGGAGCTGCTCCGCGCGCGCGGGCAGCTCGCTCGGCGCCTCGGGAGCGGGCTTGGTGAGGTCGGCGACCTCGACCTTGAGCTTCTCCTGCTTGGGCTTCGCCTCCTGCTTGGGCCGCGCGGCCGGGACCGGGGTGGGCACCGGCGTCGTCTCCACCCGGTCCCCCACGCTCACCCCCTGGGTGAGGTCGGCGACCAGCGGCGACGGCGGCAGACCGTGCATGACGACGCCGTCCAGGTCCGCGGCGGCGGCCGCGGCGATGTCCACGGCGTCCATCTGCCGGTCCATCGCGGGCTGCGGCACCGCAGAGCGCCTGGGCCGCCCGCGACGCTGCGAGAGCGCTTCCTGCTCCGCGCCGTCGGGGTCGTACGACTCGGGTGCGGGACCGCGCCTGCGACCACGCGCGGGCAGCGCCTCGCGCCACTGCTCGTCGTAGCGCTCGTCGTCGTCACCGAACTCGTCCACCACCGGCTCATGCACGATCCCGAGCCGCACCCCGAGCTCCCGCAGCCGTCGCGGGATGGCGTTGACGGGGGTGGCGGTGACCACGAGCAGGCCGAAGACGGTCAGCAGCACCAGCAGCGGTACGGCCAGGACGTCACCCATGGTGTACGTCAGCGGGGTCGCCGCTCCCCAGCCGATGAGACCGCCGGCGTCCCTTATGGCCTGCATGCCGGCGCTGCGGGCCGGCGAGCCGCAGGCGATGTGGACCTGGCCGAGCACACCGATGACGAGCGCCGACAGACCGATCACGATCCGGCCGTTGGCCTCGGGCTTCTCGGGGTGCCGGATGAAACGGACGGCGACGACCGCGAGCAGTATCGGTACGAGGAGGTCGAGGCGGCCGAAGGCACCGGTCACGATGATCTCGACGAGGTCGCCGACCGGGCCCCGCAGGTTCGACCAGGTACCGGCGGCGACGATCAGGCCGAGTCCGAGCAGCAGGAGGGCCACGCCGTCCTTCCGGTGCGCAGGGTCGAGGTTCTTGGCACCCTGCCCTATGCCGCGGAACACCGCGCCGACGGCATGCGCAAGGCCGAGCCAGAGAGCCCGGACGAGCCGGAGGACGCCACCGGTGGGGCTGGGCGCGGGCCTCGGCGGCACGGCCTTCTTCGCGGGGGCCTTCCTGGCGGGCGCCTTCTTCGCCGGGGCCCTCTTGGCGGCCGCCTTCTTCGCCGGACCCTTCGCGGGAGCGGCAGCCTTCTTGGCGGGCTGCTTCTTGGCTGCGGAGGGACGTGAGGCCATAGGTGTGAGATTACCGGTGGAGAAGGCAACGGACACGTGTGCCCGGTGCTTCACCCGTTCGTGTCGCTTCTGAAGAAGCGCGGAACTGACGCACGCTTGTGGAGCCGGTGAATTGACGGATGCTCACCGGCGATCCCGCGTCAGTTCTGCGAGGACACCGACGGAGAGGGCCCGGTTCCGGGCTCCAGCGCGTCCAGTGCCCGCCGCAACCCCGTGAGTTTGCGTTCGAGATGGGCCGCTGTGGCCACCGCGGCCGCGTCCGCCGACTCGTCGTCGAGTTGCTTGGACAGCGCCTCCGCCTGCTCCTCGACCGCCGCCAGCCGCGCGGACAGCTCGGCGAGCAGACCGGCCGGCTCCTTGGCGTCTCCGGCCGCGGCCTTGCCGCCGCCCTCCAACTGGAGCCGCAGCAGCGCCGCCTGCTCACGCAGCTGGCAGTTCTTCATGTAGAGCTCGACGAACACCGAGACCTTCGCGCGCAGCACCCACGGGTCGAACGGCTTGGAGATGTAGTCCACCGCGCCGGCCGCGTAGCCACGGAAGGTGTGGTGCGGGCCGTGGTTGATCGCGGTGAGGAAGATGATCGGGATGTCGCGGGTCCGCTCCCGCCGTTTGATGTGCGCCGCGGTCTCGAAGCCGTCCATGCCCGGCATCTGGACGTCCAGCAGAATCACTGCGAAGTCGTCCGTGAGCAGCGCTTTGAGCGCTTCCTCCCCGGACGATGCCCGCACCAGTGTCTGATCGAGCGCGGAGAGGATGGCCTCCAGCGCCAGCAGATTCTCCGGCCGGTCATCGACCAGGAGGATCTTGGCCTTCTGCACCATGGCCCGCCCTCCTCGCCCCGGATGTGCACCGGGTGCCGCCCCTGGGGACGACTCCCTTTCGCCGCCCGTCCTTGTGCCGGTCATCGTAGCCGCACCCTGTCTGTCGCCACACCCTGTCACCGCGATGTCACTGTGCACACAGCACAAACGAAGCGGGAGACCAGAAGGTTCCCCGAATCCCGCAGTTCTACACGGCGTCGGACACACTCGGTCAGCAACTCCGCGTGAACTTCGCCGAATCCCATCACTCTCCCCGCATCCACTGTTGCATCACCGACAGCAGATGATCGGGATCGACCGGCTTGGTCACGTAGTCGGAGGCTCCCGACTCCAGCGCCTTCTCCCGGTCCCCCTTCATGGCCTTCGCGGTCAGCGCGATGATGGGCAGCCCGGCGAACTGCGGCATCCTGCGGATCGCCGTCGTGGTCGCGTACCCGTCCATCTCCGGCATCATGATGTCCATCAGGACGACCGCCACGTCCTCGTGCTGCTCCAGCACCTCGATGCCCTCACGGCCGTTCTCCGCGTAGAGCACGGACAGTCCGTGCTGTTCGAGGACGCTGGTGAGCGCGAACACGTTGCGGATGTCGTCGTCGACGATCAGCACCTTCTCCCCGCCGAACCGGATGCCCCGGCGCGGCTGCGGCGCGGACTGGTGCTCCACCGCCGACCACTGGTCCGGCTGCCCGATCCGCTGCTCCAGGGCGGGCGCGGTCCGGCGGCGGCGCCGGAACAGCGCCGCGGCGCCGTTCTGCGTCTCCTGGTACGACCTCACCTCGGCCGGCGTCTCCACCCCGGCCCCGGACATGCCGTTCTCCGACGTGGACGCCACGAGGTCGCCGGCCTCCAGGGCGGGCATGGACTGCTGGTAGCCCTGGGGCGGCAGTTCACTTGGGTGCAGCGGCAGATACAGCGTGAACGTCGATCCGCGTCCCGGCTCGCTCTGCGCGTGGATCTCACCGCCGAGCAGCTGCGCGATCTCCCGCGAGATCGACAGTCCAAGACCGGTACCGCCGTACTTGCGGCTGGTCGTGCCGTCGGCCTGCTTGAACGCCTCGAAGATCACCCGCATCTTGCTGGCCGCGATCCCGATGCCGGTGTCCGTCACCGAGAACGCGATCAGGTCGGCGTCCGCGTCCCGCAGCGAACCGGCCTCCAGCAACTGCTCCCGGATCGCCACCGGCACATCCCTCCCGGCGGGCCGGATGACCAGCTCGACGGCCCCGGAGTCGGTGAACTTCACCGCGTTGGACAGCAGGTTGCGCAGCACCTGGAGCAGGCGCTGCTCGTCGGTGTGCAGCGTGGCGGGCAGCTCGGGCGAGACCCGTACCGACAGGTCGAGCCCCTTCTCCGCGGTCAGCGGCCGGAAGGTGGCCTCCACGTAGTCCACGAGCTGCACGAGCGCGATCCGCGTCGGGGAGACGTCCATCTTGCCCGCCTCGACCTTCGACAGGTCGAGGATGTCGTTGATCAGCTGGAGCAGGTCGGAACCCGCCCCGTGGATCGTCTCGGCGAACTCGACCTGCTTCGGGGTGAGGTTGGAGTCTGCGTTGTCGGCGAGCAGCTTGGCGAGGATCAGCAGCGAGTTGAGCGGCGTCCGCAGCTCGTGGGACATGTTGGCCAGGAACTCGCTCTTGTACCGCATCGACACGGCGAGTTGCTCGGCACGCTCCTCCAGGACCTGCCGCGCCTCCTCGATCTCGGTGTTCTTCACCTCGATGTCGCGGTTCTGCTGGGCCAGCAGCTCGGCCTTCTCCTCCAGTTCGGCGTTGGACGCCTGGAGGGCCTTCTGCCGGTTCTCCAACTCGGCCGACCGCTCCCTGAGTTGCTCGGTCAGCTCCTGCGACTGCTTCAGCAGCACCTCCGTCTTGGTGTTGACGGAGATGGTGTTGACGCTGGTCGCGATCATCTCGGCGATCTGGTTGAGGAAGTCCTTCTGGATCTGCGTAAAGGGTGTGAAGGAAGCCAGCTCGATGACTCCGAGCACCTTCCCCTCGAACAGCACCGGGAGGACGATCACTTGCGCGGGCGGCGCCTCTCCGAGACCGGAGGAGATCTTCAGGTAGCCGCTGGGCGCGTTCTCCACCAGGATCGTGCGCTTCTCCTCGGCGGCCGTCCCGATGAGCGCCTCACCCGGCCGGAACGACGTCGGCATGGAGCCCATCGAGTAGCCGTACGACCCGAGCATCCGCAGCTCGTACTGGTCGTCGCTGTCGGCCGCGAGGTCCTTGCCGTCGAGCAGCGGCATGGCGACGAAGAACGCGCCGTGCTGTGCGGACACCACCGGCGTCAGCTCGCTCATGATCAGCGAGGCGACGTCCTCCAGGTCACGGCGGCCCTGCATGAGCGCCGAGATACGGGCCAGGTTGCCCTTGAGCCAGTCCTGCTCCTTGTTGGCGATCGTGGTGTCGCGCAGGTTGGCGATCATCTTGTTGATGTAGTCCTGGAGCTCCTGGATCTCACCGGACGCGTCCACGTCGATCTTAAGGTTCAGGTCGCCCCGGGTCACCGCGGTCGCCACGCGCGCGATGGCGCGTACCTGGCGAGTAAGGTTTCCTGCCATTTCGTTCACGGACTCGGTGAGGTCGCGCCAGGTGCCGTCGACGTCCCGCACCCGTGCCTGACCGCCGAGCTGGCCCTCGGTGCCCACCTCGCGGGCGACCCGGGTGACCTCCTCGGCGAAGGAGGACAGCTGGTCGACCATCGTGTTGATCGTGGTCTTCAGCTCCAGGATCTCGCCCCGGGCGTCGATGTCGATCTTCTTCGTCAGGTCACCCTTGGCGATGGCCGTGGTCACCATGGCGATGTTCCGCACCTGACCGGTCAGGTTGGACGCCATCTGGTTCACGGACTCGGTGAGGTCCTTCCAGGTGCCGGCCACGCCGGGCACCCGTGCCTGGCCGCCCAGGATGCCGTCCGTGCCCACCTCGCGGGCCACCTTGGTGACCTGGTCGGCGAACGAACTCAGCGTCTTCACCATGGTGTTGAAGGTGTCGGCGAGCTGGGCGACCTCACCGCGCGCCTCGATGGTCACCGTCCGCGTGAGGTCACCGTTGGCGACCGCGTTGGCGACCTGGGAGATGTTGCGCACCTGCATGGTCAGGTTGTTGGCCATCAGGTTCACGTTGTCACTGAGGTCCTTCCAGATGCCCGTGACACCCGGAACCCGTGCCTGGCCGCCCAGCTGGCCCTCGGTGCCCACCTCGCGGGCCACCCGGGTCACCTGCTCGGCGAAGGACGACAGCTGGTCGACCATCGTGTTGACGGTGGTGACGAGCTCGAGGATCTCGCCCTTGGCGTCGACGGTGATCTTCTTGGAGAGGTCACCCTTGGCGACGGCGGTCGTGACCTCGGCGATGTTGCGCACCTGGATGGTCAGGTTGTTCGCCATGAAGTTCACGGACTGCGTGAGGTCCTTCCAGGTGCCGGAGACTCCCTGCACCTCGGCCTGGCCGCCCAGGATGCCCTCGGTGCCCACCTCGCGGGCCACCCGCGTCACCTGGTCGGCGAAGCTGGAGAGCTGGTCCACCATCGTGTTGAGGGTGTTCTTCAGCTCCAGGATCTCGCCCCGGGCATCCACGTCGATCTTCTGCGACAGGTCACCCCGGGCCACCGCGGTGGCCACCTGGGCGATGTTCCGCACCTGGGCAGTAAGGTTTCCTGCCATTCCGTTCACGGAGTCGGTCAGGTCCCGCCACACACCGGCCACGCCGGGCACCTGCGCCTGGCCGCCGAGACGGCCCTCGGTGCCCACGTCACGGGCCACGCGGGTCACCTGGTCGGCGAAGGCGGAGAGCTGGTCGACCATCGTGTTGATGGTGTTCTTCAGCTCCAGGATCTCGCCCCGGGCGTCCACGTCGATCTTCTGGGAGAGGTCACCGCGGGCCACCGCGGTCGTCACCTGGGCGATCTGCCGCACCTGCGAGGTGAGGTTGCCACCCATGAAGTTGACGGAGTCCGTGAGTTCCTTCCAGGTCCCGGAGACCCCCGGCACCACGGCCTGACCGCCCAGACGCCCCTCGGTGCCCACGTCACGGGCCATCCGCGTCACCTGGTCGGCGAAGGCGGACAGCTGGTCCACCATCGTGTTCACGGTGTTCTTCAGCTGGAGCATCTCGCCGGAGACGTCCACGGTGACCTTCTGCGACAGGTCTCCGTTGGCCACCGCCGTCGTCACCTGGGCGATGTTCCGCACCTGACCGGTGAGGTTCCTGAACGCCGTGTTGACGGAGTCGGTGAGGTCCTTCCAGGTTCCGGCGGCCCCGGGGACCTGGGCCTGACCGCCCAGCTCACCCTCGACGCCGATCTCGCGCGCCACACGCGTGACCTCGGCACCGAACGCGGACAGCTGGTCCACCATCCCGTTGACGGTGTTCTTCAGCTCCAGCATCTCGCCGGCCACGTCGACGGTGACCTTCTGCGACAGGTCACCGTTGGCCACCGCCGTCGTCACGGCGGCGATGTCCCGCACCTGTGTGGTGAGGTTCCGGAAGACCGTGTTCACCGAATCGGTGAGGTCCTTCCACGTCCCCGCCGCACCCGGCACGTTCGCCTGCCCGCCGAGCTGCCCCTCGGCGCCGACCTCGTTGGCCACACGCGTGACCTCGTCCGCGAAGATCCGCAGCGTCTCGGTCATCTGGTTGATCGTGTCGGCGAGCTGTGCGACCTCGCCGCGTGCGGAGACCGTCACCTTCTGCGACAGGTCACCGCTGGCGACCGCCGTCGTCACCTGAGCGATCCCGCGCACCTGGGCAGTAAGGTTTCCTGCCATCAGGTTCACCGAATCGGTGAGGTCCTTCCACACACCGGCCACACCCGGCACCTGCGCCTGGCCGCCCAGCTCGCCCTCGACACCCACCTCACGCGCGACGCGGGTCACCTCGGACGAGAAGGACGACAGCTGGTCCACCATCGTGTTGACGGTGTTCTTCAGCTCCAGCATCTCGCCGGCCACATGCACCGTGACCTTGCGGGACAGGTCACCCTTGGCGACCGCCGTCGTCACCAGGGCGATGTCCCGCACCTGGGCCGTCAGCCGGTACGCCATCGTGTTGACGGACTCGGTCAGGTCCTTCCAGGAACCCGACATGCCCCGCACACGCGCCTGGCCGCCGAGCTTGCCCTCGGTACCGACCTCGCTGGCCACGCGGGTGACCTCGTCGGTGAAGGTCGACAGCTGATCGACAAGGTTGTTTACAGTCCGCCCGACCTTCAGGAACTCCCCGCGCAGCGGATGCCCCGTGCCGTCCGGCGCCTGGGTCCTGAGCTCCATGCGGGGCGAGAGGTCACCCTCCGCGACCGCCGAGAGCACCCGGCCGACCTCGGAGACCGGCCGTACGAGATCGTCCACCAACGCGTTGGAGGCATCGATGGCGGACGCCCAGGAGCCCTCGCAGGCGCCTGTTTCCAGCCTTTCCGTGAGCTTGCCCTCACGGCCCACCATGCGCCGCACCCGCGACAGCTCACCCGTCAGATGCAGATTGCGGTCGGCCACCTCGTTGAAAACAGCCGCGATCTCCGACATCGGGCCGTCGCCGGACACCGTGAGCCTCTTGCGGAAGTTCCCGTCCCGCATGGACACCAGAGCGGCCAGCAGCCGGTTCAGGGCAGCCGTGTCCACCGTGGTGGTGCCATTGCTCGGTTTGCGCTGGTTGCTCGGGGACTGTCCGCCTTTCGCGCGCGTCTTAGTGCCCCGCGTCGCTGCGCCAGACTCCACTGTGTCCCTCCCGCAGGGGTCGACCGTTACTGCTGTGCTCGGGTGGTGCCGCGCGGCATACCGGTTGCTGCCGCGCACTCCTGCTTACTACAGCGATATCTCAACCGGGCGAACAAAGCCGCACTACGGGCTGCTGCCCGTCTCACGCGGACGGCACTCGGCCTGCCCGAACCTTCTTCAGGAGCCTGCCCAGTGTTTCACCCAGGTTGAACCCGGCCATAACAGTTCGGCAGCTTCGCACATCGTCCGCACACCCTCCGGACGGAAACACTGCAGACCGGCATCCGCACAGCCGTCGAAGGTAAGTAACCTTGCATGCGGCTGTCCAGCCGAGCCGGTCCGTCCGGCCTGGGCGGTGGCACGAGCACGAGCGGGCATCGGAGGGCGGCCGCACACATGACCACCGGACTGGTCCCCGGGGGACAGAACCCGGACCCCCGGCCGACGGGCGGCCTGCCGCAGCAGCGGCACCACCCGGTCGGCCAGGCAGCCCTGCACGTCGACAACCGGTCGAGGAGTTCTGTGATCACCGCGCGCGCGGCCGCCAGCTTCGAGCCTGTCGGGCGATCGGTAGCGACCGCCCGCTCCTTCGTCCGGGACACCCTCCAGGGCTGGGGCTTCGCCGACATCGTCGACGACGCGGTGGTCCTGACCAGCGAACTCGTCACCAACGCGGTGGTCCACGCAGGCACCTCCGCGGACGTTCTGTGTCTGCGCAGTGACGAGGGCGTACGGATCGAGGTCGCCGACCGCTACCCCGAGCGCGAGATCCCCCTCCAGGGCCAGGCCGTCAACATGGGCAACCTGGACCGCGAGGGCGGCCGCGGCCTCCAGCTCTGCGCCGCGCTCGCCAGCCGCTGGGGCGTCGAGTACACCCCCACCCAGAAACAGGTGTGGTTCCGCCTCGACCTGCCAGAACGCCCGGTCGGCACCCGTACGGCCGGTCCGTCGCTGCCCGCCGACCTCCTCCCGCTGGCCGACGGCCGCGTCCGCGTCGCCGTGGTCCAGATCGACCGCACGTGCGCCATCACTTCCTGGAACGAGGACGCCGAGGAGCTCTTCGGCTACCCCGCCGAACAAGTGATCGGCAAGCCCCTCACCGACCTCGCGGCCTGGCCGCACACCCCCGGCACCGGCACCGGCATTGCCGAGGCCCTGCGGCTCTCGCGCTGGGAGGGCAGTTACGGCATCAGGGCCGCCAACGGCCGCGTCACCTCGGTGTACGCCTCCCACCTGCGCGTTCGTGACTCCGGCGGCGAGCCCTCCACGGTCTGCCTGCTGGTCCGCGACCACGAACGGGCCGTACTCCAGACCCCGTTGCGCGTCGCGGCCTCGGACACGACCACGTCCCCCGACGGCCAGAACACCGACCCGTTCGAGGTGTTCATCGGCTCCCCCGCCCCCGACGACCTCGACGGCCTCCTCCAGCGCACGGTCGAACGCGCCCGGGACATGCTCGACGGCGACTCCGCCTTCCTGCTCCTCGCGACCGACGACGAGACGGAACTGGAGGTCCGCGCCTCGACCGGCCTGCCGTCCGCGCGCCAGCGCTTCGCGCGCGTGCCCGTCGAGGCGGGCCCCGGCCGCTACGGCTCCGCCCGCATGCCGGCCGTCCACGACGACCTGTCGGCCGTACCGGGCGCCGTACCGCTCCTCAGCGGCACCGGAATGCGCTCGGTCGTCACCGTGCCGCTGAAGGTCGAAGGCCGCCTCACCGGCTCCCTCGGCGTGGCCGCGGAAGCCCCCGGCAGATACTCGAACGAAGAGGCCCTGCGCCTGCAATTCGCCGCCGACCGCATCGCGTTGGCCGTCGAGTCGGCCCGCCTGGGCGAGCTGGAACGCCTGCGCCGCGGCTCCCTGAGCTTCCTCGTCGAGGCCTCCGACCTCCTCGCCGGCACCCTGGACCGCGACCAGACACTGGCACTGATGGCCCAGATGACCGTCCCGACCCTGGCCACCTGGTGCGCCGTCTACACGATCGCCGACCAGGCCTCGGAGCCCTATCTGTCGTACGTCCTGCACGAGGACGAGGAACTCATCGACGGCATCAAGTCGTTGCTGTCGAAGGTCCAGCCGCCGGACCCGGTCCCCACGCCCGGCGCCCGCGTCTGGTCGGCCCCCGGCGAGGCCGCCCACCAGGCGGCGCTGCGCAGCTCCATGCGCAGCCTCGGCCTCAGCGGCGGCCAGACCCACCAGCTCGCCTCCGGAATCGGCCCCACGCTCGCCACGGCCTCCGCGGTGGGCGGCGAGACCGTCGTCCTCCCCCTGGTCGCCCGCAACCGCGTCATCGGCATGCTGACCCTCGGCAAGCCCACCGACGAACACTTCCGCCAGGAAATCCTGGAACTGGCCGAGGACTTGAGCCGCCGGGCCGCCCTCGCCCTGGACAACGCCCGCCTCTACTCCGAGCGCACGGCGATCAGCCAGTCCCTCCAGCGCAGCCTCCTGCCCCCGGAACTCCCCGAGATCGACGGCGTCGAGGTCGAGGTCATCTACCGCGCGGCCGGCGAGGGCAACGAGGTCGGCGGTGACTTCTACGACCTCTTCCCCATCAGCGACGGCGCCTACGGGTTCGCCATCGGCGACGTCTGCGGCACGGGCCCGAACGCGGCGGCGGTGACGGGCCTCGCCCGCCACGCCCTCCGCCTGCTGGCCCGCGAGGGCCTGAGCGGCCCGGCGGTCCTGGAGCGCCTGAACTCCGCCATCCTCGACGAGGGCGCCCGCAGCCGCTTCCTGACCCTCCTCTACGGCGAGTTGTGGCCCCAGGAGGACGGCAGCGCCCGCCTGAAGGTCGTCTGCGCCGGCCACCCGCTCCCGCTCCGCCTGCGCCAGGACGGCACCGTCGAACCGGCGGCCGAGCCCCAGCCGCTCCTGGGCGTCATGGAGGACCTGGAGCTCTACGAGGAGACAGTCACCCTCGACCCGGGCGATGTGCTCCTCTGCGTCACCGACGGCGTCACCGAACGCCGGGAAGGCACCCGCATGCTGGGCGACGACGGCCTCGCCGACGTCCTGACCACCTGCACGGGCCTGACGGCCGGTGCGGTGGCGGCCCGCATCATGCGCGCGGTCGAGCGCTTCGCCTCCGACGCCCCGTCCGACGACATGGCGATTCTGGCGATGCGTGTCCCGGGCCTCCACAAGGACTGAGAGAAAGCACGAAAAAGGCCCCGCCCGAATGGGCGGGGCCTTTTGGCTGGAGCCCCCTAACGGAATCGAACCGTTGACCTTCTCCTTACCATGGAGACGCTCTGCCGACTGAGCTAAGGGGGCCTGTCGCCTTTTCGAGGTTTCCCTCGCGGCAACGGAATAGATCATACCCCGAACAGACCCGTGCTCCCAACTCGCTCAGAACGCAGGCTGAAGCAGTCCCCCGAGCGCATTGCACGCGGCCACGACCCGCTGCATGTCCCGCTTGGTCAACGAGGCGTCCACCGGCAGGGCGAGCGTCTCGTCGGCGGCCCGCTCGGTCTCCGGCAGCGACACACAGCGCCGGAACTCCGGCAGCCGGTGCACGGGCGTCTTCACCGGCACCCGACAGTCAACTCCCTTGCCCCGCAAGGCCCGAGCGAAGGCGTCCCGATCCGGCCGCCCGTTCCCCGGCACCCGCACCACGTACTGCTGATACGTGTGCCCGTCGCCACCGTCAGGCGTACGCACCCCGCGCAACTTCCCGTCCAGGTAGCAGGCCCGCTCCCGCCGCTGCGCGACCTCGTCGTACGGCGCCTCGGACTCGCCTTCCTGGAGAACGAGCAGCCCGTGCCGTTGCCCGACCTCGAGCAGCCGCCGCATATCGGCGGGCCGACCGAAGCGGTGCACGACAACGACGGCCGCCGTCCGCGGAGTTACGGCCGCTTCGACAGCGGACGCGTCAAGGCAGTAGGTCGACGGATGTATGTCCGCGAACACCGGAAGCGCACCCGCGAGTGTCACCGCCTCGGCGACCTCGACGTTCCCGAAGGCCGGTACGACGACCTCGTCACCGACTCCGACGCCGGCGGCCCTGAGCATTGCAGCAGTACCCATGCTTCGGATGGTGATTGCGCAACGTGAACTTCAAGTGACGCACAACAAAAAAGGGTTGGACCCCGAACCGAAGTTCAGGATCCAACCCTTTGAATGATTGTTCGGCGGTGTCCTACTCTCCCACAGGGTCCCCCCTGCAGTACCATCGGCGCTGTAAGGCTTAGCTTCCGGGTTCGGAATGTAACCGGGCGTTTCCCTCACGCTATGACCACCGAAAC
>NZ_KB911789.1:0-257299 GCF_000383655.1 Streptomyces sp. 351MFTsu5.1 | reverse complement strand
GGGTTAAGGCTCCCAGTAGACGACTGGGTTGATAGGCCGGATCTGGAAGCCCAGTAATGGGTGGAGGTGACCGGTACTAATAGGCCGAGGGCTTGTCCATATTTGCTCGCGTCCACTGTGTTAGTTCTGAGGCAACGACCGTGTCTTTTCCGGTCTAATTTCATAGTGTTTCGGTGGTCATAGCGTGAGGGAAACGCCCGGTTACATTCCGAACCCGGAAGCTAAGCCTTACAGCGCCGATGGTACTGCAGGGGGGACCCTGTGGGAGAGTAGGACACCGCCGAACTCCTTTTGATGGAAAGGCCCACACCTTATGGTGTGGGCCTTTCTGCGTTTAGTGTGCTGTTTTCAAAGGGGGCGTCGTGCGCCCCCTTCTTTGTTTACAGGCGTCCCGCAGCCTTCAGGGCGAGATACGCGTCTGCCAGTGCCGGCGCCAGGTCGTCGGGGGTGGCGTCGACGACAGTGACCCCGTGCCGACGGAGTTGTTCGGCCGTGCGCTGACGTTCCGTCTGGGCCCGGGCGGCGGCAGCGGCTTCGTAGACCGCCTCGGTGTTTCCACGGGCGGTGGCCATGCGGGCGATATGGGGGTCCGCCACTGACGCCAGAAGAACTGTGTGGCGCTGTGTGAGCTGAGGGAGGAGCGGAAGCAGCCCTTCCTCGATCGGTGCGGCGTCGAGGCTCGTGAGCAGCACGACCAGGGAGCGCCGAGGCGCCGTACGAAGAGCTGTGGCTGTGAGGCCTCGGGCGTTCGTCTCGACGAGTTCGGGTTCGAGGGGAGCCATCGCGTTGACCAGGGAGGGAAGCAGGTCTTTTGCCGTGCGGCCCTGAACCAGGGCGCGTACTCCGCGGTCGTATGCGAGGAGGTCCACGCGGTCGCCTGCGCGGGAGGCGAGGGCGGCCAGGAGCAGGGCTGCGTCCATGGAGGCGTCGAGGCGGGGGGCGTCGCCGACTCGGCCTGCTGAAGTGCGGCCGGTGTCGAGGACCAAGAGGATGTGGCGGTCGCGTTCGGGACGCCAGGTGCGTACGGCGACGGCGTTTTGGCGGGCGGTGGCTCGCCAGTCGATGGAGCGGGTGTCGTCGCCCGGGACGTACTCGCGCAGGCTGTCGAACTCCGTGCCTTCGCCGCGGGTGAGAACGCTTGTGCGGCCGTCGAGTTCGCGCAGGCGGGCCAGCTTGGAGGGCAGGTGCTTGCGGCTGGTGAACGGGGGCAGCACACGGACCGTCCAGGGGGCCTTGTGGGTGCCCTGGCGGGAGAAGAGCCGGAGAGGGCCGTAGGAGCGGATCGTGACCCGGTCGGCCTGGCGGTCGCCGCGGCGGGTGGGGCGTAGGCGCGTGGTGATGCGGCGGCGTTCGCCGGCGGGGACCGTGAGGTGGTGGCGGGATGCTTCCACCTCGGTGCCCGGCTGCCAGCTGCTGGGGGGCCAGGCGTCGCGGATGTGGGCGCGGAGGGGGCGGCCTGACGGGTTGGTGATCGTGAGGGTGACGTCTGCGGTCTCGCCCAGGCGGACGGAGGTGTCGCCGGAGCGGGTCAGGCCCAGCCGTCGTACGGGAGCGGCGAGGGCGAAGTCACAGGCGCAGGCCACCGCCAAGGGGGCGTTGACCGCGAGGATGCCCGTCCAGCTGGGTTCCCAGATGCCGATGGGCAGGGAGCCCAGGGCTGCTACAAGGGCGGCTCGTCCGGTGAGGGCCATCAGCGGGGGACCGGGACGTGGGCGAGGATCGCGTTGATGACGGAGTCGGGAGTGACGCCTTCCATTTCGGCCTCCGGGCGGAGTTGCACGCGGTGGCGGAGGGTGGGGAGGGCCAGGGCCTTCACGTCGTCGGGGATAACGTAGTCGCGGCCGGTGAGCCATGCCCACGCGCGCGAGGTGGCCAGAAGGGCCGTGGCGCCGCGCGGGGAGACGCCCAGGGTGAGGGACGGGGACTCGCGGGTGGCGCGGCAGATGTCGACGACGTAGGCGGTGATCTCGGGGGAGACCGTGGTCTTGGCGACCGCCGCCCGCGCGGCCTCGAGGTCGGCCGGGCCCGCTACGGGGCGTACGCCGGCGGCCTTGAGGTCGCGGGGGTTGAAGCCCTCGGCGTGGCGGGTCAGGACGTCGATCTCGTCCTGGCGGGAGGGGAGCGGGATCGTCAGTTTGAGGAGGAAACGGTCCAGCTGGGCTTCGGGGAGGGGGTAGGTGCCCTCGTACTCCACCGGGTTCTGGGTCGCGGCGACCAGGAACGGGTCGGGGAGGAGGCGGGGTGTGCCGTCGACCGTGACCTGGCGCTCCTCCATGGCCTCCAGGAGGGACGACTGGGTCTTGGGCGGGGTGCGATTGATCTCGTCGGCCAGGAGGAGGTTGGTGAAGACCGGGCCGGGCTGGAAGGAGAACTCGGCGGTGCGGGTGTCGTAGACCAGGGAGCCCGTCACGTCGCTCGGCATGAGGTCCGGGGTGAACTGGACGCGCTTCGTGTCGAGTTCCAGCGCGGATGCGAGGGCGCGGACGAGCAACGTTTTGGCGACTCCAGGGACTCCTTCTAGTAGGACGTGTCCGCGGCAGAGGAGGGCGACGACGAGACCGGTCACGGCGGGGTCCTGGCCGACCACGGCTTTGGCGATCTCGGCGCGCAGGGCTTCCAGGGAGGCCCGGGCGCTGTCCGGGTCCCCGGTGGTCCCGGCGTTGTCAGTGGTCGGGTCCATCATGAACGGCGTACCTCTCTTTCGAGGGCGTCGAGTTGGTCGGCTAGGGAGATGAGGGCTGCGTCGTCGCTGGGCGGCGGGCCGAAGAGCAGGGAGTGCAGGGGCTGTCCGTCGCCTTCGGTTCGGAGGTGGGCGGACAGGGCGGGGAGCAGGGCTTCGGGTGCGTGCGCCTGGGTGACGGGGACGCCGACGAGGGGGGCGAGGCGGGTGCGGGTGGTGGAGCGAAGAGCGGTGGCCGCGCGGTCGCGGGCGTTGGCCTTGCGGTAGAGGCGGGCGCGGCCTTCGACGGTTTCGGAGGCGCGGATCGCCACGGGGAGTTTTTCGGGCACGAGGGGGCCGAGTCGGCGTGCCCTCCACAGGGCGGCGAGGGCTGCCGCGAAGAAGAGCTGGAGTGTGCCCCAGAGCCAGCCCGAGGGGAGCAGGTCGAGGAAGCTCTTCTCCGCATTCGGGTCGGCGGCGGAGGAGTCGGAGAGCGAGGGGAGGTACCAGACCAGATGGGGGCGGGAGCCGAGGAGTTGCAGGGCGAGCGAGGCGTTGCCCTGCTTGTCGAGGGTGTCGTTGTAGAGGATGTCGGGCGCGCCGAGCACGACGGTGTCGCCGTCCCCGGAGGCCGCCGGGACGCGCACCAGGGTGGGCAGTCGGTCGCTGGGGTAGCACTCGTCGTTGCCGGGGTGGGTGACGGTGTAGCGGATGCCGCCGGTGTCGGCGGTGCCCGCACGGCGGGCGGCAGGGAGGGCGCAGTCGGGGGAGAGCGTCGAGTCGAGGCTGGTGGCGGGATCGGCCACGACGCCGGGTGCCAGGCGCTCGACGGACCAGCTGCCGGGTGCGACGAGGATCGTGCGGCCGTCGGAGTCGGCGGTGGCGGAGCGCAGTTGGCTCTGCTGGCGGTGCGTCAGGAGGTCGGGTACGGCGACCAGGAGGGTGGTGTCGGGGCCGGTGGCGGCGCGGGCCTTGTCCAGGGTGGTGACCACGCGGGTGTCGACGCCCCGGTCGGCGAGGAGTTCGGCGACGGCCCGGCTGCCGAAGGGGTCGGCGGAGCGGGGGTCGAGGCTGCCGTGGCGTTCCGTGGAGCGGATCGCCGCGATCACCACGGCCGCGACGACGAGGATCACGACAGCGAGGACGACGCCCCGCGCGCGGGTCCACACCTGGCGCGTGGTGGGCGAGGCCGAGGTGGACGGGAGCGTGGCCTCGGCGGTCATTCGACGGCTCCCTGGCGGGCGTGCTGGTCCGCGCTGTGGCTGGTGTTCGCGGTGCTCGTGCCGCTCGCGTCGTGCGCGAGTACCGGCTTGGTGCGTTCCAGGTCGCGGTCGAGGTCGGCGATGCGGTGGTACGACTGCTCGGTCGCGGACCGGCCGCCGTATGTGACGTCGTCGAAGTCCCGGGCCGCTGAGCGCAGTCGGTCGGTGTGGGAGGGCAGGGAGCGGCCCGCTTCCGCGGCGGCCTCGTCCGCGGTGCGGCCGGGGCGGATGTCGAGGAGAGCGCGTTCCTCCAGGGAGCGGACGATGGCGCGCATGCGTTCCTGGACGGCCTGGTTCCAGTGGCCCTGGGCGGCGTGGGCCTCGGCGGCCGCGCGGTGGTCGGCGGCGCTGCGGGGGCGGTCGTCGAACAGGGCGGCGGAGGAGCTGGGATCGCGGCCGGGGGTGCCCAGGCGCCACCACAGGGCGCCGGCGACCAGGAGGACGACGGCGATGACGACGACCAGGCCGAGCGCACCTCCCGGTGTCGCGGACGAGGCGGCGTCGAACAGCTTGCTCACCCAGTCCCAGAAGGCGTTGAGGGCACGTTGGAACCAGCTGGGGTCGTTCTCGTGGTACATCCGCTTGGCCAGCTCGCGGCGGGCCGCCTCCCGCGCAGGGTCGCGCGGGGTCGTCAGCGGTGGTTCGTCGCCGGACCGTGCCATGGACAGCACCGAGCTGTTTCCGGCGCGCAGCGAAGTGAGCACTCCCCCCGGCAGGTTCACCTCATCAGCTCCCGGGAGTGGCGCCGGTGCTGTAGCCCTGCACACCGGCCGCGCGGGCCAGTTCGAGGTCGAGGGCCTCGCGGCGGATGCGCTGGTCGATGTAGAGGAGCACGGTGACGCCCGCCGAGATCGGGAAGGTGATCATGGAGCCGATCACCGAGCCGATGCCGCTGATGATGAGGAACGTCCAGCCGAGATCGCCGGTGCCGTTGACGAAGCCGCCGACGCCGTCGCCACTGAGGGCTGCGGCGAGGAAGGTGAAGGGGAGGACCACGATCGCCGCGACGATGTTCGCGATGATCCCGGCCAGCAGCTGGATGCCGAGGACCCGCCACCAGGAGCCGCGGACCAGCTTCGTGGAGCGGCTCATCGACTTCACGATGGTCTGCTTCTCCAGCATCAGCGCGGGCGAGGCCAGCGAGAAGCGGATCATCAGCCACACGGCCACGACACTCGCGCCGAGGATGCCCAGGACGGCGAGGGCGATACCGCCGCCCTCGGAGCCCGCGAGGGCCACGAGGATGCCGGGCAGGGCGCCGACCGTGATCACGCCGAAGGTGATGAGCAGCAGCAGGAAGATGAGACCGAACAGCCTGGGCACCTGCGGGCGGGCGTCCCGCCAGGCCTCACCGGTGGTGACGGGGCGGCCGAGCACGGCCCGGCTGGTGACCGTCGTGAGCAGTGCGGTCGCGACGATCGTGCCGATCAGGGAGATCAGGAAGACGACCGTGGTGCTGACCATGGTCTCGCCCAGGGCGCGCGTCACCTCGTCGGCGCTGGCGCTCGGGTCGCTGAGGGCCTCGGAGCCGGCGTTGTCGTTGAGGACGAACCCCTGGAGCAGGATGACCAGGACCTGGGTCACGACCGCGACGGTCAGCGAGATGCCCAGGACCGTGCGCCAGTAGGTGCGCATGGTGGAGACCGCGCCGTCGAGGATCTCGCCCACGCCGAGCGGGCGCAGGGGGATCACGCCGGGCTTGGCCGCGGGCGGGGGGCCGCCCCAGCCGCCGTATCCGGGGTGACCGGCGTAGCCGCCGCCCCAGCCCGGCTGCGGGCCCTGGCCTCCGGGCGGGCCGGCGGGGGGCTGGGATCCCCAGCCGCCGGGGGCGGGAGGCGGGGGAGGGGCCTGGCCCGGAGCGGTGGGGCCGGTGGGGGCGGACCACTGGGCGGCGGGCGGCTGGTCCTGGGACCACTTCGCGCCGGGGTCCTGCGAGGTGTCCGAGGGCTGCTGCGTGGGCTGCGCTGTGTCGGAGGCCGTGGTCGGCTTCGCCGCGCCGTTGGCGGCAGCCGTCTCGCCGGGCTTCGTGTCGGTGGGCTCGGTGGGGCCGGACGTGCCGGGCTCGTGCCCGTCGGACGGGGCGGATCCGGGCGAGGCCCAACCCGGAGTGTCGTTCATCGTCGCTCCTTCACGGTGCCCGTCCGCGGTCGCGGCGGCAGGTTGGCAGTCATCGTGTCATGGGGTGCTCGGCGAAGGACCAGCCGCGGTAGGGGCTGCACACCTTCAATACTCCGCGGGACAAGGGGCAGACTGACGGCATGGCTGATCAGTACGTGCAAACCGGCGAGGACAGCAAGCCCACCGAGATACCGGCGATCCGCTGGGAAGAGCCACCCGAAGGTCCTGTATTGGTGCTTCTCGACCAGACGAGACTGCCGGCCGAGGAGGTGGAACTGGTCTGCACGGACGCGTCCGTGCTGGTGGAGGCGATCCGTTCGCTCGCTGTGCGCGGGGCGCCGCTGCTGGGGATCGCGGGGGCGTACGGGGTCGCGCTCGCCGCCGCGCGCGGGTACGACGTGGACGAGGCGGCGGCCGTGCTGGCCGGGGCGCGTCCCACCGCGGTGAACCTGGGGGTCGGGGTGCGCAGGGCGGAGGCCGCGTACCGGGCGGAGCTCGCCAGGAGCGGCGATCAGGCGCAGGCGGCCGCAGCGGCGCTGGCGGCTGCGCGGGCGCTGCACCAGGAGGACGCGGCGGCCAGCTCGGCGATGGCCGAGCGCGGGCTGACGCTGCTGGACGAGCTGCTTCCGGGCGGCGGGCACCGGATCCTGACGCACTGCAACACCGGGTCGCTGGTCTCCGGCGGCGAGGGCACGGCGTTCGCGGTGGCTCTCGCGGCGCACCGGGCGGGGCGGCTGCGGCGGCTGTGGGTGGACGAGACCCGTCCGCTGCTCCAGGGCGCCCGGCTGACGGCGTACGAGGCGGCGCGCAGCGGGATGGCGTACACCCTGCTGACGGACAACGCGGCGGGTTCGCTGTTCGCGGCCGGGGAGGTGGACGCGGTGCTGATCGGTGCGGACCGGATCGCGGCCGACGGCTCGGTGGCGAACAAGGTGGGGAGCTATCCGCTCGCGGTGCTCGCGCGGTATCACCATGTGCCGTTCATCGTGGTGGCACCGCTGACCACGGTGGATCCGGACACGCCGGACGGCGCGTCGATCGAGGTCGAGCAGCGGGCCGGGCACGAGGTCACCGAGATCGCGGCGCCGCAGGTCCCGGTGGCGGGAGGTGGCGCGGGCGGCGGGATTCCGCTGGCCCCGCTGGGTACTCAGGCGTACAACCCGGCCTTCGATGTGACACCGCCGGAGCTGGTGACGGCGATCGTCACGGAGGAGGGTGTGGTGTCGCCGGTGACTGCTGAGGCCCTTGCTGAGCTGTGTGCCAGGTCCCGGCAGGTGACGATCAGCTGATCGAGGAACGGGGACGACCTGGTCCGCCGAGGCGCGAAGCGCAGACAGTAGCGACCCCATACGACTATCGTCACAGGTCAGTGACCTCTCTCACCAGCGCCCCGGTCACTGTTACGAGAATGGGATGATGTCGTTTATGAAGGGACGAGTCCTTGTCGTCGACGACGACACCGCACTTGCCGAGATGTTGGGCATCGTGCTGCGTGGTGAAGGTTTTGAGCCGTCTTTCGTAGCCGACGGCGACAAGGCGCTGGCCGCGTTCCGTGAGGCCAAGCCGGATCTGGTGCTGCTGGACCTGATGCTGCCCGGTCGGGACGGCATCGAGGTGTGCCGCCTGATCAGGGCGGAGTCCGGGGTGCCGATCGTGATGCTGACGGCCAAGAGCGACACCGTCGATGTCGTCGTGGGACTGGAGTCCGGTGCCGACGACTACATCGTGAAGCCGTTCAAGCCGAAGGAGCTCGTGGCCCGCATCCGGGCGCGGCTGCGGAGGTCGGAGGAGCCGGCGCCCGAGCAGCTCGCCATCGGGGACCTGGTCATCGACGTGGCCGGGCACTCCGTGAAGCGGGACGGGCAGTCGATCGCGCTGACGCCGCTGGAGTTCGACCTGCTGGTCGCGCTCGCGCGCAAGCCGTGGCAGGTGTTCACGCGTGAGGTGCTGCTCGAGCAGGTGTGGGGCTATCGGCACGCCGCCGACACCCGGCTCGTCAATGTGCATGTACAGCGGCTGCGCTCCAAGGTCGAGAAGGACCCGGAGCGGCCGGAGATCGTGGTGACCGTCCGTGGTGTGGGTTACAAGGCAGGGCCCAGCTGACATGTCCGGAGACAGTGCCGCTTCGTCACCCGGGCGGACCGGGGCGAATGCGGGGCGGCCTGTCGGGCGGAAGCCGGCGGGTTCCCGCTGGGGACGCTTCCTCGAGGGCGGGCTGCTTCAGGGCGGAGTCCAGGGCAGCCCGGTCCTGAGGCTGTTCATGCGCTGGGTGCGGCGGCCGCTGCTGCCCGTGATGCGGCTGTGGCGGCGCAACATCCAGCTCAAGGTCGTCGCCACGACCCTGCTGATGTCGCTCGGTGTGGTCCTGCTGCTGGGCTTCGTCGTCATCGGGCAGGTGCGCAACGGCCTGCTCGACGCCAAGGTCAAGGCCTCGCAGAGCCAGGCCACCGGCGGGTTCGCGGTGGCCAAGCAGAAGGCGGACGAGGCGGGCGCCGGGACCGACGACGCGGCCACGGCGGCCGACGACCAGTCCGACCAGTTCGTCATCGAGTGGATGAGCAACCTCGTCTACTCGCTCTCCAGCGGCGGTCAGGGCGCCTTCGACGTGGTCACCCTGCCTGTGGGCGGGGACAGCGGCAGCGGGCGCGGACCGCGCGCCTCCGGCGACGTCGACCCGACGGCCAGCGTGCCCGAGGCCCTGCGCGCCAAGGTCGACCAGAGCACGACCGCCGCCCAGAGCTACACCCGCATCAACTACGACACCGGCCAGGAGTCCCAGCCTGCCCTCGTCATCGGCAAGCAGGTCAACGACCCCAACGGGGACCCGTACCAGCTGTACTACCTCTTCCCGCTCACGCAGGAGGAGAAGTCGCTCAGCCTGGTCAAGGGCACCCTGGCGACCGCCGGGCTCTTCGTCGTCGTACTCCTCGGAGCCATCGCCTGGCTCGTGGTGCGGCAGGTCGTCACGCCGGTGCGGATGGCGGCCGGGATCGCGGAGCGGTTGTCCGCCGGGCGGCTCCAGGAGCGGATGAAGGTCACCGGTGAGGACGACATCGCGCGCCTCGGTGAGGCCTTCAACAAGATGGCGCAGAACCTCCAGCTGAAGATCCAGCAGCTGGAGGACCTGTCGCGGATGCAGCGGCGGTTCGTGTCGGACGTGTCGCACGAGCTGCGGACGCCGCTGACGACCGTACGGATGGCCGCGGACGTCATCCATGACGCGCGTGAGGACTTCGATCCGATGACCGCGCGGTCGGCGGAACTGCTCGCGGACCAGCTGGACCGGTTCGAGACGCTGCTCGCGGATCTGCTGGAGATCAGTCGCTTCGACGCGGGCGCGGCGGCGCTGGAGGCGGAGCCGATAGACCTCAGGGAGGTCGTGCGGCGGGTGGTCGGCGGGGCCGAGCCGCTCGCCGAGCGCAAGGGCACGACGATCCGGGTGCTCGGCGATCAGCAGCCCGTCGTCGCGGAGGCCGATGCCCGGCGGGTCGAGCGGGTGCTGCGCAACCTCGTGGTCAACGCCGTTGAGCACGGCGAGGGCAAGGACGTCCTGGTCAAGCTGGCGGCGGCCGGCGGGGCGGTCGCGGTCGCCGTGCGCGACTACGGCGTCGGACTCAAGCCCGGCGAGGCGACCCGCGTGTTCAGCCGCTTCTGGCGAGCCGACCCGGCACGCGCGCGTACCACCGGCGGGACCGGCCTCGGGCTGTCCATCGCCCTGGAGGACGCGCGGCTGCACGGCGGCTGGCTGCAGGCGTGGGGTGAGCCGGGCGGCGGTTCGCAGTTCCGGCTGACGCTGCCCAGGACGGCCGACGAGCCGCTCAGGGGCTCGCCGATACCGCTGGAGCCCAAGGACTCGCGACGCAACCGTGGACTGGACGACGCCGGTCTGCCGCGCGGGGGCGCGGACAAGGCGGCCACCGTGCCGGTCCAGCCGACGAGCGGCCAGGTGACCTCACGGGATCCGATAGCGCCGCGGACAGGCGCCGCGACACCTACGGCCGACCCGACCGCGCTGCCCGGCAACGGCTCCCGCGTGGTGCCGCGGCCCGCATCGAGCGGGCGCCGGCAGGACGGCGCGTCCACCGCGGAGGGCGGTGAGGGCGCGAGCCGTTCGAACGACGGCTCGCAGGAGTCGTACAAACAGCAGGGGGAGGCCTTCCGTGGACGCTGACCGCGAAGGGAGCGGCCGGCGCACGCCGGGGCGCGCGGTGGCGTACGCCGCGTGCGGGGTCGTACTGCTGGCGGGGTGCGCCTCCATGCCGGACAGCGGTGATCTGCGCGGGGTGGACTCCACGCCCCGGCAGGACACGCCGGTGCGGGTCTTCGCGATGCCGCCGCAGGAGGACGCCGAGCCCACGGACATCGTCCAGGGCTTCCTCGAGGCGCTGACCAGCGACGATCCCAACTATGAGACGGCCCGCAAGTATCTGACCCCGGCCGCGCAGAAGAAGTGGGAGCCGGGCCTGTCCACCACGGTGCTCGACGACGGGCCCGGCGCCGACATCGTGCGGCCCGCCGACCGGGAGCAGGCCGACGGCACCTGGTTCACGTTGATCGGCACCAAGGTGGCCGTCGTGGACGCGCAGCAGTCGTACGCGCCGACGTCCGGGCAGTACCGGGAGACCGTGCACCTGGTGCAGGACAAGAAGACCAAGCAGTGGCGGATCGACAGCCCTCCCCAGGGTGTTGTCATGGGGAAGTCGGACTTCCAGCGCAACTACGTGGCCGTCAATAAGTACTACTTCGCTTCGGAGGCCAAGGCGCCGGCCGTTCCGCAGACGGTGGCCGTCGCCGACCCGGTGTATGTGCGTGAGCGGGTGGATCCCGTCACGCAGGTGGTGCGCTCGCTGCTCAACGGGCCGACGCGGTGGCTCGACCCCGTCGTCAGGACGAGCTTTCCCACGGGTACCGCCCTCCAGAAGGGGACGTCGTCGCTGACCCCCGACGACCGGGGTGCGTTGACCGTGCCGCTCAACGACAAGGCTGGGCACGTCAGTTCGGACCGGTGTCGAGCCATGGCGGCTCAGCTGCTGTTCACCTTGCAGAACCTCGCGCCGGCCGTGGAGACGGTCGAACTGCAGGCCGACCGCAGGCCGTTGTGCTCCGCCGACGGGGACGATGCCAACGGCGTTGCCCAGCGCGGCTCGGTGGAGAAGCCGGTGTCCCTGTACTTCGTGAACGGTGAGCACCGGCTGGTTCGGATGCCCGCGGTTCCGGCCGGCGGCGACACGAAGGCCGAGCCGGTGCCGGTGCCCGGTGCGCTCGGCGACGGCGACAAGGACCTGCGGTCGGTGGCCGTCTCGCGGGACGAGCACATGGCCGCCGGTGTCTCTCTCGACGGCAGGTCGCTGTACGTCGGGTCGCTGGTGTCGGGCGGCTCGCTCGGGGACCCGGTGCTGGTCAGCAGCGGCAAGGCGGCCGAGGACCGGCTGACCACGCCCAGTTGGGACATCGAGGGCGATCTGTGGGTGGCCGACCGTAATCCCGCCGATCCGCGGCTGCTGTTGTTCAAGGAGGGCGCGGGCAAACCGCTGAAGGTGGAGACTCCCGGGCTCGACGGGCGGATCAAGGACCTGCGGGTGGCGGCGGACGGGGTGCGGATCGCGCTCGTCGTGCAGAAGGGTGGCAAGCAGTCGCTGTACGTGGGGCGGATCGAGCGCGAGGGCAGGATCGGCGACGCGCGGAGCGTGTCGGTGCGGGAACTGCGCTCCACCACGCCGGATCTGGAGGAGGTCACGACCATGTCCTGGGCCGGCGACAGCAGGCTCGTGGTGGTCGGGCGGGAGCAGGGCGGAGTGCAGCAGACGCGGTACGTCCAGGTCGACGGATCCACGCCCGAGGGCCCGCCGCCGGCCGCGCTGACGGGCGTCAAGGAGGTCGCCGCGTCGGAGGACGACGATGTGCCGTTGGCCGCGTACTCGGAGGACGGGATCGTACGGCTGCCGGCGGGGGCGCAGTGGCAGAAGGTGGATGCGGACGGGACGGCGCCGGTGTATCCGGGGTGACGGGGTCGCGGTGACCGGGCCACGGTGACGGTGCCCGTTCGCGGGAGCGTGTTGTGGGGAGCGGCTGCTTTTGCCGGGGGAGGCCCTGGTGGGGGCGGCCGCTTTTGTTGTGTGTGGGGGTGGTGGGGCGGATTCGATGACGGCGGATGGATTCCGGGTGCTCGTCCTTCGGAGGCCGAATGGCGGGGGCGCTGAGAGGCGGGGGTAATTCGTTGTATGGGGTCGGCATTTGATGTGGGAACTGCTGTTCGGATAGATGGCGGGGTTTTCCACAGGGGGTTTTCCACAGGGGTGGTCGGCCGGCTCCCGTGTTGGCACAGTGGTGGGCATGTGGGGGTGGTGGCAGGACCTCACCGATCTGGTGCTGCCGGCCGAGTGCGGAGGCTGCGGGAGGCCTCGCACGGCGCTCTGTCCTGAGTGCCGTGCCGCCCTGGAAGGGGCCGCACCGCGCCGGGTTCGACCGGTGCCGGAGCCGCCCGGACTGCCGGTCGTGCATGCGGCGGCTCGGTATGCGGATGCGGTGCGGGCGGTGCTGCTGGCGCACAAGGAGCGGGGCGCTCTGGGGCTCGCGGGGCCGCTCGGTTCGGCGCTGGCGGGAGCTGTGTGGGCCGGGGTGCGGGAGGTGTGCGAGACGGGCGACGAGGGAGCGGTCCGGGGGCGGGTGCTGTTGGTCCCTGTGCCGTCCGCGCGGCGGGCCGTGCGGGCCCGGGGGCATGACCCGGCCCGGCGGATCGCCCTCGCGGCGGCGGGAGAACTGCGGCGGGCGGGGATGCCGGCGCGAGTGGTGGCCGTACTGCGGCAGCGGAGGGGCGTGGCCGACCAGTCGGGGCTCAACTCCCGTCAGCGGATGGACAACCTCGCCGGTGCGCTGACCGTGGTGCCGGGCGGCGGGCGACTGCTGTCCCAAGGACTGGTCGTGCTGGTCGACGACCTGATGACGACGGGGGCGACCTTGGCGGAGGCGGCCCGGGCGGTAAGGGAGGCAAGGGAGGGGGAACGGCTGGGGTACCGGAGTGCGGGGGCCGGGGTGCGTGGGGAACAGCGCGGGCTCGGGGTTCGCGAGGGGTGGGCCGGCCCTCGTGGCCAACAGGCTTGGTCTCGTGATGAACAGATGGCGGCGGGGCGCCGTGATCAACGGCAACAGGGGGTTGTCGGAGGACCTGACAGGAGGGGCGGACGCGGTGAGCTGTGGCAGTCCGAGCCGGGGGCGGAGGCCGGCCGTCGGCAGTCGGAGTCGGAGAGGTGGAGTGCTGACGCGCAGGCGGCCATCGACGGCTGGCGGGAGCGGGCGAGGGCGGTGAGGGATGCGCGGGATCTTCGTGGGCAGGCGGTGAGGGATGAGCGGGCTGATCAAGGACAGACGGAGTCGGGTGAGCTGCCCGCTCCCGGGCGACCCGGGGCAGGTGCGAGCCACGGTGGACGGACGCAGGGGCCGAGCGGGGATCGCAAGGTGCGGGGAGTGGGTGGATGCGGGAGTGACGGGGCGAGCCTCGTGTACACGGCCGCAACACGGGAAAACATGAGGGACCGGATGATCGCAGGGACCGAGGAGGACGCGGCCCGGGAGCGCTGCCAGGGTGCGGCGGACGCCGGTGGCGTCCGTGACCTGATCTGCGCGGCTGTGGTCGCGGCCTCGCCGGATTCCTCCGAGATAAACCGGAACTGACTGTGAAGTTGCATCGTTGCAGGTTGTGAGAGGGCCAATTCACCTGAACGGAGGTACGCCGCGGTAGAGGGTGACGACATCCGTCCGGGCGAGATATGTTCGGTTGTGAGAGAAAGGCGCAGGCCACACCTCACTAATCCGAATGCCGTGCCGCGGGATTTCCATCATCACCCGCGCCGGTGGAATGGAGATCTTGCCCGCGGGGGAGGAGGTGGAAGTCACCGAGTCCGAGGTTCCGGGGCTCACCGGAGCTTGGTGCAAAAGGGAGATGCTCCGCATCGAGGCGGAGCGATCCGGGAACGGAGTTCTGCGTGGACATCGTCGTCAAGGGCCGCAAGACCGAGGTGCCCGAGCGGTTCCGCAAGCACGTGGCCGAGAAGCTGAAGCTGGAGAAGATCCAGAAGCTCGATGGCAAGGTGATCAGCCTCGACGTCGAGGTGTCCAAGGAGCCGAACCCCCGACAGGCCGACCGTTGCGACCGAGTGGAGATCACGCTCCGCTCCCGCGGTCCGGTGATCCGGGCGGAAGCGGCAGCCAGCGACCCGTACGCGGCACTCGACCTGGCAGCGGAGAAGCTGGACGCCAGGCTGCGCAAGCAGCACGACAAGCGCCACACGCGGCGCGGCGCACGCCGGCTCACGGCGGCCGAGGTCCCGGACCACGTCCCGGACGCGGCGACCCTCAACGGCAACGGTCACCCCGTGCACGAGGACGAGCCGGAGGGCGTACCCACCAAGAGGATCGGCTCGCTGGAGATCAAGGGCGAAGGCCCCCTGATCGTCCGCGAGAAGACCCACGTCGCCTCCCCGATGACTCTCGACCAGGCGCTCTACGAGATGGAACTGGTCGGGCACGACTTCTATCTGTTCGTCGACTCCGAGACCAAGGAACCGAGTGTCGTCTACCGGCGGCACGCCTACGACTACGGCGTCATCCACCTGAGCACGGACCCGATGGTCGCCCGGGCGCACTCTCCCGCGCCCGGTGGCACGACGGGGAGCTGACCCTCCCGGATGACAGCTGACGGGTGCCCCTGGAGCGCGTGTGCGCCCCCAGGGGCACCCGCGTGCGACCGTTTCGCGCCTCGCTCTGTCATCTCACTGTCGTCCGGGCATGAAATCATGGCCGTACCGGCCCAACCGGTGGGTCGTTGCCTTGGGTTGGCGATGGCACGAACCAGCCACAGCCTTCAGGGGGAGGAACGATGGCGGACAGCTTCGGACCGCTGCGCGGCGAGGGCGCCGACGACGGCGTCGACGACATGGGCGCGGACGCGGGCTCTCCACGCAAGGAACCCATCCGGGTCCTGGTCGTCGACGACCATGCGCTCTTCCGGCGGGGACTGGAGATCGTGCTCGCGGCCGAGGAGGACATCCAGGTCGTCGGCGAGGCGGGCGACGGCGCGGAGGCCGTGGACAAGGCCGCCGACCTGCTGCCGGACATCGTTCTGATGGACGTGCGGATGCCCAAGCGGGGCGGCATCGAGGCCTGCACCTCCATCAAGGAGGTGGCACCCAGCGCCAAGATCATCATGCTGACGATCAGCGACGAGGAAGCCGACCTCTACGACGCGATCAAGGCCGGCGCGACCGGATACCTCCTCAAGGAGATCTCCACGGACGAGGTCGCCACCGCGATCCGCGCGGTGGCCGACGGGCAGTCGCAGATCAGCCCCTCCATGGCGTCGAAGCTGCTCACCGAGTTCAAGTCGATGATCCAGCGGACCGACGAGCGCCGGCTGGTGCCTGCGCCGCGGCTGACCGACCGGGAGCTGGAAGTCCTCAAGCTCGTCGCCACCGGGATGAACAACCGTGACATCGCCAAGGAGTTGTTCATCTCCGAGAACACGGTGAAGAACCATGTGCGCAACATCCTGGAGAAGCTTCAGCTGCACTCCAGGATGGAGGCCGTCGTCTACGCGATGCGCGAGAAGATCCTAGAGATCCGCTAGCGCCTTCACGAGGGGCTCGCGGAGCTCCGGGGCGTCCACCCGCTCCACGCGTACGTCCGCGCAGTCCACCCAGCTCGCCGCCTCGGCCAGGGCCTGCGCCACCGCCGGGACCGCCTTCGGGCCGTCCAGCGTGACCTGCCGGGCCACCAGCGTGCCGCCCTCGCGGGCCGGGTCCACGCGGCCGACCAGACGGCCACCGGCCAGCACCGGCATCGCGAAGTAGCCGTGGATCCGCTTGGGCTTGGGGACGTAGGCCTCCAGGCGGTGGGTGAAGCCGAAGATCCGCTCCGTGCGCGCGCGTTCCCAGATCAGGGAGTCGAACGGGGACAGCAGGGTGGTGCGGTGGCGGCCGCGCGGGGGCGTCTCCAGGGCCGCGGGGTCGGCCCAGGCCGGCTTGCCCCAGCCCTCGACGGTCACCGGTACCAGGCCGGAGTCGGCGATCACCGCATCGACCTGTTCGCCCTTCAGGCGGTGGTAGTCGGCGATGTCCGCGCGGGTGCCGACACCCAGGGACTGGCCCGCGAGACGGACCAGGCGGCGCACGCACTCGGTGTCGTCCAGCTCGTCATGGAGCAGGTCGGCGGGGACGGCGCGCTCGGCGAGGTCGTACACCCGCTTCCAGCCGCGGCGCTCCACGCAGACCACCTCGCCGTACATCAGGGCGCGTTCGACGGCGACCTTGGTGCCGGACCAGTCCCACCACTCGCTGGTCCTCTTCGCGCCGCCCAACTCCGTGGCGGTGAGGGGGCCTTCGGTGCGGAGCTGCTTGACGACCTGGTCGTAGGTGCCCTCGGGGAGCTGGTGGTTCCAGTGCGGGCGGGCCCGGTAGGCGCGGCGGCGGAAGGCGAAGTGGGGCCATTCCTCGATGGGGAGGATGCAGGCCGCGTGCGACCAGTACTCGAAGGCGTGGGGGCGCGGCTGTGGCGCGCCGGGGGAGGCGGTGGTCCAGTAGGCGTCCTCCACCGTTCTGCGGCCCACCGCGCCGAGACGGGCGTACGGGATCAGCTCGTGGGAGCGGGCGAGCACCGAGATGGTGTCGAGCTGGACCGCGCCGAGGTGGCGGAGGACGCCACGGACTCCGGCCCGCCGGTCGGGAGAGCCCAGGAAGCCCTGGGCGCGCAGCACGATACGACGGGCCTCGTCGGCCGAGAGGTCGGTGGTGGGACGCGGGGTCGTCATGGGTCGGAACGATAGAGGCAGGCACTGACAGCGCGAGGCGACCTGCGGATTCGCCGAGGCGGGGTCAGCGGAGCGGGGTCACCGGGGCGCCGGCAGGTACTGCGCGGTCGACGGCAGGCCCAGGTCGGAGGGGAGCAGTGCGCCGATCCAGCAGTCCCGGCGGATGCCCTCGTGGGCGATGCCGGAGCGCATGACGCCTTCGACGACGAAGCCGGCGCGCTCGGCCACCGCGCGGGAGGGCTCGTTGCCCACTTCGGCGCGCCACTCCACGCGGTCGACGGACAGCTCGGTGACGGCCCAGCGGGAGGCGGCGAGGACGGCCTCGGTGACGTAGCCCTTGCCGCGGTGTTCCTTGACGGCCCAGTAGCCGATCTCGGCCGTGGCCGACCCCCGCATGGTCAGACCCAGCATGCCCACCAGGTCCTCCCCTTCGGGGAGGAAGAGACCCCAGGTGAACATCGTGCCGTCCGCCCAGCCCTGCGGGACCAGCTGCTCGGTGAAGCCCTGGGCGTGCTCGGGCAGGTACGGCGAGGGGATGGTCGTCCAGCGCAGGATGTCGGGATCCTGGACGGCGGCGAGCACGGTTTCGGTGTCCTGCGGGCCGGGCGTGCGCAGCAGCAGGCGGTCTGTCGTGAGGGTTACGGGCTCCATCGGCTGATTCTGCTCAGGTGTTCGGTGGAGGCGCCATCGGTTTAGCTGTGAGTGAGCGGACCATCACAATTCGCGCAATTCGTGAGCGGGGCGCGGCACCATCGGCGTTCCTCGTCCGTTGTCACCTTTGAAGCAGATTTGAAGATGCTGACAGTCGGCGTACCCGGCAGGCCTCCCGGCCTGGCGGTGTCCTCGCATACGATGGCCGTTGCTCAGTAAGTGAAATGGAAACCGACCGTCCCAGGCCCGACCGGCAAGGAGACCAACCCCCGTGTCCGTCCTCTCGAAGATCATGCGTGCAGGCGAAGGCAAGATCCTGCGCAAGCTGCACCGCATCGCGGACCAGGTCAACTCCATCGAAGAGGACTTCGTCGACCTCTCCGACGCCGAGCTGCGGGCCCTCACCGACGAGTACAAGCAGCGGTACGCCGACGGTGAGAGCCTGGACGACCTGATGCCCGAGGCGTTCGCCACCGTGCGCGAAGGTGCCAAGCGCGCCCTCGGCCAGCGCCACTACGACGTGCAGATCATGGGCGGCGCCGCCCTGCACCTCGGCTATGTCGCCGAGATGAAGACCGGTGAGGGCAAGACCCTCGTCGGCACCCTGCCCGCGTACCTGAACGCGATCTCCGGCAAGGGCGTCCACCTCATCACGGTCAACGACTACCTGGCCGAGCGCGACTCCGAGATGATGGGCCGCGTCCACAAGTTCCTCGGCCTGAGCGTCGGTTGCATCCTCGCCAACATGACGCCGGCCCAGCGCCGCGAGCAGTACGCGTGCGACATCACCTACGGCACGAACAACGAGTTCGGCTTCGACTACCTGCGCGACAACATGGCCTGGTCCCAGGACGAACTCGTCCAGCGCGGCCACAACTTCGCCATCGTCGACGAGGTCGACTCCATCCTCGTCGACGAGGCCCGTACGCCGCTGATCATCTCCGGCCCGGCCGACCAGGCCACCAAGTGGTACGGCGACTTCGCCAAGCTGGTCCTGCGCCTGAAGAAGGGCGAGGCGGGCAACCCCCTCAAGGGCATCGAGGAGACCGGCGACTACGAGGTCGACGAGAAGAAGCGCACGGTCGCCATCCACGAGTCCGGCGTCAGCAAGGTCGAGGACTGGCTGGGCATCGACAACCTCTACGAGTCGGTGAACACCCCTCTGGTGGGCTACCTGAACAACGCCATCAAGGCGAAGGAGCTCTTCAAGAAGGACAAGGACTACGTCGTCATGGACGGCGAAGTCATGATCGTCGACGAGCACACCGGCCGTATCCTCGCCGGCCGCCGCTACAACGAGGGCATGCACCAGGCGATCGAGGCGAAGGAAGGGGTGGACATCAAGGACGAGAACCAGACCCTCGCCACGATCACCCTCCAGAACTTCTTCCGCCTCTACAAGCGCCACGACCACAACGGCAAGGAACAGCCCGGTCTGTGCGGCATGACCGGTACGGCGATGACCGAGGCCGCCGAGTTCCACCAGATCTACAAGCTCGGCGTGGTCCCGATCCCGACGAACCGCCCGATGATCCGCAAGGACCAGTCGGACCTGATCTACCGCACCGAGGTCGCGAAGTTCGAGGCGGTCGTCGACGACATCGTCGAGAAGCACGAGAAGGGCCAGCCGATCCTCGTCGGCACGACGTCGGTCGAGAAGTCCGAGTACCTCTCGCAGCAGCTGTCCAAGCGCGGCGTCCAGCACGAGGTGCTGAACGCGAAGCAGCACGACCGGGAGGCGACGATCGTCGCCCAGGCGGGCCGCAGGGGCGCGGTCACCGTCGCCACGAACATGGCCGGCCGTGGTACCGACATCAAGCTCGGCGGCAACCCCGAGGACCTCGCCGACGCGGAGCTGCGCCAGCGCGGCCTCGACCCCGAGGAGCACATCGAGGAGTGGGCGCAGGCCCTGCCCGCCGCCCTGGAGAAGGCCGAGCAGGCCGTCAAGGCCGAGAAGGAAGAGGTCGAGGCACTCGGCGGCCTCTACGTGCTCGGCACCGAGCGGCACGAGTCGCGCCGTATCGACAACCAGCTGCGCGGTCGTTCCGGCCGTCAGGGCGACCCGGGCGAGTCCCGCTTCTACCTCTCCCTCGGCGACGACCTGATGCGCCTGTTCAAGGCCCAGATGGTCGAGCGCGTGATGTCGATGGCGAACGTCCCGGACGACGTGCCGATCGAGAACAAGATGGTCACGCGCGCGATCGCGTCCGCCCAGTCGCAGGTCGAGCAGCAGAACTTCGAGACCCGTAAGAACGTCCTGAAGTACGACGAGGTCCTCAACCGGCAGCGCGAGGTCATCTACGGCGAGCGCCGCCGCGTCCTGGAGGGCGAGGACCTGCAGGAGCAGATCGTCCACTTCATGGACGACACCATCGACGCGTACGTCGCGGCGGAGACCGCCGAGGGCTTCGCCGAGGACTGGGACCTCGACCGGCTGTGGGGCGCCTTCAAGCAGCTCTACCCGGTGAAGATCACCGTCGAGGAGCTGGAGGACGCGGCGGGCGACCGCGCGGGTCTGACCGCCGAGTACATCTCCGAGTCCATCAAGGACGACATCCACGAGCAGTACGAGGCGCGTGAGACGCAGCTCGGCTCCGAGATCATGCGTGAGCTGGAGCGCCGGGTCGTGCTGTCGGTCCTGGACCGCAAGTGGCGCGAGCACCTCTACGAGATGGACTACCTCCAGGAGGGCATCGGCCTTCGTGCGATGGCCCAGAAGGACCCGCTGGTCGAGTACCAGCGCGAGGGCTTCGACATGTTCACCGCCATGATGGAGGGCATCAAGGAGGAGTCCGTCGGCTACCTGTTCAACCTGGAGGTCCAGGTCGAGCAGCAGGTCGAGGAGGTCCCGGTCGAGGACACCGTGCCGTCGCTCGACAAGAAGGACGCGGTGCCCGCGCAGGCCGGTGCGCGTCCGGAGATCCGGGCCAAGGGACTCGACGCTCCGCAGCGCCGGGACCTGCACTTCTCCGCGCCGACCGTGGACGGCGAGGGCGGTGTCGTCGAGGGCGAGTTCGCCGACGACGACGAGCCGGTGCGCTCCGAGGCGGACGGCCTCACGCGCGCGGAGCGCAGGAAGCAGTCCCGCGGCCGGGGGCGGCGCAAGAAGTAGTTCAGTCTGACGCCGCGGTGCCCGGGGGCGCTGTGGCGGTGGAAGGGCCGGGTCACCTGAGGGTGCCCGGCCCTTCGGCGTGCGGTGAGCGTGAGGGGGGTCGCTGCCGGGTGCCCGGCCGGCGGGGCATGGGTGCCTTCAAGGGCTTCCCGGGGTTTCTCCGCGGCCGTCAGTCGTCGTCCGGGCGGGGAGCCCGGGGGCCGCCCAGTTCGACCGCTGTGCAGCGCCAGCGGAGGTCCTGGCCCTGTTCCAGGCGGAAGGCCATGGCGCGCAGCTGGTCGCCGGCGCCGATGCGTGCGAAGGCCTCCACGGCGCCCTGGCGGGGGACGTAGTAGCCGATGTCGCGGACGACGGGGCGGGAGCCGCGGGTGCGCAGGGGGCCGCGTTCGGCCAGCCAGGCCAGTTCGTCGTAGGCACGGCCCGCGGTGTGCCGGAGCATCGAGTGGACGGGGCGCTGACCGCTCAGGACGGCGAGGAGCAGGTCGGCGAAGAGATCGGTGGGGCGGGGGCGGGGGACGGGGACGTGGGGTCGGCGGGGGGTCTGGGGCGGAACGAGAGGGATGCGGTCCGAGGAGACGTCCGAGCGGACGTCCGGGGCGGCGTCGGAGGCCATGTCCGGGGTGGCGGTGAGACGGGTCGTGGGGGACGTGGCGGCTCGCGTGGGGGTGCCCTGGGGGCGGCTGTCCGTGGGCCTCGTGCGGGGGCGGGCGCCGTTGCCGGGGGAGCCCGGCGGGCGGCCGTCGCCCGGGGACGTCCGGGTGGTGCTGCCGCCGGGTGTGCGCGGTGGGCCCCCGGCGGGGCGGCGGGAGTCGTGGCGGGCCGGCGGGCGGGTGCCGGAGCGGTGCTGGGCCCTGGTCATGACCTTGTTCATGGGATCCCCGTTCTGCGGGCCCGGAAAGTACCGGGCGGTAACTTCGTGCTTGGGGATCTTGTACGGGGCCGCTGGCCGCGACGGCAAGGAAGCCGAGAGCCGGGTCGGACGGCAGGAATCTTCACCTATCAGGGTGGTGCGAGGGGGTGGAGGCCCGTGATCACGGGGGTGGGTCGGGTGAATTCCGGGACGGGGGTGGACGCCTCACGGAGTCCGGGCAGGGACTCGAAAGGGGACGCCCGCACGTATCCTGAAGGCCTTCGCGGAGCCCCTCCGACCGCGTTCCACGACCACGTTCTCCGACCACGAAAGCGGCCAGCCATGCGCGTCTACGTCCCCCTGACCCTCCCCGGTCTCGCCGAGGCGTACAAGACGGGTGAGCTGGGGGCCGAGCCGCTCCTCGCCTACGCCGTCACACCCGCCCTGCGTGAGTGGTACCTCTCCGACGACATCGAGGAACTGGAGTACGCGGCACTGAACCGGGCCGCGCTCGCCTCGCTGCGGCTGCTCGCGGCGGACGCCGGGGCCGTGCGGCGCCGGGTCGTGGTGGCCGTCGACGTGGCCGACGGGGCGGCGGTCGCCGACCCCGACCGGGCGCTGGACCCCACGGCGCTCGGGGAGGTGCGGGTCGCCGGGACGGTGAAGCTCGCCAAGGCCGCCGCGGTGCACGTCGACTCCGACGACGCGGAGGAGGACGTCACCGCCGCCGTGGACGCGCTGGCGGCGGCGGACGGCGGGGACGATGACGCGCAGTTCGTCGTGGACGGGGCCGAGGACCACGAACTGCTGTGGTACGCGACGCAGGAGATTCCCCACCTGGTCGGATGGGGCGGCTGAGCCCGCTCTCCGGCCGGTTTTGCCCGCTGTGACCTGCTGGTCTCTTGATTGTCAGTGGGGGCGGGTACGTTTTTGGCATGGGGAAGACGACAGGGGCGCACATCGTCTGGGACTGGAACGGCACGCTGTTCCACGACAATGACGCGATCATCGGGGCGACGAACGCGGCGTTCGGCGAGCTGGGGCTGGCGCCGATCACGATGGAGCAGTACCGGGCGCTGTACTGCGTGCCGGTGCCGAAGTTCTACGAGCGGCTGCTGGGGCGGCTGCCCACCGATGCCGAGTGGGAGGTCATGGACGAGACCTTCCATCGGTACTACGCCGAGCACCGGGTGGCGTGCCGGCTGACCGACGGGGCGGTGGAGCTGCTGACGGGGTGGGGGGCGGCCGGGCGCAGCCAGTCGATCCTCAGCATGTACGTGCACGACGAACTGGTGCCGTTGGTGCGCGGGTTCGGGATCGAGGCGCACTTCCTGCGGGTGGACGGGCGGACCGGGCCCTCGGGCGGCAGCAAGGCGGAGCACATGGAGCGGCACCTCGCCGCGCTGGTGGGAGTGGAGGCGGCTCGGACCGTGGTGATCGGGGACGCCGCGGATGATGCCGTGGCGGCGATGCGGGTGGGGGCGCGGGCCGTGCTGTACACCGGGGGGTCGCACAGCAGGGCCAGTCTTGAGGGCGTGGGGGTGCCGGTGGTGGACACCCTGGCGGAGGCGGTGGCGGAGGCCGAGCGAATAGCGGCGTGACGGGTGGGCGCCGGGTGGTGCCGGTGCCAGTGCCGGTCTCTGAGCTGTGCTCGGGGTGCCGTGAGCCCGGGGTGGGTTTCACGCGGCTACGCCGCTGTGCCCTCCGCTGACCGCGACGCCCCTACGTCACCGGTGCCTTCGCCCTGAGGACGCGCAGGAACTCCCTCATCCATGCCGAGTGGTCCGGCCAGGCTCGGGAGGAGACCAGGGTGCCGTCGACCACCACCTCGGCGTCCTGGAATGCCGCGCCGGCGGACTGCATGTCCGGTTCCAGGGCCGGGTACGCCGTGACGCGGCGGCCGCGGAGGCCCTCGACCGCGGCGGTGAGGAGGGGGCCGTGGCAGATCTGGGCGACCGGCTTGTCCGCGTCGAAGAAGGACTTGAGGATCTTGCGGAGCTCGGGGTCGTTGCGGAGGTACTCGGGAGCCCGGCCGCCGGGGATGACGAGGGCGGCGTACTGACCGGCGTCGACCTCGGCGAAAGCCAGGTCGGCTGGCCAGGTGTACCCGGGCTTCTCGGTGTACGTGTCGAAGCCGGGCTCGAAGTCGTGGACGACGAACCGGAGCTGTTTGCGGGCGGGGGCCGCGATGTGGACGTCGTAGCCCTCCTCGCGGAGCCGCTGGTAGGGGTACAGGACCTCCAGTGACTCCGCCGCGTCGCCGGTGACGATCAGGATTTTTGCTGTCATGTCGGCACCGTGCATCCAGGAGACGGGCTTGCCAAGGGGGTGCGCGTCATCGGGGCCACGCCGGTGCGGATGACGGACTCGCGGCCGGTGCCGGGGGAGGGGCCGGACGGTCCGCTGGACGTTGGACGGCCCGTCGGACGGCGTGTCCTGTTACGACGGCTTCGCCCCTTCCGCCCCTGTGCAGACTGTCAAACTTCCACCCCCGGTTTTGTACACATACGGCTCATGACGACCCCCCTGTAAGGAGCGATAGCCTTGGTGGCGTGATCAGCGCGATAGTTCGCGGGGGCGCTGTGGCTCCCGCCCTGCGCCCGGTGCGCACGGAACACCTCCGTGGCCGGGCGGCGGCCGCTGGTCCGCGCGGGCGGGACGGGGTCGCAAGGGCCCTCATGACGCCGCTTACACCCTCGTCAGCGACGCGGCAGAGAGCAGCGTCACACCCGTCGAGCGTGTCGGGAATGGCTGATATCCCCCCGCTCATCTCACCCTGCGGCATAGCGTCGGAGCAGACCGGAGACCCCGGGCCGTGGCGTCGAGCCGCAGGAGAAGAGACCGTACTTCCTTCTACGTCACGCAACGGCGCGCGACAGGAGTCAGAGGACAATGCAGACCAAGCTGGACGAAGCAAAGGCCGAGCTGCTCGAAAGGGCTGCACGGGTAGCTGAGAACAGCCCGGTCGGGGGGCACCTACCGACTGGGACGACCGACGAGGACACTCCCCGCACCCCGGGCACCCCGGACAGCGAGACCGTACTCGCGTTCCTCCAGCGCTACTACCTGCACACCGCCCCGGAAGACCTCGCCGGCCGCGACCCGATCGACGTCTACGGCGCCGCGCTCTCGCACTACCGGCTGGGCGAGACGCGCCCGCAGGGTACGGCCAATGTGCGGGTCCACACGCCGACGGTGGAGGAGAACGGGTGGACGTGCACCCACTCCGTCGTCGAGGTCGTCACCGACGACATGCCCTTCCTCGTCGACTCCGTCACCAACGAGCTGACCCGGCAGGGGCGCGGCATCCATGTCGTGATCCACCCCCAGGTCGTCGTCCGCCGAGACGTCACCGGCAAGCTGATCGAGATCCTCACCGTCCCGCCGGCCGCCCGGGATCTCCCGCACGACGCGCACACCGAGTCCTGGATCCACGTCGAGATCGACCGGGAGACCGACCGCTCCGACCTGAAGCAGATCACCAACGACCTGCTGCGCGTGCTGTCCGACGTCCGCGAGGCCGTCGAGGACTGGGAGAAGATGCGGGACGCGGCCCTGCGGATGGCCGACGAGCTGCCCGCCGAGCCCGTCGCCACCGATCTGCGCGACAGCGAGATCGAGGAGGCCCGCGAGCTGCTGCGCTGGCTGGCCGCCGACCACTTCACCTTCCTCGGCTACCGCGAGTACCAGCTGCGCGAGGACGACTCCCTCGCCGCCGTCCCCGGCACCGGCCTCGGCATCCTGCGCTCCGACCCGCACCACGCCGGGGAGGAGGGCCACCCGGTCAGCCCGTCCTTCGAGCGGCTGCCCGCCGACGCCCGCGCCAAGGCCCGTGAGCACAACCTGCTCGTGCTGACCAAGGCCAACAGCCGGGCGACCGTGCACCGGCCGTCGTACCTCGACTACATCGGCGTCAAGAAGTTCGACGCGGACGGCAATGTCGTCGGCGAGCGGCGCTTCCTCGGTCTGTTCTCCTCCGCCGCGTACACCGAATCGGTGCGCCGGGTTCCGGTCATCCGGCGCAAGGTGGACGAAGTGCTGGAGCGGGCCGGGTTCTCGCCCAACAGCCACGACGGCCGGGACCTGCTCCAGATCCTGGAGACCTACCCGCGCGACGAGCTCTTCCAGACCCCCGCCGACGAGCTGGAGTCCATCGCGACCTCCGTCCTGTACCTCCAGGAGCGGCGCCGGCTGCGCCTGTACCTGCGTCAGGACGAGTACGGCCGCTACTACTCGGCCCTCGTCTACCTGCCCCGCGACCGCTACACCACCGGTGTGCGCCTGAGGATCATCGACATCCTCAAGGAGGAACTCGACGGCACCAGCGTCGACTTCACCGCCTGGAACACCGAGTCGATCCTGTCCCGGCTGCACTTCGTGGTCCGGGTCCCGCAGGGCACCGAGCTGCCGCAGCTCAGCGACGGCGACAAGGAGCGCATCGAGGCCCGCCTGGTCGAGGCCGCCCGCTCCTGGGCCGACGGTTTCGCCGAGGCGCTCAACGCCGAGCTCGGCGAGGAGCGTGCCGCGGAGCTGATCCGCCACTACGGCAACGCCTTCCCCGAGGGCTACAAGGCCGACCACACCCCGCGCTCCGCGGTCGCCGACCTCGTCCACATCGAGAAGCTCGCCGAGGACGAGGACCACGACTTCGCCCTGAGCCTGTACGAACCGGTCGGCGCCGCCCCCGAGGAGCGCCGCTTCAAGATCTACCGCAAGGGCGACGCGATCTCCCTGTCCGCGGTGCTTCCGGTGCTGACCCGGCTCGGCGTCGAGGTCACGGACGAGCGGCCGTACGAACTGCGGTGCGCGGACCGCAGTGTCGCCTGGATCTACGACTTCGGCCTGCGCATGCCCACGTCGCAGAACGGCGGCGACTACCACGGCGACGACGGCCGCGAGCGCTTCCAGGAGGCGTTCGCCGCCACCTGGACCGGCAAGGCGGAGAACGACGGCTTCAACGCCCTGGTGCTGAGCGCCGGGCTCGGCTGGCGTCAGGCGATGGTGCTGCGGGCGTACGCCAAGTACCTGCGCCAGGCGGGCTCGACCTTCTCGCAGGACTACATGGAGGACACCCTCCGCCACAACGTCCACACCACCCGGCTGCTCGTCTCCCTGTTCGAGGCGCGGATGTCGCCGGACCGCCAGCGCGCCGGTCACGAACTGGTCGACGCCCTCCTGGAGGAGCTCGACGCCGCCCTCGACCAGGTCGCGAGCCTGGACGAGGACCGGATCCTCAGGTCCTTCCTGACCGTCATCAAGGCGACCCTGCGCACCAACTTCTTCCAGGAGGCCGCGGGCGGCAAGCCGCACGACTACGTCTCCATGAAGTTCGACCCGCAGGCCATCCCGGACCTGCCGGCCCCGCGCCCGGCGTTCGAGATCTGGGTCTACTCGCCGCGCGTCGAGGGCGTGCACCTGCGCTTCGGCAAGGTCGCGCGCGGTGGCCTGCGCTGGTCCGACCGGCGGGAGGACTTCCGCACCGAGATCCTCGGCCTGGTCAAGGCGCAGATGGTGAAGAACACCGTCATCGTGCCGGTCGGCGCCAAGGGCGGCTTCGTCGCCAAGCAGCTGCCCGACCCGAGCGTGGACCGGGAGGCATGGCTGGCCGAGGGCATCGCCAGCTACAAGGTGTTCATCTCGGCGCTGCTCGACATCACCGACAACATGGTCGCCGGTGAAGTCGTCCCGCCCGCCGACGTCGTACGGCACGACGAGGACGACACCTACCTGGTCGTCGCCGCCGACAAGGGCACCGCCACCTTCTCCGACATCGCCAACGGGGTCGCGGAGTCTTACAACTTCTGGCTCGGCGACGCCTTCGCCTCCGGCGGCTCGGCCGGTTACGACCACAAGGGCATGGGCATCACCGCCCGCGGTGCCTGGGAGTCCGTCAAGCGGCACTTCCGCGAACTGGACCTCGACACCCAGTCCGAGGACTTCACCGTCGTCGGCATCGGTGACATGTCCGGTGACGTGTTCGGCAACGGCATGCTGCTGAGCGAGCACATCCGCCTGGTCGCCGCCTTCGACCACCGGCACATCTTCATCGACCCGAAGCCCGACGCGGCCACCTCCTACGCCGAGCGCCGCCGCGTCTTCGAGCTGCCGAGGTCCAGCTGGGCGGACTACAACGCCGAGCTGATCTCGGCCGGCGGCGGCGTCTTCCCCCGTACCGCCAAGTCCATCCCGGTCAACGCCCACATCCGCGAGTCCCTCGGGATCGAGGACAAGGTCACGAAGATGACCCCGGCCGACCTGATGAAGGCGATCCTCCAGGCGCCGGTGGACCTGCTGTGGAACGGCGGCATCGGCACCTATGTGAAGGCCTCCACCGAGACCCACGCGGACGTCGGCGACAAGGCCAACGACCCGATCCGCGTCGACGGCGCCGACCTGCGCGTCAAGGTCGTCGGAGAGGGCGGCAACCTGGGCCTGACCCAGCTCGGCCGGATCGAGTTCGCGCTGCACGGCGGCAAGATCAACACCGACGCCATCGACAACAGCGCCGGCGTGGACACCTCCGACCACGAGGTGAACATCAAGATCCTGCTCAACGGCCTGGTCACCGAAGGCGACATGACGGTCAAGCAGCGCAACAAGCTGCTCGCCGAGATGACCGACGAGGTCGGCCGCCTGGTGCTGCGCAACAACTACGCGCAGAACACCGCCATCGCCAACGCGCTCGCCCAGTCCAAGGACATGCTCCACGCCCAGCAGCGCTTCATGAAGCACCTGGTGCGCGAGGGCCACCTCGACCGGGCCCTGGAGTTCCTGCCCACCGACCGCCAGATCCGCGAACGCCTCGCCCAGGGACAGGGCCTGACCGGCCCGGAGACCGCCGTCCTGCTGGCGTACACGAAGATCACCGTCGCCGACGAGCTCCTGCACACCGGCCTCCCGGACGACCCGTACCTGCGCACCCTGCTGCACGCGTACTTCCCGACCGCGCTGCGCGAGAAGTTCCCCGAGCACATCGACAGCCACCCGCTGCACCGCGAGATCACCACGACCGTCCTGGTCAACGACACCGTCAACACCGGCGGTACGACCTATCTGCACCGCCTGCGCGAGGAGACCGGCGCCTCCCTGGAGGAGATCGTCCGGGCGCAGACCGTGGCCCGCGCCATCTTCCGCTCCGGTGTGGTGTGGGACGGCGTCGAGGCGCTCGACAACCGGGTCGAGGCGGCCGTGCAGACCCGGATCCGGCTGCACTCGCGGCGCCTGGTCGAACGCGGCACGCGCTGGCTGCTCAACAACCGGCCGCAGCCGCTCCAGCTCGCCGAGACCGTCGAATTCTTCGGCGACCGCGTCGAACTGGTGTGGTCGCAGCTGCCGAAGCTGCTGCGGGGCGCCGACCTGGAGTGGTACCAGAAGATCTACGACGAGCTGACCGGCGCCGGTGTCCCGGACGAACTCGCCACGCGCGTGGCCGGGTTCTCCTCCGCCTTCCCGACACTGGACATCGTCTCGGTGGCCGACCGCATGGGCCGGGACCCGATGGACGTCGCCGATGTCTACTACGACCTCGCCGACCGCCTCCACATCTCCCAGCTCATGGACCGCATCATCGAGCTCCCGCGCGCCGACCGCTGGCAGTCCATGGCCCGCGCGTCGATCCGCGAGGACCTCTACGCGGCCCACTCCGCGCTGACCGCCGACGTGCTCGCGGTGGGCAACGGCACCTCGACCCCCGAACAGCGCTTCAAGGCCTGGGAGGAGAAGAACGCCCCGATCCTCGGCCGGGCGCGCGTCACCCTGGAGGAGATCCAGGGCTCGGACTCCTTCGACCTCGCCAACCTCTCGGTGGCGATGCGCACGATGAGGACGCTGCTGCGCCAGCACTCGTAGCCGTACGACGACGAGGGCGCCCGGGGCGGTGACGTCCCGGGCGCCCTCAGTCGTGCCCCTTCAGGCCGCCTTGGGCGCGGCCTTGTCCGGGCCGCCCGTGAAGTCCTCGTAGGCGGCCAGGACTTCCTCGGTCGGGCCGTCCATGCGCAGTTCGCCGCGCTCCAGCCACAGGACGCGGTCGCAGGTGTCGCGGATGGACTTGTTGCTGTGGCTGACCAGGAACACCGTGCCCGCGTGCTTGCGCAGTTCGCGGATGCGGTCCTCGGAGCGCTTCTGGAAGGAGCGGTCGCCGGTCGCGAGCGCCTCGTCGATCAGCAGCACGTCGTGGTCCTTGGCGGCGGCGATGGAGAAGCGCAGGCGGGCCGCCATGCCGGAGGAGTAGGTGCGCATCGGGAGGGTGATGAAGTCGCCCTTCTCGTTGATGCCGGAGAAGTCGACGATCTCCTGGTAGCGGTCCCTGACCTGCTCGCGGGACATGCCCATGGCGAGGCCGCCGAGGTGGACGTTGCGCTCGCCCGTGAGGTCGTTCATCAGGGCCGCGTTGACGCCGAGCAGGGAGGGCTGGCCGTCGGTGTAGATGCGGCCGTTCTCCACCGGGAGCAGGCCCGCGACCGCCTTGAGCAGAGTCGACTTGCCGGAGCCGTTGGTGCCGATCAGGCCGATGGCCTCGCCCTTGTACGCGACGAAGGAGACGTTCTTGACGGCGTGCACCTTGCGGACGCCCGCCGCCTTCTCGGCCTGGCCCCTGCGCAGCATGCGGTTGAGGGCGGCGGTGGCGGAGCCCTTGCCGGCGCCGGTGCCGTTGACGCGGTAGACGATGTCGACGCCGTCGACGACGACGGTGGGGATCAGCTCGTTCTCGATGTCAGCCACGGCCGTACGTCTCCTCAGCCTTCCAGAAGTAGATGAAGCCGCCGATGCCGGCGACCAGCGCCCAGCCCGCCGCGATCGGCCACACGTGATGCGGCAGCTGGCTGGAGTGGAAGCTGTCGATCAGGGCGTAGCGCATCAGGTCGATGTAGACGGCGGCCGGATTGGCCTGGAGGACCGGGACCACCCAGTGCGGCCAGTCGTGGTGGCCCTTGGCCAGCTTGTCGATGCTCCACATCACGCCGGACACGTACATCCACGTGCGCAGGATGAACGGCATCAGCTGGGCGATGTCGGGCGTCTTGGCGCCCATCCGCGCCATGACCATGGAGACACCGGCGTTGAAGGTGAACTGGAGGACCAGCGCCGGGATCGCCAGCAGCCAGGACGCGCTGACCGGCACGCCGAAGCAGAGCAGGATGACGACCAGCGCGCCGATCGAGAACAGCAGCTGCTGGAGCTGCTGGAGGCAGAACGAGATGGGCAGCGCGGCCCGCGGGAAGTGCAGCGCCCGCACCAGGCCCAGGTTGCCCGAGATGGCGCGGGTGCCCGCCAGGATCGAGCTCTGGGTGAACGTCCAGATGAACACGCCCGTCACCAGGAACGGGATGTAGTCCGGCACGCCCTTCTTGGTGCCCAGCAGCACACCGAAGATGAAGAAGTAGACCGCCGCGTTCAGCAGGGGGTTCATCACCTGCCAGACCTGGCCCAGCTTCGCCTGGCTGTACTGCGCGGTGAGCTTGGCGGTGGCGAACGCGGTGATGAAGTGCCGCCGCGCCCACAGCTCTCGGACGTACACGGGCAGGGAGGGACGGGCACCGCTGACCGCGAGGCCGTGACGGGCGGCAAGGGCCGCGAGGTCGCCGTCGGCCGGGGCCGCTGTGGGGGGCGGTGTGTCGAGGACCTGGCTCACATCCGCTGCTTTCGCTCGGGGGGTGGGGTGGTGCGTCGGTGCGTGGTGTTTGTGCGGCGGGTGGGTCCGGCACCCGATGTTTTCTTACGTGACTCTTTACGTTCTCTTACGTCGGGACGGGACCGTATCGTCGCAACGTGAGCGTAGGACGAGTGAGCGTCGGAACGCAACCGTTTCGTCGTGACCTCGCGCGTGAGGACGCAACCGTTTCGTCGTGACCGCATGCGTCGGAACGAGTCCGTTTCGTCGCTACGCCCTATGCTGGTCCGCATGACGACCAACGCCGACGCGCCGCAGACCCGTCCGCGCCGCCGTGCCCCGGCCGGAGCCGCCGTTCTCCGCGAGGACGTGACGGAAGCCATCCGGGCGGCCGTCTTCGAGGAGCTCGCGGCCGTCGGGTACGCGCGGATGTCGATCGAGGGCATCGCGCGCCGCGCGGGCGTCGGCAAGACCGCGGTCTACCGCCGCTGGCGTTCCAAGCTGCACCTGGTCCTCGACGTCGTCTCGGAGATCGCGGTGATGGGCCTGCCGGTGCCGGACACGGGCTCGCTCCAGGACGACCTGCGGATGCTGTACGAGGTCACGTCGAGGGCGCTGCGGCACCCCGTGGCCTCGCAGATCCTCCCGGACCTCCAGGCCGAGGCGGCCCGTAACCCCGAGATCGCCGAAGCCCTCCAGAACGCCTTGCAGAAGGGCCAGGAGGGCGTCGCCAGCAAGATCATCGTGGCGGCGGAGCAACGCGGTGAGATCAGGCCCGGCCTCAACGACGAACTGGCCCTCGACCTGATCTCGGGCCCTCTGTACTGGCGTTCCGTGGTGATCCGCAGCCCGAAGCTGCCCAAGGGCTACCTCGCGGCGCTGGCGCACGCGACCACGGAGGCGTTGAAGGCGCTCTGAGCGCTGCGCCGGGCGGCCCGTGTCCCTACGGGGGCGAGGGTCTGGCGAGGGCGCAAGGCCACCACTCGCGCGCGTCACTGCGGATGCCCCACCCCGACCCCGTCCCGCGGGCTCTGTGGCAGCCGGCCCGCGCTCTCGAGTCCGCTGCTCGCGCGGGTGTCGGTCACCATCGTCGGCCCCGGTCGGATCGCGAACGCGCCCCGTGACCTGAGACGGGCCGTCGGCGGATTGAGCCGTCCGCCGAGCTCGCCGCTCCAGTCGAGTCTCCCGTCACCAGCCGATCCGCGCCGCCACCGGCAGATGGTCGCTCCCCGTGGCCGGCAGCAGCCACGCGCTTTTCGGCTCCACCCCGCGGACCAGGATCTGGTCGATCCGCGCGACCGGGAAGCGCGCGGGCCAGCTGAAGCCGAACCCGGCCCCGGCCACGTCCTGAGCCGAGCGCAGCCGGGAGGTGAGGCCGTCGAAGGCCCGGTCGTCCGTGGTGCCGTTGAAGTCACCGAGCACCAGGACCCGCTTGTCGTGCTCGGCGGCGACGGCCGCGGCGAGCTTGGTCGCACCCGCGTCCCGCGAGTCCGTCCAGAAACCGGACCCGGCCGTCACCCGCACGGATCCCAGATGCGCCACGTACACCGCCAAGGGCCCCTTCCCGGTGGCCACCGTGGTGCGCAGCGCACGGGGCGGTTCCACCGGCATGTCCTCGGGCCGCAGCGTCTCGGCCAGGGGGCCGGCCATGCCCCGCAGGACGTCGACCGGCCGGGTGTCCGACAGCGGCAGCCTGCTCCACAGCCCGACCGTGCCCCGCACGACGTGGTGCGGGTACGCCTTCGCGAGCGCCTTCTCGTACGTGCCCCTGGCCCGGTCGGTGAGCTCCTCCAGCGCCAGCAGATCCGCGCCGGAGGCGGCCAGTTCGCGGGCGGTGCCGACCGGGTCGCGGTTCTCCGCGGCGACATTGTGGCTGACCACGGTGAGGTCACCGCCCTCCTGGGACCGGTCGCCGAGCAGCCCGCCGAAGAGGTGCAGCCACATCGTGACCGGCAGCAGCAGCGCGACGAGCGCGGTGGCGGAGCGTCGCAGCAGGGCCCCGGCCAGCAGGACCGGCACGAACAGGCCGAACCAGGGCAGGAAGGTCTCCACCAGACTGCCGAGCCCGGCGCGGTCCGTGAGCGTCCCGTGCAGCGGCAGCAGCAGACCGAGCAGCAGCGCGCACACCGTGAGGACGGGGCCGCGCCGCCACGGGCCGGTTCGGGAACCGCCCTCGGGCAGCCGGGAGTCTCCCTCGGGCCGCCGCTGCTTCGCCGCTGCGACGGCCGGCCGGACCTCGTCGAGGAGTCGGCGGACCCGACCGGGCGTCGCTGGTGCTGAGGGCTGGGTTCGAGGCATACCGGAAGTGAAGACGGCTGGGTGTTGCCGGCGCGTATGCGATTTTCGATACGCGGACGACATGTGGCGGCTCGTGGCGTCGGCGCATGCGCGACGGCACGCTCACGCCCGCCCCGCCCCCGGGTGCAGCCGCACCCACCCCTCCCAGGCCGAAGTGATCATGTCCTGGACGTCGTGCTTGGCCTTCCAGCCGAGTTCGGTCGCCGCCAGGTCGCAGGAGGCCACGACCAGGGCCGGGTCACCGGGGCGGCGGGGGGCGACGGCCGGGGGACGGTCGTGACCGGTGAGGGCGTTGATGCGGTCGATCATCTCGCGCACGGAGACGCCCTCGCCGCGCCCGATGTTGACGGTGAGGTCGCGGCCGGGGGACGACTGGAGGGCGCGCGTGGCGGCCACATGGGCCTCGGCGAGGTCGCTGACGTGGATGTAGTCGCGCACGCAGGTGCCGTCGGGGGTGTCGTAGTCGTCGCCGAAGATGCGGGGCGCGGCGTTCTCCGTGAGCTTCTCGAAGACCATCGGGATCAGGTTGAAGACGCCCGTGTCGGCCAGCTCGGGGGCCGCGGCGCCCGCCACGTTGAAGTAGCGCAGGGACGCCGTGGACAGGCCCGTCGCGCGGCCCGTGGCACGCACCAGCCACTCCCCGGCCAGCTTGGTCTCGCCGTACGGGGACACCGGCGCGCACGGGGTCTGCTCGGTCACCAGCGGGACGTCGGGCGTGCCGTAGACGGCCGCCGAGGACGAGAAGACGAAGGAGGGGACCCGCGCGGTCGTCACCGCCTCCAGGAGGACGCGCAGACCCTCGACGTTCTCCCGGTAGTAGTGCAGGGGACGGTCCACCGACTCGCCCACCTGTTTCCTCGCCGCCAGATGGACCACCCCCGTGACCTCGTGGTCGGCGAGGGTGTGCGCGACCCGTTCGGCGTCCAGCGTGGAGCCCACCACCAGCGGCACGTCCTCCGGCACCCGCTCGGCGATGCCGGTGGACAGGTCGTCGTACACGACCGCCTGCTCGCCCGCCCCGGTCATCGCCCTCACGACGTGCGCCCCGATGTAGCCGGCGCCGCCGGTGATCAGCCAGGTCATGTACGGCCGTCCCCTCGTCGGTTGCCTCGTGTCCGCGTGTCCGTGTTCGTGTCCGCGTGTCCGCGTCCGCGTATCAGTGAAGCAGGCGCTCGGGCTCGGGCGTACGCACGCCGGGGACGGGCCGGGGGGCCGTCGTCGAGCGCCACACGCGCGTGAAGGACAGCACGGCGGCCGCGCCCAGGAGCCCGTTGCGCAGGACCATCAGCGCGCAGCCCGTCCAGGTGGCGGCCGCGACCTGGTCGTACAGGACTGGAAACACCACGGCGCTGACCGCCGTCGCCGCCACGACCAGCGCGGCGACCGGCCGCTGGGTGGTGTGCCGGGACGTCAGGCACACGGCGGCCAGGCCCAGCAGCCAGATCATGTACTGCGGGCTGATCACCCGGCTGGTCACGGTGAACAGCAGCACGGCCGACAGGGCCGCGTCGTACGGCGTGGCCTCGCCCCAGCGCCGGGCCCTGGCCCGCCACAGCAGCACCAGACCGAGCGCCACGACCGTCAGCGCGAGCGAGGCGTGCGCGACCGTGGAGACGTACGGCCCCGTGTACTCCAGCGCCCCGTACCGGTACCGCACCTTCCCCGGCCAGCCCGCGTGCCGTGCCAGGGCGAGGAGGGTGCCGCCGAAGGACTCGACCTGCACGCCCCGGCCGCCCTGCTGGCGCAGGAACGCGAAGGGATGGTCGAAGAGGGTCACGAGGAGCGCGAGCACGGTCGTGCCGGTCACCGCGGCCGCGGTCCAGGCCGACCGGGTCGCCCGCCCCCGGGGAAGGCCCGTCAGCAGCAGGACCGGCCACACCTTGACCAGGGCGCCGAGTGCCGCGAGCGCCCCGCACGCGCGCGTGGAGCGCGTCGACGCCAGCAGGGCGAGCACCGCGAGGGCGGTGACCTGGACGTCGTAGCGGGCGAGCGGGAGGTGCAGGAGGAGCGGCAGGCCGCCGATCCAGACGCAGGCGCCGAGCAGGGTGCGGCCGGGGCGGGTGCCCGCGCGGGTGAGCGCGACGGCGACGGCCGCGTCCGCGGCGAGGGTGAGCGTGACGAAGGCCTGGAAGTACGTCAGGCCCGGCAGCAGCGCAGGGGAGAGGAGGAGCGGTCCCGCGCCCGGCGGGTACTGCCAGAGCGTGTCGCGCACGGGGTACGCGCCGTGCGCGAGGACCCCGTACCAGTGGTGGTAGAGCTGCCAGACCTCGCGTCCCACGGCGTCCCACCCGCGCAGGGTGAGCAGCCACAGCATCAGGGCCCGGGTGGCGAGCCAGACGGCGGCCAGGGCGGCACGGGGATGTCTCATCAGGGCGGATCGTAGGCGGGCATATGCCGCGCAAGCCCTAAAGCGCCGCTAGTTTTCGGTAAGTGTCCGTTTCGGTGAGCGTCAATGGCTCTCGGCGGCTTCGCTCTGTGCCGCCGCGTCCAGCATCGAGGTGAGCTGGTCCAGGCGAGTGCGCAGGTCGCGGATCTCGTCGACGTCGCAGCCGGTCGCGGCGGCGATCCGGCGGGGCACCTGGAGCGCGTGCTCCCGCAATGCCGTGCCCTCGTCGGTGAGGCGCACCTCGACCGAGCGTTCGTCGCGCGTGCTGCGCTCCCGGCGCACCAGGCCGGCCGCCTCCAGTCGTTTGAGCAGGGGGGACAGGGTGCCGGAGTCCAGGCGCAGGTGTTCGCCGAGCGCCTTCACCGGCAGGTCGCCGTGCTCCCACAGCACGAGCATCACCAGGTACTGGGGGTAGGTGAGCCCCAGGTCCTTGAGGATCACGCGGTAGACGCCGTTGAAGGCGCGGGAGGCGGCGTGCAGGGAGAAGCAGATCTGCTGGTCGAGCCGGAGCCAGTCGGTCGCGGGCGTGGTCATGTCCTCAAGGGTAGCTCTTACCCGCGATTTAGTTGTGCACAACTAAATTGTGTGCTCTACTTATGGCAACGACAAGGACTCACCCCCCAAGGGACGGATTTCCATGGACGCGCTCTACACCGCAGTCGCCACCGCCACCCACGGCCGTGACGGTCGTGCCGTCTCCAGCGACGGCAAGATCGACCTCAAGCTGGCCCCGCCGGTGGAGCTGGGCGGCAACGGAGAGGGCACCAACCCCGAGCAGCTGTTCGCCGCCGGTTACGCCGCCTGCTTCGGCAGCGCCCTCGGTCTCGTCGGCCGCCAGGCCAAGGTGGACGTCAGCGACGCCGCCGTCACCGCCGAGGTCGGCATAGGCAAGCAGGGCGAGGGCTTCGGCCTCAAGGTCGCGCTGCGCGTCGAACTGCCCGACACCGTGGACGCGGAGACCGGCCGCAAGCTCGTCGAGACGGCCCACCAGGTCTGCCCCTACTCCAACGCCACCCGCGGCAACATCGAGGTCGAGCTCGTCATCGAGTAACCCCGCACCGAAGCAGCGCTCAGGCGCCCGGCCGTCCGGCCGGGCGCCACGTCGTCGGCCGGCTCGGCGTGGGCCGGGACGAACTGGACGGCATGGGCCCTCCTAAAGGGTCTCGGTGAGGGGTGTCTCCCTGACGGTGTTCTCCCCCGTCGCGGGACGCGGCACGCTGGTCAGGGGCGCACGCCCCGCCGCGGCCGCCGCCGACGGCACCGGATGACGCTCCGTCGGCGGGATCACCGGCGGCGACTGCGGCTCGCCCAGCACCACATGGCGTACGACCCGTTCGGCGGCGCGGCCGTCGTCGTACGGGCAGAACCGCTCGCGGAACGCCGAGCGCAGCTGGGTGGAGCGGGAGCCGCGCCAGTGCCCGGAGGCGAAGATGTCGATCAGCTCGTCCTCGCTGCGCGCGATCGCGCCCGGCGCGAAGGACCGCAGGTCGACGTAGGTGCCCCGGGCCGCCTCGAAGGCCTCGCGGTCGTCGGCGTGGATCACGATCGGACGGTCGAGGCCCGCGTAGTCGAACATCAGGGACGAGTAGTCGGTCACCAGGGCGTCCGAGGCCAGGCACAGGGACTCCACGCTCGGATGGTCGCTGACGTCGATGACTCGGGGCGTCGGGACCGGGACGAGCGGGCCGCCGTGCCGGTGGTGGGCACGGGCCAGCACGACGTAGCCGGGACCCAGGCGGCGCAGCAGCCGCTCCAGGTCCAGCCGCAGGTGCTGGGTGCGCCGGTAGTCGCGGTGGGTGGGCGCGTACAGGATCGCGACCGTGCCCTCGGGCACGCCGAGCGACTCGCGCAGCCGCCGTACGTCCTCCGAAGTCGCCCGCTGGAACACGTCGTTGCGGGGCTGGCCGTAGGGAAGCACCGTGTAGCGGCCGGGGTGGACCCGCTCCCAGGTGAGGGAGGCGTGGCGGTTGGGGGACAGCACGTAGTCCCACTGGCCGACGCCCCTCAGCAGGGCGGCGAAGTCCATGTCGCGTGCCGCCGCCGGGCGTTCCTGGAGGTCCAGGCCCATGTGCTTGAGCGGGGTGCCGTGGTGGGTCTGCACGAGGACCTGGCCCGGGCGCTTGACCAGGCGGTGGTCGAAGTCGGTGTTGTGCACGAGGTACTTGGAGCGGGCGAGCGCCGTCCAGTAGGCGGCCGTGTCCGGGGTGATGCGCCGGGTCGCCGTCGGGATCGTGTGGTGGTGCTCGGGGGCGGCGACCCACGCGGTGCGGATGTGCGGTGCGAGGGTGCGGAACGCCTCCTCCAGCGCACCGGGGTTGCAGCCGTGGCCGCGGCCACCGTACGCGGCGAACAGGGCGCGGTCTGCCCGGACGGGCAGGCGCAGCTGGACGCGGTAGTGCAGCCGCAGGGCCGCCGCACGCAGGGCCGTCGCGAGCCGTACGGTGGGCCGGGCGATCCGCCGGCCGAGCAACTGGCCCGCTTTCAGGGCCCGGTGGGTGCGGTACAGGTTCAGGCGGATCGTGGTGTGACGCAGCCGGGAGCCCACCGGAGCCGGATGGCCCGGGGTGCGGTGCGCACGGTAGTGGTCGCGGGCCCGCCGCAGGAACTCGGCGCGGGTGTCCCGCGGCAGACGGCCCCGCCCGCTGAACACCGCCCACAGGTCGTCCACCATGCGGCGGAACAACACCGGCCGCCACTGGGCGAGTTCGGGACGCGTGTCGACGTACCCGAAGACCCTGTCGTACTGGTCGAGGACGTCGAAGTCCGCTCGCCCGGACAGCGCGGGGACGCTGCGCTGCCGGTGGTGGACGCAGACCCGCTCCAGGGTGGCGATGGACTCGGCCGCCATCAGGACCGGGTAGGTCCAGGGCAGGTCCGTGTGCCTCCCGGGCGGGAAGGCGAAGCCGCCGTCGCCGACGAACTCCCTGCGGCACACCTTGTTCCAGGCCGAGGCCCGCACCCGCAGCAGCCCCGGCCGGTCCTCCAGACGGAACGGCGCCGGACCCTGCTCGGTGAGCACGCCCGCGAACGGGTCGGGGACGATCTCGCCCGTCCACGGCACGAGCGCATGGCCGTGGACCAGGACGTCCGGCTCGCCCGTCTCCTTCAGCCGGTCGGCGATCGACCGCAGCGCGTGCCGGGTGAGGGTGTCGTCGCCGTCGAGGAACACCAGGTAGTCACCCGTGGCCTCGGCGATCCCCGCGTTGCGGGCGGACCCGAGGCCCTCGTTGCGGATACGGCGGACCACCCGGACCCGCGAGTCACGGGCCGCGAACTCGTCGGCGATCTCACCGCACGCGTCCGGGGAGCGGTCGTCGACCACGATCAGCTCCAGATCGTCGTACGACTGCGACAGCACCGACTCCAGGCAGGCGGGCAGATACGCCTGCACCTGGTACGCGGGGACGATGACACTGAACCTGGGCACGGCACATCCAAGAGTCGGCGCGGGAGTTCTGCCCGGGAACGCACCATGCACGCCCTTGGTTACGGTCCGTACGGCATCCGGGCGAACGCGAAGGAGGCGGGCCGGTGTCGGCCCGCCCCCAACTCGGCTGTCGTACCGGCTACTTGACCGCGCCCGCCATCACTCCGGACACGAACTGCCGCTGGAACGCGAAGAACACGATCAGCGGAATCACCATCGAGATGAACGCGCCCGGCGCCAGGATGTCGACGTTGGCGGCGAAGGCGCGCACCTGGGTCTGGAGCGCGACCGTGATCGGCTGGCTGTCGGCGTCCGTGAACACCAGCGCGATCAGCATGTCGTTCCACACCCACAGGAACTGGAAGATGCCGAGGCTCGCGATCGCGGGCGCGCCGAGCGGCAGCACCACCCGTGCGAACAGGCGCAGTTCGCCCGCCCCGTCGAGCCTGGCGGCCTCCAGGAGTTCGCGCGGGATCTCGGCGAAGAAGTTCCGCAGCAGGAACACCGCGAACGGCAGTCCGAACCCCGTGTGGAACAGGACCACACCGAAGATGTTGCCGAACAGGCCGATCTTGCCGAAGAGTTCGGCGATCGGGATCAGCGCCACCTGCACCGGCACCACCAGCAGACCGACCACGGCCATGAACCACCAGTCGCGGCCCGGGAACTCCATCCACGCGAACGCGTAGCCCGCGAGCGCACCGATGACGATCACCAGGAGCGTCGCCGGCACCGTGATCAGGATGGTGTTGAGGATGGAGTTGGTGATGTCGCTGTTGTGCAGGAGCTTGTCGTAGCTGTCCAGGGTGAGCTGGGACGGCTTGGTGAACACCGTCCACCAGCCGCTCGTGGCCATGTCCCCGGGGCTGCGCAGCGAGGAGATCAGCAGACCGAGCGTCGGCACCAGCCAGAACAGGCCGACGAGCACGAGCAGGACGCTGATCACGCCTGAGCTGACCCGCTCGACCAGCCGTGAGCCGAGGGACCGCTTCGCCTTCGTGTCTCCCGCCGACGCCGTCTCCGGAAGCCTCTCGGCATGGGTCGTCATCGCCGCACCTCCCGCCTGAGCCGCCGGATGTTGAACCAGATCACCGGGATCACGAGCAGCAGCAGGAACACCGAGATGGCGCTCGCGATGCCCGGCTGGTCCTCGGAGAAGCCCTTGCGGTACAGCTCCAGCGCGAGGACGTTCGCGTCGTCCTGCGAGGAGCCCGGGGCGATGATGTAGACCAGGTCGAAGATCTTCAGGACGTTGATCATCAGGGTCACGGTGACCACCGCGAGGACCGGCGCGAGCAGCGGCACCGTGACCCTGCGGAACACCTGCCACTCGCTCGCCCCGTCCACCCGGGCCGCCTCCAGGAGCTCCCGGGGGATGCCCGCGAGCCCGGCCGCGATCAGCACCATCGCGAAACCGGCCCACATCCAGATGTACGACCCGATGATGGACGGGGTCACCAGCGACGGGCCGAGCCAGTCGACCCCGTTGTAGGGCTCCCTGAAGTTGCTGGCGGGCAGCCGGAGTTGGGCGCCGTTCGCCTTCTCCGAGAAGGAGAACGTGCCGTCGTCGCCCGCCTTCACCGTCTCGACGACCTTGCCGTCCCTGACCGCCTCGACCTTCATGCCGGGGTAGCCGAGCTCGCTCGGGTCGACCCCGCCGAGCGTGCCGACGCCCTTGCCGCGGGTGAAGTCCTGCCAGGTGGTCCCGGTGATCCGGCCCGGGTCCGCCTGGGGCGCCACGGCCTTCTTGGCGTCACCGGGCATCTGGTCGGGGGCGACACCGACGAGGGGCAGCGTGACCGTGCCGCCGGTGTGGACCGTGGCCTTGGTGATGAAGCCGCCGCCCTGGGCCACCAGGGGCGAGTCGCGGCCCGGGTGCGCCTTCGGGAACGCCGAGGACTGCGCGAACGTGTCGTGCACGCCCACCCACACCGCGTTCGCGAACCCCTTGTCCGGGTCCTGGTCGTAGACGAGGCGGAAGATGATGCCCGCCGCCAGCATCGAGATCGCCATCGGCATGAAGACGAGCAGCTTGAACGCCGTGCCCCAGCGGATCCGTTCGGTCAGCACCGCGAAGATCAGGCCGAGCGCGGTGGAGATCGTCGGCGCGAACACCACCCAGATGACGTTGTTCTTCAGGGCGGTGCGGATGCCGTCGTCGGTGAACAGCGCCTTGTAGTTGTCGAACCCGGCGAAGCCGTCACCGGACTGGTTGTAGAAGCTGCGGACGAGCGAGTACCCGATCGGGTAGACCACGAGCGCGCCCAGCAGCACTAGGGCGGGCAGCAGGAACAGCACTGCCACGGTCCTGCGCGTGCCGGTCACGCTCTTGCGCGACTTGGGAGAGGCAGGGGCCGGTGGGACCCCTGCCTCGGTGGCCGACGTCATCGCCTCAGTTCCCGTAGGCGGCCGCCGCGTCGGCCTCCAGCTTCGCCTGGGTGCCCGCGATGTCCTTCGGGTTGGCCAGGAAGTCCTGGAGCGCCTTCCACTCGCCCTTGCCGGGCGTACCGCCGAAGGCCTGCGGGGCCTGGTCGGACATGTCGAAGCGGAAGTCGTCACCGGACGCGATCAGCGCCTTGGCGATCTTCTGCTGCACCGGGTTCGGATACGACGAGACGTCCACGTTCTTGTTCGGCGAGAGGTAGCCGCCGAGCTTCGCCTGGATGGTCGCCGCGTCCGGGGAGGCCAGGAAGGTCGCCAGGGCCTGCGCGGCCTTGGAGTCCTTCAGGATCACGGCCGCGTCGCCGCCGGAGACCACGGGGGCGGTGTCGCCGACCTTCGGGAAGGGGAACACCTTCGCGTCGGTGCCGACCTTCGCCTTGGCGGTCTGGATGTTGACCTGCGCGAAGTCGCCCTCGTAGACCATGGCCGCCTTGGGCTGGTCGCCCCCGGTGAAGACCTGCGTCACCGAGGCCGGGAAGTCGGTCTGGAGCGCGCCCTTCGCGCCGCCCGCCACATAGTCCTTCTTGCCCCAGATCTGGCCCAGCGTGGTCAGCGCGTCCTTCACGGACGGGTCCGTCCACTTGATCTCGTGCTTGGCCAGCTGGTCGTACTTCTCGGGGCCCGCCTGCGAGAGGTAGACGTTCTCGAACCAGTCGGTGAGGGTCCAGCCCTCGGCACCGCCGACGGAGAACGGGGTCACGCCCGAGTCGTAGACCGTCTGAGCGGTGGTCAGCAACTCGGCCCAGGTCTTCGGCTCGGTGGCGCCCGCGTTCTCGAAGACCTTGGCGTTGTACCAGATCAGGGACTTGTTGGCGGCCTTGTAGTAGACACCGTACTGGGTGCCGCCGACCTTGCCGATGTCCTGCCAGCCCTGCGAATAGTTCTTGGCGAGCTCCGCCTTGGCCTCCGCGCCCAGCGGTTTGGCCCACTTCTTGTCGACGGCCTGCTTGATCGCGCCGGGCTGCGGGAGCATCGCCACGTCCGGCGGCTGGCCGCCCGCGATCTTCGAGCCCAGGAAGTTCACGATCGGGTCCTGCGCGGGTACGAAGGTCACCTTGGCGCCGGTGCGCTTCTCGAACTCCGCGAGGACCTTCTTGAAGTTGGCCTGCTCCTCCCCGCTCCACACGGCGGCGACCTGGAGGCTCTGGCCGTCCAGCTTGGGGAGGGTGACACCGGTGCCGGTCGCCGTACCGCCGGTCGGACCGCTGTCACTGCTCTTGTCGTCGTCCCCGCCGCAGGCGCTGAGCGAGAGGGCGAGGGCCGCCGCGAGCGCGGCGGCCGCGGTTTTCGCGGCCCTGGGCTTTCGGTTTGTGCCGCTCGTGCTGCGCATCACGTCCCCGTTCCTCGTTCCTCGTCGAACGTAGAGGGTGTCCCGTGCGAACTGGTCTACGCCGGGAGAACGGGGTCGGCAAGGGCGCGTCCGCTGTCAATCGGGCGATCGTTGCGGCCTCGTGACCAGTACGGCTGCGTGCGGGCACGCGACGGAGAGAGGCAGCCTGATTCGGCTAAAGCAGTGACGGCACCTCTGCTGCTGCGACTTCCCTCGCTGCCCGTTCCAATGCACTGGCGAGCAGAGCGAGGTCCGTCGGACCGTTGCCCAGTTCCCGGACCTGACGACGGGCCGGGGGATCACCCATGCGCTCCCACTCCAGGGGCACGACCGTGGGCCGCTGGGTGGCCGTACGCGGGATGCGGCCGGTGACCCGGCCCGCCTGGAAGCCGGTCACCCGGCCGTCGGACCAGGTCAGACGGCCGCGTCCGGGAGCCGGCTCCTCCGGCCCGGTGGCCGGCGGGTCCAGGGTGACGCGGAGGGTGGCCCGGCGGGCCGGTTCCGACTCCGCCGTACGGCCGCCCGGGCCGGTCGCGGCCACCAGGTGGACGCCCAGCCGCTCGCCCTCGCGGGCCACCGCCTCCAGCGCGCGTATCACCGACCCGGCGGCGGGCCGGCCCGGAGAGCCGAGCGGCGGTGACACCAGGGCGTCGAGGTCGTCCACGACCACGACCAGACGGGGGAGCGGGGGCACCGCCTCCGCCTGGCGGCGGGCCGCGGCGGGGCGCAGCCGGATGGTGGAGCTGGGCGGCGAGTCGAGGTCGGCGGCAGCCGGATCGGCGGGAGCCTCGCCGGTGGCGCCGGGCGCGTGGGGGCCGCCCTTGCCGGCGGACGGGCCGCGGGTCGCCGCCGAGCGCTGGGAGACCATACGGCCGGACAGCTCGCGTCCGGTGTGCCACCCGGTGAAGTCGGAGCGGCCGAGCAGCTCCGCGCGCCGCTTCAGCTCGGCGCTCAGGGACTGCGCGAACTCCCGCATGCGGACCGGGTCGTTGGCGGTGAGGTGGGTCGTCACGTGCGGCACGTCGGTGCACACGCGCAGTCCCTCGCCGTGGCCGCCGCCCGCGCCCACGCTGTCCCGGCCGTCCATCAGGACGACTCCGAGCCGGTCGGGGCGCTCCGCGGCGGCCAGCGAGGCGACGACGGCCCGCAGCAGTTCCGTACGGCCGCTGCCCGCGGGTCCCTCGATCAGCAGGTGCGGGCCCTCGGCCACCAGGTCGGCGCAGACCGGCCCGCGCGGGCCCGCCCCGAGCACGGCCCAGGCACGTCCGCCGAGCGACTCCGGGTCGTCGGCCGCGTCCGCCCAGCGCGTCATCAGCGACGGCGGGGTGGCCCGGGCCAGCCCCAGCTCGTCCAGCAGCCGCGCCGACTGGGGCAGCGGCGAGGACACACGCGTGTGCCGCCCGTCGGCGGTCCCGTCCGTGCGCAGCGGGGCCAGCGCCCGCGCGAACCGCTCGGCCCAGGCTGCGGAGACGGCGTCCACCGCGGCGACCGTGCCGTGGCCCACGGGGGTGGGCGCCGAGGTGAGGTGGAGGGTGTCGGAGTCGGTACGCCCGCCGGTGCCGGTGCCGGTGCCGGTGCCGGTGCCGGTGCCGGTGCCGCCGTGGGCCGGGGTACGGGAGGCGCCGTCGGCGGGACGGGGCACGGTGCGGGTGCTGTCGGCGCCGAGCCGGCGGTGTGCCGGGCGGGGGCCGTCGCCCTCCTTCTCGGGCCCGGGCTTCTCGGGCGCGGTGTACGTCGCCTGATCGTCCCGCGCGCCGGTGGTTACGCCCTCACTCGCGCGCGGGGCGGAGGACCCGCTCGTCGCGGCCGGGAGCCCCGCCCGCGCCACCCGCATCAGCCGCAGGGCCGTCGCCACGTCCCCGCTGAGCAGTCCGACCGCGCCGCACTCGCGGAACGTCGGGGCCGCCGCGCAGGCCGCCTCGTAGGTGTCCGTCACGGGCGAGGCCGGAGAGGCAGGGGCCGTCTCGGCCAGGCAGACGACATGGATACCGGCTCGCGGGCCCTGCGAGGCCAGCCGGGCCACCGCCTTGCGCAGATCCGCGCCACCGGGATCGCCGTCCACGACGACCACGGTGTACGGCCCGGGGAAGCCGCCGGTCCCCTCGCCCTCGTCGTCGCGGGCCCAGGAGGGGCGTCGGGCGGCGCCCCGGAGTCGGTCCGGGGAGCCGGCGGAGCGGGCAGCCGGGATCACGCCGCGGGGCGGGACCGACTCCGCGTCGGCCAGGTGGTCGTCCAGGCGCCGGAGCAGTTCGTCGGTGCGGGCCGCGGCCTGTTCGCGATCGTGCGCCAGGAGGAGCCGGCAGTCCTGGCCGTGGCCCGGGCGGACATGGGGAAGCCAGCCGAGCCAGGACCACTCGGTGACGCGCTCCTGCGCGGGCCGGGAACGGTCCGCGCTGATCAGCACGATCTCCAGGGTCTCGGGCGCGTGCAGGGCGGCCAGTTGGGCCACCACCGCGCGGGCCAGCCCGGCCAGCCGCGCGCGCGGTCCGGCGAGACCCAGTGCGCCCGCCTCGCGCAGATCCGCGGTGACCGGGACGGCGGGCAGCAGCCCCGTCCCGTCGGGCGCGGTCCGGTCCGCGGTGCCGAGCCGGACGGTGAGCGCCTCGGGGTGTTCCGGCCCGCGCTCCCACAGCCGGGCGCCCGGGCCCAGCGCCGTCAGCAGCAGGGCGGCGGGGTCCGGCCAGACCTCGGGCAGCTGGGCGGCCACGGCCGGCGCGGCGGCGACGGGGGCCGGTTCCCCGGCGTACGGTTCGTCCTGCTCGGTGGTCCCGGGCTCGCCCCGGCCGCCGGCCAGCCGCCGCGCCCACTTGCCGAGCCCGCCACGCCGGCGCCCGCTCTGCGGGACGTCGGTGCCGCGCAGTGGGGTGCCTTTGCGGCGGCCGGTGCCGGGTTCGGCGGGGTCAGGGGTGGCGGCGGGCTCCTGGTCGGTGCCGGGCGCCTGGGTGGGTGCGGCAGCGGCAGCCGCCTCGGTGAAGGAACCGAGCCCGGTCCGGCCGCCGTGGGTGTCCCCGACCGCACCGACGGGGCCGGCAGGGCCGGTGAGACGCGAGGAACCGGTGCCGGGGGCCGCCCCCGCGGGGCTGTACGGGCGCCCACCGGGAGCCGTCCCGCTCCCACCCCCGCTCTCGATCCGCGGTGCCCCGCCCTGCCCGGGCACGACGACCGGAGGCTCGACGGGACCGTGGGCCTGTGCCTCCGCGATCCCGGGGTTCCCGCCGGACGCGCCCCAGTCGGCCGAACCGTAGGTGTGGTGGGTCCGGTCGGCGGGCTGCCGGGAGGGGCTGCCCCCGCCGCTGTCCCGGCCCTCACGCGCGTGTGGCGCCCTGGTGCCGTCCCCGGCCCCGGAGACCCCGGTCCCGGCGACAGCTGCCCCCGCCCCGGCCGCGGAGCCCGCGGCAGCCGCCGACACCCTGCGGCCCCGACGCTCGCCGGGCCGGTCGTACCCGGCCTCGCCCGCCCCGGGGGCACTCTCGGGCGCCGCCCGCCCCGGACCGCTCCCGCCGTCCGTCCGCCCATGCTCGCCGGTGTCCCCGGGGGCCACCCGCACATGCCCTTCCCCGTCCGGCTCCGTGCCCAGACGCCGGCCCCCGCTCGGGGCGAGGCGCAGGACCGACTCGCCGATCCTCAGGAGCGCCCCCGGGGGGAACCGGACCGGGCGGGTGCCCACGCGGGTGCCGTCCAGGACGGTGCCGTTCGTGGAGTCGAGGTCGGCCACGGAGACGCGGCCGTCGCCGGCGACGGTGATCGCGCAGTGCAGGCGGGAGACATCGGGGTCGTCCAGCGGGACGTCGGCGTCGACGGAGCGGCCGATGTGGATCTGGCCGCCGTGCAGCAGGTGGACGCCGCCCGCGTCCGGGCCCGCGACCACATGGAGCTGGGTCGGCGCCTCGTCGAGCTCGGGGTGGGGTTCGGGGGCGGCGGGGGCGCCCAGGGACAGCACGGCGCCGTCGATCAGCGGCGGCTCGCCGAGGGTGGCGCGCTGGACGTCGAGACGCTCGCCGTCCGCGTACAGCACGACGGTGCCGCCGCCGCGCTCCGCCTCGCCCGCGCGGGAGGCGCCCGCCTCCCCGGGGACCGCCGAGGCCAGCGCGGCGGCCACCGCGGCCAGGGCTGTGCCGACGGGAGCGGTGACCAGCACGTCGCAGCTCGCGGCGCGGCCGCGGGCCCGGTCGGGCGGGCCCAGCGGGTCTACGACGGTCAGCCGGATCTGCATCGCCGTCAGCGGTCCCTTCTGCTCGGACACGGACATCCCCCACCCCGCACGAGCACCATCGGCCAGTACTGCACGCATCCTCGCACCTGCCACTGACAACACGCCCGCCGCCCGAGGGCAAGTGATCTTGATTGGTCAGCTCTGCCCCCAAAAGTGCCTGACCAGTGCAGCGCCGGCGATCACTTGAGATCGGTCACGTCAACGCCCGGCAACCGGGAGACCCGGACGGAGCGTCCTTGTTTCGAACGTGCTTGGCATCGCTCACGTAGTGCTGGGACGAGCGGCACTACAGTGGGTCGGAAGTGGGTCGGAACGACAGCAAGCAGCAGGGAGTGCATGACGTGCGGCCGGTGGGCAGCAAGTACTTCCTCGAGGAGCCGCTCGGACGCGGTGCCACGGGGACCGTCTGGCGAGCACGCCAGCGGGAGACCGCCGGCGCCGAGGCCGCCGTGGCGGGACAGCCGGGAGAGACCGTCGCGATCAAGGTCCTCAAGGAGGAGCTCGCGAGCGACCCGGACATCGTGATGCGGTTCCTGCGCGAGCGCTCGGTGCTGCTCAGGCTGACTCACCCGAACATCGTGCGGGTGCGCGACCTCGTCGTCGAGGGCGATCTGCTCGCCCTGGTCATGGACCTCGTCGAGGGCCCCGACCTACACCGCTACCTTCGCGAGAACGGCCCCTTCAGCCCCGTCGGCGCCGCCCTGCTGACCGCCCAGATCGCCGACGCGCTCGCCGCGAGCCATGCCGACGGCGTGGTCCACCGCGACCTCAAGCCGGCCAACGTGCTGCTGCGCCAGTACGGCGGCCAGATGCACCCTCTGTTGACCGACTTCGGCATCGCGCGCCTCGCCGACTCCCCGGGCCTGACCCGGACCCAGGAGTTCGTCGGCACGCCCGCGTACGTCGCCCCCGAGTCCGCCGAGGGCCGCCCGCAGACCTCCGCGGTCGACATCTACGGCGCCGGCATCCTGCTGTACGAGCTGGTCACCGGACGTCCGCCGTTCGCCGGCGGCTCCGCCCTGGAGGTCCTGCACCAGCACCTGAGCGCCGAACCGCGCCGCCCCTCCACGGTCCCCGACCCGCTGTGGACCGTCATAGAGCGCTGTCTGAGCAAGAACCCGGACCGCCGCCCCAGCGCGGAGAACCTCGCGCGCGGGCTCCGGGTCGTCGCCGAGGGCATCGGGGTGCACGCGAACTCCGCGCAGATCGCCGCGGCGGAGAACGTCGGCGCGCTGCTGCTGCCCGACCCGGACCCGGCGGCCGTCCCGGACACGCCCGGTGCCGCCGACCCGACGCAGGTGCTGCCGCACGGCGCCGGTGCCGTCGACCCGAACGCCGCGACCAGCTTCCTGCCGCACACCGGCGCCGGGAACCCGGTCGGCGCCGCCGACCCCACCGCCGTACTCCCGACCAACCGGGGAGGTGCGGCCGACCCGACCGCCGTCATGCCGCCGGTGCCGCCCGGGCAGTACGGGCAGCAGGGGCACCAGTCCGGTGGGCCCGAGGAGCCGCACCCCTGGCAGAACCAGCTGCGCGCGGCCCGGGACCGCAACGAACAGACCCAGGTCCAGTACCTCGACCCCAACGAGGACCCGCTGCGCCGTCGCCCCCAGCGGCAGGTCGCCAGGCCGCAACCGCAGCAGCCGCCGCAACGGCAGCAGCGGCCCCAGCAGCGCCCGCCGCAGGGCGGTTACGACCAGGGCGGTTACGGCCGTCAGCCGCAGCAACCCCAGCAGTACGCCCCGCAGCAGCAACAGCCGCAGCGCTACGCGCCCCCGCCGCAGCCCGAGCGCCCCGCGCGCGAGCCCCGGCAGCCGCGGCAGCGCAGCGCCAACCCGATGAAGATCCCCGGTCTGGGCTGCCTCAAGGGCTGTCTGTTCACGATCCTCATCCTGTTCGTGGCGAGCTGGCTGATCTGGGAGCTGAGCCCGCTCCAGGAGTGGATCGGCACCGGCAAGAGCTACTGGCAGCAGCTCGGCGACATCGTCGACACCGTGAGCAAGTGGATCGGAGATCTGGGCGGAAACTCCTCAGGTCAGCAGTAGTACTGGGGATTTGTCGACATCCGGCGGGTGATTTCCGTCTCCGCGGTGAAGGTTGGCTCCTGCGACGCGTAGCTTTAGCGACAACACGCGTCTGTAGGAGCAGTCTTGGCACGGAAGATCGGCAGCCGGTACACCGCCAACCAGATCCTGGGGCGGGGCAGCGCCGGCACGGTGTGGCTGGGCGAGGGACCCGAGGGTCCCGTCGCCGTCAAGCTCCTGCGCGAGGACCTCGCGTCCGACCAGGAGCTCGTCGGCCGGTTCGTGCAGGAGCGCACGGCGCTGCTCGGCCTGGAGCATCCGCACGTCGTCTCCGTACGCGACCTGGTGGTCGACGGCAACGACCTCGCGCTCGTCATGGACCTGGTCCGGGGCACTGATCTGCGCACCCGGCTCGACCGTGAGAAACGGCTCGCCCCCGAGGCGGCGGTGGCGATCGTGGCCGACGTCGCCGACGGCCTGGCCGCCGCGCACGCGGCCGGGGTCGTGCACCGGGACGTGAAGCCGGAGAACGTCCTGCTGGACATGCAGGGACCGCTCGGCCCCGGCGGCGCGCACCCGGCCCTGCTGACCGACTTCGGCGTGGCCAAGCTCATCGACTCGCCGCGCCGGACCCGGGCCACGAAGATCATCGGTACGCCCGACTACCTCGCGCCGGAGATCGTCGAGGGCCTGCCGCCGCGCGCCTCCGTGGACATCTACGCCCTCGCCACCGTGCTCTACGAACTCCTCGCCGGGTTCACCCCGTTCGGGGGCGGGCATCCGGGCGCGGTGCTGCGGCGCCATGTCACCGAGACGGTGGTGCCGCTGCCCGGCATCCCCGACGAGCTGTGGCAGCTGATCGTGCAGTGTCTGGCGAAGGCCCCGGCCTCCCGGCTGCGCGCCTCCGAGCTGGGCGCCCGGCTGCGGGAGCTGCTGCCGCTGCTGGCCGGGATGCCGCCGCTGGACGTGGACGAGCCGGACGCGGAGCCGGAGGACGAGCAGGACGGCGAGGCGGCCGCCCCCGCGTCGGCCGGCGAGCCGGTGTCCTCCGGGCGGCCCGCGCGGCGCGGTGCCGTGCCCCTGGTGCCGGGCGCGAGGCCCACCGACTCCAACCGGGACACCCACACGTCGATGCGGGTCCCGGCGCCCGACGAACTCGCCGGAGGCGCCCTGGGCACCGCCCGGGTACCGCGGCCCGCCGGCGCACCGCGACCGGGCTCCGCCCGCCACCGGGCCACCACGCGCCGCCGCCGACTGGCCGTCGGCGCCGCCGCGCTGGTGCTGGTGGCCGCGGCGGGGGTCGGGGTCTGGGCGGCCACGTCGGGGGACGACGCGGGGGCGTCCCCGCAGGACACGAAGAACTCGGCGCCGGTCTCGCCCTGAGGGGGCGGGGGCGACCGAGGTCGGTTGTGGTGGTGCGGGGAGCGGAATCCGCGTGGAGCGGGCCTTGCCCTGAGGGGACGGAGTCCGGGGTCTGGGGGACCACCTCCGGGGACGACGCCGGTGCGTCACCGCAGGACACGGTGCCGGTCTCGCTCTGTGGGGAGTGGGGCTGCGGCCTGGGGGACGGCCGAGGTCGGTCCTAGTGGTGCGGTGGCTGCGATGGGGGTCGGGGTCTGGGCGGCCGCTTCCGGGGACGATCCCGGGGCGTCGCCGCACGGCCCGGGGAACTCGGCGCCCACCTCGCCGCCAGGAGACTCGGCGCCCACCTCGCCCCCGCCCCCAGGGGACTCGGCGTCCACCTCACCCGCCCCGCCCCGGGGGACGACCGACGTCGGTTGCCACAGCCGTTAGGCTGGAGGGCGTGGCAGTCGTCGATGTATCCGAAGAGCTCAAGTCCCTCTCCTCGACCATGGAGTCGATCGAGGCCGTTCTGGACCTCGACAAGCTGAGGGCAGACATCGCCGTGCTCGAGGAGCAGGCGGCCGCGCCGTCCCTGTGGGACAACCCGGACGAGGCGCAGAAGATCACCAGCAAGCTGTCCCACCTCCAGGCCGAGGTCAGGAAGGCCGACGCGCTGCGCAGCCGGATCGACGATCTCGCTGTGCTGTTCGAGATGGCCCAGGAAGAGGACGACCCGGACACCCTCGCCGAGGCCGAGTCGGAGCTCACCTCCGTCAAGAAGGCGCTCGACGAGATGGAGGTGCGCACCCTCCTGTCCGGCGAGTACGACTCCCGTGAGGCGCTCGTCAACATCCGCGCCGAGGCCGGTGGCGTCGACGCCGCCGACTTCGCGGAGAAGCTCCAGCGGATGTACCTGCGCTGGGCGGAGCAGAAGGGCTACAAGACCGAGCTCATCGAGACGTCGTACGCGGAAGAGGCCGGCATCAAGTCGACCACCTTCGCCGTGCAGGCGCCGTACGCCTACGGCACGCTCTCCGTCGAGCAGGGCACTCACCGGCTCGTGCGCATCTCGCCCTTCGACAACCAGGGCCGCCGGCAGACCTCCTTCGCGGGCGTCGAAATCCTCCCCGTGGTCGAGCAGACCGACCACATCGAGATCGACGAGTCGGACCTGCGCGTGGACGTGTACCGCTCGTCCGGGCCCGGCGGCCAGGGCGTCAACACCACCGACTCCGCGGTGCGGCTGACCCACCTGCCCACCGGCATCGTCGTCTCCTGCCAGAACGAGCGCTCGCAGATCCAGAACAAGGCGACCGCCATGAACGTCCTCCAGGCGAAACTTCTGGAGCGCAAGCGCCAGGAGGAGCGGGCCAAGATGGACGCCCTCAAGGACGGCGGCAGCTCCTGGGGCAACCAGATGCGTTCGTACGTCCTGCACCCGTACCAGATGGTCAAGGACCTGCGCACCGAGTTCGAGGTCGGCAACCCCGAGGCTGTGTTCAACGGCGAGATCGACGGCTTCATCGAAGCCGGAATTCGCTGGCGCAAGCAGCAGGAGAAGTAACTTTGTCGACTTGACCGCCGCTCCCCAACTGCCGCCCACCGGGCGGCAGTTTGCTTTATGTCTGGGTTTTACATCACACTCACAGACCGCTTTCCCCGGCAAAGAGCCCTTACCGGGACATCGCGCGCGCAACGGCCTTGACGATGCTTTGAAAAATGGGAAGGGTAAAGCGTGGCATGCGTATCTCTGGGGCGCATGTGAACCGGGGGATGCGAGCAAAGCTGCCTTCCTCCGTCGATCACGGCCCCGAGCGCCGCCTCATTGACGATGAGCTACTGGGGGTAGCAACCACATGACGAAGAAGACGCGGATCCGGATCGCGCGCATAGCCGCCGGTGCCGTGATCGCGGCCGGTGCCTCGCTGACGGCCGCCGGCGCTGCTTCCGCGCTGGAGATCAACGTGGGCGTGGGCGCCGATGGCGTCGGCGTGAACGTGAACACCGGCGACGACGACCCGGGCGACGGCATCCCGACGGCGCCCAACACGCCGACCGAGGACCCGACCGGGGACCCGACCGAGCTGCCCACCACTCCGGTGACGCCGCCGGTCACGCCGCCGGTCACGCAGGAGCCGACCGAGGAGCCGACGGAGCCCACCGAGGAGCCGACCGAGCCCACCGAGGCCCCGTCCGACCCGGGCAACGGGAACGGCAATGGGAACGGGAACGGGAACGGCAACGGCAACGGGAACGCCGGTGGCGGCGGCAACAACGCCGACCCCAACGGTGGTTCCGGCGCCTCCACCCAGGAAGAGGGCTCCTCGGCCCTCACCGAGACCGGCGCGGACACCACGTCCAACACGTCGGCCCAGGGCAACGGCAAGGAACTCGCCGAGACGGGTGCCGGTCAGACCGCCTTCCTGCTCGTCGGTGCCGCCACGATGATCGCCGGTGGCATCGGCTTCCGCATCCTGCCGCGCCTCGCCGGCGGCCGCGGTGGCGCTGCCGCCTAAGAGTGACTCCCGGTAGTCGCACCGCTGCCTAAGGTGCGCATGCCGAACGGCGAAGGGCCCGGAGCGTATCCGCTCCGGGCCCTTCGTGCGTCTTCGCCGAGGGTTCGTACGGGGACCGGCTAGGCGGTCTGGTGGGCCAGCAGGGCCACCGCCGCGATCAGGACCGCGAGCAGTGCGATCAGGGTCACAGGGTTCAGGCCCGCGAAGTGGTTCTCCTGCTGGAGCCGCTCACGGTTCGCCCGGCACACCGGGCACCGGCCCTCACTCACGGGCGCCGCACAGTTTGCGCACACCAGGCGGTCGTACGTCATGCGCGTCACCCTTCTTGCCGACTGTTCCGTACACAAGAACGCTCCCGGATCGCAGAACGTTCCCTTCTCCACTGTGCCAGGTTCGTCTGGTGGCCGCCTGTGGGCTTCGGAAGAGAGGGATTCCAGGTCGGCACAAAACCGCCCAACCAATACGCAACCCGAACCGGCGCCTGCGCTCGCACACCCGGTTCGCGTATGGTCACGCTCATCTACCCCCGGCCTACCGTGGTGCATCCGTGATCCGATTCGACAACGTATCCAAGGTCTACCCCAAGCAGACCCGCCCCGCACTCAGGGACGTCTCCCTCGAAGTGGAGAAGGGCGAGTTCGTGTTCCTCGTGGGGTCCTCCGGCTCCGGAAAGTCCACCTTCCTGCGGCTGGTGCTCCGCGAGGAGCGGACCAGTCAGGGGCAGGTGCACGTCCTGGGCAAGGACCTCGCGCGCCTCTCCAACTGGAAGGTGCCGCAGATGCGCCGCCAGCTGGGGACGGTGTTCCAGGACTTCCGGCTGCTGCCCAACAAGACGGTCGCCGAGAACGTGGCCTTCGCGCAGGAGGTCATCGGCAAGTCCCGCGGTGAGATCCGCAAGTCCGTGCCGCAGGTGCTCGACCTCGTCGGGCTCGGCGGCAAGGAGGACCGGATGCCGGGCGAGCTCTCCGGCGGTGAGCAGCAGCGCGTGGCCATCGCGCGGGCCTTCGTGAACCGGCCCAAGCTGCTGATCGCCGACGAGCCCACCGGCAACCTCGACCCGCAGACCTCCGTCGGCATCATGAAGCTGCTCGACCGGATCAACCGGACGGGCACCACCGTGCTGATGGCGACGCACGACCAGAACATCGTGGACCAGATGCGCAAGCGCGTCATCGAGCTGGAGAAGGGCCGCCTCGTCCGCGACCAGGCACGCGGCGTCTACGGCTACCAGCACTGACCGCCTCGAAGAGTCCCCGGAAAGGCCTGAAGAAGACGCCATGCGCGCCCAGTTCGTACTCTCCGAGATCGGTGTCGGTCTCCGTCGCAACCTGACGATGACGTTCGCCGTCATCGTCTCCGTCGCCCTGTCGCTCGCTCTGTTCGGCGGGTCGCTCCTGATGAGCGACCAGGTCGGCGCCATGAAGGGCTACTGGTACGACAAGGTCAACGTCTCGATCTTCCTCTGCAACAAGAGCGACGCCGAGTCGGACCCCAACTGCGCCAAGGGCGCGGTCACCGAGGACCAGAAGAAGGACATCCTCTCCGACCTGAAGAAGATGTCGGTCGTCCAGACGGTCCTCCACGAGTCCCAGGACGAGGCGTACAAGCACTACAAGGAGCAGTTCGGCGACTCCCCGCTGGCCGCCTCCCTCACGCCGGACCAGATGCAGGAGTCGTACCGCATCAAGCTCAAGGACCCGGAGAAGTACCAGGTCATCGCGACCGCCTTCAACGGCCGTGACGGGGTGCAGTCCGTGCAGGACCAGAAGGGCATCCTGGACAACCTGTTCACCATGCTCAACCTGATGAACCGGGCCGCGCTCGGCCTCATGGCGCTCATGCTGATCGTCGCCCTGCTGCTGATCGTCAACACGGTGCGTGTCTCGGCGTTCAGCCGTCGGCGGGAGACCGGGATCATGCGGCTGGTGGGTGCGTCCGGCTTCTACATCCAGGCGCCGTTCATCATGGAGGCCGCCGTCGCGGGCGCCATCGGCGGTGCGCTCGCCTGTGTCTTCCTGGTCGTCGGCCGGTACTTCACGATCGACCACGGCATGGCCCTGTCCACCAAGCTCAACCTGATCAACTTCGTGGGCTGGGACGCCGTCCTGACCAAGCTGCCGTTGATCCTCGCCGCGAGTGTGCTGATGCCCGCATTGGCCGCGTTCTTCGCGTTGCGCAAGTACCTGAAGGTGTGACGCACGCCAAGAGGGCCGTACGGTCAACCGGCCGTGCGGCCCTCTTGCGTTGTCCTAGACTCACCGGCATGTCAGGCCGTGACCTGTTCTGTCAGCCCCGCCGCATCCGCCGCGGGGCCGCCCTGACATTGGTGTTCGCGACCGTCCTGGTGGCCGGCGCTGCCACCGGCTCGCTCCCCGAGGGCGACCGCGGTGACCGGAAGTCCTCGTCCGACACGGCCCGTTCGACCGCGCTCGCGGGGGCGCACGAGGACGTGGCCAGGGCGGCCGAAGAGGCCATGGCCGACGGCAAGTCCCCCACGGAGGCCGCCCAGCGCGCCGTCAGCCGCAGCGGGGACCGCTGGGGCGCCGTCTACTCCCGTGGCGAGTACGAGGAGTTTGAGGAGGCCCTGGCCGGCCAGTACACCGGCGTCGGGCTGTGGGCGCGGCGCGAGCAGGACGGCCGTATCGAAGTGACCAAGGTGAGCTCCCACTCGCCCGCGGCGGCCGCCGGGATCCGCCGCGGTGATCTGCTGCGCAGCGTCGACGGGACGTCCGCGGACGGGCGGCCCGTCACCGAGGTGGTCTCCTTACTGCGCGGTGACGCGAAGGACGCGGCCGCCGGGACCATGGTCCGGCTGGGCCTGCAGCGCGGCACACGCGCGTGGAGCGAGACACTGCGGCGCGCTCGGCTGTCCACGGACTCGGTCAGCGTCCGGGAGCTGGCCGGCTCGATCACGCTCATCAAGATCGACTCGTTCACGAAGGGCGTCGGGAACGAGGTCCGTGACGCCGTGCGGGCCGCGCCGGCCGACGGCGGGATCGTCCTCGACCTGCGCGGCAATTCCGGCGGCCTGGTCACCGAGGCCGTCACGACGGCGTCCGTCTTCCTCGACGGAGGGCTGGTCGCGACCTACGACGTGGACGGATCGCAGCAGGCGCTGCACGCGGAGCCCGGCGGTGACACCACCCGGGCGTTGGTCGCTCTGGTCGACGGCGGCACGATGAGCGCGGCGGAGCTGCTGACCGGGGCGCTTCAGGACCGGGGCCGGGCCGTGGTGGTCGGTTCCCGCACCTTCGGCAAGGGGTCGGTGCAGATGCCCACCCGGCTGCCGGACGGGTCCGTGGCCGAGCTGACCGTGGGGCACTACCGGACGCCGTCGGGGCGAGGGGTGGACGGGCGGGGGATCACGCCTGACCTGGAGGCCGACGAAGGGGCTCTGGGCCAGGCCGAGACGGTGCTCGAGGGATTGGGCGACTAGAGGTCGTCCTTCGGCTGCCGGACGGTGACCACGTCATTAAGGGCTGGCCCCGGACCCCCTCAGTAGTGCGAAAATGGCAGCACTATGAGCAAGGGAATGTACGTACCGAAGGAGTCCCAGCCCAAGCCGGGCGGGGCGGCCGCGAAGGCCAGGGACGGTGAGAAGGGCGGCAAGCGCAAGATCGTCGCCCAGAACAAGAAGGCCCGGCACGACTACGCGATCATCGACACCTATGAGGCCGGCCTCGTGCTCATGGGTACCGAGGTCAAGTCGCTGCGGGAGGGCCGCACCTCCCTGACCGACGGCTTCGTCCAGATCGACGGGGGCGAGGCGTGGCTGCACAACGCCCACATCCCGGAGTATCACCAGGGCAGCTGGACCAACCACTCCGCGCGCCGCAAGCGCAAGCTGCTGCTGCACCGCGAGGAGATCGACAAGCTGGAGTCGAAGGCGCAGGAGACGGGTCACACCATCGTGCCCCTCGCCCTCTACTTCAAGGACGGCCGCGCGAAGGCCGAGATCGCGCTCGCGCGAGGCAAGAAGGAGTACGACAAGCGGCAGACGCTGCGGGAGAAGCAGGACCGGCGGGAGTCGGACCGGGCGATCGCTGCGGCGAAGCGCAAGCAGCGGGGCCAGTAGGGCGGCGGGTCACCGGGAATACGGTGGCATCGGCGCGCGTTGGTCACGTACGATGGACTCAACACCGGCCGCGGTCGGTGTGAGCATTGAAAACAAAACATGGGGATGATCGGTTTCGACAGCGGCTGTTGAAGCAGGGGAAGCGTGTCGAGGAAGCGGCAATGATCTCGTTAACCATATGTCGCAACCAATAATCGCCAATTCCAAGAGCGATTCCCGCGCCTTCGCCCTCGCTGCCTAATAAGCAGTGAGTGAAGGCCCTAACGGGTGTCAGCCCGGGGATGTTCCCGACCCGGACCCTGGCATAATCTAGGGGACTAAACCATTGAGCCCGGTCACGGGGTTCAATGGGAAATCAAACAGTGACTGGGCCCGTCGGCGACTTGTTCGCGTGATCGCCGGGGCCGAGAAAATCTCAGCGAACTGCACACGGAGAAGCCCTGATTCTGCACCGTTGGACGCGGGTTCGATTCCCGCCATCTCCACTCGTCCCTCCGGGGACAACCCCATGTGGGCGAAGGCCCCGCAACCTCACGGTTGCGGGGCCTTCGTCATGTCTGTCCCCGACTGTCCGTGACTGTCCCCGTCTGTCCGCGCCGTCCCGGGCTTCACATGTTTCCCACATGTAACCCAGAAAACTCTTGTCCTGCACCCGACATGTATGTCTAAGGTAAACGCCGCGCCGGACGGAGCCGACCACTCCGCCACAGGGCGCGTCGCACGGCGACCGGGGGAACACCGTCGCCACGGGGAGGACACACCACCATGCCGAGATATCGGCTCTTCACGCATGCCCGTGCACGCTCCGGGCTTCTCACACCGCTGCTGACGTCCGCCGTCGCCGTGGCCCTGATCGGCTCGGTGGCCGTTCAGCCGGATCTGATCAGCCGGTACGCGGCCGACGACATGGCACCCGTGGCCGATGCCGGTGACAGTTACGACGGCTTCGACGCCAAGGCCGCCGAGCAACTCCGCCAGGACCAGTGCCTGTTGGGCGAGGCGTTGCGAATGGGCGGCCCCGGCATGTTCGGCGTCGCGCAGGACGGACTGAACCAGACCCCGGACAAGCTGCACACCGCGGCCAACCGGTCGTACTGGGAGACCACTCCGCTGTCGACGGCGTTCGAGCAGGACAGGGACGCCGCCAACAAGGAGGGCTCGGCTCTCTACGACCACATCCGGGATTTCCAGATCTCCGGACTGCCGCAGCCGGGCGGCTTCAAGTCGAAGGTCGACTTCGAGTGGCCACCGGGCACGAGCAGCGACGAACCGAACTTCTTCCAGCAGACCGGCATCTCCACGTGGATCTGGGAGCAGTTCTGGAGGAGCGAGAGCGACTTCTACCGCGACCTGACCCCGCAGGCCGACGAGGCCACCGTCAAGGCAGTCAAGGATCTCGGAGACCCGCTGTACGGCGGTGAGCTCGACCCGAAGTTGCCCAACTGGAACCAGCGTTACGAAGAGCATCAGGCCTACGACAACCTGGTGAACTGGTCGATGGAGCCGCCTTCCGTCGACAACGCCCGTCTCTTCCTGTCGTACGGCGGTTTCCCGCGCACCGCGCCCGAGCCGGGCAGCGTCGAGTACCGCATCGCGGTCGAGGACCTGAAGACCCGTTTCTCCTCCTGCGCCTGGCGTGGCCCGGTCGACCCGAACAAGGTGCTCGGCAAGGAGGTCGCCGCCGCCTCCGCCGAGTGGCAGCAGGAGATCGCCGCGCAGGCCACCCCGCGCAATCAGCTCCTGACCGCCAACAAGACCGCCGTCAAGGCCCTGGCCACCGGCTCCAAGGCGCTCGGTGAACTGCTCGGCCTCTCCTGGCGCGCCGACCACCTGGTGCGCTGGCAGGACTACTGGTCCGCCGGCGGCCCCGGCTGGATCGGCACCAGCCCCTTCGTCGTGCACGCCCACGGGGCCACCGACAAGTGCCTGGACGTGGCGGGCGGCAAGAAGGACAACGGCACGCCGGTGCAGATCTACACCTGCAACGGCAGCGCCGGGCAGAAGTGGCAGATCGACGGCGACCGCCTGGTCAACCCCAACTCGGGCAAGTGCCTGACCGTCAAGGGCGGCGCGAGCGCCAACGGTACGGCCGTGCAGATCTCCACATGCGGCACCGGCGCCTCGCAGAAGTGGGAGTACGGCACTCACGGCACGACTCGGTTGTACAACCCGGGCACCGGCAACTGCTTCGACCTCGCCGACTACACCAACAGCCGGGACGGCCGGATGTGGGACTGCACCGGCAAGGCGCCGCAGCAGTTCGACGTCGTCCCGTCCGGGCACCAGGGTGCCGACGACGACCTCGACTACCCGACCAAGGCACAGTTCGACAAGGCGAAGCAGGGTGTCACGGCCGCCCAGACCGAGGCGAAGAAGCAGGTCGACCTGCTCAAGGCCCAGGCCACGGCGGCCAAGACGGCCGCCACCACGTCGGACACCGCGCTGACCGCGGCGTACGGCATCGCCGACAAGGCAGGTGCCCCGCGCGGTCGCGGGCTGCTCGTCGGGCAGCAGAAAGCCCAGGTCACCAAGGCATCGGCGGCCGCGCTGGACGCGCTCTCCAAGGCCGGTGACACCGCCTACGCGGCCACCCGTGCCGCCGCGGGCGACAGCGCCACCATCGCGTCCCGCGCGCTGACCCAGGCCGCGCAGTCGAAGGCCGCCTTCCGTACCGCGGCCGCGAACGAGGCCCGCGCCCAGGCGAAGTCCGCCGCCGACGCGGCCGCCGTACAGGCGCAGACCGCGAAGGCCGCCCGGGACCTCGCGAAGGCGAAGCTCGCCGAGACGCAGAAGGCCGAGGCCGACGCGAAGGCGGCGGCGGCCGACGCACACGCCAAGCGGCTCGCGGCGGAGGCCGAGGCGGCGACGGCGAAGGCGGAGAAGGAGACCGCCGCCGCCAAGCAGGCCGAGGCCGCGCAGCACAAGGAGAACGCGCAGGGCTACGCGAAGACCGCCGACGAGGCCAAGGGCCGGGCGGAGAGCGCCGAGTCCACGGCCCGCGTCAAGCGGCAGGACGCCGAGGCCGCCCGGGACCGGGCCAAGGGCAAGCGGGACGACGCGTGGGACGCCGAGAGCCAGGCCAACGCGGCCCGCGCCAAGGCCGATGCCAAGGACGCCTACGCCGAGGCGCATGACTCGGAGTCCGACGCCACGGAGTCCCGCGCAGCCGCCGACCAGGCGGACAAGGCCGCCGACGACGCGGAGTCGGCCGCGAGTTCGGCTCGCGCCGAGGCGGACGCGGCAACGCAGGCCGCGGCCGACGCGGACGCTGCCGCCACCCGCGCGGAGGCCGCCGCGAAGCGGGCCCGCTCCGACGCGGACGCGGCCCAGGCCGCCAAGCTCAGGGCGGACGCCGCCGTCCGTACGGCGACCAGCGCCGCCGCCGATGCCATCAAGGCGTCCGAGGCCTCGGCTACCGCCGCCCGCAATGCGGTCGAGCTGGCCGACGAGGCCGAGAAGCACGCCGCCGACGCCATGAAGCAGGCCGACGCGGCGAAGGCCGAGGCCGCCAAGGCGGTCGCGGGCGCGGCCGACGCGGCAGGCCACGCCTACACCACCGCCCAGGCGGCGGAGGACGCCGGCAACGCGGCCCAGCAGGTCGCCGCCCCGGCCAACGACGCGATCCAGCTGGGCGCGCCGTACGTCACCACCGACTCGGCGGCGGGCCTCGCCGTCCTGTCGGGCCAGTCGTCGAAGACGATCGCCGAGCAGCAGAAGGCGGTCGCCGAGGCGCACGCGGCCAACGCGCAGAAGAACGCGGCCCAGGCGGCGAGCCTCGCGGCGGCGGCGACCGGTGACGCTAAGGCGGCGTACACGCTGGCGGCGGAGGCGGCCGGGTTCGCGGCCGATGCCCGCAGGTCGGCGAAGGAGGCGCTCGGCTACGCGGCCGAGGCCGCCCAGTACGCGGCGGACGCGCAGGCCTCCCTGGCCCGCGCGAAGGAGTACGACCGCCAGGCCACCGTGGACGCGGCAGCGGCCGACCAGGCCGCCGACCAGGCCGAGACCTACGCGGCCGACGCCCGCTCCTCCGCCGACCAGGCGGCCCTGGACGCGGAGGCCGCCCGCACGGCGGCGGCGCAGGCCGAGCAGTCCGCGAAGGACGCCCGAGCCGCCGCCGACCGCGCGGACGCGGAGGCGACCGCGGCGGAGCAGGCGGCGAAGGATGCGCAGAAGTATGCGGAGTCTGCGCAGCAGGCGGCCGACCAGGCCGCGCGCAACGACGCCAACAGCCAGGTGCAGGCGGGCGCGGGCGCGGGTGATGGCGTTGGCGGCATGTTCTCGGTCATTGACGACATCAAGCAGAACGGAGACCCGCAGCGACTGCTTGACGACTGCTCGCGCCTTCCCTGCGACCTCGTCTACGAGGTGAAGTTCGACGCGATTGTCAGCTATTACCTCTGTACCAACCCGGACGTGCCTGCCACCGAGTCCGGCTGCCCCACCGAGGACACGTTCTTCCTCACCACGAAGAAGTTCCCGGGCTTGACGAAGAAGGTCAAGATCTCGTCCTGGGACGCGACCAAGGGGCTGTGGAAGGGCCTGTTCGACGCGCTCATCGGAGACTTCACCGGCTGCTACCACAAGGTCACTACTGCGAATGACGGCGGCAGCTACGGTGACTGCGCCTGGGCCGCGTCCAACTTCATCCCGGGCAAGGCTTACAGCCTGATCGCGGACGCGATCCATACCCTGAACACCGCCCTGCGCCGCGGGGAGGGTGTCGCCGACGCGCTCAAGGCGCTGAGGAAGCTGGACATCGACCCGGAAACGCTGGCCGACATCGAGCGCACGGTGGACGCGTACGACGACGCTCGGATCGCCTGCAACATCAACAGCTTCCCCGGCGGGACCCAGGTGGTCCTCGCCGACGGCAGCCGCAAGCCGATCCGGGACGTCCGCCTGGGCGACCTGCTCCTGGCGACCGACCCCGACGCCGGAACCACGCGGGGCGAGCCGGTCACGCGTACGTTCTCCCACCCGTCCAAGGACCTGCTGGACATCACCCTTGCGGACGGCAGGCGTCTCACCAGCACACCCGGTCACCGGTTCTTCGTCGTCGACCGCGGCTGGACGCTCGCCTCGGACCTGGGCGCCGGCGACCGGCTGCGCACACCTGAGGGCGCCCTGCGCACCGTCGCTTCCGTGCGCGACCGGAACGAGTCGAAGGCCCGGACCGTGTATGACCTGACCGTGTCTGGTCTGCACACCTTCTACGCCGTGGCGGGCGGCACCCCCGTGCTGGTCCACAACTGCAACGACCTCATCGTCGACGACCACAAGTACTCCGGCCTCGCCCACACGCTCGACGAGCACGTGGACCCGACCAAGGCGGAGGCGATCGCACTGGCCCAGGCCAAGACGCTCAAGCTGGGCAGGGACACGCCGAACAGCGTGTTCGTCGACCGGCAGACGGCACAGCAGGTCGTCGACTACGCGATCGCCAACAACGCGAACGCCATCGCAAAATGGCTGCGTGGAAGCAAGCAGGAGCGCGAGTTCGTGGGCACGTTCGGCGCGAGGAACTCCCTCGGCACGGTGTACTCCGCGAACGGAGCCGAGAAGGCCGCGGGCAATGGCTTCTACATCATGCTGAAGAGGGCACCGGGCCATCCTCGGGGCTATTACGTGTACACCTGCTACCCGAGGTAAGGAGACGACCGACAGTGCAGCGCTTCACCGAGTTCGAGTTCGGTGTCCCCTGGGTGATGGGCTTCTTCCACCAGGACTGGATCTACGACGGCCCCACGGCCGCAGACGTCGTCGCGAAGCACCTGGGGGAGGAGAGCGACGAGGAGGTCCTGGCGGTCCGGCGTGATGCCCAGGTCCTTCTCGACCACCTTCCCTCGGAGACGCTGGAGGTGCTGTGGACGGCCGGGACGCAGTACATCCCGAGCTTCGAGCGGATCACGGGAGCCGAGTGGACGCGGACGGTCGTCGACCTGTGCGCGGCTCGGCTGTCCGGGAAGGCGGACGTGCCTCCGCTGGCGGGAGCGGACATCGAGGACGGCTTCGCCCACCGGGACGCGGTCGTCGCCGAGATCGAACATGTGGAGTTCCTGGCCACCGAGGTGCGCGGCGCGCTCGTCGAGTGTGCCTGTCGCTGCACTCCGGACCTGGCGTTCCGGATACTGCTGAGGGCTGTCGTGTACGCCCCTGACGGATCGCTCGCACCGGCCCAGTACCAGCGGATGGAGTCCCTGGGATCGGCTTTCCACTACGGCGAGTTCGTGGTGCAGAGCGCCAGGTTCCTGGTCGAGGAGTCGTAGCGCACGGCCGCTGTCCCGGTTGCGAAGGCCCGCACTCACGTGAGCGCGGGCCTTTGCCCGTGGGTCGCCGGGACCCCGCCTCACGCCACCGTCCGCACCCCCGTACTCCCCCTCTCCGTCATCCGGGGAGCCAGCAACGTCGCCTCCGGTACCGCCGCTCCCGTCAGCTTCTTCATCAGGAGGTCCACGGCCCGTTCGCCGAGTTCTGCCGACGGCAGCGCCACCGACGTGATCGGGACGCGGGGGGACTGTGCGACCTCGTCGGGGCAGATCGCGGTGACGGAGAGGTCGGACGGGATGCGGAGGCCGAGGGCGGCGAAGGCGTCGACCAGCGGTTCCAGCACGGGTTCGTTGTGGACGACCACGCCCGTCAACGCCGGCTGTTCGCGCAGGAGTTGTTCGGCGGTCTCCTGGGCCGCGGCCGGCTCGCAGGGCAGGACCGTCGAGGACATCCCGGCGCGGTCGGCGGCGGCCGTGAAGCCCTGGACCACCCGCCCGGCGTACGCCGTCCCGCGCACGTACACCTCCGGCGGGGAGCCGACCAGGGCCACCGAGCGGTGGCCCAGCCGTGCCAGGTGCTCCACGCACGCCTCGCCCGCCGCCCGGAAGTCGAGGTCGACGCAGGTCAGGCCGTCCGCGGCGGCCGGGAAGCCGATCAGTACCGACGGCAGGTCCAGTGCGCGCAGCAACGGCAGCCGGGGGTCGTCGAGTTGGACGTCCATCATGACCAGGCCGTCCACCAGGGCCGTGTCGGCGACCCGGTGCAGTCCCTCCTCGCCCTCCTCCTGCGTCAGCAGCAGTACGTCGTGGTCGTGGCGGCGGGCCGCCGTCACCACCGACACCGCGAATCCCATCACGGTGGGGACGTGGATCCCGGTCCGCAGCGGCACCACCAGCGCCAGCACGTTCGACCGCCGGCCGGCCAGGGCGCGGGCGCCCGCGTGCGGACGGTAGCCCAGCTCGCGGATCGCCTCCTCGACCCGCAGCCGCGTCTCCTCGGAGATCGGGCGTTTGCCGCTGAGGGCGTAGGAGACGGTGCTGGGGGAGACCCCGGCCCGTCGCGCCACATCCGTGATCTTCACCATCAGCCCAGCTCCAGGGAGAGGAAGCCGGTGCCCGCCCGCGCCCGCGCCGCCCTGTCCCCGGCCGCCAGGCCCCAGGGTGCCGAGGGGTCGGAGCAGGACGCCCGCAGCGTGTCCCCCTCGCGTACGACGGTGAAGGCGACCTCGCCCACCCGGACCGTGACCTGCTCGCCCCGGGCGAGGCCGTACGCCCGCAGGGTCACCCCGTCGGCGTGGTCGTAGTCGGGACGGTCCGTCACCGCGCCGACCGGGAGCACCGCACCGGGCCTGACCAGCAGCGGCACGCTCAGGAAGTCGTGCCGCTCGCGCACCCAGCGCGGCCCGGTCACCGTCTCCCCGGTCACGAAGTGGGTCCAGGTGCCCTCGGGAACGTAGTACGAGACCTCCCCGGCGTCGCTGAACACCGGGGCCACCAGGAGGTCGGGGCCGAGCATGTACTGCCGCTCCAGGTGCGCGCACCCGGGGTCGTCCGGGAACTCCAGGACCATCGCCCGCATCACCGGCACCCCCTCGGCGTGGGCGGTCCGCGCGGCCTCGTACAGGTAGGGCATGAGGCTCAGCTTGAGGCGGGTGAAGTGGCGCAGGACGTCCACGGACTCCTCGTCGAACAGCCACGGGACGCGGTACGACGAGCTGCCGTGCAGCCGGCTGTGGGAGGACAGCAGGCCGAAGGCGAGCCAGCGCTTGAAGAGGGCGGGGGTCGGGGTGCCCTCGAAGCCGCCGATGTCGTGGCTCCAGAAGCCGAAGCCGGAGAGGCCCAGGGACAGCCCTCCTCGCAGGGACTCCGCCATCGACTCGTACGTCGCCTCGCAGTCGCCGCCCCAGTGCACCGGGAACTGCTGGCTGCCCGCGGTCGCGGAGCGGGCGAAGACCACCGCCTCCTGTTCGCCGCGGTGCTTGCGCAGCACGTCGAAGACGGTCCGGTTGTAGAGGTAGGTGTAGTAGTTGTGCATCCGCTCGGGGTCGGAGCCGTCGGACCACTCCACGTCCAGCGGCACCCGCTCGCCGAAGTCGGTCTTGAAGCAGTCCACGCCCTGCGCGAGGAGCGCCTCCAGCTTGGCGGCGTACCAGTCGCGGGCGGCCGGGCTGGTGAAGTCGACCAGAGCCATGCCGGGTTGCCACAGGTCCCACTGCCAGACGCTGCCGTCGGGCCGCTTCAGGAGGTGGCCGAGCGCCTTGCCCTCCGCGAACAGGGGGGATCTCTGGGCGATGTACGGGTTGATCCACACGGAGACCCTCAGGCCCCGCGCGTGCAGCCGGGCGAGCATGCCCTCCGGGTCGGGGAAGACCCGCGGGTCCCACTGGAAGTCGCACCAGTTGAACTCGCGCATCCAGAAGCAGTCGAAGTGGAAGACGGACAGGGGCAGTTCGCGGTCCTTCATGCCGTCGATGAAGGAGGTCACGGTCTCCTCGTCGTACGACGTCGTGAAGGACGTGGACAGCCACAGACCGAAGGACCAGGCGGGCGGGAGCGCCGGACGGCCGGTGAGGGCCGTGTACTTGCGGATGATCTCCTTGGGGGAGGGGCCGTGGATGACGTAGTACGTCAATTCCTGCGTCTCGGCGCTGAACTGCACCCGCGAGACCGCCTCCGAGGCGACCTCGAAGGAGACCTTGCCGGGGTGGTCGACGAAGACGCCGTAACCCGCGTCCGTGAGGTAGAACGGGACGTTCTTGTAGGCCTGTTCGGTGGCGGTGCCGCCGTCGGCGTTCCAGACGTCGACGACCTGGCCGTTCTTCACCAGCGGCCCGAAGCGCTCGCCGAGCCCGTACACCGAGGTGCCCACGGTCAGGTTGAGCTGCTCGCGCAGGTAGTGCCCGCCGGTCGCGTCCCGCAGGATGCCCATGTTCTTGGTGCCGCTGCTGGTGAGGACCCGGCCGTCGGCGAGGAAGTCGACCTGCCAGGGGCCGGTGCGGGCGAAGCGGACCGAGAGGGTGCCGGAGGTCAGGGTCGCGGTGTCCTCGTCGGATCCGGTGTGCGGGGTGAACTCCTCCTTCCTGAGCTCGAATTCGGGGCGGTCCGGCTGCTCGCCCTCGAAGTGGGTCAAGGTGATGCCGATGACGTCGGGCATCGGGGCGTGGGCACTGATCGTCACGACCGGTCCCTTCAGCAGGTCGCCGCGGTGGCGGATGGGCCGGGACGGTGCGTGGATCTCCAGCCCGCCGTCGGAGGCGACGACCTCGTGGACCACGGCCGGATGGTCCGCGGTGACGCCCTCGCGCAGCAGCCAGTAGCCGTCGGTGAACTTCATCGGTGGGGGGTCCTTACTTCACGGCACCCACGGCGATACCGCGGGTGAGGGTTCGCTGGAAGACGAGGAAGAACACGATCGCGGGGAGCACGCCGAGCAGGGCGGCCGCGTTGGTCATCGTGGCGTCCATCAGACGCTGGCCCTGGAGGACGCCGAGAGCCACGGAGACCGTCTGGTTGTCGTTGGAGATCAGCATGACCAGGGGGAGCAGGAACTCGTTCCAGGTCCAGATGAAGAAGAAGACCAGCAGGACGCCGAGGGTGGGGCGGCTGACCGGGACGACGATCCGCCACAGCACCTGCCACTTGTTCGCGCCGTCGATGCGGGCCGCCTCCAGGATCTCGCGGGGGAACCGGCCGAGCACCGCGGAGAGCAGATACGTCCCGAAGGCCGCCTGGATCACGGTGAACACGATGATCACGCTCAACCTCGTGTCGTACAGGCCGACTTCCTTGCTCAGGTAGTAGACGGGGTAGACCAGCGCCTCCTGCGGCAGCATGTTCGCCAGCACGAAGAAGGCGAGGACCCAGGTCCGGAACCTGATACGGCCGATGCCGATCGCGTAGGCGTTGAGGACGGACAGGATCACGGCGAGCACCGCCACCGAGCCGCTGATCAGCACCGAGTTGACGAGCTTCCGGCCGAAGTCGACGCGCTCCCAGAAGTCCTTGAGGCCTTGTGTGTAGAGACCGTCGGGGAGGCTGAGAGGGCCGTTCTGGGCGTACTCCGCCGGGGACTTGAAGGCGTTGACCGTGACGATCAGGAACGGCACGACCATGAACAGGGCCGCGACGCACAGGGCGATCAGCACCGGGTAGCGGCGCAGGGCGGTGGTCATGCGTCCGTCCTCTCCTGGAGCTTCAGACCGATCAGGGAGAGCGCGAGGATGATCACCGTGAGCACGGTGGAGATCGCGGCGCCGTAGCCGACCTGGGTCTTCTCGAAGAACGTGGTGAAGGAGAAGTAGGAGGGCACGTTCGTGGCCCCGCCGGGCCCGCCCTTGGTCAGGACGTACACCGCGCCGAACACCTTGAGCGCGGCGATCGAGCACCAGGTCAGCACGACGTAGATCTCGGGGCGGATCTGCGGCAGCGTGATGTGCCAGAAGCGGCGCCACCAGCCGGCGCCGTCCAGCTCCGCCGCCTCGTAGAGCTGGGGGTCGACGCGTTGCAGGCCCGCCATGAAGACGACCAGCGGGAAGCCCAGTTGGACCCAGACCATCACGCCCATGACGCTGTAGAGGGCGAGGCCGGGGTCGCCCAGCCAGTCCTGCTGCCAGGAGCCGAGGCCGACTGCCTTCAGGAGGGCGTTCAGGGAGCCGTTGTCCGGGGCGAGGATCCAGCTCCAGACGATCCCGGCGACCGCGATCGGCAGCACCTGGGGGAGGTAGAAGCAGGCCCGCAGGACGGCGGCGATCCGGGGGCCGAAGTGCTTGCCCACGAAGTCGAACAGGGCGGCGGCGAGGACCAGTCCGAGCGCCGTGGGGACCGCCGCCATCGCCACGACCATGAACAGGCTGTGCCGGAAGGACGCCCAGAAGTCGGAATCGTCCATCAGCTCGCGGTAGTTGGCGAGCCCCGACCACGTCGGCGAGCCCACGCCCTGCCAGTCGGTGAAGCTCACATACGTGTTCATCGCGAACGGCAGGACGATGATCGCGAGGAAGGCGAGGGCGCCCGGCAGGAGGAACAGGGCGTAGGAGTCGCAGGGGCGGCGCGGGGGCTTCGGCGTCCTGCTCCGGCCGGCCGCCCGCGCCCCGCGTTCTACGGTCACCGTCATTGCTTCGGCGCGCCCTTGTCGTAGGCCTCCTGGAGATCGCTGAGGTAGTCGTCCGGCTTCTCGCTGCCGGTGATCAGCTTCTGGGTCGCGGAGACGAGGACGTCGTAGAAGCCGGGGACCGGCCAGTCCGGGTAGAAGGCCAGGCCGTCGTTCCTGGAGAGGGTGTTGAAGTCGTCGATCAGGGCCTTGGACCGCGGGTCGGTGATGGCGGAGGCGTCGGCCGCGACCGGGACACCGCCGGAGTTCCCCAGCAGGTTCTGGATCTTCTTCGACATGGTGATGTCGATGAAGTCGTAGGCGAGGTCCTTGTTCTTCGAACCCTGCGGTACGACCCAGAGGTTGCCGCCGGAGCCGAGGGTGAGCTTCGAGTCGGGCCACAGGAAGGTGCCCCAGTCGAACTTGTTCTCCGCTGTGAAGCGGCCGTACCACCAGCTGCCGGAGAACAGGATCGGCGCCTTGCCCGAGGTGAAGGAGACACCGGCGGCCTCGTCGTTCTGGCCGCTGGAGCTCTTGCTGAAGTAGCCCTTGTCGACCCAGTCGGCGAAGGTGTCGGCGCCGTAGGTCCAGGCCGCGTCGTGGAAGTCGGTCCTGCCCTTGTAGAGCTGGTACGAGTCGACCCAGGTGCGGTCGGCCTTCGTCAGGGCCAGCTGGTAGAGGTACTGCTGGGCCGGGTAGGCCGCTCCGCCGTTGGCGAGCGGGGTGACCCCCTTCTCGACGAACTTGTCCATGGCGGCGGTGAGTTCGGCGAAGGTCTTCGGCTCGGCGACGCCGTACTTCTTGAAGAGGTCCTTGTTGTAGTAGACCAGCGTGTACTCGGCGTAGTTCGGGACGCCGAACCACTTGCCGGAGCCCATCACGCCGTTGGTGTCGTAGAGGCTGGTGGTGCGGACACTGGGGCTGAGCTTCTTGTCCCAGCCGCGCTTGGCCGCCTCTTGCGTGAGGTCGGTGAGCAGGCCCTGCTTGGAGAGCAGACCGGCCGTCGCGTTGCCCTTGTTGTACTCCATGATGTCGGGCGCGTCCGAGGAGTTGAGGACCATCGGGGCGGTCTTCTGGATCTGGTCGAAGCTCTTCTCCTCGAACTTCACCTTCACACCGGGGTGCGTGGCCTCGAACTCCTTGATCGCCTCCTTCCACGCGATGCCCATCGCGCTGTCGGGGCCCTCGTAGTGCCAGAGCCTCAGCGTCTTCCCGTCGGATGACCCGCTGTCCGAGCCTCCGCAGGACGTCAGCAGCAGCGATCCGCTCAGGATCACCGCGGTCGCCGTCGCACGCCTTCGTGCCGTCAACATCCCGTACCTCCGGGGAGTCGGATGGTGCTTCGGGCCGGGCGCCGCGCAGGGGTCGTCGATTCGACTCGATTCGACGACTCCTGTCGAAGCGCTTCGACGAAGGAACGTATGTGCGGGTGTTGAAGGACGTCAATGGGTTGGGCAGGATCAGGTGAAGCGATTCGACGATCGGGCGGGGCGGTGGGTGACAAGGGCGATCATCAACGCCGCCGCGGCCGCCGTGACCGGGACGCCGTAGCCCGCCACCGGCGACACGTGCTCCACCGTCCAGCCGCCGGCCGCGCTTCCGCAGGCGATCCCGCCGAGCAGTCCGGTCACCGCGAGGGTCATGCCCTCGTTCAGGCGGCCGGGCGGGGTCCGCCGCTGGACCAGCGTCATTCCGGTGACCATCGTCGGGGCGGTCGCCATCCCCGCGACCAGCAGCGCGCAGCCCAGGACGAGCAGGGAGCCGGTGAGGGCGGCGGCCAGCAGGGGGAGCGTCAGCAGGGCGGTCATGGCGGTGATGCACCACACGTAACGGTCCTCGACGGACCCGTCCCGGTGTACGGCCCCGTAGACCAGCCCCGCCGCACACGACCCGGCCGCCTGGAGCCCGAGCACGATCCCGGCCGCGGCGCGGTGCCCCTGCGCGTCGGCGAACCCGATGGTGACGACCTCCATGGACCCGAAGACGGCGCCCATGGCGAGGCAGACGGTGAGGAGGGGCGGGATGCCGGGAGCGCGGAAGGGGCTCTTCGAGGCGGCTCGCCTCCGCACCGGCGGTTCCGTCGAGCGCTGGGCCGCGAACAGGAGCGCGCCCGTCACCAGCAGCGTCACCCCGGCCAGCGTGCCCGCCTCCGGGAAGAACGTGCCGCACAGGAAGGCCGCGAGGACCGGGCCCAGCATGAAGCACGCCTCGTCCGCGGCCTGCTCGAAGGAGTTCGCGACATGCAGCGCCTTCTCGTCGCCGTCGAGCAGGTACGCCCAGCGGGCCCGGGACATTCCGCCCAGGTTGGGGGTCGTGGCGGTGGCGGCGTACGACACGAAGAGCGTCCAGGCCGGCGCATCGAGGCGCACACAGAGCAGCAGCGCGAGCGAACCCAGCGCGGCGAGCAGCGTGGCCGGCACGGCGATCTTGGCCTGTCCGTATCGGTCGACGAGCCGTGCGATCCACGGGGCGACGACCGCGGTGGCGCCGAGACCGGCCGCGGTGACGGCGCCGGCGAGGGCGTACGACCCCCGCGTCCCGGCGATCATGACGACCGCGCTGACGCTGAACATGCCCATGGGGAGGCGCGCGAGAAGATTCCCGATCGTGAACGCACGGGCGCCGGGGGTGGCGAGAAGGCGGCGGTAGGGGCCGGGGGAGCGGGGGGAGTCCCGGGAACGCCGGGCTCGGGGACCCCGCGGGCTCCGGGGGCTGAAGTCGGCGATGACGAGCGCGTCGGCGGTCATGGTGGGCAGCGGTCGGTGCGGTCCGTGCGGTCGTTGCGGCATGGCATCCACGGTCGCGCCGGGGCGATCAAGAGGTCCAACACCTTCTCCGCACCGATTCACGCACCCGCGTTGTAAGTTCACCGGATGCCCGCGCCCAGCCCCGCCCCCGCTCCCGGTCCTCACCGCACCGGCCCCCACCACCTCGACCCCCGCCTCCTGCGCGCCTTCCTCGCCGTCGCCGACGAGCTGCACTTCACGCGCGCCGCGGCCCGGCTGTACGTCGCCCAGCAGGCGCTCAGCCGAGACGTACGGCGGCTGGAGCGGGAGCTCGGCGCGGAGCTGTTCGTGCGCACCACCCGGCAGGTCACGCTCACCGGCGACGGCGAGCGACTGGTGCCGTACGCCCGCCGCGTGCTGGACGCCCAGGACGAACTGCTCGCCGCCTTCGCGCAGGCCCGCCCCCTGCTGGTGGACCTGAACTTCCCCGACCAGGCCACCGCCCGAAGTGTGCTGCTCAGAGCCCGTGAACTCGCTCCCGACCTGGAGCTGATGGCCCGCTACGAGAGTGGGCTGACCGGTGCGGCGGGGGAGTTGCTTGCCGGTCGCCTCGACGCCTCCTTCGGCCGGTTCGCCGGCCTGGACCCGGCACTGCGGGCGGGCCTGGACCACCAGCCCGTCCGCTACGAGCCCATGGCGGTCGTCCTGCCCGAGGGCCACCGGCTGGCCTCCCTGGAGCGGGTCCCGCTCGCCGCGCTGGAGGGCGAGACCGTGTACGCCGGGGCCGGGAATCCGCGTACTCCGGAATGGACCGATCTCGCTCGTCAACTGTTCGAAGGACGGGGCATCGCGATAGCGCCGCCGGTGCCGCTCGCGGTCGGCGAGGAGGAGTTCCAGCGGATCATGGCGAAGACCCGGAACCCGATCCTCGCCGTCGTGGATTTCCCCGCCATGCCCGCCACGGTGCTGCGTCCGCTGGTCGACCCGGTGCCGCTGTCGCCGCTGTCGTTGGTGTGGCGCAGGGGGCTGGTGCACCCGGCGTTCGATGTCCTCCGGCGGGCCGCGGTCGAATTGTCCGTCGAACGGGGATGGCTCCAACTGCCCGCCGATGGATGGATTCCAGCCATCGATCAGCACGATATGCACCCCTGCGATTGACACGCGGCAAACACAGAACGTCCGCTTGCGCTACATTCACCACCTGAGCACTTTGTGATAAAGGGGGCGCTCGGACCGGGTGGGGGCCCGGTTCGGCCGGCTGGTGCTCAAGGCATACGCGCACCCGGAACGGTCCCGTGGGGGGATGTGCGTGCGCGTGAAAAAGTGGCGAGAAGACGCCCAACCGGAATGGCCCGAGGCTGCATCAGGGACTCAGGACATACCTCTGGCGAAGGGGGCCGCCCAGGCGTTCCCGGAGAGCGGTGACGTCCGCCCGACCGAGGAAACCGGAGCCGCGAGAAGCGGTCTCCTCGACGCCGACGGCAAGGCCGGCTTCGACGCCGGTGACAAGCCGGACTTCCCCGGGGCGCCCAGAGCGGCGGACCGTATCCGGACCCTGTCCAAGCCGCCGGGCCCGCCGCCGGCCGTGCGTCCGGAGCCTGCCGTACGTTCGGAGCCGTCCCGCGACACGCCGACTGTGCAACCGCAACCGCAGGCGCCCGGTGTCAAGCCCGTCGTGCGGGACCCGTGGGACGAGTCCGGCAGCGGTGCCGGGCACGCCCATGACCCGCACGAGGTGACCGTGCAGCTCGACGCGGTCAGCGTGAACGGGGAGGGCCGGATCGAGGGCGGCGGGGCCGGGGGCGAGAGCGGCTCCGAGGGCTCCGACGGGCCGGTCTTCGTCGACGAGTCGGGCCGCCGCAGCCGCCGCTTCCGCCGGATCGGCATGGCCGTCGGCCTCGCCTGCGCGGTCTACGCCGTCGTCATCGTCGTCACCCTGCTGTCCGGCAACTCCAACGCGCCCTGGCTGCCGGTGACCGGCCCGAAGGACGACGCCCCGGCCGGGAAGGTCGACACCAGCCCGGTCCCGGCCGAGTCGGCGGATCCGGCCCTGCCCGTGGGAGTGCTTCCCGGGACCGTCCCGACGGTGAGCGGCGGGGCGACCCCGGTGCCCGGAGTCAGCGGCACCGCGCCGGGTGTCGTCGTGAGCCCGGCCAGGCCGGGGGCGTCCGCCGATCCGTCGGCACCGGCCACGCAGCCGGGCGTCAACCCGTCGGTCAGCGCCGACCCGTCGGCCCAGCCGACGCCGTCGGCCACCCCGCCGGCCAGCCCGACGGTCACCCCGCCCGCGACCACCAGCCCCGACCCGACGGTGGCCCCGACCCAGACCACGGGCGGCGACAGCGCCGGACCCGGCACGGTGGCCGACGGCCCGGCCGCGCCCTCGCCCATCGCGTCGGACACCCCGCCGGCCTCGGTGCCGCCCGCCGGCTCGTCTCCCGCCGGGCCCTCCGACGCCCCGCTCTCTTCCCCGTCCCCGGAGAACATCCTCTGATGGCATCCCGCACCCGCCGTACGGGGGCCGCACACGGTGCCCCCGTCGGCTCCCGGCGCCGCCGCCTGCCCATGCGCCTGCTGCTGCCCGTGCTCGTACTCGTCGCCCTGATGGCGATGCTGATGCTGCGCGGGTACGTCCACAGCGAGATCCTCGCCGACCACCGCATCCAGCCCGAGGCCTCCTCCGACAAGGTGCCGGAGAAGATCATCGACGGCGGGCCGGTGATCGACACCCGCGGCGGCGGGGCGACCAGCCTGAAGATCCCGGACCACCGGATCGTGCTCACCTTCGACGACGGCCCGGACCCGACCTGGACCCCCAAGGTCCTGGACGTCCTCAAGAAGCACCACGCGCACGCCGTCTTCTTCGTCACCGGCACCATGAGCTCCCGCTACCCGGACCTGGTCAGGCGCATGGTCGACGAGGGCCATGAGATCGGCCTGCACACCTTCAACCACCCCGACCTGTCGTTCCAGTCGAAGAAGCGCATCGACTGGGAGCTGTCCCAGAACCAGCTCGCGCTCGCCGGCGCGGCAGGCATCCGCACGTCTCTCTTCCGTCCGCCGTACTCCTCCTTCGCCGACGCCATGGACGACAGGTCCTGGCCGGTCACCGAGTACATCGGCACCCGCGGCTACATCACCGTCGTCAACAACACCGACAGCGAGGACTGGCAGAAGCCCGGCGTCCGCAAGATCATCAGCAATGCCACGCCGAAGAACGGCAAGGGTGCGATCGTCCTGATGCACGACTCCGGCGGCGACCGCCACCAGACCGTTCAGGCGCTGGACCGGTTCCTGCCGGACATGGCGGCCAGGGGCTACCGGTTCGACAACCTCACCGAGGCCCTCGACGCGCCCAGCGCGCACACCACGGTCACCGGGCCCGAGCTGTGGAAGGGCAAGGCGTGGATCTTCCTGGTCCAGGCCTCCGAGCAGATCACCGACGTCCTGGTGGTCGGGCTCGCGATCATCGGCTCCCTGGTCATCGGCCGCTTCGTGCTGATGCTGCTGCTGTCGGGCATCCACGCGCGCCGGGTGCGCCGCAAGGGCTTCCGCTGGGGAGAGCCGGTGGTGCAGCCGGTCTCGGTGCTGGTCCCGGCGTACAACGAGGCCAAGTGCATCGAGAACACCGTCCGTTCCCTGATGGCGAGCGAGCACCCGATCGAGGTGCTCGTCATCGACGACGGGTCCAGCGACGGCACCGCCCGGATCGTCGAGGCGATGGGCCTGCCCAACGTCCGGGTGGTCCGCCAGCTCAACGCGGGCAAGCCGGCCGCCCTCAACCGCGGCCTGGCGAACGCCCGTCACGACATCATCGTGATGATGGACGGCGACACCGTCTTCGAACCGTCCACGGTCCGCGAGCTGGTGCAGCCCTTCGGTGACCCGCGCGTGGGCGCCGTCGCCGGCAACGCCAAGGTCGGCAACCGGGACTCGCTCATCGGCGCCTGGCAGCACATCGAGTACGTGATGGGCTTCAACCTCGACCGCCGGATGTACGACATCCTGCGCTGCATGCCGACGATCCCGGGCGCGGTGGGAGCCTTCCGCCGCTCCGCCCTGGAACGCGTCGGCGGCATGAGCGAGGACACGCTCGCCGAGGACACCGACATCACCATGGCCATGCACCGGGACGGCTGGCGCGTGGTCTACGCCGAGAAGGCGCGGGCCTGGACCGAGGCACCGGAGTCGGTCCAACAGCTCTGGTCGCAGCGCTACCGGTGGTCGTACGGCACCATGCAGGCGATCTGGAAGCACCGGGGCGCGCTGGTGGAGCGGGGCCCGTCGGGCCGTTTCGGCCGCGTGGGCCTCCCGCTGGTTTCGCTCTTCATGGTCGTGGCCCCTTTGCTGGCCCCCCTGATCGACGTGTTCCTCCTCTACGGCGTGGTGTTCGGCCCGACCCAGAAGACGATCGTGGCCTGGCTGGGCGTCCTCGCGATCCAAGTGGTCTGCGCCGCCTACGCGTTCCGGCTCGACCGCGAACGCATGACCCACCTGATCTCTCTGCCGTTGCAGCAGATCCTGTACCGCCAGCTCATGTACGTGGTGCTGCTCCAGTCCTGGATCACGGCCCTCACCGGCGGCCGCCTGCGCTGGCAGAAGCTGCGACGCACGGGGGTCGTGGAGGCGCCGGGCGGGCCGGTGCCGAGCCCGCGGGCCAGCAGTGAGAGCGACGAGCGGAGGCCGGTGGGATGACGCAGGACTACGCAACCGGTCAGCGGGAGGCGGCCGCGGCCCCGAAGGCACCCGGCCGGGACCGCTATCTCGACCTTCTCCGCTCCCTCGCCCTGGTCCGGGTGGTCCTGTACCACCTCTTCGGCTGGGCGTGGCTGACCGTGCTGTTCCCGTCGATGGGCGTGATGTTCGCGCTGGCGGGCTCACTGATGGCACGGTCGCTGAACCGCCCGGCGCTGGGCGTGATCAGGGGCAGGCTCCGCCGACTGCTGCCTCCCCTCTGGGCGTTCAGCGCGGTGGTGCTGCCGCTGATGTTCGCGGGCGGCTGGAAGTTGTCCGAGGACCCGGACCACAGCGGCACCTGGGGCCTGCTGGAGCTGGTGAACTACGTCATGCCGGTCGGGGCGCCGCCGTACCCCTTGGAGGTCGGCTTCCCGAAGGACCTGCTGGAGAGCACGTGGGCTGACCAGGCGGTGGGCCCGCTCTGGTACCTCCGCGCCTACCTGTGGTTCGTGCTCCTGTCACCGCTGCTGCTGTGGGCGTTCCGCAGGGTGCCCTGGGCGACGCTGCTCGCTCCGCTGGCGCTGGCGGCGGTGGTGGGCACGGGCTGGGTGACCATCCCCGGCGAACTCGGCAACGCGGTCACCGACTTCGCGGTCTACGGCAGCTGCTGGGTGCTCGGTTTCGCCCACCACGAGGGAGTGCTGGCGAAGGTCCCGCGCTATCTCGCCGTCTCCGGCTCGGTGCTGGTGATGGCGTTCGGTCTGTGGTGGGCGTCCGGCCACCAGGGCCCCGACGGCTGGGACCTGAACGACATCCCGCTGGCCCAGGCGGCCTGGTCCTTCGGTTTCGTGGTGATCCTCCTCCAGTACTCCCCGTCCTGGCAGGAACTTCCGGGCCGCCTGGCCCGCTGGGACAAGCTGGTCACCCTCTCCAACAACCGTGCCGTCACGATCTACCTCTGGCACAACCTGCTCATCATGGCCACGGTCCCGATCATCGACCAGGCCTACAACCTCCCCTTCATGCAGAGCGACCGCGCGGTGGCGGCGCTGGACGCGACGGACATGCTGTGGATGTTCGTCCTGGTGTGGCCGCTGATCGGGGTGGCGATCGTGGCCTTCGGATGGATCGAGGACCTGGCGGCGAAGCGACGGCCTCGCTTGTGGCCGAACGGTTCGCGGCGGGGCCGGGTCCGGCATGCGGCGAGTTCGGCAGACGGATCCTGACGGCTCCGGGCTCCGCTCCCCAATGCGGGAAGCGGAGCCCGGCCGTGTCATCCGATGGACTGCCTGAGCGGCCAGTACGTGTTCGGGTTGATGACCTGGGTGCCAGAGCCCGACAGTACGGTCTTGCTCCCTGGATGGAATCGCACGGCACCGTTGGCCGTTACGGCCCAGATGTCGGGGATGCCGTCACTGTTGGCGTCAGGTGTGCCCATCAGCAGTGGAACGTCGGTGGTGAACCAGCCGGAGGCGCCGTACTCGGTGTCGGTCTTGCCCGAGGAGTTCGCGGCGGAGGCCAGGGAGTTGAGGTCGGTCCCTCCTCCGCTCGCGGCGATTCCCTTGCGGAGCAGAAGGCGCCCGGACGAGTCGGTGCGGTAGATCATGTCGGCGACGCCGTCCCCGCTGACGTCCATGACGGTCACCAGGTCACGGTTGGTCCACCCACCGGACAGCAGGACTGCCTGGTCGACCGTCGCACCGTGGTATCCGGTGAAGGCCCACAGCGAGTCGCCGGCCGTGGCGAAGAAGTCGGTGCGGCCGTCGCCCGTGATGTCCCCGGCGGCCATGATCTGGGTCAGGGTGGAAGGGCTCGGGGCGCTGGACGGCAGCAGGATCTCCTGCCGTCTGTCGATGTTCACCGCTCCGTAGCCGTCGCTCGGATAGACCCAGAGCTTGCCGCCCACGCGGACGACGAGGTCCTGGAGGCCGTCCCCGCCGTAGATGTCACCGTTGTGGGTGATCAGGGCGCCCTGGAAGTGGCCCTTCGGGGCTGCGACGTAGGGCGGCAAATCGTCGTTGCCGTTGGGATCCTTGTCGGGATTCGGCCAGTAGGCCCCGGGCATCGAGTAGTTGAGGTCGCCCGAGCCCTTGGCCGCATCGGTCGTCGTCGCCTCGGAGGGGTACAGCGCGAGATTGCCCTCGTCGGTGACGACCATCATGTCCGGGAACTGGTCACCGGTGAAGTCGCCGGGCTTGTCGGCCTCGTCGCGTGGTGTGACGTAGAAGAAGTACTTGGTGGGCTCGGAGACGTTGCCGGCACCGTCGACAGTTCGGACGTAGAGCACGTTGGGTCCGGCGGCGGGGGTTTGGCGTTGCTGATGGTCCCGAAGACGCTGATGTCCGTGCCGTTGACGCGTGGCACGTTGCCTGAGTAGGCGGGTGAGTTGTAGCCGTACTCGTAGCGCACGACGTCGGTGTTCACGGCACGCACGGAGAAGCTGCCGGCGGTGCCGAACTTCTTTACGGACCACTTTGAGTCCTCACCGCCGCTGCCGAAGCCGTTCTGGCTGGCGTCCGCGTTCGGGAAGTCGGTGGACGTCACCACGGGGGGGCGCGGGGCTGTGGTGTCGAGGACGAAGCGGCACGGTGTCTTCGGGTACCAGCCCGAGGTGCTGCCCGCGTCGTCGAATATCTGCACTCGCCAGGAGTATGTGGCGCCATTCTTGAGCTTGCTGGTGGCGAATCCGCTGGTGGTGCTCAATGCCGTGCCGAGGTTGTTGCCTAGTTGGATCCTGCCGGTCGACTTCAGCAGATCGCCGGTCTCATCCCACTTTCCCATCTCCCACAGGTCGAAGTCGAAGAAGTCGAGGTTCTTGTCCTTGTCCGTGGCCTTGGCGGTGAAGGCCAGATCGCCGGAGCCCATGCGGACATAGGGTTTCGTGGTGGTGCACTTGCCGCCCGGGCCGAGGTCCAGGGAGTCGGTGACGATCGATGGTTTGCGGTTGTAGACGAGTTCGAGCACGGGTGGGTGATCGGGGCCGTCGGCCACGAACTTCTTCCACGCGTACTGGGAGTCCTCATCCCGTGCCCGCATCCCGAAGGTGATCGAGTCCGCCCCCTTGTCGGCTCGCTTCTGTGCGCCCTTTCGCACATCGAATTTTTCGTAGGCGTCGCGGCAGCCGGACTTGTAGCCGTGCGCGAAGCTCTTGGTGCTCAGCTTGTTGCCGTCATGGAGCTCGGGAGCGTTGTCCCAGTTCGTGTGCGCGTTGATCTCGCTCGTCAGGTGCACGCTCATGGAGCGGGCCTGGCAGGACCAGGAATACGTCTCCAGCAGGTACAGCGTGGCTGTTGTGATCTTCGTGCCCTTGAGGTCCTTGTCGAACGTCATGTTGAAGAACGACCGTGACGTGCCCCAGGTGTCGGACTCGAAGCCGACCCGCGCTTCGTGCGTACCGCCCTTGTTGAAACCCTTGCCGTTGTAGAACGTGGCCTTGGGGTGGCGGTCGTAGGCGGTGGTCCAGCTTTGCATCTGCTTCTTCACCGAGGGGTCGATGAAAACCGGATAGACCGTGGCTGGATCGTTGAGGAAGTCCTGATCCGGCGTGAGAGTCCACTGGCCTGGGGACAGACCGGCTTTCACCAGATCACCGCGCGAGTCGGGTGAGGGGCCATCCAGGGCCGACAGGCTCAGCGACGCACCGGAACCAGTCTGGGATGGCGCCGGGGTCGGCTCGGCCGGCGCAGAGGGCAGGGGAGACTCCGAAACAGAGGGTCCGGGACCGTCGCTGGCGGAGGGGAGAACCTCGACGTCGGTGTCCTTCTGCTCGTCGGACTCTACTTCTTCCTCTGTCGGGCTTGCCGTGTCCGAGGGCGTCTCGGTCGGTGAGTCGGTCGGATCCGGCGATTCAGCCTCGGTCGGTTGGGCCGTGGCACCCACCTGTCCGTCGGTGACGGCGGGGGATCCGCTGCTGTCCCACATCAGCGGGGTAGGGGAGACAGCGACCTCATCGTTGGAGAGGTTCACCGCGCTGAGCATCCCTGACAGCGGATCCAAGCGGAAGGAAAGATTGTTGGAGTGCAGGCCGTATGTCATCTGCTGAACGTGCGGATCGGACGCGGCCTGCCGGTTCTTCACCACGAGGGTCTGGCCGAAACCGTCGTCGTCCGCGGTCAGCACCAGGTCGCCGCCCGGGAAGATCTCCGGGTACAGGATGCGATTGCCGTCGACGATCGGCGTCGGTATGGGGCCCGGCCAGGTGAGCTGGATCGTGTGCTCCCCGTTGTTGCCGACGTGGAGCGTGGCCAACGGCGTCCCGGCGTCGGCGGTGGCGGATTTGACCAGGGAGATGCGGTGCGTGGTTGAACGGGAAGAGCGCTCTTCGCCGCGCTCCTGCGACCCGGCGGAGAACACCATCCGCGTGTTGGTGGCCTTCGGCTCCCAACCCTGCGCAGTGCGCCGCAGGTTCGGGTCGATCCTCTTCCACTCGCCGTCCACCTTGGCTCGGATCGGGGAGGAGTACAGCTGCTTCGCCATCTGGCCGTCGGGCCGGGCCCAGGTGGTGGAGCGTGCGGTGCGAGCCGCGGTCACCTCGACGGACTTCCCCGTCCTCGCGGCCTGGGTGAGCGCGACGGATTCACTGACCGTCGGAGCGCTTCGGTCGCGGGCCCTGTCGTCGTGAGCGTCGTCGGTCAGCCGGAAGCCGGCGTAGACGATTCCGCTCGTGGTGACCGCGGCGGCGAGCAGTGCCGCTCCGGCCCGACGGCCGGGCAGGCGACGCCGGTTGTGCGTCATCGGGCGGGTTCCCCTTCCCCCTCGTGTGGCCAGCCGATGATGACCTATGGGGGAACTGTCGTCACCCTGTGGAGATCTCCGGGACTGCCTCTGCTGCGGGGATGCCCTGTGCCGGAGAGAGCGTCGCGCGCCCCATGTGTCCGCTCGCAAACAATCCTGAAACAGGGCAATTTGACCGCTTCGGAAAGCCTTATGTCGTAAATGAGGCTAATTTTCCCAATGGGAGATAAAGGGGAAGTCAATCCCGCGTAAAGCAAAATCGCGCTTTCAAGTATGTTCGCAGTGTAATAATGCGTTACGCACGATGACGATCATCACATTGATCCGTCACATCTGGCGTTTTTTCACAGAGTGATCACAGAATCTATGCTCTCTGATAAGTCGTCACGCGTGGTCCTTCACCGGTCCCGCTTCAAGTGGTCCGGGGGGACCTGGTCGTGTTCGATCGACTTTCGCATGCTCGCAAGCGCCGTCTGGCACGCACTGCTGTTCCGGTCACGGCCGCGGCGCTGCTGATCGGACTGCTGCCCGCACAGGCCATTGCCCTTCCCCCGGATCCGGCGAAGGCGGAGATCGGGCGGGAGACGCTCACCCTGGAGAAACTCGAGAAGGAAGAGCCGATCCCGGGTGAAGACTTCAGCCTGGACCGCTCGACGTTGCGCGCCAAGGTGCCCAAGGACCGGCTTGAAGCGCCTGCCGACACTGTCACGGCCCCCGCCGGATCGGCGCAGGTCGACTTCAATTCGCCCATTACGTCGGCCTCGGCCCGAACCGCAGCACAAGCAGCGCAGCAAGTGGGCATGAAGCCTGCCGGTACCTTGCCGGTGAGCCTCGGTCAGGCAGTGGGTCAGTCTGCACCGACAGGCATATGGCAGGTCATGGTTTCGCGGCGCGATACTGCGTTGGGCCAGGGCGCCGACGGTGCCGTCATCGTCGTGGAAGCCCCCGCCGGCGGAGCGGTTCCAGTCTCTGTGAAGCTCGACTACGCCAAGTTCGAGAACCTCTACGGCGCCGACTGGGCATCCCGCCTCCACTTCGTACAGTTCCCGGACTGCTATCTGGACACGCCCGACGACGAGGCATGCCAGGCGTACGAGGAACTGGAGACCACGAACGACACGGCGTCGGCATCGCTCACGGCCACGGTCGACCCCGCAGCCGACAGCACGGTGACACCTGCCTCGGCGAGGTCTGTGAAGCCGTCGACCTCCGGTGTCATCCAGGCGGCTTACCGAAAGGCGACACCGATCGCCACTGCCGGCAGTGGCACGGCGGTGATCGGCGCTGTCGATTCCGGAACAGGCGGCGGTGGCACCTTCAAGGCGACACCGCTTTCCTCGGACGGCAAGTGGACGGCTGGTGGATCATCGGGCGCGTTCAACTGGTCCTACCCCCTCACCGTCCCGGACCCACCGGCGGGACCGACTCCCAAGATCTCCTTCGAGTACAGCTCGCAGACCGTGGACGGCCGCACCTCCGTCGCCTCGCCCCAGGCCTCCTGGATCGGTGAAGGCTGGTCGTACGACCCCGGCTACATCGAGCGCCGCTACCGCACCTGCCAGGACGACCGCAAGACACTCAAGGCTGGAACTCCCAACAACACGGCCAAGAAGGACAAGACGTCCGACCTGTGCTGGGTGTCGTACAACGCGGTGATGTCACTGGGCGGCAAGACCACTGAGCTGGTCCGGGACGCGGCGTCCGGAAGCAACCCCGACAAGGACACCGAGGTCTACCGTCCGCAACAGGACGACGGTACCCGGGTCGAACACCGCGTGGGCGGCACGAACGACGACAACAACGGCGAGTACTGGGTAGTCACCACCACCGACGGCACCCAGTACTACTACGGCCAGAACACCGTGGGCGGAGGCCATGCGACCACCGACTCCGTCTCCACCGTCCCGGTCTTCGGTAACCACGAGGGTGAGCCGTGCCACGCCACGGCCTTCGCCGACTCCCGCTGCGGCGCCGGGAAACAGCAGGCTTGGCGCTGGGGTCTGGACAAGGTCGTCGACGTCAACGGCAACACGATGATCGTCAACTGGAAGCAGGAGTCCAACTACTACGCCGTTCGCGAGAAGTTCAAGTCACCTGAGCAGTACGACCGTTATGCCTACCCGGAGTCCATCGAGTACGGCATGCGGCCTGAAGGTCTGACCAAGCCGTCGGCGATCGTGAACTTCGGCGTCAAGCAGCGCTGCCTCAAGTCGGAAACGGCCTGCGCCTCGGCCAACTTCGCCAAGACCGACGACCCGGGCGCCTACCGTCCCTGGTGGGACACCCCCGGCAACCTCAACTGCAAGTCCACGTCAAAGATGTGCCAAGCGTTTCCGTCTTTCTGGACGCAGATGCGCCTGGACACGGTCACGACGAAGGCGGCTCGCGCGGGCCAGGCGGTCATGGGCCCGGTCGACAAGTACACGCTTCGTCAGTCCTTCCCCGAGGGCTGGTACGACACCGCCCCCGGTCTCTGGCTCAACTCCATCACCCGCACCGGCTACGCGCCCGGAGACACGACTGGCACCGTGCAGTCCGACTCCGGCGTGAGTTTCGCGCAGTACACGGTCGGTTCCTCCTCGCCCCTGCAGGGCCGGCTCCAGGACCGCCAACTGCCGAACCTGGTGCTGAAGAACAAGAGCGACCAGCGTCCCGGCTTCACTCGCCCGCGCATCGGGAGCGTCTCCACGGAGAACGGTGGGGACATCCAGGTCGAGTACACGGGCGGCTGCGCCACTGAGCCCACGGAGGACAAGGAAAGGAGCAACGGCACCTGCTTCCCGGTGCGCTGGTCTCCTGACGGTGACGAAAAGACTCCTGCCAAGGCTTGGTTCAACAAGTACGTCGTCGAGAAGGTGATCGAGACAGACAAGGTCACCTCCCGAGGAGAGCCGGTCACCACGGAGTACGAATACTCAGGATCGGCCTGGGCCAAGAACGACGATGAGTTCACCCGCCCCGCACTGCGCACCTACAGCGATTGGCGCGGCTATCGGCAGGTGAAGGTCACCAAGGGCCACATGGTCGTGTCCGAGGTCGGAGAGGCGCCGTCCCAGTCCCTCTCCATGACCCGCTACCTCCAGGGCGTCGGCGGTGCGGTGAAGGACTCCACCGGTACGTACACGCTCACCGCGGAAGACGCACCGCAGTACGCGGGCATGGCCGCGGAGACGATCACCTATCGCGACTCCAACGGCGAGGTTCTCAACCGCAGCCTCAGCTTCCCGTGGTCGCAGCAGACAGCCTCCCGAGCCCGCGAGAACGAGGACGGCACCACCGCGGACCCGCTGCTCGCTCACCGCACCGGTGTCAAGCGAACGGACGAGATCCAGACCCTGGACTCGGGGTGGCGCGCCGTGCGCACGCTCACCACGGTCGATGACACCTACGGACTGCCCGAGCAGATCGAGACGGCTGTCGTCACGCCCAACGGCACCGCCGAGATCCTCTCCGACCAGACGTGCACCAAGACGTCGTACCTCCACAACACCACGGCGTGGCTGATCGGGCTGCCGAAGGAGCAGCGCAGCACGGGCACTTCGTGTGCTGCGCACGACACGGCGGATCCGGCCACCAAACTCAAGTCGGCCGTTCGGTTCAGCTACGACGATCTCTCCTACGGAGCGGTGCCGCCCAGGGGCATGGTCACGTCGAAGGCCGAGATCGACGGTGCCGGCACGGCGTACTCGTCAGTGGTCACGACGACCTACGACCCGCTGGGCAGGGTCCGTACCGTCACGTCTCCAGGCAAGGGCACGACGGAGACCAAGTACACCCCGGCCGACGAGGGTGGTCCGGTCACCGAAGTGAGGTCCTACGACGCCAAGGACTACGAGACCATAACGACCTACGACCCGGGGCGTGGTCTCCCTCTCACGGTGACGGACCCCAACGGCCGTGTCACCCGCACCGAATACGACGCTCTCGGCCGCCTGGTGAAGGGCTGGTCCCCGTCCCGTTCAGGTGCGGGACAGTCGCCGAACGTGCAGATCGCCTACCAGGCGGCCATCGCAACGAGCACGAAGAACAGCCCGGCGGCGGTGACCGTCAAGACCCTGAAGGACGACGGTTCCTACGCCGCGAACATCACCCTGTACGACGGTCTGGGGCGGGAGGTCCAGCAGCAGTCTGAGGCGCATGGCCCCGGCCGCATCATCGTGGACACCAAGTACGACGACCACGGCCTCGTGCAGGAGAAGACGGGGGGCTATCTGGCGAAGGGCGAACCCGAGGCGGTTCTGTTCGCCCCGAAGTCGAAATGGCTGTTCCCCTCCTGGACCGAATACCGCTACGACGGCCTGGAACGCGAAGTACGGTCGCAGGTCTACCAGGGCGACCAGTACAAGTACGCGAACTACACGTCGTACGGCCGCTCCTCCACGTTCGTGGACCCGGCGGGCTCGACCCTGCCGAAGACGTGGACCGCCTACGACGCCCTCGGCCGCCCCACCATGCTGAAGCACTACACCCAGGGCAACTCCGACGCGGGCCGTCTGACCACGTACGACTACGACGCGAGGGGCAACCGCTCCAAGGTCACCGATCCGGCCGGCAACACGTGGCTGTACATCTACGACGCCCGAGGCAGGGTGACGTCCACGACGGATCCCGACACCGGCACCACAGACACCTGGTACGACTCGGCCGACCGCCCCAATCACGTGCGGAGCGACCTCGGCCTGCACACCTACACCGAGTACGACATCCTCGGACGCGTTCTGAAGGTGCGGCAGGGCTCGACGACCGCCACCCCGGTCAAGGAGTACACCTACGACGAAGCGCCCGGCGGCATCGGGCAGCCGCTCTCCTCCAAGCGGCACACCGACACCGGTGATTACGTCAGCCGCGTCACCGGCTACGACGCCGAGTACAACGTCACCGGCAGCGAGACGGTCATCCCGGCCAACTCGATGACGACGGGACTCTCGGGCACGTACGCGTACAACTACACGTACACACCGACAGGCAAGCCGCTGTCCGTCACGCTGCCCGCGGCAGGTGGACTGGCGCGGGAGAAGGTCGTCACCCGTTACAACGGCGACGGTCTGCCGGAATCGACCTCCGGCCAGACCTGGTACACCGCCGATGCCACCTACTCGCCCTACGGCGAGGTACTGCGCTCCGTCTCCGGATCCCAGCCCTACCGTGTCTGGACGACGAACTTCGTCGACCCCTTCAACGGCAGCCTCCAACGCACGGTCACGGACCGCGAGACGGCCGGCCCGCACCGCATCGCGGACAACTACTACTCCTACGACACCTCCGGGACGATCACCTCCAGCAGCCGCCAGCTCGGTGACCCGGCGGACAAGGTCTGGGACACCCAGTGCTTCACCTACGACGTGCTGGGTGAACTGGTGCATGCCTGGACGTCCAAGGTCTCGCCGGGCGGCGACGGCACGGGCTGCAAGGCTACGAGCGGTGCCGCCTGGGGCTATCGCACCGATTCCGCGGCCTCCTCGGGCCCCGTCACCGACGCTCCCGACGAGTCGACGGATGCCGCAACTCCGGACTCGGCACTGAAGTCGACGCTTGCGGCCGCCGCTCCGGACGCCACGACCGTCTCCACGGGTGCAACCGCCTACCGCCAGTCGTTCACCTTCGACTGGCTCGGCAACCGCGCCACCATGACCGAGCACGACACGGCGGACGCGACGAAGAACGTCACGCTCACCTACGGCTACGGCAAGACGGTCGATGCGACGCCGACCACTCCGGCGTACCGGACCCAGCCCCACACCATGACGACGATCAGCTCGAACCCGTCGGGCCGGGGCAGCTCCTACATCTACGACACCACGGGCAACAACACCGTCCGGGCCCTGTCCGGCGGCTCCCAGAACCTCGTCTGGTCGCAGGAGAACAAGCTCGACTCGATCACCACCGGCGGCAACAAGACGACGTACGTCTACGACGCCGCGGGCAACCGCCTGTTGGAGAACTCGCCGTCCGGATCGACCCTGTACCTGGGCGAGACGGAACTGACGACGAACGCGACCGGCACCATCACCAAGGCGTCGCGTTCCTACGCCCAGGCGGGCGCACCCACGGTCGTCCGCTCCACGACCAACGGCGCGACGACGGGCCACAAGCTCAGCGTCCTGATCTCCGACAACCTCGGCACGGCGAACACGTCGGTCGACCTGTCGACCGGCCAGCCGGTCACCCGCCGCGACTTCAAGCCCTACGGCGATGTGCGTGGAGCGAAGCCGACGAGCTGGCCGAACAAGCGGAGTTATCTGGGCGTCGGCATTGATGACGCGGCTACCGGTCTGACGCATATCGGGGCGCGCGAATACGACCAGGCCTCGGGCCGCTTCCTCTCCGCGGACCCGATCATCGACCTGGCGGACCCGCTTCAGATGAACGGGTACGCGTACTCGAACAACAGCCCTGTCAGCTTCAGTGACCCCTCGGGCCTGTGCCGGCGAGACATCTGCGGAGACGGCTACCCGGTGGCCGGAGACGGGAAGCGTGCTGGGTATACCGGGCAGCGCAAGGGGGAGAAGCCGTGCTCGTACTGCAATGGCCCGGCGGTCAGCTACAACTACAATCCAGCCGAGATATTTCCTGGCGTCACTGTTCCAGTTGAGTGGAGTGGACGCGATGAGTTTATCCGGCGCTTTTATAACTACGTGGACACGGTCAAGTCCACTAGTGGACGTCTGCCGGGTTATCTGACCGACGGGACGAATGCAGAGGGGGCAGCCAACCAGCTGGGGTATTGGGGGGTGAACGTCTGCTGGGCGATGAAGTCGTGCCCTCAAGGCGTGATGGCGAACTTCCGTAACATGTCAATGGGATATGGCGGTGCGGTCAGCGCCGTGGCGGGCAGCCCGTTGCATGGTGCTGCTGAAAAACCCATGGCGGGCGGCAGTTCCAGGAGGTCGACAGGCGACTGCACCAAGTGCTTCCTGGCCGGCACTGACGTTCTGATGGCCGATGGGACCACCAAGGATATCGAGAAGATCGAACTCGGTGACGAGGTCAAGGCCACGGATCCCAAGACTGGCGAGTCAGGCCCCAGAAAAGTCACGCGACTCATCATCACTGAGCACGACAAGCACTTCAGCGAGCTGTCCATCGCAACAGACGACGGCATCGAGAAGCTGACGGCCACGTTCGAGCACCCGTTCTGGTCTCCGTCCGAGGGTGACTGGGTCGACGCGGGGGCACTGAAGCCGGGCATGACCCTGCTGACCGACAAGGGCGACACCGTCGTTGTAACCGGTAACCGGGCCTTCAGTAGGCACGCACGCACGTACAACCTCACAGTCGACGACCTACATACGTACTATGTGCTGGCGGGCGAGACTCCGGTACTTGTTCACAACAGCAACTGTCCCACCGCGTCAAAATATGAGGACATCACTAGTCCTGGCGCTCGCATGCTGAACAAGTCGACGGACGTCGGTCCCGTGGAGTTCGGAAAGAACCTTGAGGCCAATGGGTGGGCTCGCACCGACAAGGGCCCGAACATCATGTACGAGAAGGATGGGGCAAGGTATTTCCTTCGCGGGAAGGCGAACAGCCACGAGGGGTGGACGGCTGACTACTACAATCCGGGTTCTAAGAAGGCCGACATCAAGATCAGGCTGGGTGAGGACTAATGGCAGAGGCGGGTTCGACAGTGATCGATCGCAACAGCTATCTGGATGTTCGCTCCCGTAGCGCAGCCACCTTCGATCTTGATGCCAGACTGCCTGTCCAGGTCTTCAAAGAGGGTGCGGAGGACTCGCTGTTCTGTGAGTTCGATGCGGTCCTCACCCCGGAATTCTGGCCGGCGCTCTGCACGATGGCCCGGTGGCATGGGGACAGGCACGTCGAACTGCTGGTTCTTGAGCCGGACTGCGACGCGTTCTATCTCCCGGAGTATCGGATGTACCCGGCGTTGTCGTTGTCCGTCGAGGCCGACATGGACGACTACTGGGCGGCGATCGGTCACGAGCCGGACGGCGACATCATGGGGTCGATCGCCATCTCTGCGAACGTCATCGCTGTGACTGGACCTTCCGGAAGGTGGGGGTGTTGGGGTGAAAGGGATCCCGAGGTTGCAGTCTTCCGGGGTTTTCCGAACGTGGCCGCACGGAACAAATGGCGCGCGCAGTTCGGGCCCTTCCTGGAGGTGTCAGGCGCACTGGAGTCGTATCTCCCGCTGACCTTCGCGGGGAGGACCGTTCCGGACGAGTACGCCGCAGCCCTGACCGCCAACTATGGACCTCCGAGCGGTAGACGGCCGTAACGTCACTGAGCGTCCCGCCGGGGTCGATCCGGCCCGGGTGCTGGGTCCCGTACAGCAGTACGCTTGTGCAAATCTGAAGCCCCGCCAGGTATGTCCTGGCGGGGCTTCTGTGGTGGGTGACGGCAGTAGTTGACGGCAACGTCAGCGGACGAAGGCGGCGCAGGATGGCGGCTCGCCGCCATCGCTGGCGGTCGTCTCGGTAGTCGCCGGGCTGCTGAGCGCGGTGCTGAGGGTGTCGATGGCGTCGCGTTGGAGGCGGAGTCGGACGTGGGCGTAGACGGTGGCGGTGACACCGATGTGGGCGTGGCCGAGAAGTTCCTTGATGACGACGAGTTCGACACCCTGCTCCAGGAGCAGGGTCGCGGTGGAATGCCGGAGGTCGTGAAAGCGGATGCGGCGGAGGCCTGCCTTGCGGAGAAGCGTGGTGAAGGCGCGGGTGAGATTGGTCGGGTCGATCGATCCGCCCTGCGCAGTGGTGAACACGTGCCCGCTGTACTGCCACGCGGCGCCTGCTTCCTCACGCTCATGCTGCTGCTGTTCGTGGTGGAGCTTCAGCGACTGGACGCAGCGGGTGGGGAGAGCGATGCGGCGCTCGGAGGCCCGCGTCTTGGTGGGCAGCGTGGTGAGCCCCCCGGCACTGGTGCGCTGCAATGTGTGGCGGATTGCGGCGGTGCCAGCGTCGAGGTCGAGGTCTTCCCAGCGCAGGCCGAGGAGTTCGCCCTTGCGGAGTCCTGTGTGCAGGGCGAGTTCGAACAGGGCGTGCAGCCGGTGACCTTGCGTGGCAGCGAGGAGCTGGCGGGCTTCGTCGGCGGTGAGGGGCTCGAAGCGTCGGGGCCGTGGGGTGCCGGTGCGTACGTTGCGGGCGACGTTGCGCGGGATCTCTTCCTCGCGGACGGCGTGCTCCAGGGCTGACTTGAGCACGGAGTGGATGTAGGTGAGCGTCAGCGGAGAGAGCAGCTTGTGACAGCACTGGCCGGCGGCGCAGCAGCGGGGCTGGTCGCGCCGGGCGTCGATGCCGCGTGTGCAGCACTGGCAGGTGGTCCGGAGCTGGTTGAGCCAGGTGCGGACGTCCTTGGCGGTGAGCTTGGTGAGCTTCTTCTTGCCGAGGCCGGGGATGAGGTACCGGTGTACGCAGGTGGTGTAGCGGGTGTGGGTGTTCTCGCGGAGGTGGTGGGCGGCGACGTTCTCCAGCCAGTACGTCAGGTAGGCGGCCACGCTGCCCTGCGCGGACGGGACGGGGACGCCGCGGTTGCTGGCGGCGATCTTCTCGGTGATCTTGGCCAGGGCCTCTTTGCGGGTGGTGCCGTAGACGCGGACGCGGCGACGGGTGTTGCCGGGGGCGAGGACGTATCCGGCGGCTTCCCAGCGGCCGTCCTTGCGCTGGTAGACGGTCCCGTCGCCGTTGGCACGGCTGCGGCGGGAGGTGGGGGTGTCGCGGGGTGTGGTCATCAGGCGGCTTCCTGTTCGAGGCGGGTGCGGATGAAGTCGGTCAGGGCGTGGGCGGGGATGCGGCGGGCGCGGCCGAGGGTCATCGACGCGAGCTGGCCGGTGCGGAGCAGGTCGTAGACGGCGGAGCGGCCGAGCTGGAGGTGGGCCATCACCTGGGGGACCGTGAGCAGATCCAGGGCCGGTGCCACCTCCGTGCGGAGGACGGTGGTCTTGGCCGGGGGCATCAGCAGCCCCCTTCGGCTGCGAACTGCCGTTCCAGCTCCCTGTGGTGCCAGACGTGGGCGGCGAGGAGTGCGGCGCCGGGGCTATAGCCCGTTCCCTGGTAGGCCCAGTGGCCGATGACGAGGGTGGTGTCCGGGCCGCGCTTGGGCAGGCTGGCGTGGGCGCGGGCCTGTTCGGTGCGCCAGGTGCGGCGGGCGTCGCGCAGCGCGCCGAGGGTGGTGGAGTAGCGGCGGGACTTGGTGGAGAAGTGGCCCCGGAAGCCGAGCATGTGCGCCCACTTCCAGAGCTTGAGATCGGCGAACTCCGGCAGCCTGCCGAGTTCCCAGCAGGTGCGGATCATCTGCCGCACGTGGCGGGCGACGGCGAGGCGGGGCAGGGGGCGGGCCTGGCCGGTGCCGTCGCAGGCGGTGCAGGGGAGCGGGGTTCCGTGGGGCAGGAGGGTGGCGCCGCGTCCCTGGCAGGGGCGGCAGAACAGGGCGCGGTCGAGGGCGCCGGAGGCGTCGGCGGACTTGGTGGCGTACTTGGCCACGTAGGCGGCCACGGCCTGGTCGGTGAATTCGGCATCAGCGCCAAAGGCGGCGATCTCTCGTACGTCAAGCTGTTCGCCCCAGGCGAGTTCGAGTTCCCCGACCGCATCCGACTCGACCGTGACGCGGACCCGGGCTGCGGCGGCGCGTACGGCGTCGGGGGCTGGCTGGTGCCGTCCGGGCCGTCCAGTCGGATGACGGCGTGGACCTGGTCGTCATGAAGGTGCGCGCCCTCGGTGACCGTGGTCTGCCACGGGACGTGATCGACGTGCACGCTGCCTGCCGGTACTACTCCGTCATCGAGCTGGAGCAGTTGGGTGCGCGGGACGAAGACGAATTCGACCTCGTCGAGCTGCGCGAGCGTCTGGAGAGCGTCGTCTGGGTCAGTGATGAGGAGTTCGCCGCTTATGGGCTCAGCCCCCAAGAGATCACCGACCTGCGCCGCTGGGCCCTCGACTGGGAGTCCGATCTCGGGCTGCGGATCCTTGAGCAGTACGACGAGGCGCACGACGAGGCCCACGGCGGCTCTCAGGGCGGTGACCACTGACGGGGAGGGTTTCGTAACACAACGTGCCCACGACCTCTCATCCCGCCCCTCCCCGGGGTGAGAGCAACGTTCCTTTCCGGTCACCCGGTGAAACACAGGCAGGAAACGCGTCCTCCCTACCTTCGGGGTCAGTCACTCGTAGCAGGACCCGAGCCCGTCGCACCGTGGAGGCGTCATGACAGCCCCTAGTACAGCCCCCGCACCCCAGAACAGGGGCGGCCGCTGGATCAAGCAGTGGGATCCGGAGGACGAGACCTTCTGGAAGGAGACCGGAGAGAAGGTCGCCAAGCGGAACCTCTACTTCTCCGTCCTCTCCGAGCACATCGGGTTCTCGATCTGGACCCTGTGGTCCGTGCTGGTGCTCTTCATGGGCCCGGAGTACGGGCTGACCCCGGCCGACAAGTTCCTGCTGACCTCGATGGTGACCCTCGTCGGTGCCGTGGTCCGCGTGCCCTACACCTTCGCCGTCGCCCTCTTCGGCGGCCGGAACTGGACGATCATCTCGGCCAGTCTCCTGCTCATCCCGACCGTCGCCGCCTTCGCGGTGATGAAGCCGGGGACCTCCTTCTCCACCTTCCTGGTGGTGGGCCTGCTGGCCGGTATCGGCGGTGGCAACTTCGCCTCCTCCATGACCAACATCAACGCCTTCTTCCCGCTCCGCAAGAAGGGCTGGGCGCTCGGGCTCAACGCCGGCGGCGGCAACATCGGCGTCCCGGTCATCCAGCTGATCGCGCTCGCCATCATCGGCGCCAGCGGCGGACCGCGTCTGCTCCTCGGGATCTACATCCCGCTCATCCTCGTCGCCGCCACCCTCGCCGCGCTCTACATGGACAACCTCTCGTCCGTGAAGAACGACACCGGCGCCGCCAAGGACGCCGCCCGCGACGGCCACACCTGGATCATGTCCGTCCTGTACATCGGGACCTTCGGCTCGTTCATCGGGTACGCCTTCGCCTTCGGGCAGGTCCTCCAGGTCCAGTTCGGCCGTACGCCGCTCCAGGCCGCCTACCTCACCTTCATCGGTCCGCTGCTCGGCTCCCTGATCCGCCCGCTCGGCGGCTGGCTCGCCGACAAGTACGGCGGCGCGAAGATCACCCTCTACAACTACGTCGCCATGGCCGCCGCCACCGGCGTCCTGATCGCCGCAAGCATGGAGAAGTCCCTGCCGCTGTTCGTCAGCGTCTTCGTGGTGCTCTTCGTCCTCAGCGGCCTCGGCAACGGGTCGACCTTCAAGATGATCCCGGGCATCTTCCAGAACAAGGCCCTCGCCAAGGGCCTCGAAGGCGAGGAGGCCGTGCTCTACGGACGGCGCCTCTCCGGTGCCTCCATGGGCCTCATCGGCGCGGTGGGCGCGCTGGGCGGTGTGGGCATCAACCTGGCCTTCCGGCAGTCCTTCCTCAGCAGCGGCTCCGGCACCGGCGCCTTCGTCAGCTTCCTCGCCTACTACGCCCTCTGCTTCGGGATCACCTGGGCCGTATACCTTCGCCGTACCGCCCCCCAGGGGCAGGCCGTGACCGCCGCGGAGGCGAAGCCGCAGCTCAGCTATGCCGAGGTGTGACGTAACACCGACGACATGAACCGGAACCGAGCCTGTCACGAGCCGTTGACAGGCTCGGTCGCCATGTAGGAACGACCGGGTACGCCAGGTACTACGACTCGAGTGCGGGACGAGAGCCATGTACGAGGAACAGCAGCCAGCAGAGCAGCACGGCCCCCTCGCGGGCTTCACCGTGGGCGTCACGGCCGCGCGTCGGGCGGACGAACTCGGTGCGCTGCTCCAGCGCCGCGGGGCCGTCGTCGTACATGCGCCGGCCCTGCGGATCGTGCCCCTCGCCGACGACAGCGAACTGCTGGCGGCGACGAAGGACCTGATCGACCAGGCACCGGACGTGGTCGTGGCCACCACCGCGATCGGGTTCCGGGGCTGGGTCGAGGCCGCCGAGGGGTGGGGGCTCGGGGAGGCGCTTCTCGACCGGCTGCGGGGGGTGGAACTCCTCGCGCGCGGACCCAAGGTCAAGGGGTCGATACGGGCCGCCGGGCTGACGGAGGACTGGTCGCCGTCGTCCGAGTCCATGGCCGAGGTGCTCGACCGGCTGCTCGAAGAGGGCGTCGAGGGCCGCCGCGTCGCCATCCAGCTGCACGGGGAGCCGCTGCCCGGGTTCGTGGAGGCGCTGCGGGCCGGGGGAGCGGAGGTCGTCGGGGTGCCGGTGTACCGGTGGATGCCGCCGGAGGACCTCGCGCCGGTGGACCGGCTCCTTGACGCCGCCGTCTCGCGCGGGCTGGACGCGGTGACCTTCACGAGCGCGCCCGCGGCCGCGTCCCTGCTGTCGCGTGCCGAGGACCGCGGCCTGCTGCCCGAACTGCTCGCCGCGCTCCACCACGACGTGCTGCCGGCCTGTGTCGGCCCGGTCACCGCGCTGCCGTTGCAGGCACGGGGGGTGGACACGGTGTCGCCCGAGCGCTTCCGGCTCGGACCGCTGGTGCAGCTGCTGTGCCAGGAACTGCCCGGGCGCGCCCGCTCGCTGCCCATCGCGGGTCACCGGGTGGAGATCCGGGGGCACGCGGTGCTGGTCGACGGGACGCTGCGGCCGGTGCCGCCGGCGGGCATGTCGTTGCTGCGGGCGCTGTCCCGGCGCCCGGGCTGGGTGGTCTCCCGCGCGGACCTGCTGCGGGCGCTGCCCGGCGCGGGCCGCGACGAGCACGCCGTGGAGACGGCGATGGCCCGGCTCCGTACGGCCCTGGGGGCGCCGAAGCTGATCCAGACGGTGGTGAAGCGGGGCTACCGGCTGGCCCTGGACCCGGCGGCGGACGCGAAGTACGCCGACGCCTAACCGACTGCGGCCCACCTTGAAGGCGACGGCGGCCAAGGAAGGCCGTGGCTCCCGGTGAAGGCGGCCCGCGGGTGGCCGGACACCGTCGGGGCGCGCGGTCCCCTGCGTGATCGTCCGGGGTCCGTCCGGGTACGAGGGGTACCGGCGGGGAGAGCGGCAGGGCACTGTGGGAGGGAGCCCCGGAACAGCACGGCACAGCCTTGAAGCACCTCACCGACCCCAACCGGCCGGGGCACCCCTCTAGGCGGTGACAGGCACATGGCACTGGGTACGGCCACGGTCGCGTACGAGCTGCGGTTCGACGCCGGTCGGATCTGTCTCGACCTCCTCGCGACCACCCACCCCGAGGAACGCCTCGACTCGACGGAGGTGCTGTGCGCCTGGATCGTCGGCTCGGGTCTGGTGCCGCGGGGAACCTCGCTGGTCCACGCGGACCCCTCCTGGCTGGTCGCCTTCCGTGAACTGCGCGGCTGGACGGACCGGTTGATCAGGGGCACCCCCGGACCCGGCTACGACCTCGCGCTCGCCCACGTCAACGAGGCCGCCCGGGCCGCGCCTCCGGCCCCGTGCGCGGTCAGCGCCGAAGACGGCACGCTGGTAAGGGAGTTGGACGCTCCGCCGGGCTGCGCGGCCCTGCTCGGGGCCATCGCCAGGGACGCCGTGGAACTGCTCACGGACCCCGTCGCACGGGCCGCGATCAGAGAGTGCGAAGGGGACAACTGCCCCATCGTGTACCTCGATACGTCTCGGGGGCGCAGGAGGCGCTGGTGCTCCAGTGAGGTCTGCGGAAACCGCGAAAGAGTGGCCCGGCATCGTCGGCGCGCGGCACTCTCGCGCAGCTGACTGGTCGTTATGTCCCTTCTGTGGAGGGGGTGTCGAAGTGATTTCGATTACATGTTGTTTACTCGCTCAACCTAACGGGCCGTAGTGGTGACCCCGCCCGTGTGGTGGAAATGTGAAGATCGAGCGGCGGGAATGTGCGCGCATGTCCCGTCTCGTCACGTCACTCAGAAGAAAACTGTCGTCGCACTTTGAACACCCGACCCCTCCCGTCCGTACCCCTCGTCGAGCGACCGACTGGGGGAACCCCCGGACATCGGAGGTGGGCGTGCGCAAGGATTCTGTCGTGGCCAATGAACGTGGATCGAGGGCCCGACATCGCATGTCCCAGCCCTCGGAACCTGATGAGGAGCTGATGCGTGCCCTGTACAGGGAGCACGCCGGGCCTCTCCTTGCGTATGTCCTCCGGTTGGTTGCGGGAGACCGCCAGAGAGCCGAGGACGTGGTGCAGGAGACGCTCATCCGTGCCTGGAAGAACGCCGGACAGCTCAATCGAGCAACCGGATCGGTACGCCCCTGGCTGGTGACGGTCGCCCGGCGCATCGTCATCGACGGACACCGCAGCCGGCAGGCCCGGCCGCAGGAGGTCGATCCGTCACCGCTGGAGGTCATCCCCGCGGAGGACGAGATCGACAAGGCGCTGTGGCTGATGACGCTGTCGGACGCGCTCGACGACCTGACCCCGGCCCACCGGGAGGTGCTCGTCGAGACGTACTTCAAGGGGCGTACCGTCAACGAGGCGGCCGAGACGCTGGGCATTCCCAGTGGCACCGTCCGTTCGCGGGTCTTCTATGCCCTGCGGTCGATGAAGCTCGCACTGGAGGAGCGGGGGGTGACGGCGTGATGAGTGTGTACGGGGGTAACCAGGGATTCGGCACAGGTGGTTCGGGTATGTCTGGTTCCATGATGGGATCTCCGGTGCCGAACGAGCACGAGACCGTCGGCGCCTACGCTCTCGGGATCCTCGACGACGCCGAGGCCACCGCCTTCGAGGCACACCTCGCGACCTGCGAATGGTGCGCCCAGCAGCTCGACGAGCTGGCCGGTATGGAACCGATGCTCGCCGCCCTCGCGGACCTGCCGGGCTCCGGCACCCCCGCGATCGGCGAGTCGCTCTCCGCCAAGCCCAGCCCGCGCATCGTCAACAAGCTCGTGGACGAGGTCGCGGAGCGCCGCGCCCAGAAGCGCCGCCGCAGCATGTACATGGTCGCTGCCGCGGCCGCGCTGATCATCGGCGGTCCGATCGTCGCGACCGCGGTGAGCGGCGGCGGCGACTCGGGCGGCGGGGCCAAGTCGGGCCAGGTCCTCGCGGCCACCCCGCAGGAACTCTTCAACTCCATGCCCGACAAGGTCTCGGCGACCGACTCCAGGACCGGGGTCAGCGCGACCGTCGCCATGGCGCAGAAGAACTGGGGCACCTCCCTCGGCCTGGAGCTCAAGGGCGTCAAGGGACCGCTCAAGTGCTCCCTGATCGCCGTCGGCACCAACGGCGAGCGCTGGACGGCCTCCACCTGGTCCGTCGGCAAGTGGGGCTACGGCATCCCGAACGGCAAGACCGAGGAGTCCAAGAAGCCGCTCTACATCGGCGGTGCGGTCGCCCCGGCCCAGAACGAGATCGACCACTTCGAGGTCGTCGACTCCGACGGCAACAAGCTCGTCCAGGTCGACGCGTAACTTCCCGCCGGGCCCCCCTTCGCGTACGGTTGACGGCTGCCCAGCACGTCAGAAGGGGGCCCGGTGGCCGCTCAGGCTCAACAATCCGCGGTCGGCTCGGTTCAGGACTCGATTCGGGACCGCGAGATCGGCGTCGAACAGGAACATCTGGACCGGGTCTACCGGCGCCTCGAGGAGAAGATCCACGAGGCGGAGTTCCTGATGAACGACGCGGCCAAGCGCGGCCAGGTCGGCACGCCCGGCGCGCTCGCCGAGCGGGACGCCCAGGTCTTCCGGGCCGGAGTGCACCTGAACCGGCTCAACAACGAGTTCGAGGACTTCCTCTTCGGCCGCATCGACCTGCTCCTCGGCAAGGACGGCAAGAAGGGTCCCGACGGCGCCTACACCGCCGTCGAACCCGCCGAGGGCGCGGTCCGCGAGGACAACACCGCGGACATCGCGGAGACCCTGCACATCGGCCGGATCGGGGTCCTCGACTCCGAGTACGCGCCCCTCGTCATCGACTGGCGGGCCCCCGCCGCGGCCCCCTTCTACAGGTCCACTCCGGTGGATCCCGGGCGTGTCGTACGCCGCCGGGTCATCCGCTCCAAGGGCCGCAAGGTCCTCGGCGTCGAGGACGACCTGATGCGCCCCGAGCTCAAGGCCTTCCTCGACGGCCACGAACTGCCCGTCATCGGCGACGGCGCCCTCATGGCCGCGCTCGGACAGGCCCGCAGCCACACCATGCGGGACATCGTCGCCTCCATCCAGGCCGAGCAGGACCTGGTCATCCGGGCCCCCGCAGCCTCCGTGACCTACGTCGAGGGCGGACCCGGCACCGGCAAGACAGCCGTCGCCCTGCACCGCGCCGCCTACCTCCTCTACCAGGACCGGCGCCGCTACTCCGGTGGCATCCTCATCGTCTCGCCCACCCCCCTGCTGGTCGCCTACACCGAGGGCGTGCTGCCCTCCCTCGGCGAGGAGGGCCAGGTCGCCATCCGGGCGATCGGCTCCCTGGTCGACGGCGTCGAGGCCACCCTGTACGACTCCCCGGCCGTGGCCCGCGCCAAGGGCTCCTACCGGATGCTGAAGGTGCTGCGGAAGGCGGCGCGGGGAGCGCTGGAACTGGGCGCCGAAGGTTCCGGCAGGACCCCCGTCCGGTCCTCCGACTCCGGGCAGCTCTCCTTCGGTGACGCCGGTGATGTGGACGGTGGTGGCGGGGACGGGGGCGGTGCGGGTACCGCCGTATCCCCGAAGGCCGGGCCGCCCGCGCGGCTGCGGGTGGTCGCGTTCGGGCGGAGGCTGGAGCTGGAGGTGGACGAGCTGGAGCGGATCCGGCGCAACGCTCTCGGCGGCACCGCGCCCGTCAACCTGCTGCGGCCCCGGGCCCGCAAGCTGCTCCTGGACGCGCTGTGGGCGCGGTCGGGGGCCGGCAGCCGGCACACCGATCCCGAGCTGGCCGCCGAGCTGCGGTCCTCGTTCGACGAGGACGTCGCCAGCGAGGACAGCTTCATCGAGTTCCTCGACGCCTGGTGGCCGGAGCTCACCCCGAAGGCCGTCCTCGCAGCGATGGCCGACGAGCGGCGCCTCGGCCGCTGGGCCCGCCGCATCCTCAACCCCGGCGAGGTCCGCAGGGTCGCCCGCTCGCTCCGCCGCGACGGCCTGACGGTGCACGACATCGCCATGCTCGACGAGCTCCAGGCGGTGCTCGGCGCCCCCGCCCGCCCGCGCAAGCGGCGCGAGCTGGACCCGCTCGACCAGCTCACCGGCCTGGAGGAGCTGATGCCGGTGCGGGAGGAGTCGCAGCGCGAGCGGGCCGAGCGGCTCGCCCAGGAGCGGGTCGAGTACGCCCACGTCATCGTCGACGAGGCCCAGGACCTCACGCCGATGCAGTGGCGCATGGTCGGCCGCCGTGGCCGGCACGCCACCTGGACGGTCGTCGGGGACCCGGCGCAGTCCTCCTGGTCCGACCCCGACGAGGCCGCCGAGGCCCGCGACGAAGCCCTCGGCACCCGTCCCCGCCGCCGCTTCCAGCTGACGGTGAACTACCGCAACCCCTCCGAGATCGCGGACCTCGCGGCCAAGGTGCTGGCCCTCGCCATGCCGGGTGCCGAGTCGCCGAGGGCCGTCCGGTCCACCGGCGTCGAGCCGCGCTTCACCGTCGTCCGGAAGTCCCTCGGCGAGACCGTCCGGGAGGAGGCCGCCCGTCTCCTCGGCCTCGTGGACGGAACCGTCGGCGTCGTCGTCGCCATGAACCGGCGCGAAGAGGCCGCCCGCTGGCTCACCGGACTCGGGGACCGGGTCGTCGCGCTCGGCAGCCTGGAGGCCAAGGGCCTGGAGTACGACGCCACGGTCGTCGTCTCCCCGGCCGAGATCGCCGACGAGTCGCCCGCCGGACTGCGGGTGCTCTACGTCGCCCTCACCCGGGCGACCCAGCAGCTGACCGTCGTCTCTGCCGACCGCGACCAGCCAAACCCCGAAGGGGTGCCCGATCTGCTGAGAGATTGAACTCGCGCTACGGGAATGGTCTTTCGGGATCCGTTTGTTAGCCTGGATGTGACACCGGCCCGATCCAAGCCCCCGGGCCCAACCTTCGTCCCTCAGAGGGACCACTTGCCGCGAGGCGAGCATGGCGGGTCGGTGTCACTGACTTGACGAGAGGCCCACGTCCCTGTGACGTGGGCCTCTTTCTCATGGCCCGCCGCATGAACAAAACGTTCGCAATCCAGGGCGGCTAACGCCTACCCGGCAGTAGGTGCGACCATCGGACGGCATCCAGCACCACAGGTGAAAGCAGAGGAAGTCGGCCATGGCAACGGCGCCCAGCGTCTCCTACTCGATGACGGTCCGGCTGGAGGTGCCCGCGAGCGGAACCGCCGTATCGCAGCTCACCACCGCCGTGGAGTCCTCCGGAGGCTCGGTGACCGGCCTCGACGTCACCGCTTCCGGTCACGAGAAGCTCCGGATCGACGTCACGATCGCGGCCAGCTCCACCAAGCACGCCGACGAGATCGTCGAGGAGCTCCGCAAGATCGAGGGCGTCACCCTCGGCAAGGTCTCCGACCGTACGTTCCTCATGCACCTCGGCGGCAAGATCGAGATGGCGTCCAAGCACCCCATCCGCAACCGCGACGACCTCTCCATGATCTACACCCCCGGCGTGGCCCGCGTGTGCATGGCGATCGCCGAGAACCCCGAGGACGCCCGCCGCCTCACCATCAAGCGGAACTCCGTTGCGGTCGTGACGGACGGCTCGGCCGTGCTGGGCCTCGGCAACATCGGCCCCAAGGCCGCCCTGCCGGTCATGGAGGGCAAGGCCGCCCTCTTCAAGCGCTTCGCCGGCATCGACGCCTGGCCGCTGTGCCTGGACACCCAGGACACCGACCAGATCGTCGAGATCGTCAAGGCCATCGCGCCCGGGTTCGCCGGCATCAACCTCGAGGACATCTCCGCCCCGCGCTGCTTCGAGATCGAGGCCCGGCTCCGCGAGGCCCTCGACATCCCCGTCTTCCACGACGACCAGCACGGCACCGCGATCGTCTGCCTCGCCGCCCTGACGAACGCACTTCGCGTCACCGGCAAGGCAATTGAGAACATCCGCGTCGTCATGTCCGGCGCCGGCGCGGCCGGCACCGCCATCCTCAAGCTGCTGCTCGCCGCCGGCGTCAAGAACGCCGTCGTCGCCGACATCCACGGGGTCGTGCACGCCGGGCGCGAGGACCTGGTGGGCGCCGCCGTCGACTCGCCGCTGCGCTGGATCGCCGACAACACCAACCCCGAGGGTCTGACGGGCACGCTGAAGGAGGCCGTGCGCGGCGCCGACGTCTTCATCGGCGTCTCCGCCCCGAACGTCCTGGACGGCGACGACGTGGCCGCCATGGCCGAGGGCGCGATCGTGTTCGCGCTCGCGAATCCCGACCCCGAGGTCGACCCGGCGATCGCCCGTCAGACGGCCGCCGTCGTGGCCACCGGCCGCTCCGACTTCCCGAACCAGATCAACAACGTGCTGGTCTTCCCGGGTGTCTTCCGCGGTCTGCTGGACGCGCAGTCCCGGACCGTCAACACCGAGATGATGCTCGCGGCCGCGAAGGCGCTCGCCGACGTCGTCACCCAGGACGAGCTGAACCCGAACTACATCATCCCGAGCGTCTTCAACGACAAGGTCGCGGGCGCGGTGGCGGGTGCGGTGCGGGACGCGGCGAAGGCCGCGGGGGCGACGGTCTAGGACGCGGGGGCGACGGTCCAGGGCCCGCGTCCCGGTGCCGGGCCGTCGCGTCTACAGTGGACGTCGTATGTTTGTTCGGCTGTGAGGATCGCCACGGTGGCCCTCCGGCCCGGCGCGTCGCGGAACCGGGCGCTTCGCGCCACCCTCTAGGGTGGCGCCACGCCCAGGCCTCTGTTCGTGTGACCCCCTAGGGTGGTCGTACGAGTCCTACGGGTGCCGGATTGGCTTTCCCGCAGCAGGTAGGGGCAGGATGCGTCCCTGGGCGCGAGCGCATCGGCTTCGCTGTGCCTCGTGTGCGGCACCGCCGCGAGGCACACCCCAACGGCAAGAAGAACACGGGAGTAACAACATGAACCGCAGTGAGCTGGTGGCCGCGCTGGCCGACCGCGCCGAGGTGACCCGCAAGGACGCCGACGCCGTTCTGGCCGCGTTCGCCGAGACCGTCGGCGAGATCGTCGCCAAGGGTGACGAGAAGGTCACCATCCCCGGCTTCCTGACCTTCGAGCGCACCCACCGTGCCGCTCGCACCGCGCGCAACCCGCAGACCGGCGACCCGATCCAGATCCCGGCCGGCTACAGCGTCAAGGTTTCGGCGGGCTCCAAGCTGAAGGAAGCCGCCAAGGGCAAGTAAGCGCTCCGCTTCGAGCGCCGGGTAACTGCGGGCCGTCCTTCGGCTGACGGGATCGCCGTGGCTGGTCGCGCAGTTCCCCGCGCCCCTGAAGGGGCGCCCCTGATTACGCCGATGGGGCGGTCACCCGAGTCCGGGTGACCGCCCCATCGGCGTTCCTACGACTGCTGCTGTTACCCGAGTGCCTTGCCCGGGAGCTCGACCTTCGCGCCCAGCTCCACGAGCTTCTCCATGAAGTTCTCGTAGCCGCGGTTGATGAGGTCGATGCCGTGGACGCGGGACGTGCCCTGGGCCGCCAGGGCGGCGATCAGGTAGGAGAAGCCGCCTCGGAGGTCGGGGATGACCAGGTCGGCACCCTGGAGCTTGGTGGGGCCCGAGACGACCGCCGAGTGCAGGAAGTTGCGCTGGCCGAAGCGGCAGTTCGAGCCGCCCAGGCACTCGCGGTAGAGCTGGATGTGTGCACCCATCTGGTTGAGCGCGGAGGTGAAACCGAGCCGGGACTCGTACACCGTCTCGTGGATGATCGACAGACCCGTGGCCTGCGTGAGCGCGACCACCAGCGGCTGCTGCCAGTCCGTCTGGAAGCCCGGGTGCACGTCCGTCTCGAGCGCGATGGACTTCAACTGGCCACCGGGGTGCCAGAACCGGATGCCCTCGTCGTCGATCTCGAAGGCACCGCCCACCTTCCGGTAGGTGTTCAGGAACGTCATCATCGAGCGCTGCTGGGCGCCACGGACGTAGATGTTGCCCTCGGTCGCCAGCGCGGCGGACGCCCAGGAGGCGGCCTCCAGACGGTCCGGCAGCGCGCGGTGGTTGTAGCCGCCGAGCCGGTCCACACCCGTGATGCGGATCGTCCGGTCGGTGTCCATCGCGATGATGGCGCCCATCTTCTGGAGCACGCAGATGAGGTCCTCGATCTCCGGCTCCACCGCCGCGTTCGAGAGCTCGGTGACACCCTCGGCGAGCACGGCCGTCAGCAGCACCTGCTCGGTCGCGCCCACCGACGGGTACGGCAGCTTGATCTTCGTACCGCGCAACCGCCGCGGCGCCTCCAGGAACTGCCCGTCCGCGCGCTTCTCGATCGTCGCGCCGAACTGCCGCAGCACCTCGAAGTGGAAGTCGATGGGCCGGCCGCCGATGTCGCAGCCGCCGAGGCCGGGGATGAACGCGTGCCCGAGCCGGTGCAGCAGCGGGCCGCACAGCAGGATCGGGATCCGGCTGGAACCCGCGTGGGCATCGATGTCAGCGACGTTGGCGCTCTCGACATGCGTCGGGTCCATCACCAGCTCGCCCGGTTCCTCACCCGGACGGACCGTCACACCATGCAGTTGCAGCAGTCCGCGTACGACCCGCACGTCACGGATGTCCGGAACGTTGCGCAGTCGACTCGGCTCGCTGCCCAGCAGGGCGGCGACCATGGCCTTCGGTACGAGGTTCTTCGCACCGCGGACACGGATCTCGCCCTCCAGCGGGGTTCCGCCGTGGACAAGCAGTACGTCGTCAGAGCCGTTGACGGTCATGTATCTCGCGTTCCGATGAGTCGGGCAGGGGCCAGAAGGGAAAGGGTAATCGCCGCCCACCCCCCTTCTGTAAGCCCAAGTGCCGCCCAGCCACGTCATAGCTCTGTCACAACACGAACCGCTAGGTGCCGGGCACATGGGGTCACGAGCGCCTGGCGTGCGCTCACGGCGCATCGTTGCGCTCTGAGCTGCATCCACTCCCCGACACGCATTGCCTCCCCACGCGAAGGGAAGATGCGGGATCATGTCTGGCATGACCGAGGTGTCCTCGCTCACAGGGCGGTTGCTCGTGGCAACGCCCGCCCTGGCGGACCCGAACTTCGACCGCGCGGTGGTGCTTCTCCTCGACCACGACGAGGAGGGCTCGCTCGGTGTCGTCCTCAACCGTCCCACCCCGGTGGACGTGGGCGACATCCTGGAGGGCTGGGCCGACCTCGCGGGCGAGCCCGGGGTCGTCTTCCAGGGCGGCCCGGTCTCCCTGGACTCCGCTCTGGGGGTCGCCGTCATACCCGGCGGCGGGGCTGTCGACGGGGCCCCGCTGGGCTGGCGCAGAGTGCACGGCGCGATCGGACTGGTCGACCTGGAGGCCCCGCCCGAGCTGCTCGCCTCGGCCCTCGGCAGCCTGCGCATCTTCGCCGGATACGCCGGCTGGGGGCCCGGCCAGCTGGAGGACGAGCTGGTGGAGGGCGCCTGGTACGTCGTCGAGTCGGAACCCGGCGACGTCTCCTCCCCGGCCCCGGAAAGACTCTGGCGCGAGGTGCTGCGCCGCCAGCGCAACGAGCTCGCGATGGTGGCCACCTACCCGGACGACCCTTCGCTCAACTGATGGGTGTGACCTTCAGTACCCTTGGCCGTATGAGCACTCTCGAGCCCGAGCGCGGGACTGGTACGGGGACCCTCGTCGAGCCCACGCCGCAGACTTCCCACGGCGACGGCGACCACGAGCGCTTCGCCCACTACGTCCAGAAGGACAAGATCATGGCGAGCGCCCTGGACGGGACTCCCGTCGTGGCGCTCTGCGGCAAGGTGTGGGTACCCGGCCGCGATCCCAAGAAGTACCCCGTGTGCCCCATGTGCAAGGAGATCTACGAGTCCATGGGTTCCGGGGACGACGAGGGCGGCGACAAGTAGTACGACCGCCCGACTGAGCTTCACAGGGCCCCTGGGGTGCGTACGGTGCGCCCCGGGGGCTTTCTTGCGTCACGGATTGGCCTAGACCTCTTGTGGTCATGGCCGGGTGATGCCTAGTCTCTGTTGCGTTGAGCGAAACACTCATTGCGTATGGTGCAACGCGCTCTCGGAGGTGCCGGGTGAAGGCGGGTGGCGGGATTTCGGCCGGGGATTCGGCCGGGAATCGGCCGGGATTTCGCCGACGGGCCTTGTCGTGGGCGTGCGGCGAGGTGATCTCCGACGCGCTGATCGTGTTTCGCGGGGGGCCGCCGTGAGGTGATTCCGGTTCCGCTCGCGGACCGTTTGCCGATCATGTTTCCGATCGCTGCGGATCGCGTCCGGGCTCCTCCCGCCCGGGCCGATGGGATTTCCTCTTCATCAAGTCGTCCGGTATCGGCGACACTTCGCAGTCGACGCCGCCGATGCCCTGCTGGTGTTCTTCGTACTCGTACAGCGACGCCCGGTCCCCGGGCCGGGCGGAGCGGTTAAGGACTGACGTGACTTCGCTGGCAGAACTGATTCCCGCGCCGCGCGCCGTCGAGGGACCCACCCGGTGCGGCTTCGTGTTCGGGCCGGAAACCGCCCTGTGGGGCGCGCCCGGCACCGAGAACACCCAGCGGTGGCTGCGCGCCACGCTCGGCGCCGCCCTGGCGCTGCCCCTGGCACCCGGGCAGGAGGGTGCCGAGAACACGCTGACGCTGCGCCTCGACGACACCCTCGCCCCGGAGGGCTACCGCCTGAAGGTCACCGCCGGCCGGGGTGTCGACATCACCGGCGGGGACCCGGCCGGCGTGTTCTGGGGTGCCCAGTCGCTCCGTCAACTCCTCGGCCCCGACGCCTTCCGGCGCGCACCCGTCTCCCCGGACCTCCAGTACGGCGTCCAGCACCAGACCGTCGAGGACGCCCCGCGATTCCGCTGGCGCGGCCTCATGCTCGACGTGGCAAGGCACTTCATGCCCAAGGACGGGGTCCTGCGCTACCTCGATCTGATGGCCGCGCACAAACTCAACGTCTTCCACTTCCACTTGACGGACGACCAGGGCTGGCGCGTCGAGATCAAGAGGTACCCCCGGCTCACCGAGGTGGGCTCATGGCGGGCGCGTACCAAAATCGGCCACCGGGCCTCACCGCTGTGGGACGAGAAGCCGCACGGGGGCTTCTACACCCAGGACGACATCCGCGAGATCGTCGCCTACGCCGCCGAACGGCATATCACCGTCGTCCCCGAAATCGACGTACCCGGACACTCGCAGGCCGCGATCAGCGCGTACCCGGAACTCGGCAACACCGATGTCATCGACACGTCCTCCCTGTCGGTCCTGGACAACTGGGGCATCTCCGCAAACGTACTCGCCCCCACTGACAACACCCTGCGCTTCTACGAGGGGGTGTTCGAGGAACTCCTGGAGCTGTTCCCCTCGGAGTTCATTCATGTCGGGGGCGACGAATGCCTCAAGGACCAGTGGAAGGAGTCGCCCACCGCGCAGGCCCGTATCCGGGAACTCGGACTCGGGGACGAGGACGGCCTCCAAGCCTGGTTCATCGGCCACTTCGACACATGGCTGACCGCGCGCGGGAGAAGGCTCATCGGCTGGGACGAGATCCTGGAGGGCGGGCTCGCTCCGGGCGCGGCCGTCTCCTCCTGGCGCGGCTACGCGGGCGGGATCGCCGCCGCCCGCTCGGGCCACGACGTCGTCATGTGCCCCGAGCAGCACGTCTACTTGGACCACCGCCAGGACGCCGGCGAGGACGAGCCGGTGCCGATCGGTTACGTCCGCACCCTGGAGGACGTGTACCGCTTCGAGCCCGTTCCACCGCAGCTGACGCCGGCCGAGGCCGCCCATGTCCTCGGTACGCAGGCCAACCTGTGGACCGAGGTCATGGAGGACCACGCGCGCGTGGACTACCAGGCGTTCCCACGGCTCGCGGCTTTCGCCGAGGTGGCCTGGAGCGCCCTGCCCGCCCCGGCGGAACGGGACTTCGCCGACTTCGAGCGGCGGATGGCCGTCCACTACGAGCGACTTGACGCCCTGGGTGTCGGCTACCGGCCGCCCGCGGGTCCGCTGCCGTGGCAGAAGCGGCCGGGAGTGCTCGGCAGGCCCATCGAAGGGGCACCCCCGAACAGATAGGGGAAAAAGACCTCAAGAGTCACCGAAGAGTGTCAATCGGTGTGTGCCGGTGATGCCGTGCGAAAACGGACCATCTCCCTGTTGGGGTGGGCGAATGCCGCCGAACGCCTCCTAGCGGACCCCTGTCTTCGGGTGTTGCGAAGATGTGCCAGAGTTGCCACGTCCGCCCTGTCAGCACGTACCGTACGGCAGCAACGGGGCAGGACCAGGTGGGGCAGCGGGAAGGGGTAGCCGGTTTGACCACGCACGCACCGCAGGCGGCGCAGGCCGTCACGCTGCCCACGACGCTGGACGAGGCGGTGGCGGCCCTCACGGCCATGCCCGCCGCCGTGCCCGTCGCGGGCGGCACCGACCTGATGGCCGCCGTCAACTCCGGACAGCTCCGGCCCGCCGCCCTCGTCGGCCTCGGCCGGATCAGCGAGATCCGCGGCTGGCAGTACCAGGACGGGCACGCCCTGCTCGGCGCCGGGCTCACGCACGCGCGCATGGGCCGCCCCGACTTCGCCGCCCTCATCCCGGCCCTCGCCGCCGCCGCGCGCGCCGCGGGACCGCCGCAGATCCGCAACGCGGGCACCCTGGGCGGCAACATCGCCTCCGCGGCCCCTACGGGCGACGCGCTGCCCGTGCTCGCCGCCCTGGAGGCGACCCTGATCATCGCGGGCCCGGACGGCGCCCGCCGCGAGATGCCGGTCTCGCACCTGCTGGCCGGCATGGAGATGTTGCGCGCGGGCGAGCTCATCGGCTTCGTGCGCGTGCCCCTGCTGCATGCCCCGCAGGTCTTCCTCAAGGTCACGGGCCGTACCGGACCCGGCCGCGCGATGGCCTCCGTCGCCCTCGTCCTGGACCCGGCCCGGCGCGGGGTCAGGTGTGCCGTCGGTGCCATAGCGCCGATGCCGCTGCGCCCCCTGGACGCCGAGCAGTGGGTGGCCCGGCTCATCGACTGGGACAACAACCGCGCCCTCGTCCCGGAGGCCCTGGAGGCCTTCGGCGAGTACGTCGCCGCGGCCTGCATCCCCGACCCGGCACCGGCCCCGGACGGTTCCGTGCCGCAGCATCCGCCGGCCGTTCTGCACCTGCGGCGCACTGTCGCCGCGCTGGCCCGACGAGCACTGGGGAGGGCACTGTCGTGACCGACGACCAGCACGGAGAGGGCGCACCCCGGGCCGCCGGCCGCTGGGACCCGCTCCCTCAGGGGGACTACGACGACGGCGCGACCGCCTTCGTGAAACTCCCCGAAGGGGGCATCGACGCCCTCCTGGCCTCCGCCGACAGTCCGCTCGCCGCACCCGGGCACGGCTATGTGCCGCCGCGGATAACGGCGGCGCCGGGCGAGGGGGACGGCACCGACCCGGGCGCCCCGGGAGCGTGGGGCGCGCCGGCCGAGGGCTCCGGCTGGCCGGACGCCAACGCCGTGCCGCCGGGGCAGACCGGGCAGTTCACGTACAACCCGGCGACCACGCAGCAGTGGCACGTCGAGGACACCGGGGCGGCCCCCGCCCCGACTCCGGCCCCTGGCCACGATGTCACCGGGCAGTGGTCGATTCCTGTCGCGGGCGGCGATCTTCCGGACGAATCGGGCGAGTTCACCACGTCGTCCCTGGTCGAGCAGTGGGGCGGCACCCCTCCGGCGACCCTGCCGGGCGGCGCGGCCGCACCCTGGGCGACCCAGCCGACGCCGCCGGCCCAGCCGTGGGCGGACGACGGGGCCCATGCGTTCGATGACGGCGGCACCGCGGCGTTCGAGGGCGGCGCTGCCGGGGCGTTCGACGGCGTCGGCACCGGGGCGTTCGACGGCGGTTCTGGTGGGGCGGTCGCCGACGAGCACGCGGTACCGGCCGACGGCGGCGGCCCGGCCGGCACGCGGACCGACGGCGAGGGCATCGACGGCATCGAGGGCATCGGCCTCGCGGACCCCCACGACCCGTCGGACCCCCACGACCCGTCGGACCCCCACGACCCGTCGGACCCCCACAGTCCGTCGGACCCCCACGGCTCCGCCGAGCCGTACCCGGACAGCGCCTCCACAGCCGCCTCAGAGCCCACTTCCGGCGCCGAGGAGCACCCTGCGGCCCCCGAGCCGTCCGAGGGCGTTCAAGGGGCCGTGGAAGCCCCTGACGGGCCCGACGACGCCGGTGTGGAGCCCACCCCGGCCGGCGCCCCGGCCGCCCCGGACGACGAGCAGGCCCAGCAGCCCGCGGACGACGACGCGGGCGACCCCGACGACCGGGCCGCCGCCTCCGGCGAGGAGCACCCGCTCGCCTCCTACGTGCTGCGCGTCAACGGCGTCGACCGGCCCGTCACCGACGCCTGGATCGGCGAGTCGCTGCTCTATGTGCTGCGCGAGCGGCTCGGCCTCGCGGGCGCCAAGGACGGCTGCTCGCAGGGCGAGTGCGGGGCGTGCAACGTCCAGGTCGACGGACGGCTCGTGGCCTCCTGCCTGGTGCCCTCCGTGACCGCCGCGGGCAGCGAGGTCCGCACCGTCGAGGGTCTCGCCGAGGACGGCCGCCCCTCGGACGTGCAGCGGGCGCTCGCCCGGTGCGGCGCGGTGCAGTGCGGGTTCTGCGTGCCGGGCATGGCGATGACCGTGCACGACCTGCTGGAGGGCAACCCCGCGCCCACCGAGCTGGAGACCCGCCAGGCGCTGTGCGGCAACCTCTGCCGCTGCTCCGGCTACCGGGGTGTCGTCGACGCCGTCAAGGAGGTCGTCGCCGAGCGCGAGGCCCACGCGGCGGCCGAGGCTGAGACGGACGGCGACGAGGCACGTATTCCGCACCAGGCGGGCCCGGGCGCCGGAGGCGTCCACGCGTCGGCGTTCGACTCGCCGGGGTTCCCGAGCCCCTCCGGACCGCATGAGCAGCCGTACGGACAGGGACAGGACGGAGGCCAGACGTGAGCAACGAAGCCGCCACCGCGACCACCGCCGCGGAGGCAGCACCCGCCCCCGAGCCGATTCCGCACGGCCTCGGCGTCTCCCTGCCGCCCGCGGACGCGCGCGCCAAGACCGAGGGCACCTTCCCGTACGCGGCCGACCTGTGGGCCGAGGGCCTGCTGTGGGCCGCCGTCCTGCGCTCCCCGCACGCGCACGCGCGCATCGTGTCCATCGACACCTCACACGCGCGTGACATGCCCGGAGTCCGCGCGGTCGTCACCCACGGTGACGTCCCCGGCAGCCCGGTGCACGGCCGGGGCAGGGCCGACCGCCCGGTGTTCGCCTCCGAGGTCGTACGCCACCACGGCGAGCCCATCGCGGCCGTCGCCGCCGACCACCCCGACACCGCGCGCATGGCCGCGGCCGCCGTCATCGTCGAGTACGAGGTCCTCGACCCGGTCACCGACCCCGAGCTGGCGTTCGAGGCCGAGCCCCTGCACCCCGACGGCAACCTGGTCCGCCACATCCCGCTCCAGCACGGCGACCCCTCGGTGACCGGCGAGATCGTCGTCGAGGGCCAGTACCGCATCGGCCGCCAGGATCCCGCGCCCATCGGCGCCGAGGCCGGCCTCGCCGTGCCCCGTCCCGACGGCGGCGTGGAGCTGTACCTCGCCTCCACCGACCCGCACACCGACCGCGACACCGCCGCCGCCTGCTACGGCCTGGAGCCCGAGCGCGTCAAGGTCGTCGTCACCGGCGTCCCCGGCGCCACCGCCGACCGCGAGGACCAGGGCTTCCAGCTCCCGCTCGGCCTGCTCGCGCTCAAGACCGGCTGCCCGGTGAAGCTGACGGCCACGCGCGAGGAGTCCTTCCTCGGCCACGTCCACCGGCACCCCACCCTGCTGAGATACCGCCACCACGCCGACGCCGAGGGCAAGTTGGTGAAGGTCGAGGCGCAGATCCTGCTCGACGGGGGCGCCTACGCCGACACCTCCTCGGAGGCCCTGGCCGCCGCCGTGGGCTTCGCGTGCGGGCCGTACGTCGTCCCGAACGCCTTCATCGAGGGCTGGGCCGTCCGTACCAACAACCCGCCCTCCGGCCATGTCCGCGGCGAGGGCGCCATGCAGGTCTGCGCGGCCTACGAGGCCCAGATGGACAAGCTGGCCAAGAAGCTGGGCATCGACCCGGCGGAACTGCGCCTGCGCAACGTACTCGCGACCGGGGACGTGCTCCCCACCGGCCAGACGGTGACCTGCCCCGCGCCGGTCGCCGAACTGCTCCAGGCCGTACGGGACTTCCCGCTGCCCGCGCTGCCCAAGGACACCCCCGAGGACGAATGGCTGCTGCCCGGCGGCCCCGAGGGCGCGGGCGAACCCGGTGCGATCCGCCGGGGTGTCGGCTACGGCCTCGGCATGGTGCACATGCTCGGCGCGGAGGGCGCGGACGAGGTCTCCACGGCGACCGTACGTGTCCAGGACGGCGTCGCGACCGTGCTCTGCGCTGCCGTCGAGACCGGCCAGGGCTTCACCACGCTGGCCCGCCAGATCGTCCAGGAGACCCTCGGCATCGACGAGGTCCATGTGGCCCCCGTCGACACCGACCAGCCTCCCGCGGGCGCGGGTGCGCGTGGCCGCCACACCTGGGTGTCCGGGGGAGCGGTGGAACGCGCGGCCAAGATGGTCCGCACCCAGCTGCTCCAGCCCCTCGCCCACAAGTTCGGCATGTCCACCGAGCTGCTCCAGATCACCGACGGCAAGATCACCTCGTACGACGGCGTCCTGTCGACGACCGTCACCGAGGCCATGGACGGCAAGGAGCTGTGGGCGACGGCGCAGTGCCGTCCGCATCCCACGGAGCCGCTGGACGAGGCCGGTCAGGGGGACGCCTTCGTGGGCATGGCGTTCTGCGCGATCCGCGCGGTCGTCGACGTCGACATCGAGCTCGGTTCGGTCCGCGTGGTCGAGCTGGCGCTCGCCCAGGACGTGGGCCGGATCCTCAACCCCGCCCAGCTGGAGGCCCGTATCGAGGCGGGCGTCACGCAGGGCGTCGGGATAGCGCTGACGGAGAACCTGCGCACCGCGCGCGGGCTGATCCGGCACCCGGACCTCACCGGGTACGCGCTGCCGACGGCTCTGGACGCGCCGGACATCCGGATCGTCAAGCTCGTCGAGGAGCGGGACGTGGTCGCCCCGTTCGGCGCGAAGGCGGCCAGCGCGGTGCCGGTGGTCACCTCTCCGGCGGCGATCGCCTCGGCCGTACGGGCCGCGACGGGACGCCCGGTGAACCGGCTGCCGATCCGTCCGCAGGCGGCGGTGGTGACGGACCGCTGAGCCGGTCTGGTTGTGCGGGTGTTTGTGCGGCTGCGGTGAGTCCGGTGCTCGTGGGCGTACGGCGAGTCCGGTGGTTGTGCGCCTGTGGTGAGTCCGGTGCTCGAACGCCTCCGGTGAGTCAAGTGCCCTCTGTCGTGGCGGAGTTCGCGTGCAGGCGTCGTGCTCGTCCTCGGTGTGATGGCGGCCGGGAAGTCGACGGTCGCGCAGTTGCTCGCGGAGCGGTTGCCGCGGGCCGCCCACGTGCACGGGGACCGTCCCCGCGCTGGACGAGGCGCTGTGGGCGTCGACTCCGCCGATCGGCTGTGGCCGGACACCTCCGGACAGACCCCCGCCGAGACGCCGGAGGCGGTTCTCGCGGGGCGGGAACGCGCGAGGGTGCTGTGACGTCTCCTTGATACGGGGGCGTTGTCAGTGGTGGCGCGTAGTGTTCTGGGCAGTGAGGGACGCGCGCCGGGCCCGACCGGGTCGCCGTGCTGTGCCCAGCCGGGGGACTGCGTACGAAGCACACGGGGGAACCATGAGCACGACCGACACCGCCGTAGCGGCGATCAGACTGACCGAGGACGAGCTGAGCCCGTACATCACCCATGCCACGACCCGCAGTTGGCTCAGCGGGCGCGGACTGCCGGGTGACAGCGACCTGTTCACCTTCGAGGAGCTGCGCCGGGAGGGCCTGCGGACGGTGGCGGACTCGACGTCCGACCCGGGCGCCCGGCTCAGCGAGGAGCTGCGCGACCAGCTGGTGATAGGCGGACTCACCGACCTGCACGGCAGGGAGCGGGAGTCGGTCCTGCTCGACGGCGCGACCGGTGTGGTCTCGACTACGGCGTTCTTCCACGCCCGCCCCGACCTGATGGACCGCACCCCGCTGGCCCCCTCCCTGCCCACCCTGGTCCGCTTCGCGACGGCGACGGACGAACTGACCGAGGTACGCGGCCAGTTCGCCTCCTACGCCGGCCGCTTCGGCCCTACGGCGGTGGAGGACGCCACGCGCCAGCTGATGACGGTGTTCGAGGAGGGCACGGCGGGCGACGTACCGACGTTCTGGAAGATCGCTGCCCTGATCCGGCCCCTGGCGCTGGTGGCGGGCCCGGGCACGGAGTCCGGCCTGGCGCTGGACCTGCCGCCGCGCCTCCTGGACCAGGAGTTCGGCCGCGGCCAGGTGGTCCGCTTCGAGGACATCGACTTCCCGTCCACGCTCACGCACGCCCCGACCCGCCGCTTCCTGGCGGTGACCGGCCTGCCCGAGGACGGCGTCCTCTTCCACACCGACCCGGACGCCCCGCTGCCGACGCTCGCGGAGCACCACACCGACCGGCTGTCCGCCCTCCCGCCCAGGCCCGACCGCCTGATCGTCCTCGGCCACCTGATCGAGGACAACACCCTGGTGGTCGACGGGGAGACGGGCGCGGTCCTGAACTGGAGCGAGCGTGAAGCGACCCTGCACCCCCTGAACACCGACATCTCCACCCTCGCCTTCACCCTCTGGCTGCTGCACCGCGAGCGCCGGATAGACGAGTCCCTGGCCCACGAACTGACCAACACCCTCTACGCCCAGGTCGCCAAGACGATGATCAGAGCCCTGTCCACCATCGACCCGACGGGCACGACGACGGACGAGGACTGGCACTACTGGACGGAGCTGTTCCAGGACGAGGCGGGCAGGGTGCTCTGACCGGCCGCACGCCGCAGGGTCGCGGAGAGGTGATGCTGCAAGGGTTGCCCGACCGCGGCGAGGTCGTGGACGAAGGTGAAGGTGTCCCCGCGCGGGTCTCCATGGGGGCCCTCGTCGGTGTCGGTGTCGGCCAGGGTGTACCGGCGGCGGGTGGCGGTCACTTCCTTGGCGGTGGGGGTGAGGGCCACGGTGTGCGTGGTGAGCTCCACGACGCCGCCTCCCGCCCGCCCGGTCAGGATCTCCGTGATCCCGGTCGGCTGGGTGATCACCGCCTCCACCCGCCCGTCGTCCTGGAGCCGCCACCAGCCGCTCTCCCGGGCCGCCGGACGCAGCGGCGCCCCGTCCGCGTCGAGCAGCCAGGCGCGGGCCTCGTACCGCAGAAAGGGCCGCCCGTCGTGACCGAAGCTGACCTCCTGCGCGTAGGCGAAGTCGCCGTCGAGCGTCGGATACCCGCCTTGTCCGCGCCCCTGCCACCGGCCGAGAAAGCCGAGCACCGGCCCGAGGAGCGGGTGCGGTGCAGGCGTCCCACCCTCCTGGAAGCCATCGGGAAACGGCTGCCCTGCCACGGTCTCCGACACGTCGACTCTCCTCGCTCTCGTCGCCCCACTGTCTTCGTCCCACGCTCGATTGCTGCTTCTCAGGGTGGGACGTAACGCCACCGCCACCGCGTCTTCAGAGTGTGGACGACGAACAGGATCTCCGATGAAGCGCCGGCACGAAGAGGAATTCATGGCGTTCGCCGCTGCGCGGACCGCCCCTCTGTTCCGCTCCGCGTGTGTGCTCACCAGCGGTGACGCGCACCTTGCGGAGGACTTGGTCCAGGACACGCTGGGCAGGATGTACGCCAACTGGCGAAAGATCGCGCAGGTGGACGACCCAGCGGCCTACACGCACACCGTGCTCGTACGGACCTACCTGTCCTACCGCCGTCGGCGCAGCAACTCCGAACAGCCCACCGACACCCTGCCGGACTCCGGCGCCGCCCCGGAGCACGACGCCACGCTGAGGGTCACCTTGCTCGACGCGCTCGGCCGGCTCTCCGCGCGGGACCGGGCCGTGCTGCTCCTGCGCTACTGGGAGGACCGCAGCGTCGAGCAGACCGCGGCGATCCTGCAGGTGCGGCCGGGCGCGGTACGCAACCAGAGCATGCGGGCGCTCGCCCGGATCCGGGACCTTCTGGGCCACGACCTGTCCGAGCTCGTGAGCCCCTGAACTCGGCCGCGTAGGCACCCCCTTCGCTCTCCACCTTCGCCCTCCGCCTTCGCCTTCCGCACCGACGACACCCGAAACGCGGTGACCCGCCATGCCCCAAGAAGAAGACTTCACCGAAGCCCTGCGCAGCAGCCTCCTGACCATCTCCCCGCCCGACACCCCGTCACTTCTGCGCGCGGGGATCCGCAACGGCCGCCGCAGGCGCCGCCGCCGTGCCGTGGCACTCGGCGTGAGCGGAGCGGCCGTGCTCGCGCTGGTCGGACTCGGCGCGCATGTCGTCCCCGGCCTGCTGTCAGACGGCCGAGCGACCACTGCTACGACCCCCGGCACCTCAGCCCCTACGGGTCCGGCCGCCACCCCCAAGCCGACCTTCACCGGCGCACTCCCCGCCGACCAGGCCCTCGCCCGGCTGACCGCGCTGCTGCCGACCGGCCTGACCTCGTCGATCCCGCCGGGCAGCGGACAGTCCGGCCAGCTGTGGTTGGACGACGGCCACGGCAAATCCCTGCTCGAGGTGCACGTCTCCCGACAGACCGCCACGACCGAACTCCGCAAGCACGTCTTCGCCGACGTGAAGCCCTCACCGGACGGCACCCTGATCCAGTCCCGGCAGTCGCCCGAGGGCCACCAGACGGTGAACGTACTGCGCCCCGACGGCCTCTACGTCACCCTCATGACGTGGCAGTCCCCAACCCAGAACACCCCCGCGACCCGCACCACACCGATCCTGCCCCTGGCCCACCTACGCACGATGGCGACCAGCCCGAAGTGGCAGTAACGCGAAGGGGCGGGCCCCTTCTGGGGCGCCGCCCTTCCGTTCTGCCTGGTCAAGCACTTGAGGCCGTGGCGGGAATCGAACCCGCGTAACTCGCTTTGCAGGCGAGTCCCTGAACCACTCGGGCACACGGCCGGGTCGGAGGGAGCTGTGGGGCTTCCTGTCGAGCTCGGTGGGATGACCGTATGGCGGGGGTGCCGGCGGGTTCAAGGGGGGCGTGGGGGCTGCAATGGGACTGCCATACGCCGTTCATGAAGGACGGGTGGGGGGCGGTGTGGTCGTACGACCAAAGGCGCAGGCGAGGGTGGGCTTTTGACAGGGGTCAAACCGGAGTGTGCGCCTTACGCTGGCCCGCATGGCAACCCTGGAACCCCGTGGCGTCGGCGTCGACGAAGAACCTGGACCTTCCTCTGCTCGGGAGAGCGCCGAGGGGGTGCTGGGGCGTTCCTACCGGGCGCTCAGTGTCGGGATCGTGTCCGTCGTCGTGCTGGTCGCCTTCGAGGCGACCGCCGTCGGGACCGCCATGCCCGTCGCCGCACGGGAGTTGGACGGGGTCGGGCTGTACGCCTTCGCCTTCTCCGGGTACTTCACCACCAGCCTCTTCGGGATGGTCGTCAGCGGGCAGTGGGCCGATCGGCGGGGGCCGGTCGGGGCGTTGACCGCCGGGATCGCCGCGTTCGGGGCCGGCCTGCTCGTGTCCGGGACGGCCGGCGCGATGTGGCAGTTCATCCTCGGACGGGCCGTGCAGGGATTCGGGGGCGGGCTGGTCATCGTCGCCCTGTACGTCGTCGTCGGGCGGGCCTACCCCGAGCGGTTGCGGCCCGCCATCATGGCCGCGTTCGCGGCGGGTTGGGTCGTGCCGTCCGTCGTGGGACCGCTCGCGGCCGGCGCCGTGACCGAACAGCTCGGCTGGCGGTGGGTGTTCGTCGGGATCCCGGTCCTGGTCGTCTTCCCGCTGGCCCTCGCCCTGCCCCAGATACGGCGGCGGGCCGCCGGACCCGTGGACGGCAGGGCCCCCGGCGGCGTCGACCGGCGTCGCATCCGGCTCGCCCTCGGGATCTCCCTCGGCGCCGGGCTCCTCCAGTACGCCGCCCAGGACCTGCGCCCCCTCTCCCTGCTCCCCGGCCTCGCCGGTGCCGCGCTGCTCGTGCCGACCGTGCTCGGACTGCTGCCCCACGGCACCTACCGGGCGGCGCGCGGGCTGCCCTCCGTCGTCCTGCTGCGCGGGCTCGCCGCGGGCTCCTTCATCGCCGCCGAATCCTTCGTGCCGCTGATGCTGGTCACCCAGCGGGGACTGTCGCCGACGCTCGCCGGTTTCTCGCTGGCGGCCGGCGGGGGGACCTGGGCGCTGGGGTCGTGGGTGCAGTCGCGGGCGCGTGTGGAGCCGTACCGGGAACGACTGATGACCGCGGGGATGGTGCTCGTGGCCGCCGCGATCGCCACCGCGCCGAGTGTGCTGATCGACTCCGTGCCGGTCTGGACGGTCGCCGTCGCGTGGGGGTTCGGCTGCTTCGGGATGGGGCTGGTGATCTCCTCCACCAGTGTCCTGCTGCTGCATCTCTCCGCCCCCGAGGAGGCCGGCTCCAACTCCGCCGCCCTCCAGATCTCCGACGGCCTCTCGAACGCGCTGCTGCTCGCGGCGGGCGGGGCGGCCTTCGCTGCACTGGGCGGGGGTGCGGTGAGCCATACGGCGACGGGGGCGCCGGGCGCGCATCCCGCCGCGTTCGCTGTGGTGTTCCTGCCGATGGCGGGGGTGGCGTTGGCGGGGGCGTGGGTGACCACGCGGTTGCGGGAGCGGAAACCGTAAGCCGTGCGGGGCCGCAAACCGTTCGGAACCGTAAGCCGTGCGGGGGCCGCAAACCCTTCGGGAACCGTAAACCGGGAGCCGAAAGCCGTGCGGGAGCCGTAAACCGTTCGGCGGCCCGTGACGACAGCGACTAGCCTCTCGCGCCATGCAGGAAAGCACGCTTCACCTCGACCCGGACACCGGACAGGCGCTCGCCGATCTCGCCGACGCCTGCGGCCGCCGACCGGAGGACCTCGCCCGGGAGGCCGTACGCCGGTATCTGCGTGAAGAGGGGGAACCGGTGCGTGCCCTTGCCGAGGAACTCGCCCGGCACCATGCCGACCTGTTGCGAAGGCTCGGCGAATGATCAGACATCTCACGGTCGCGGAGGTCGAGGACATCGCTCGGACCGCCTTCGGCGGCCAGGCACCCGAGGCGCGGGACGCCGGGCTGTTCGCTTCCGCCGTACGGCGGCCGAGGGCCCGGATGTTCGGCACGGAGGCCTACGGCGACCTGTACGAGCAGGCCGCGGCCCTGCTCCACGGCCTCGCCGCCAACCACCCCCTCGTCGACGGGAACAAGCGCACCGCCTGGCTCGCCGCCGCGACCTTCCTCGGCGTCAACGGCGTGGACCTCGGCGGCTGCGCCCAGGACGTGGCATACGCGCTGGTCATCGACGTCGCGTCGGGCGCCGAGGGCGATGTACGGACGATCGCGGGGCGGCTGAGGGCGCTGGCCGAGTAGAGATGTGACCTCGGTCCCACCCACCGGCGACCCGGCCCCGTCCGCGCGTTGACGGTGGCGGGCCGCCGGTAAGGTGACCCGGTCGTCATACACAGGCGTAGAAGACACCGCACACACAGGTGCAGAAGACACCGCCGAACAAGACACCGCCCAGCCGCGACCCCGACGGAGACCGTGACTACCACCGCCGCCTCCTCCCATCACCTTTCCCCGGCCTTCCCGGGCCGCGCCCCCTGGGGGACCGCCAACAAGCTGCGTGCCTGGCAGCAAGGGGCGATGGAGAAGTACGTCCAGGAGCAGCCGCGTGACTTCCTGGCCGTCGCGACCCCCGGTGCCGGCAAGACGACCTTCGCCCTCACCCTCGCCTCCTGGCTGCTGCACCACCACGTCGTGCAGCAGGTGACCGTCGTCGCGCCGACCGAGCACCTGAAGAAGCAGTGGGCCGAGGCGGCCGCGCGGATAGGGATCAAGCTGGATCCGGAGTACAGCGCCGGGCCGCTCGGCAAGGACTACCACGGGGTCGCCGTCACCTACGCGGGCGTCGGCGTACGACCCATGCTGCACCGCAACCGCGTCGAGCAGCGCAAGACCCTCGTCATCCTCGACGAGATCCACCACGCCGGCGACTCCAAGTCCTGGGGCGAGGCCTGCCTCGAGGCCTTCGAACCGGCCACGCGACGGCTCGCGCTCACCGGAACGCCCTTCCGGTCCGACACCAACCCGATCCCCTTCGTGACGTACGAGGAGGGCAACGACGGGATCCGCAGGTCGGCCGCCGACTACACCTACGGCTACGGCAACGCGCTCGCCGACCACGTCGTGCGGCCGGTCATCTTCCTGTCCTACAGCGGGCAGATGCGGTGGCGGACCAAGGCCGGTGACGAGATCGCCGCCCGGCTCGGCGAGCCCATGACCAAGGACGCGATCAGCCAGGCCTGGCGCACCGCGCTCGACCCGCGCGGTGAGTGGATGCCGAGCGTGCTGCGCGCCGCCGACCAGCGGCTGACCGAGGTCAGGAAGGCCATCCCGGACGCCGGCGCCCTCGTCATCGCCTCCGATCAGGAATCGGCCCGGGCGTACGCCAAGCTGATCCGTGAGATCACCGGCTCCAAGGCGACCCTCGTGCTGTCCGACGAGGCTGCCGCGTCCAAGCGGATCGACGACTTCAGCGCGAGCAACGACCGGTGGATGGTCGCCGTGCGGATGGTCTCCGAGGGCGTCGACGTGCCGCGCCTCGCGGTCGGGGTGTACGCCACCACCATCTCCACCCCGCTGTTCTTCGCGCAGGCCGTCGGGCGTTTCGTGCGGTCCCGGCGGCGCGGTGAGACCGCCTCCGTGTTCCTGCCGACCGTCCCCGACCTCCTCACCTTCGCCAACGAGATGGAGGTGGAGCGGGACCACGCCCTCGACAAGCCGAAGAAGGAGGGCGAGGAGGACCCGTACGCCGAGTCCGAGAAGGAGATGGAGGAGGCGAACAGGGAGGAGGACGAGGACACGGGCGAGCAGGAGCAGTTCTCCTTCGAGGCGCTGGAGTCCGAGGCCGTCTTCGACCGGGTCCTCTACGACGGCGCCGAGTTCGGCATGCAGGCGCACCCGGGCAGCGAGGAGGAGCAGGACTACCTCGGCATCCCCGGCCTCCTCGAACCCGACCAGGTGCAGCTGCTGCTCCAGAAGCGGCAGGCCCGGCAGATCGCGCACAGCCGCAAGAAGCCGGACGCCGAGGCCGACCTCCTGGAGCTGCCCGCCGAACGGCGGCCCGTCGTCTCGCACAAGGAGATGATGGAGCTGCGCAAGCAGCTCAACACCATGGTCAGCGCCTACGTCCACCAGAGCGGCAAGCCGCACGGCGTGATCCACACCGAACTGCGCCGGGTGTGCGGAGGGCCGCCGAGCGCGGAGGCGACGGCGGGGCAGCTGCGGCAGCGGATCGCCAAGGTGCAGGAGTGGGCCACCCGGATGCGGTGAACGGGGCCCACCAGGACGCGGTCCGGTGAGCAGGGCACACGTGTCCCCAGGGCTGTGGATTTCAGGACAAACGGAGTGCTCCGCGTCGACCGCTGCCCGGATTCTGGACGGAGGCTTCCGCTGAGCGAACCCCCTTCGCTACTGTCCCGCTACGCACACGCCCCGTGGCAGCGCCGCCGCGGAGCGCAGCCGTGAAGCGACGCGGTCCGGAACAGACCGGGCCGCCGACCGATCGGCGGCCTCTGAAGCGCGTCGCCGACGGGACTCGGTGACGCATCCGCCGCGAGGGGCCGCCGACCTCACCACTTGGAGGAGTGGGCGTCGTGACCGCGGAGACCTCTCAGACGCTGGACCGGGGACTGCGTGTCCTCAAGCTCCTGGCCGACACGGACCACGGGCTCACCGTCACCGAACTGTCCAACAAACTGGGCGTGAACCGCACCGTGGTGTACCGGTTGCTGGCCACGCTGGAGCAGCACGCCCTCGTACGACGGGACCTGGGCGGCCGTGCCCGGGTCGGGCTCGGGGTGCTGCGGCTCGGACGCCAGGTGCATCCGCTGGTCCGGGAGGCCGCGCTGCCGGCGCTGCGGTCGCTGGCCGAGGACATCGGGGCGACGGCCCATCTCACGCTGGTGGACGGTGCGGAGGCGCTCGCCGTGGCCGTCGTCGAGCCCACGTGGACGGACTACCACGTGGCCTACCGCGCCGGGTTCCGGCATCCCCTGGACCGCGGTGCCGCGGGCCGGGCGATCCTCGCGGCCCGGCAGCAGGGCTTCGGGGACCCCGGGTACACGCTGACCCACGGTGAGCTGGAGGCGGGTGCGAGCGGTGCGGCGGCCCCCCTGCTCGGCGTCACCGGCGTCGAGGGCAGCGTCGGCGTGGTGATGCTGGCCGACGCGGTGCCGGAACGGGTGGGGCCGCGGGTGGTGGACGCGGCCCGGGAGGTCGCGGAGGCGCTGCGCTGACCCCCGCCTGACAACGCCCTCACGCCGCCCCGCCGGATCACGTCCTCACCGGCCCTCACCCGGGGCCGGGTCCGTTGTGGCGCACGTGGACTGCAACTCCTCAGGGGTGCGGGGCTGTATCGATATGCCGCTCCGCCGCGCGGGCGCGACCAGCCACGACGGACCCGCGCCCGCCGAACCGCCGCACCCGGCAACCCCACAGGTGCCCGGCTCAAGCAGTCCTCACCGGCCCCAACCCCGCCAGCACCCGCAACTGCAACCACAGCACCAGCCGCTCGTCGGGATCGTCCAGGTCGATGCCGACGAGTCGCCGTACCTGTCTCAACCGGTAACGGCACGTGTTGGGGTGCACGGCGAGCAACTGCGCCGCCCCCGCCATGTCGCACCCCGCGTCGAACCAGCACACCAGCGTGCGCGCGAGGTCGCTCCCGTGCCGCTCGTCGTGAGCCAGCACCCGCTGCCATGAACCTGCGCTCAACTCCCGCCGCTCACCGAACACTTCGGTGAGACGTGCCAGCGTGACCCGGGCCCGGACCTCGTCGATCGTGGCGACCGGCAGCGCGGGTCCCGGCAGCCGCAGCACCAGGTCGGCGTCGGCCCGCGACCCCGCCACCTCCCCGAGCCCCGCCACGACCTCCCCGAGCCCCGCCCGCACCGGCACCCTGAGCGCCTGTCCGGCCCGCGCCACGATGTGCTCCGCGAGCCGTCGGTGCCGGTCCCCGCCGTGCTCCCCGACCGCGGGCAGCACCGCGTACACCACCCCGTCGACCAGCGCGCACGCGTGCCGCCCGTAGCGGGCCTCGCATTGCAGCCGTACGACGTCCAGCAGCCGCAGCCCGGTCTGCTCGGCGTCCTGCGGGCCGGCCACGGCGTCCGGCCGGCCGGACGGGTCCAGCGCGAACGCGGCCACCCGGAGCGGCCCCTCCATGCCCAGCCGCACGGCCGCCCCGGCCGGGTCCGCCGTCCCGTCCAGCACCCGCCGCAGCAGATCGCCGGTCCGGTGCCGGGCCAGCTCCTGGGCGGCGCGCGCCCGCAGCAGCAACAGCGCGGCCGTCGACGCCCCCTGTACGAGCGTCTCGGCCGCGTCCGCCGCGAGCGTGCCGTCGTCCACGACCCACACCGAGCCGAGGGTCTCCCCGCCGGCCCGGACGGCCATCGCGAGGCGGGGCAGGGCGCCCTCCCGCAGGGCGGGCAGCCGGAGCGGGGCGGGGGCCGCGAACAGCGTCCGGTACTGCTCGCTGTCGCCCGCGCCGGTCGGCACCTGGAGGCCCAGGATGCCCTGGCGGCGGTCCTCGTCGACCGGCTGACCGGTGACCGTCGAGTAGGCCAGGATCCGCCGGCGCGGGTCCTCCACCGCGGTGGCCCCACCGGTCGCCGCCGCGATGGCGTCGGCGAGCGCGAACAGGTCGCCGTGGCCGCTCGCGGAGGACACCGGGCGGGCGCCGATCGCCGAGGCCAGCAGCAGATGCGCCTCGTGCCAGGCGGTGTCCTCGGGGACGGACAGCAGGGCCACCCCGTGCGCGTCCGCCGCGGCCACCGGACCGTCCGGCCCGCGCAGCACCAGACCGGTCATCCCGGCCTCCGCGACCACCCGCACCAGCGGCCCGGCGGCCGCCGCACGCGTGCCGACCCCCAGCAGCAGCGCGCCCGGCGACCGGGGGAGCGGCTCCTCGGGGTCGTACAGCAGGACCTCGGTGACCGGGGCGCCGAGGCCGGCGGGGGCGGTGTGCAGGCGTACCGAGGTGCCGCCGACGACGTCGAGGAGGTCGCCGAGGGTGCAGGTGTCCATGGGTGCCCCCAACAGGTGTTCCGGCCCGGCCGGACGCCGGTCGCCCGGTCGCTCGGCCGATCTCCGAACGATCATTTGGCCGATCTCCAAACGAACGTACGCATCTGTTGTCCGACCGCACAACCCCGGGCGCCCGGCGGACTCCGAGACTCGGCACATGACCGCAGTGAGCATCCGTACCGTCCAGGACGTCGCCGGCCTCGACGCCGTCAGCGCGTACTTCGGCGAGGTGTGGCGGACCCCGCCGACGGCCCCGCCCTACCCGGCCGAGGTGCTGCGCAGCCTGGTCCACACGGGCGGCGCGGTGCACGCCGCCCACGAGGGGGACCGGCTGACCGGGGCCGCCGTCGCCGTGTTCGGGGCACCCGCGGCGAAGGAGGCGTACTCGCTGGTCGCCGCCGCGGAGCCCGGGCGCGGGCAGCTGGTGAAGCAGGCCCAGCGGGCGTGGGCGCTGGGCCTCGGCGCCCGCACCATGCGCTGGACCTTCGACCCGCTGGTCGCCCGCAACGCCCGCTTCAACCTGGTCAAGCTGGGCGCGACGGGCACCGAGTACGTCGTCGACTTCTACGGCCCCATGACGGACGGCGTGAACGCCGGCGACGAGAGCGACCGGCTGACGGCGACGTGGGATCTGACGGCGCCGGGGCGCCCGTACGACAGCGGTGATCGGGCTTACGACCCCGGTGAGCGCGAGAAGGCGCCCGCCACGCACAGTGCTCCCGACGGCGCGACCCTCGCCCGCCGCGAGCTCGCCGACCTGCGGATCTGGTGCCGGGTTCCGGACGACGTGGTCAAGCTGCGGGCCGTCGACCCGGAGCTCGCGCTGCGCTGGCGGCGGGCGGTGCGCGAGGTGTTCACGGAGGCCTTCGCGCAGGGGTTCAGGGCGACCGGGATGTCCCGCGACGGTTGGTACACGCTCACCAGGGACGCAGGGGAGAGGACGGCATGAAGCTCGAACGCGTGGAGGTCGTCCATGTGGAGATCCCGCTGGTCAGCCCGTTCCGGACCTCCTTCGGCACGATGACGACCAAGGACACCTTCCTGCTGCGGGTCGTCACCGACACCGCCGAGGGCTGGTCGGAGTTCGCCGGCGATCCGCGGCCGCTGTACTGCGCGGAGTTCGTGGCGGGGGCGGAGCTGGTGCTGCGGGACTTCCTGGTGCCGCGGGTGGCGGCGCTGCCCGCGCTCACGGCGGCCGCGCTCGGACCGGCCCTGGCGGGGATCAAGGGGCACGAGCTGGCGAAGGCGGCCCTGGAGACGGCGGTCCTGGACGCGGAGCTGCGGTCGTACGGCATGTCGCTGGCGGTGTATCTGGGCGCGGTCCGCGACCGGGTGCCGGCCGGGGTCTCGGTGGGGATCAAGGAGTCCGTGCCGGAGCTGCTGGATGCCGTGGCGGGGTATCTCGACGAGGGGTACGTCCGGATCAAGCTGAAGATCGAGCCCGGCTGGGACGTCGAACCGGTACGGGCCGTGCGGGAGCGTTTCGGCGCCCGGCTGCCGCTCCAGGTCGACGCCAACACGGCGTACACGCTCGCCGACGCGGAACACCTGCGGCGCCTGGACGAGTTCGGGCTGCTGCTGATCGAGGAGCCGCTGGACGAGAACAACCTGCACGGGCACGCCCGGTTGCAGGCGCGGCTTTCGACCCCGGTCTGCCTCGACGAGTCCCTGCACAACGCCCGCGACACCGCCTCGGCGATCGCGCTGGACGCCTGCCGGGTGGTCAACGTGAAGCCCGCGCGCGTAGGGGGCTATCTGGAGGCCCGCCGCGTCCACGACGTGGCCCGCGCGCACGGCGTGCCGGTGTGGTGCGGCGGCATGCTGGAGACGGGCATCGGCCGCGCCCCCAACCTCGCCCTCGCCGCCCTGCCCGGCTTCACCCTCCCCGGCGACACCTCCGCCTCCGGCCGCTACTTCGCCGAGGACATCACCGAGCCCTTCATCCTGGAGAACGGCCACCTGCCGGTCCCCCGTGGCCCGGGCATAGGCGTCGAACCGATCCCGGAGGTGCTGCGCCGCTTCACACGGGGGCGGCGGGACGTGTACGGCGGGTGAGCTGCATGGGGCTGAGCGGATCGTGGGGCGGGTTGTGTACGGGGCCTGACCTGGGCGTGGGGCGGGTTGTGTACGGGGCTGACCTGGGCGTGGGGCGGGGCGTGTACGGGGCTGACCTGAGCGTGGGGCGGGAGCCGTGCGGGTGGCTTGACCTGGCGGGAGCCACCCACGGGTACCGACCGGACGTGGGACGGGTTCTGTACGGGGTCGGCGGCTCCTGCGGCGGGATGTGCTCGGGGCTGACCGCTGGCCTGCAATGGCTGTGTCCGGAGTTGAGCGGGTCCCGGGGCGGGGTGTGTACGGCGCTCACCCGGACGCGGAGCCGCTCTTCACGCGGGCTCGTTGGTCCTGGGGCGGGATCCGCAACGGAGCCGGTCCGCGCGTCCAGCCGCAGCCCCCCGGTTCCTCGGAGCGCCTCGGCGGACGGGATCTGTGCCGGTGCTGACCGGATCGTGGCCGGAAGTGACCGTCACGTTAGATTGATCCCGTGCTCTCTCGCCTCACGCGCCCCCAGGCCGTCGCCGTCTGTGCCCTGCCCGTCGTGGCACTGATCGCCACGGCCCTCTTCGCGCCGCTGCCGTTCTCGCTGGCGCAGCCCGGCATGACGGCGAACGTCCTCGGCGACAACCAGGGCACGCCGGTGATCACGATTGCCGGCGCGCCGGCGCGGGCGACGAGCGGGCAGCTGCGGATGACGACCATCGAGGCGACCGGCCCGGACACCCACGTCTCCCTCGGGGACGTCTTCGACAGCTGGTTCCGCAAGGACCGTGCCGTCATGCCCCATGACGCCGTCTACCCGAGCGGGCAGAGCGTCAAGGAGATCGAGCAGCACAACACCGAGCAGATGCAGCAGTCCCAGGACGCGGCGACCGAGGCGGCGCTGAACTACCTGAAGCTGAGCGACAAGAAGGTCAGGGTGACCCTGAGGCTCGCGGACGTCGGCGGGCCGAGCGCGGGGCTGCTGTTCACCCTGGGGATCATCGACAAGCTCGACGGCAACGGGGCCGGGGGCGATCTGACCGGGGGCCGCACCATCGCCGGTACGGGCACGATCGACGCGGACGGGACGGTCGGCGCGGTGGGTGGCGTGGCGCTGAAGACGCAGGCCGCGAAGCGGGACGGGGCGACGGTGTTCCTGGTCCCGAAGGCGGAGTGCGCCGACGCGAAGGGGGAGCTGCCGAAGGGGCTGCGGCTGATCCCGGTGACGTCGCTGACGGGCGCGGTGAGTGCGCTGACGGCACTGGAGAGCGGCAAGGGCTCGGTCCCCGCCTGTTAGGGCGCCGATGCGCTGGTGCGCCGATGCTCTAGTGCGCGAAAACCGGCTTCGGAGCGGCGAGCCGGAGCCCGACCTCCACGAGGGTCCAGCCGAGCCGGGTCCGTATGGCGTGCGGCTGCCTGGCCGCGGTAGCGAGGCGGTGCGCGTCGGCCTCGGCACGCAGGTCGGCGGCGCGGGTGTGGTGCTGGGCGAGGTGCGGGTCGTAGTGCATGGCGGGGCTCCTTCAGTTCGTCTCGGTGGGGAACAGGTGCGTGTGGACGCGTACTTGCTCCGAGCCGGGGTCCTCGTCTGTGACCCGGCCGCGGTAGTCGTTGATCAGGGCGTGCATCTTGGCGACGAGCTCGGTGGCGAGGTCAGGGGTGAGCTGGAGGGTGGCGTCGCTCATGTCGGATGCGCGGCTCCACTCCTTGGACCATCGCTCGCGGGCGTGGAGCCAGCCGGACAGCTCGCGGGCGTGGGTGGTGGCGACCTCGTTCAGGAAGAACTCGGCCATCCCGCGGAGTTCCGGTCCCGCTCCGTCGAACTCGCCGGTGTCGAAGGTCAGTCCCTGGTCCACGGCCTTCCACCACCGCTCGCGCCCCTTGCCGTGCTCCGGGGCGTCCGCGATGAAGCCGTGTTCGGCGAGCTGGCGCAGGTGGTAGCTGGTCGCGCCGCTGGACTCGCCCAGCCGCTCGGCGAGCATGGACGCGGTGGCGGGGCCGCGGCGGCGCAGCGCGTTGAGGAGTTCCATCCGCAGGGGATGGGCCAGCCCGCGCAGTGAACGGGCGTCGAGTTTCCGTGTGTTGGGCTCTTCCGGCATGAGTACAAAGGTAGCTATGCAAAGGGTTCTTTGCAACATCTTTTTTGCATCGACTTCTTTGCAAGGGGTGGCGCGACCAACAGCTCCGCCAGAGAAGCCAGCCAGTCGACCAGGAGGGCCAGGGTCGCCGTGAGGACCGAGCCCAGGATCAGGACCGGCATGCGCCGGGTGGTGATGCCGGTGGCGATCAGGACGCCCAGGCCGCCGCCTCCGGCGAAGGCCGCCAGGGTGGCCGTGCCGACGCTGAGGACCAGGGCCGTACGGACGCCCGCGAGGATCGGCGGGACGACCGGAGGGCCGCTCGCCCTCAGGCCCGCGATCATGCGCGACAGGACCGGCAGCACGGCGTAGGCGGTGATGCCGGCCAGGGCCGCCTGCGTGCCGGTGCCCAGCCGGATCACCAGCAGCGCCAGCAGGCCGATCGCCGGAACCGCCCGGCAGGTCAGGGCCGCGGCCCTCGTCATCGGGCCCGCGCGGACGGCCCGCCGGGCGAGCAGGATCCCCAGCGGGATCGTGACGACCAGCACGAGCGCCGTCGAGATCACCGTCAGCCGTACGTGCTGCCACAGCGCCTCGGACACCCGCCCGTCCGACAACGCCTTCGCGGAGACCGGGTCCAGGTCGGCCCGCGCGAACCACAGCCAGGTCGCGAGCAGCACCGCCACCAGGAACGCGGGCAGAAAGGTCAGCTTCCGCCAGGTGACCCGCGGCCCCGGCCGACGCGGCACGGGGGGAGCCCCGGCCGCCCCGCGATCCCCTTCCGCCTCCCGCCCCTCGACACCTTCCCGTCCCCCGACCCCTTCCCGTCCCTCGAAGTCCTCCCGCTCCTCCAGCCCGCGGACGCTCACACCCGTACCCCCTCTCCCTCTCCGCCGCCCTCCTGCTCCACGGGCGCCCGGGCGCCCCGGAGTCCCGCCCCCTCGACGGACGTCAGCCGTCCGAGCAGCACGTACGCCGCGTCGAACAGCAGCGTCAGGACGACGATCCCGAGCGTCCCGGCGAGCACCTCGTTGAGCGCGTTCGCGCTGTCCGGTGCGTCGAGCCCCCGGAAGATCTCGTTGCCGAGCCCCGGTCCTGAGGCGCAGGCGGCGATCGCCGTGATGCCCATCAGCATCCGCGTCGAGCCCCGGATCCCGGTCAGGATCGACGGCCAGGCCAGCGGCAGCCCGACCCGGACGAGCCGCGTCACCCGGGACGTCCCGGTGCCCTCGGCCGCTTCTGTCGGCGAGGGGGCGACCGCCCGCAGGCCCACGATCGCGTGGCGCACCACCGGCAGCAGCCCGTACAGCGTCAGGGCGATCATCGTGGGCGCGAACCCCAGGCCCACCAACGGGATCAGCAGACCGAGCACGGCGAGCGGCGGGACCGTCAGGACGGTCGAGCCGGCCGTCGTGGCGAGGTGGGCCGCCCGTGCGCTGCGACAGGTCGCGAGCCCGGTCAGCACCCCGATCACGGTCGCCACGGCCATGCACCCGAGGACGGCGCTCGCATGCTGACAGGCGTCCGTGAGCAGCTGCTGGTGGCGGCTGCCGAGGTACTCCCAGAAGTTCACACGGCTCACCTCGGGTCGCGGTCAGGTGCGCACCGAGTCCTCCGCCGCCTGCTCCACCAGCGGGATGATCCGCAGCGGAACGGGGTTCTCCATGACGATCGCGGTGGAGGCCCGGACGATCCCATCGAAGCCGACAACCCGGTCGATCACCCGCTGGAGATCGGCGTTGGAACGGGCCACGAGCCGGCACAGCATGTCCCCGCCACCGGTGGTGGTGTGCAGCTCCAGCACCTCCGGCACGGTCGCCAAGTGGGCCCGTACGTCCGGTCCTTGCCCCTGCCGGATCTGGAGCGTGGCGAACGCGGTCACCGGGTAGCCGAGCGCCGCCGGATCGACCTGCGGTCCGAATCCGCGGATGACTCCGTTCGACTGAAGCCGGTCGAGCCGGGCCTGCGCGGTCCCCCGGGCCACCCCCAGCCGCCGGGACATCTCCAGGACCCCGATCCGCGGCTCGCGCGCGAGCAGCACGATGATCCGCCCGTCCAGCTCGTCGATCCCCACGGGAGCCTCCCGATCCGATGGTCATCCTGTACAGAAAGGCCGCCGAAGCGGCCGTACGACTGAACACATTGTTCAGCGAAGATGCGAACTATTGCGCACCTTGCAGGGCGGGTCCAGTCTTCCCGCATGACGCAGACCACACACCACGCTCCCGACACCGCCCGGCAGGCCGATCCCTTCCCGGTCAAGGGAATGGACGCGGTCGTCTTCGCCGTCGGCAACGCCAAGCAGGCGGCGCACTACTACTCGACCGCCTTCGGCATGCGGCTGGTCGCCTACTCCGGACCGGAGAACGGCAGCCGCGAGACCGCGTCGTACGTCCTCGAGAACGGCTCGGCCCGTTTCGTGTTCACGTCGGTCATCAAGGCCGCCACCCCGTGGGGCCACTTCCTCGCCCAGCACGTGGCCGAGCACGGCGACGGCGTGGTCGACCTCGCCATCGAGGTCCCGGACGCCCGCCGCGCCTACGAGTACGCCCTCGCGCACGGCGCCCGCTCGGCGGCCGAGCCCTACGAGCTGAAGGACGAGCACGGCACCGTCGTCCTCGCCGCCATCGCCACCTACGGCGAGACCCGCCACACCCTGGTCGAGCGCACCGGCTACGACGGCCCCTACCTCCCGGGCTTCACCGCGGCCGCCCCCATCGTCGAGCCGCCCGCCCACCGCACCTTCCAGGCGATCGACCACTGCGTCGGCAACGTCGAACTCGGCCGGATGAACGAGTGGGTCGGCTTCTACAACAAGGTCATGGGCTTCACGAACATGAAGGAGTTCGTGGGCGACGACATCGCCACCGAGTACAGCGCCCTGATGTCGAAGGTCGTGGCCGACGGCACCCTCAAGGTGAAGTTCCCGATCAACGAGCCCGCGATCGCCAAGAAGAAGTCCCAGATCGACGAGTACCTGGAGTTCTACGGCGGCGCCGGCGTCCAGCACATCGCGCTGAACACCAACGACATCGTGCAGACCGTACGGACCATGCGCGCGGCCGGGGTCCAGTTCCTCGACACCCCCGACTCCTACTACGACACCCTCGGCGAGTGGGTCGGCGACACCCGCGTCCCCGTCGACACGCTCCGCGAGCTGAAGATCCTCGCCGACCGCGACGAGGACGGCTACCTGCTCCAGATCTTCACCAAGCCGGTCCAGGACAAGCCGACCGTCTTCTTCGAGATCATCGAGCGACACGGCTCCATGGGCTTCGGCAAGGGCAACTTCAAGGCCCTCTTCGAGGCCATCGAGCGGGAGCAGGAGAAGCGCGGCAACCTCTAGCCGCACGTCCGGTCCCGTCGCAGCCGTCTGCTCGTACGCTGGCCCCATGGCCAGGATCAACGACGTGGGCGGCACGCAGGGGTTCGGCGCGATCGACACCACCGACGACACCGAGCCCTTCCACGCGGACTGGGAGGCCCGGGTCGTCGGGCTCTACAACACCCTGCGTGCGCAAGGGATCTTCAACACCAACGAGTTCCGGGACGCCATCGAGTCGATGCCGCCCGGCGAGTACCTCGCGGCCTCGTACTACGAGCGCTGGTTCACGGCGATCTGCGCGCTGCTGGAACGCAAGGGCGTGCTGGAACCGGGTGCGCTCGATGACTGACGCGCACCCGGCCGCCCCGGACCGCTTCCCGCCCGGCACCAGCGTCCGCACCTACCGCCACGACCCGCCGCACCACACCCGCCTGCCGCGGTACGCGCGCGGCAAGCGGGGCGTGGTCGTGGAGCCGGAGGGCCCGGAGGAACTGGCCGACATCAGCGCGCGGGGACGCGGGGACGCGCCCGTCGAGCAGATCTACGCGGTCCGCTTCGAGGCCCGTGACCTGTGGGGCGAGGGCGACCACCATGTCGTACTGGACCTGTGGGAGAGCTATCTGGAGGAGGACCCCGATGACGAGCGGTGACCACCACACCGACGCCACGATCGCCCGGCGGGTCAGGCGCCTGGAGACCCTCCTGGAGGAGAAGGGGCTGATCACCGGGGAGCGGCTGGACGAGGCGATCGACGCGTTCCTCGCGGAGTCCTCCCCGGCCAACGGCGCCCGGGTCGTGGCCCGGGCCTGGACCGACGACGCCTACCGGGCCCGGCTGCTCGCGGACGGCACGGCCGCCGTCCGTGAACTCGGGTACATGGAGGGCTCGTTCCAGCGTCTGCGGGTGGTCGAGAACACCGCCTCCCGCCACAACGTCGTCGTCTGCACCCTGTGCTCCTGCTACCCGCTGCGCCTGCTCGGCCCGTCCCCCAGCTGGTACAAGTCCGAGGCCTACCGCTCCCGGGTGGTGCGCGAACCCCGGGAGGTGCTGCGGGAGTTCGGCCTGGAACTGCCGCCCGGCACGGACATCACGGTGTGGGACTCCAGCGCCGAGACCCGCTACCTGGTCCTGCCCCGCAGGCCCGAGGGCACCGAAGGACTGGGCGAGGAGGAACTCGCGGCCCTGGTGACGAGGAACGCCCTCATCGGCACGGCCGCGGTGTGACCCCCTCAGCGTCCACCGCCGGCAGTCCCTACTCCGGCAGACCCTCCTCCGGAACCTCGCCCAGGTCCGCCAGCGCCTGCCCCGCCGCCGGGGCCCCCAGGGGCGAGAACCAGGGGTTGATCCGCAGAGCCTCCTGAAGGTGCCGGCGGGCGGACGCGCTCCGTCCCGAGTCCCGCTCGATCATGCCCAGGTGGTACATGTACGGCGCGCTGCGCACCCCGCCGCCGTGCACCCGGTCCGTGGCGATCCGGGCGTACCGCAGGGCCTCCTCGTCCTGGCCCGCCCGGTGCAGCGCCCAGCCCAGCGCGTCCGCCACCTCGATCCCCGGCTGCCGCTGCCACTCGGCCCGCAACCGCGTCACCGCGGCGGCCGGGTCACCGTGGTCCGCCTCGAACCGCCCCAGCACCAGCTCCTCGTCGACGCCACCGCCCGCCGCCCTGGCCACCGCCGCCCGCAGCAGACCGTACTGCGCCCGGGCCGCCTGCGCCTGCCCCAGGGACTCGTACAACTCGCCCAGTTCCAGGGCGTGCTGCGGCAGCGGCTGCTTCGCGAGGGCGGTCCGGTACGCGGTCACGGCCTCGCCCGTACGGCCCAGCGCCGCCAGCGCCCGGCCCCGGCCTGCCTGCGCGGCCCGCTGGTCGGGGTCGGCACGCACCGCCTCCCGGAAGTACCGCAGCGCCTCCTCGCGGTCGCCGCGCTCGAAGGCCAGCTGCCCGGCCCGCTCCAGATACGCCGCCCGCTCGGCCGGTGCCCGGGCCCCGGCCGCCGCGTCGGACAGGGCGGCCGCCGCGTCCTCGCGCCGGCCCCGGTCCCGGTACACGGTGGCCGCCCGGGCCAGCACCGCAGGACCCGACCGCAGCTCCGTCAACCGCTCCAGCGTCCTGCCGACCGCCTTGTAGTCACCGAGGCCCTCGTACGCGTCGAGCAGCGCCGGATACGCCGTCCACCGCCCCGGCTCCAGCTGCCGGGCCTCCTCGCCCCAGGACTTCGCCGCCCGGAAGTCCCGGCGGGCGTTCGCGAGGGCGGCCAGACCGGCGAGGGCCTCCGCGTTCCGCCGCACCTTCAGGGACGTCCGCAGCGCGTCCTCGGCCTTCGGATAGAAGGCCGCGTCGGCAGTCCGCCTCCCCTGTTCGGCGTACGCCGTCCCGAGCACCGCCCACGACCCCGCGTCCCGCGGATGCCGGCGCACCACGCTCTCCCGCTCGCGGATCAGGACCGCCAGACCGGGCAGCGCGGCCGGCACCCCGCCGGCGACCGCCGTCAGCGCCTGGGCGCCGGGGGCCGGAGCGGCAGCGTGCGGTGCCGGGTGCCCCGAGGGCGGCAGCAGCATCAGGGCCGTACCGAGCGCCGCGCACCCGGCGACCGCGGCGATCAGGAGGCGTCCGCGCAGCCGGGCCCGCCGGGCCTCCCGGCTCTCCTCCCGCACCTCGCCCTGGCGGTCCTCGGTCACCGGTTTCTCCGTGGCGCTGTTCTCCATGGCGCTCACTGTGCGTCAGTACGACGATCCCGCCCCGGCACACGGCAACCGGCCCGGACGGGGTTCACACCGATGGCCCCCGGTGCGACGCTGTGATCATGAGCCGTATCGAAGCGCGTCGCGATGAAGACACCGCGGTCACCGGCAGCCTCGTCGACCGTCTGCTGAGTGGTCTGCCCGCCGGGACCGTCCTGGTCGACACGGACGTGACGGCCTCCTACGCCCACGACATGGCGAGTTTCTGCCCGGCCGGGACCCCGGCCGTGGTCGTGCTGCCCCGTACCGTCGAGCAGGTCCAGCACGTCATGCGCGTCGCCACCGAGCTGCGCGTCCCGGTCGTCCCGCAGGGCGCCCGCACGGGCCTGTCGGGCGGGGCCAACGCCTCCGACGGCTGCATCGTGCTGTCCCTGACCAAGATGGACCGGATCCTGGAGATCAACCCGGTCGACCGGATCGCCGTCGTCGAACCGGGAGTCGTCAACGCCACCCTCTCCCGCGCGGTCAACGAACTCGGCCTCTACTACCCGCCGGACCCCTCCAGCTGGGAGATGTGCACGATCGGCGGCAACATCGGCACCGCCTCCGGCGGACTGTGCTGCGTGAAGTACGGGGTGACGGCCGAGTACGTCCTCGGCCTGGACGTCGTCCTCGCCGACGGACGGCTCCTGTCCACGGGCCGCCGTACCGCGAAGGGGGTCGCCGGATACGACCTGACCCGCCTCTTCGTCGGCTCCGAGGGCTCGCTCGGGATCGTCGTCAAGGCGACCCTGGCGCTGAAGCCGCAGCCGCCCGAGCAGCTGGTGCTGGCCGCGGAGTTCGCCTCGGGGGCCGCCGCCTGCGACGCGGTGTGCCGGATCATGGAGGGCGGGCACGTGCCGTCCCTCCTCGAACTGATGGACCGTACGACCGTCAGGGCCGTCAACGACCTCGCGCACATGGGGCTCCCGGAGTCCACCGAAGCCCTGCTGCTGGCCGCCTTCGACACCACGGACCCGGCGGCCGACCTCGCCGCCCTCGGCGCGCTGTGCGAGGCGGCGGGCGCCACGCAGGTCGTCCCGGCCGAGGACTTCGCCGAGTCCGAACTGCTGCTCCAGGCCCGCAGGCTGTCCCTCACCGCGCTCGAGGCCGTCAAGGGCACCACGATGATCGACGACGTGTGCGTGCCGCGCTCCCGGCTCGCCGAGATGCTCGAAGGGACCGAGCGGATCGCCGAGAAGTACCGGCTCACCATCGGTGTCGTCGCCCACGCGGGGGACGGCAACACCCACCCCACGGTCTGCTTCGACGCCACCGACGCGGACGAGTCCCGGCGGGCCCGGGAGTCCTTCGACGAGATCATGGCCCTCGGCCTGGAACTCGGCGGCACGATCACCGGGGAGCACGGGGTGGGCGTCCTGAAGAAGGAGTGGCTCGCGCGCGAGATCGGCCCGGTGGGGGTGGAGATGCAGCGGGCGGTGAAGGGCGTCTTCGACCCGCTGGGGATCCTGAACCCCGGCAAGCTGTTCTGAGACCGCGCGCCCCGGCTGCCTCCTCGCCCCCGCCTCACTCCTCGTCCCCGGACCGCTCCTCGTCCCTGGCCCGCTCCTCGCCCCCGCCTCACTCCCCGTCCTTGGACTCGTCGCCCGGCCAGGGGTCGCACAGCCAGAAATCGTCGGCCGGGGTGGGGGTCAGCAGCTCGGCCAGGGCGTCGTCGATGCCGAGCTGCTCCCCCTCGGTGCCCGGCGGGACCGCCCTCAGTGTGCGCTCCAGCCAGGCCGAGACCTGTGCGGCCGGAGCCTCCAGGAGGGCGTCGCCGTCGGGGGAGCTCAGCGCCATCAGCACCAGGCCGCGGCCGCCGGCCTTCGTCGGCCACACCCGTACGTCCCCGTGCCCGCACGGGCGGAAGACCCCCTCCACGAGGAGTTCGCGGGCGAAGGTCCAGTGCACGGGATGGTCCGAGCCGATGTGGAAGGTGACGTGGACGGCGAAGGGGTCGTCGCTGCGGTAGCTCAGCCGGGCCGGGACCGGGATGCTGCGCTCGGGCGACAGGATCAGGTTGAGCTCCAGTTCGCGCTCCACCACGGTGTGGTGCATGTCGTTCGTTCCTCTCTCGGCTCTGACGCGGGTCCTGCGGTGGGCCCGTACGAGGGAGAGGGGCAGGGGGCGGGGATCATTACGCGGGTTCGGCGAACTTTTTTCCGGAGGCCCGGGCCCGGTGCCGCAGCCGGTAGCACGTGCGCTCTCCGGTCGTGCGCAAAAGGGGTGGGTCCGGTGGGACTGGCGGTGGGTCCTGCGCCGGTCTGATAGATGTGGACCCCCCTCCATTGACCTCCGAGCAGATACGGGACGACGGACATGAGCGCCCCAACCCCGGCACCCGGTGACGACAGGCCCCGTGAGGGCTACTACCCGGACCCGTCCATTCCTGGATATGTCCGTTACTGGAACGGCGCTTCCTGGGTGCCGGGCACCAGCCGTCCCGCCCCGGCGGCAGGCGAACCGCTCGCATCCCCGCCGGCTCCCGGCCCGGCCCCCGCTCCGGTCGAGGAGACCGGCCCGCACTTCTTCGACGAGGACCCGGCGGAGGACGCCGGCCACGCCGACGCCCAGCGCGCCGACCGTCCCGAACCGGCGTCCGCGTGGACCGCCGACCGGGCCCACCAGGCGGGCTTCGGCGGCGACCAGGACCGCCGGGTGTCGTGGGGGTCCCCGCAGGCGGCCGCACAGGCTCAGCAGGGGGCCCAGCACGGCGTACCCCAGCAGGGTGGTCCGCAGGGGGTCGATCCGAGGGTGGCCGTCACGGGTCAGCCCGCCGACGGAGGCGCTCCGGCCCAGCCCGACGGCCACGCCGCCCGTACCGACGGCACCGCGACGATCCCGCCCGCCGAGCCGGACGAGGACGGCGGCACGCGGGTCTTCCGCAGGCCCACCGCGCCGGCCCCCGGCACCGACGACGGCACCATGAAGTTCCGCGCGCTCTCCCCGCGCACGGCGCAGCAGGGCGAGGGTCCCGGGGCGCAGGGCGGAAGCACGCCCGGACCCGCGTATTCCGGTCCCACGGCCCAGGGCGGAGCCCACGGCACCCCGGCTCCGGCTCCCGACGCCCCCGGTTTCGGGGCGGGCAAGGCCGCCGCCGAGCGGGCCGCCTCCGGCGCGGCCACGGCCCTCTCCGGCCCCCAGCAGTCCACCCCCGCCGCGGCCCCTCCGGGCGTGCCCTCACAGGGACAGAGCGGGCAGCCGCAGGGAGCCGTCCAGCCCGGAGCGGCACCCCAGGGCCTCCCGCCGCAGGCCGCCGGGCCCGTGAGCGCCACGCCCATGAGCGCGGGCCCCGGTGGCGGTCAGCCCTCCTGGGCCCAGCAGGTGCATCGGCTCGCCGGGCCCGACGAGGAGCAGCCCGCGCCCTGGAAGCCGCCGGTGGAGGACATCTTCCAGGCGGCCGCCCGGCGTCAGGCTGCCGCGCGTCCCGCGGCCCTGGGCAAGCGCCTGGCCGCCCGTCTCCTCGACACCCTCGTGGTCGGCGCGGTGACCGCCGTGGCCGCCGTCCCGCTCGGCACCAAGGCCGCCGACCACATCAGCGACAAGGTGGACGCGGCCAAGCTCTCCGGCGAGACGGTGACGGTCTGGCTGCTGGACGGCACCACGTCGGTCTACCTCGCGATCGTGGTCGCCGTCCTCCTGGTCGCCGGCGCCCTCTACGAAGCGCTGCCCACCGCCAAGTGGGGCCGCACGCTCGGCAAGAAGCTGTTCGGCCTGGAGGTGCGGGACATCGAGGCCCACGAGCCGCCGTCCTTCGGCACGGCCCTGCGCCGCTGGCTCGTGTACAGCGTGCCGGGTCTGCTCGGTGTCGGTCTCGTGGGTGTCGCGTGGTGCCTGTTCGACCGGCCGTGGCACCAGTGCTGGCACGACAAGGCGGCGCATACGTTCGTGGCGGGCTGAGCGGTACCGCGAACGGCTTATCGAATTCGGTACTCCGGACGGCCGCTCGCCGGATGCGGAACCGGGGGGTTCGCGGTCCACTCGGGCCATGAGCAGTGAACCGCCTCCCGGCTCCGGCCAGCAGCCGCCGGACGACGACCCGTTGAGGAAGCAGCCCCCGCCTGCCGAGGGCCCGGGCTCGCCGTACAACGCCCCGCCGCCACCGCCGTACGGCGGAAGCCCCCAGGGCGGCGGTGACCCGTACGGCGGTGGTGGCCCCCACGGCGGTGGTGGCCCGTACGGCGCCGGTGACCCGTACGGCGGGGGTCCGGCCGACCCGCTGGCCGGCATGCCCCCGCTGGCACCCAGCGGCCGGCGCACGCTCGCCCGCATCATCGACATGATCCTGGTGGGCATCGTCGTCTGGCTGATCACCTGGGGCTTCGGGGTGAGCGAGTACGACGTCAGCAGCGACAACATGCAGTACGGCAAGTCGCTCGCCCAGTCGGCGCTCGCGGCGGTGCTCTACATCGCCTACGACACCGTCCTGATCACCCGGTCCGGGCAGACGCTCGGCAAGAAGTGGCTCGGGATGCGGGTGGCGAACCTCGACAACGGCTCCACGCCCGCCGTGCAGAGCACGCTGATCCGCTCGGCGGTGCTGTGGATCCCGTTCGCGTTCTGCTGCGCCTGCATCTGGACCGCGATCTCGGGCGGCTGGAGCTACTTCGACAAGCCCTACAAGCAGGGCCTGCACGACAAGGCGGCCAAGACGGTGGTGGTCACGACCTGACCCGTCGGGTCCCGGCGGCCACGCCGGGCCAACGGCACCCGGTGACGACCTGTCCGGTCGGCCCACCGGCACCCGGCGCTCACCGCACCGCGCGCTTCGGTCCGGCCCCACCTACCCGGGGGCCGGACCGGAGCGCGCGGTGCGGTGAAAGGGTGTTCAGGCCGCGGTCTTGGAGCTCGTGGCCCCGGCCGGTACGGGCTCCTCGGCCCGGTGCTCGGCGGGCTTGCGGAGCGCGACCACGCGGGACTTGGGCTGCGGCACCGTCAGGGCCACCAGCAGGCCGAGGGCGAGCGCCGAGACGGCGATGACCGCTGTCCCCACGGCCGAACTCGTCTGTGACAGCAGCAGCATGGCGAGCGTCGAGAAGATGACGGTGATCGAACCGTAGGCGAGCTGTGCGGCGGTCGGACGAGGCATGGCAATCGGTCCTCGGAATTGGGGATCCACGGGGGGTGTCGGCCTGGCATTCCGCCGACATCCGGGCGTTCCGCCAATCGACTCTAATCGGCTGTGTGCCCGAGTGGAACGAGCAGTAAGCGTGACCTAACGAACAGTGCCGGAGCACAGGGGGCGCACGGAGTCATGGCGTCCATCAAGTGGACATCTGTGCGCGCCTGTTCTGTTGCGGTCATGTGTCCGCAATACGAACACCGACTCCTAATAATGCACTTGACGGGTCCAAGTCAAGGTCTGTCTTTTCTCGTCAACCTTTAGTCAAATACCGCTCACTTGCCTGGATAGGGGAGAGGTACAAGTGACGGACAGATCCTGGACGTTCAGGACGGCCGCGACGGTCGTGGCGATAGCCGCGGCCTCGGCCACGTTCTCGACGTTCGCCGTGGCGCAGGCCGCGGAGAAGCCCGCGGGCACCCCCGCGGTGGACCGGCAGGACCCGCAGCCTGCCAAGGCCAAGGAGCACGACTTCGACGGCCCGTACAGCCGCACGCAGGACGCACAGCGTGAGGAGGCACTCCAGCAGGTCATCGCCGGCCAGGCGACGGTCAAGGAGAAGAACGGCTCGAAGGTCGTCCAGCTCAAGGGCCGCAAGGGCAACAGCAAGTACGTCGAGCTCGGCCGCGAGAAGACCGACAAGATCTTCACGATCCTCGTCGAGTTCGGCGACCAGGTCGACCCCCGCTACGGCGGCACGCCCGGCCCGCTGCACAACCGCATCGAGGCGCCGGACCGCAAGACCAACAACAGCACCGACTGGCAGGCCGACTTCAACCGGGCCCACTACCAGGACCTGTACTTCGGCAAGGGCAACGCCACGCTCAAGTCGTACTACGAGAAGCAGTCCTCGGGCCGCTACTCGGTCGACGGCGAGGTCACCGACTGGGTCAAGGTGCCCTACAACGAGGCCCGTTACGGCTCCAACGACGCCGCGACCGGCGCGTGGTACGCGGTCCAGGACGGCGTGAACGCCTGGGTCGCGCAGCGCGAGGCCGCCGGTGACACGGCCGCCGAGATATCCAAGGAACTGGCCGAGTTCGACCAGTGGGACCGCTACGACTACGACGGCGACGGCAACTTCAACGAGCCGGACGGCTACATCGACCACTTCCAGATCGTGCACGCCGGTGAGGACGAGTCCGCGGGCGGCGGCGCCCAGGGCGAGGACGCCATCTGGGCGCACCGCTGGTACGCCTTCGGCACCGACAAGGGTGTCACCGGCCCCGACACCAACAAGCGCGGCGGCACCCAGATCGGTGACACCGGCGTCTGGGTCGGCGACTACACCATCCAGCCGGAGAACGGCGGCCTGGGCGTCTTCGCCCACGAGTACGGCCACGACCTCGGCCTGCCCGACGAGTACGACACCTCCGGCGGCGGCGAGAACTCCACCGGCTTCTGGACGCTGATGTCCTCCGGCTCCTGGCTCGGCACGGGCAAGGACGCGATCGGGGACCTGCCCGGCGACATGAACGCCTGGGACAAGCTCCAACTGGGCTGGCTGGACTACGAGGTGGCCAAGGCCGGCAAGCGGTCCCACCACAAGCTGGGCGTCGCGGAGTACAACACCAAGGACCCGCAGGCCCTCGTGGTCCAGCTGCCGAAGAAGTCGGTCACCACCGAGGTGACCACCCCGGCGCAGGGTGCCACCCAGTGGTGGAGCGACACCGGCGACGACCTCGAGAACACCCTGACCCGCACGGTCGACCTCACCGGGAAGTCCGCCGCCGCCCTCACTCTCGACGGCTGGTGGGACATCGAGCAGGACTACGACTACCTGTACGCCGAGGTCTCCACCGACGGCGGCGCCAACTACACCCCGCTCGACGGCACGTTGGCCGACGGCACCGCGATCCCGCGGGACGGCAGCGGCAAGCCGGCCCTCACCGGCTCGGTCGCGGCGTACCAGAAGCTGACCTACCCGCTGAACGACTACGCGGGCAAGAAGGTCAGCCTGCGCTTCCGTTACGCCACCGACGGCGGCACGTCCCTCAAGGGCTTCGCGGCCGACGAGATCACGCTGACCGCGGACGGCTCGGTCCTCTTCTCGGACAACGCGGAGAGCGCGGACACCGCCTGGACGGCCAAGGGCTTCCGCCGGGTCGGCGCGTCCTTCACCGACGAGTACGCGCAGTACTACATCGCCGAGAACCGCCAATACGTGTCGTACGACAAGGTGTTGAAGGTCGGCCCGTACAACTACGGCTTCTCGGCGACCCGTCCGGACTGGGTGGAGCACTACGCCTACCAGAACGGCCTGTTGATCTGGAAGTGGGACACCTCCCAGAAGGACGACAACACCAGCGCGCACGCGGGCCGGGGTCTGATCCTGCCGATCGACTCGCACCCGACCGCGCTGAAGTGGTCCGACGGCACGCTGATGCGCAACCGCATCCAGGCCTACGACTCGACCTTCAGCTGGTACCCGACGGACGGCATCACGCTCCACAAGGCCGACGTCGCGACGAAGATCAAGTCCCAGCCCGGTGTCCCGGTCTTCGACGACGGACGCTCGACGTACTACGACGAGACCAACCCGCTCGCGGGCGTCAAGATCACTGACACCAACACCCGGATCGCGATCGTGAAGGAGCCCCTGAACGGCTCGACGATCACGCTCCAGGTCGGACCTTCGGCCAAGAAGAAGTAAAACCGCAGGTCAGAAGCGTATCGGCGGCAACCCCTGGCGGGTTGCCGCCGATCGTGTTTAGGTGCGTGCTGTGACTTCCTTATTGACACCGACGCACACGGGGGTGTGACTGCATGGCCGCAGGAGGTTTCTGCAAGCTGCCGAACGGCACCGTGGTGGTGGCACTGAACCTGCCCCGCCCGCCCGCCGCCGGCTGCGGCAGCATGCGGGTGCTCGTCCACGCCCAGAACCGGGCGCGCGCCCTGACCAGGCTGCGCAACCTGGGGCTGCGCGCGGTCTACCTGCGGGGCAACGCGGCGCCCCCGAGCCCCGACGAGATCACGGCCGTACTGCACCACCCGGACGGCCTCATATGGCGTACCGCCCCTGACAACGCTGTCTCGGGCGGCCCCGAGCGGGCCCAGGAGCTCTGGCACCCGATCAGGATGCTGAGGCGGTCCGCGGCGGCCTGACCGGGCCCCCGACGACCGGGGCCCCCGAGAGCGGCGGCTCTCGGGGGCCCTTCGGGGATCTTCGGGGGCGTGGGGGTCTTGGGGGTCTTGCATTTTTTTGGGGCGTCTTGGGGTCTGCCGCAGGTGTACCGAGGGCCTACCGGGGGTCCTGGTCGAACTTCGAGGTGGACCAGCGGTAACCGAGCACCGCGAGACCGAGGCACCAGGCGAGAGCCAGCCATCCGTTGTGGCCGATCTCCGTGCCCAGCAGCAGTCCGCGCAGGGTCTCGATGGCCGGGGTGAAGGGCTGGTACTCGGCGATCGGCTGGAACCAGCCCGGCATCGCGTGGACCGGCACGAACGCGCTGGAGATCAGCGGCAGGAAGATCAGCGGCATGGCGTTGTTGCTCGCCGCCTCCGCGTTGGGGCTGACCAGGCCCATGCCGACCGCGATCCAGGTGAGCGCGGTGGCGAACAGCACGAGCAGCCCGAAGGCCGCGAGCCACTCCAGGGCGGTGGCGTCCGTCGAGCGGAAGCCGACGGCGACCCCCACGGCACCGACCAGCACCACGCTGATCACCGACTGGAGCACGCTGCCGACGACGTGTCCGACGAGCACCGAACCGCGGTGGATCGCCATCGTCCGGAAGCGGGCGATGATGCCCTCGGTCATGTCGTTGGAGACGGAGACCGCGGTCCCGATGGTGGTCGAGCCGATGGTCATCAGCAGCAGGCCCGGGACCAGATACGCCACGTACGCCGAGCGGCCCGCGCCGGCGCCGCCGATGCCCGCGCTCATGGTGCCGCCGAAGACGTAGACGAAGAGCAGCAACAGCATGATCGGCGTGAGCAGCAGGTTCAGGGTGAGGGAGGGGTAGCGCCGGGCGTGCAGGAGGTTGCGGCGCAGCATGGTGGAGGAGTCGCGGACTGCGAGGGAGAGGGTGCTCATCGGACGGTCTCCTTGGGTTGCCGGGGCAGGTGCGGCTGGTCGTCCCCGCCGGTGAGGGCGAAGAACACGTCGTCGAGGTCGGGGGTGTGCACGGTCAGCTCGTCGGCCTCGACCCCGGCCGTGTCGAGCCGGCCGAGGAGGGAGCGCAGCTCGCGCTGGCTGCCGCCGCTGGGGATCCGCAGCGTCAGGGTCTCGTCGTCCGCGGTCGTCTCGTCCAGCGCGGCGAGGGCCGCCCGGTAGGCCGCCGGGTCGGTGAAGCGGAGCCGGACGTGGCCGCCGGGGACGAGCCGCTTGAGTTCCTCGGCGGTGCCCTGCGCGGCGATCACGCCCTCGTGCAGGACCGCGATCCGGTCGGCGAGCTGGTCGGCCTCCTCCAGGTACTGCGTGGTGAGCAGGACGGTGACCCCGCCCGCGACCAGTTCCCGCACGATCTGCCACATGGCGTGCCGGGAGCGCGGGTCGAGTCCGGTGGTGGGCTCGTCGAGGAAGATGATCCGCGGGCCTCCGACGAGGGTCATGGCGATGTCGAGGCGGCGTTTCATCCCGCCGGAGTAGGTGGAGGCGGGCTTCCGGGCCGCCTCGGTGAGGTCGAACCGCTCCAGGAGCTCGGCGGTCACGCGCCGGCCCTCGCTCCTGGAGAGGTGGTGCAGGTCGGCCATCAGGAGCATGTTCTCCTCGCCGGTGATCAGTCCGTCCACGGCCGAGAACTGCCCGGTGACCCCGATCGCGGCCCGCACGGCCTGCGGGTCTCCGGCCAGGTCGTGGCCGCCGACCCGGATGTCCCCGGTGCCGGGGTCGGCGGAGATCAGGGTGGAGAGGATCTTGACGACGGTGGTCTTGCCGGCGCCGTTCGGGCCGAGCAGGGAGAAGACCGTGCCCTGCGGGACGGCCAGGTCGACGCCGTCGAGGACGGTCTTGTCGCCGTAGGACTTGCGCAGCCCGTTCGCCGCGATGGCCAGGTCGGTCATGGGGAGTGCTCCTTGTCGAGGTCGGCGTGGGCCGCTGTGGCGGTGATGGCGGCAGTGGCGGCGGTGGTGGTCACAGGCCGCGGGCGGTGATGTCGCCGTGGCCGGTGGTCGCGCGGATGTGCAGATCGGCGGTGGCGCCGTCGGTGTTCCTGAGCGTGTTGCTGATCCGGCCGTAGCCGGTGCCGGCGTCCAGGGAGGCGGAGGTTCCCGGGGCCGCGTCGACGGAGATGTCGCCCTTCTGGGTGGTCAGCACGGCCGTGCCGCGCACCGCCTCGGCGATCCGGATGTCACCGCGCTGGGTGCTGATCTCCGCGGAGCCGCCCAGCCGGCCGACCGAGACGTCGCCGTCGGCGGCGGTGAGCCGGACGCTCGCCGCCTCGTCGATCTTGACCGGGCCGTACGCGCCCTCGAAGGTCACGTCGCCGAGGCGTCCGACGGCCCGGAACCCGGCGGCGGCCGCCCTGGCCTCGACGCGGGAGTCCGCGGGCAGCCGGACCGTCACCTCCACGGAGCCGGTGGGGCCGAAGTACTGATTCTTGGCGGCCGGGGCCGCGATCCGCAGGACTCCGTCGTCGTAGGACACCTGGATCTGTTCCGCCGCCTTCACGTCACGGCTCTTGGACGCGTCGGCGGGCAGTACCTCGACCGTGATGTCGGCGCGGTCGGCGGCGATGAGCTGGATACGGCCGGCGGGGATGCCGAGGACGGTGCTGACGGGGGTGGTGGTGGCGAAGGTGTGCATCACTGACTCCAGTGCTCGTTGCTGTTTCCGATAGTGGAAAAGCTACGTTGCGTTCACGATATAGGCAATAAGTAAGTTGCGCACGGAGGTGATAAGGGCAGCTCAAGACATGTTTTTCATTGCAACAGTCCAGAAAGTAATGCAACGTCAGCCGTGTGATCGTTGCAATAGAATGGAACTGAACGCTATGCTGGCGGCACCACGGACCACGTAAGGAGAACCGCGATGCCGGGAGGCCGACTCACCCAGCAGGAACGGCAGCAGATCGCGCTGGGACTGGCCGACGGGCTCGCCTACGCGGAGATCGCCCGACGCCTGGACCGGCCGACCTCGACCGTCACCCGCGAGGTCATGCGCAACGGCGGCCCCACCGCCTACCGTGCCGACCTCGCCCACCGCGCCACCGAACACCGCGCCCACCGGCGCAGGCAGGCCGCGCCCCGGGGAGCGGAGGCGCCCCCGCAGGCGCACGGACGGGACGCGGCGGCGGTGCGGGCGTACGAGGAGACGCTGACCACCGTCTTCATGCAGTCCGGCACGCCCAAGATGATGGCCCGGGTGATGGCCTCGCTCACCCTCAGCGACGAGGGCAGCCTCACCGCGGCCGAGCTGGTGGGGCGCCTCCAGGTCAGTCCGGCGTCCGTGTCCAAGGCGGTCGCGTTCCTGGAGGGCCAGGGGATGGTCCGGAGGGAGCGCGACGAGCGCCGGAGGGAGCGCTATGTCGTCGACGACGAGATCATGTACGACGCGATGATGGCCAGCGCCCGCTCCACCGCCCAGGTCGCCGAGACCGCACGCCAGGGCGTTCCGGTCCTCGGCTCGGGCACCCCGGCCGCCACCCGCCTGGAGAACATGGCCCGCTTCCTGGACTTCATCTCGGAGAGCATCGTCCGGGCCGCCGACCAGGCCCGCGAGGTCCTCCACACCAAGCCGGGGGTACCCCGCGAGGACACCGAGGACTAGGACGGGCGGGTCACCTGGGCCAGCGGGGCGGTGTCACACCACCGGCTTGCCGGTCAGCTCCACGCCCGCCTCGCGCAGCTCCTCGATCGCCCGCTCGGTGGTCGCCTCGGCGACGCCCGCGGTCAGGTCGAGCAGGACCTGGGTGCGGAAGCCCTCGCGCGCCGCGTCCAGCGCCGTGGCCCGTACGCAGTGGTCCGTGGCGATCCCGACCACGTCCACCTCCGAGACGTCCCGTGCCCGCAGCCACTCGGCCAGTGTCACGCCGTTCTCGTCGGTGCCCTCGAACCCGCTGTACGCGGCCGAGTACGCCCCCTTGTCGAACACGGCGTCGATGGCGCCGGAGGCCACGGCCGGCGCGAAGTTGGGGTGGAACCCGACCCCTTCGGTGCCGGCGACGCAGTGCGCGGGCCAGGAGTGCACGAAGTCGGGGTTGTCGGCGAAGTGGCCGCCGGGCGCGATGTGGTGGTCCCGGGTGGCCACCACGTGCTGGTAGCCGGAGCCCGCCGCCTGTCCGATCAGCTCGGTGACGGCGGCGGCCACGTCGGCGCCGCCGGCCACCGCGAGACTGCCCCCCTCGCAGAAGTCGTTCTGCACGTCGACGACGATCAAGGCGCGGCGCATGGTGGGTGTCCTTCGACTGTTGGGTGAACTTACGAGCCTAGAGACTTCGGGCACATGGCGGGAGGGGGCATGGCCGGGCGCGTTCGGGACGACAGCCGCCGGGCCCGTCCGGCGGATCACGCCGGCGTCGTGCGGACCGGCGCACCGAGCTGCCGTGGTGTCGTCGCTTGCCGGATCCGCCGTGCCCGGACGACCTCGTGGGGGAGCCGGCCCGATCGGCCGGACAGACTCTAGCTACCCGTGCGCCCGGTGACGTACTCCGTCGGAATGACGGGTTCCCCGCGCGACAACTGGGTGGCCGACAGCGGCAGGTTGGCCCGCGCGGCCGCGTGCCGGTCCCGTACGACGTCCAGCGGCTCCCGCGCGACGACCTCGCCGCCCTTGACCAGCTCGACGAGCAGCTGCCGGTCCACGAGCGCGGGCGGCACCGCTCCGGTGCCGACCACCTCGGCCTCGGCGATCCCCTCCGCGTCCAGCCGCCGCGCGGCCCACTTGCGGCCGCCGACCGAGGTCTTGCCGCCGGAGGACTTCTTCGCGACCGGGATCAGCGGCGCCTTCGGGTCGTCGGACTCGGCCCGCGCGACCAGCTTGTAGACCATCGACGCGGTCGGGTGCCCGGACCCGGTCACCAGCTGGGTGCCGACGCCGTACGCGTCCACCGGGGCCGCGGCCAGCGAGGCGATGGCGTACTCGTCGAGGTCGGAGGTGACGATGATCCGCGTCCCCTTCGCGCCCAGCTCGTCCAGCTGCTGCCGTACCCGGTGGGCGACCAGCAGCAGGTCGCCGGAGTCGATGCGCACGGCCCCCAGCTCGGGCCCGGCCACCTCGACGGCCGTCCGGACGGCCTCGGTGACGTCGTACGTGTCGACGAGCAGGGTGGTGCCGCGGCCCAGCGAGTTCACCTGGGCCTGGAAGGCGTCCCGCTCCCGGTCGTGCAGGAGCGTGAAGGCGTGGGCGGAGGTGCCGACGGTGGGGATGCCGTAGCGGAAGCCGGCGGCGAGGTCGGAGGTGGTGGCGAAGCCGCCGACGTAGGCGGCGCGGGAGGCGGCGACCGCGGACAGCTCGTGGGTGCGGCGGGCGCCCATCTCGATGAGGGGCCGGTCCCCGGCGGCCGAGGACATCCGGGAGGCGGCCGCGGCTATCGCGGAGTCGTGGTTGAGGATCGACAGGATGACGGTCTCCAGGAGCACGCACTCGGCGAAGGAGCCCTCCACCCGCATGATCGGCGAGCCCGGGAAGTACACCTCGCCCTCCGGGTAGCCCCAGATGTCCCCGCCGAAGCGGTAGGAGCCGAGCCAGTCGAGGGTCTCCTCGTCGACGATGTCCCGCTCCCGCAGGAAGTTGATGACGTCCGCGTCGAAGCGGAAGTTCTCCACCGCGTCGAGCACCCGGCCGGTGCCCGCGACGACGCCGTAGCGCCGCCCGTCCGGCAGCCGGCGGGTGAAGACCTCGAACACGCTCCGCCGTTCGGCGGTACCCGCCTTCAGGGCGGCCTGCACCATCGTGAGCTCGTACTGGTCCGTGAAGAGCGCCGTCGAGGGAACGTCCACCGGCAGCCCAAGGTCCGCTGTGTTCATAACAACGGATGCTACCCCACTTCGCGTCAGTGTGACGATTTATGGTGCCCGTGGCAGCATGGGCCGTGTGACGTCACCCGCTCCCGTAGAGATCGAACGCACCGAGTCGGCGGAGGAGGTCTTCGCCGTACCCGAGCCGGACGTCCCCTGGGTCACGATCGTCCACAACGACCCGGTCAACCTCATGAGCTACGTGACCTACGTCTTCCAGACGTACTTCGGCTACTCGAAGGACAAGGCCACCAAGCTCATGATGGACGTCCACCACAAGGGCCGGGCGGTCGTCTCCAGCGGCAGCCGCGAGGAGATGGAGCGCGACGTGCAGGCGATGCACGGCTACGGCCTGTGGGCCACCCTCCAGCAGGACCGGAAGTAGCGCGTCCGCTCCGTGCGCGCCCCCTGGAACCGCCCCGGCGCCCCGGGAGCCCGCGCACGTGAGGCCGCCCCCGCGGCTTTACGGCTGCCTCCGCCGCCTCACGTCCGTCCCGCGACCGCCCGCACCGGACCCCGCCCGACACCCCCCGACCCCGTTCGAGAAGCACCCGCCCCGCCCGGCCGGCCCGATCCCCGAGGACACTCCCTGATGCCAGGAACCTTCGAACCGATCCCCGGCGGCGGCGCGGCCGTCGCCCTCGACGAGGTCGAGATCTCCATCATCCGGTCGCTGGCCGTCCAACTCCTCGAACTCATCGGGCCGGGGCCCGCCGAGGACGCCCCCGACGACCCGCTCGCCGAACTCTTCGCCGAGGGGCCGAGCGAACCGCCCTCCGACCCGGTGCTCAAGCGGCTGTTCCCGGACGCCTACAGCGACCCCGAGGGCACCCCCGAGGCCGCGACCGCCGAGGAACAGCGGGCGTACTCCTCGGAGTTCCGCCGCTACACCGAGAACGACCTGCGGGCCGGCAAGCGCGAGAACGCCCTCGCGGTGGTCCGCACCCTCGACGCGCTCCAGGTCGCGGGCGACGGCGGGGCCGTCCTCAAGCTGTCGACCGACGAGTCCCGGCAGTGGCTCGGTGCCCTCAACGACCTGCGCCTCGCGATCGGCTCCCGCCTCGACATCACCGACGAGGAGGACACCGACCTCCTCTACCGCCTCCCGGACGAGGACCCGCGCAAGCCCATGGTGATGGCCTACCTCTGGCTCGGCGGCCTCCAGGAGACCCTCGTGACGACCCTTATGCCGTGAGATGTGACGGTTCTGTGTTCGCTCAGAGGACGCTCAAATCCGGATAACGATCACGTCACCACGCTGACGGCTTTCGTTCCACCCCTGCGCCCTTTGTCCGCTTCTCCCTGTGCCCTGCGCCACATCGCGCCCGGGTGATCTCTGTTGCGGCCGTGATAAATCTTCACGACCGCCCGGCCGAACACCACCCTTATGTTCGGCCGGGTGCGCCACAGCGCCGACGACCGTCGGCCTGGCCCAGCGAACCCGGGGAAGCCCGAGCACGCCCCCATGCAGCCCGGCACGCACTCTCGCCGCACCGGCCAAAGACCCACGTGGCTCCGCCACGAAGGCCTTCGTCCGGCACGCCGAGAGCACGCACCGAACGACGCGGGAGCGCACCCGGAATTCCCCGAGTCCGCTCACTCCATCAATCCGGGGGGATCGAAACCCGATCCGTGGCCGACAAGAGGCCCGGTTCGGCATGGAGAAAGGCGCACCACACCATGACCTCCGCTCAGGTCGACACAGGCTCGGGCCCCGGGTCCGGGAAGGCACCCGAAGAGGGGTACGAGCGCGGACTCGGCAGCCGCCAGGTCCAGATGATCGCGATCGGCGGCGCCATCGGCGTCGGGCTCTTCCTCAAGGCCGGGGCGAACATCGCCAAGGCCGGCCCCAGCCTCATCCTGATGTACGCCCTCGCCGGCGTGATCATCTTCTTCATCATGCGGGCCCTCGGCGAACTGCTGCTCTACCGCCCGGTCTCCGGCTCCTTCGCGGAGTACTCCCGCGAGTTCCTCGGCCCGTTCTTCGGCTACTTCACCGGCTGGACGTACTGGCTGATGTGGGTCGTCACCGGCATGGCCGAGCTGACGGCCGCCGCGATCTACATCCACTACTGGTTCCCGGGCATCCCGCAGTGGGTGACGGCCCTGGTCTTCCTGGTCGTCCTCTTCACGGCGAACCTGATCTCGGTGAAGCTGTTCGGCGAGATCGAGTTCTGGGCCTCCATGATCAAGGTCACGGCCCTCATCGGAATGATCGTGATCGGCCTCGGCGTCCTCACCTTCGGCTTCAGCGACGCCGGTGACACCGCTGCCGTCTCCAACCTGTGGGAGTTCGACGGCTTCTTCCCCAACGGCATCGGCTCGTCCCTGATGACCCTCCAGGGCGTCATGTTCGCCTACCTCGCCGTCGAGCTCGTCGGCGTCACCGCGGGCGAGTCCGAGAACCCCGAGAAGACGCTCCCCAAGGCCATCAACACCCTCCCGTGGCGGATCGCCCTCTTCTACGTCGGCGCGCTCACCGTCATCCTCTGCGTCGTGAAGTGGACCGAGTTCGCCCCGGGCGTCTCCCCGTTCGTCGAGGCCTTCGCGAAGATCGGCATCCCGGCGGGCGCCGGCATCGTCAACTTCGTCGTCCTCACCGCGGCCCTGTCCTCCTGCAACTCCGGCATGTACTCCACCGGCCGCATGCTGCGGAACCTGGCCGACAGCGCAGAGGCCCCCGCCGCCTTCGGCAAGCTGTCCGCCACCAAGACCCCGGCGCTGGGCATCACCGTCTCGGTGCTCTTCATGGGCATCGGCGTGGTCCTGAACTACGTCGTCCCGGAGAAGGCGTTCAACTACGTCACCTCGGTCGCCGTCGGCGCCGGCATCTGGACCTGGCTCATGATCCTCGTCAGCCACGTCCTCTACCGCCGCGCGGTCGCCGCGGGTCGCCTGCCCGCCTCGTCCTTCCCGGCGCCGGGCGGCTCGGTGGGCTCCTGGATCGCCATCGTGTTCCTGCTCTTCGTGACCGGCCTGATCATGAAGGACTCCGAGTCCCGGATCAGCCTGTACGTGCTCGCCGTGTGGGCCGTGATCCTCTGCGTCGGCTGGGTGGTCCTCAAGAGCCGCAACCCGCGGATCGCGGACCGCCACGAGCCGGAGTTCGAAAAGGTCTCCGGCTAGCGAAACCCGGTCTGTCCGGCATGTGGGCTGCCGCGTACCGTCCCTCGGTACGCGGCAGCCCACATGCTTATCCTGACCACCATGCTGACCATCACCCAGGCCCTCGTGGACCAGATCGTCGCGCACGCCCGCAAGGACCACCCCGACGAGGCGTGCGGAGTCGTCGCGGGCCCGGCCGGCTCGGACCGCCCGGAGCGCTTCATCCCGATGCTCAACGCGGCGATGTCCCCGACCTTCTACGAGTTCGACTCCGGCGACCTCCTCAAGCTCTACCGCGAGATGGACGACCGCGACGAGGAGCCGGTGATCGTCTACCACTCCCACACCGCCACCGAGGCCTACCCCTCCCGCACCGACGTCTCCTACGCCAACGAGCCCGGCGCCCACTACGTGCTGGTCTCCACCGCGGACACCGACGGCCTCGGCGACTTCCAGTTCCGCTCGTACCGGATCGTGGAAGGCGAGGTCACGGAGGAGGAGGTCACGGTCGTCGAGGCCTACTGATCCCCCCACAGGCCTGCCGATCTCGCAGTTCGGTCAGAATTCATCCAGCATGCGAGATCACACTCCGGGACCCGGACCGGGAATCGATACGATGAGCCCATGGTTCTGAACGACGTGAGCGAGAAGGCGCCGAGCATCCTGCTCGTGGCGCGGCTGCACGTCGACCTGTGCAGGCTGAACAGCGCCATCTGTTGACGTTCCCTGCCGCCGTACGGCCGTGAGCCGCGGCGCGCGTCGTCGTGCGCCCACCCGACCAGACACTTCCCGACAGGAGCCCGCAACCATGGCCATCGAGGTCCGCATCCCGACCATCCTCCGCACCTACACCGACGGCCAGAAGGCGGTGGAGGGCAACGGGAACACCCTCGCCGAGCTCTTCGCCGACCTCGAGACCCGGCACGCGGGCGTCCAGGCCCGCATCGTGGACGGCGGTGAGCTGCGCCGCTTCGTCAACGTCTACCTGAACGACGAGGACGTCCGCTTCCTCGACGGGATCAACACCAAGCTCACCGACGGCGACAACGTCACGATCCTGCCGGCCGTGGCCGGCGGCATGGCCTGATCGTCGATGCGTTACGACTCCCCGCTGGCCGCGGTGGGCAACACCCCTCTGGTGCGCCTGCCGCGGCTGTCGCCGTCCGCCGACGTCCGCATCTGGGCCAAGCTGGAGGACCGCAACCCCACCGGCTCGGTCAAGGACCGCCCCGCCCTGCACATGATCGAGCAGGCGGAGAAGGACGGCCGGCTGACCCCGGGCTGCACGATCCTGGAGCCGACCTCCGGCAACACCGGCATCTCGCTGGCGATGGCGGCCAAGCTCAAGGGCTACCGGATCGTCTGCGTGATGCCCGAGAACACCTCGCAGGAGCGCCGGGACCTGCTCGCCATGTGGGGCGCCGAGATCATCTCCTCGCCGGCCGCGGGCGGCTCCAACACCGCCGTACGGGTCGCCAAGGAGCTGTCCGCCGAGCACCCGGACTGGGTGATGCTCTACCAGTACGGCAACCCCGACAACGCGGGCGCCCACTACGCCACCACCGGCCCGGAGATCCTCGCCGACCTCCCCTCCATCACCCACTTCGTCGCCGGCCTCGGCACCACCGGCACCCTGATGGGCGTCGGCCGCTACCTGCGCGAGCACAAGCCGGACGTGAGGATCGTCGCCGCCGAGCCGCGCTACGACGACCTGGTGTACGGGCTCCGCAACCTCGACGAGGGCTTCGTACCGGAGCTGTACGACGCGTCCGTCCTCACCACCCGCTTCTCCGTCGGCTCCGCGGACGCGGTCACCCGCACCCGTGAGCTCCTCCAGCAGGAGGGCATCTTCGCGGGCGTCTCCACCGGCGCCGCCCTGCACGCGGCGATCGGCGTCGGCACCAAGGCGGTCAAGGCGGGGGAGTCCGCCGACATCGTCTTCGTGGTGGCCGACGGCGGCTGGAAGTACCTGTCCACGGGCGTCTACACGGCGGCCACGACAGAGGAAGCCATCGAGACGCTCCAGGGCCAGCTCTGGGCGTGACCGCTGGACCGCCACCGCGTGTGGCGCGCTAGGTCGCCAGGTGTCGGACCTGGTCCCACAGGACCGGGTCCACCACTCCGGCCTTCCGGCGGAAGTCCCCGACCCGCACCTGACGCAGCTCGTTCGTCTCCAGGAAGCTCGCCCGGCCCCGCGCGTCGCCCACCGAGCCCGGCGGCAACGGGATCACCCCGGCCCGCTCGTCGTGGTACTTGCTGGTGATCTTCGCGACGGTGGCCCGCCGGCCGTGCACGGCCAGCACCAGACAGGGCCGGTCCTTGGCGCCCGACCCGTCCTCGTACGGCACCTGTGCCCACCAGATCTCCGCGGGCCGCGGCCGCGCCCCCGTCGTCCGCCCGGAAGGCCTGGTCGTACGGTCCGTCCGCCCTCTGGGCCGGTGCCCCCGCCCCCATCCGTCCACGAGCGTGGCGACGAGTCCGAGCAGTATCACCGCCGCGAGCGCGAGCCACCAGGACGTGTCCATGAGGACGACGGTACCGGCGCGCGATCAGCGCCGCGCGCCCTCTGCTCAAGCCGTTAGCGCGGTCACACTCCCTACGCGCCCTTGGTCCAGCCGAACCGGTGACAGCACAGGTGAGTTCGCCCACAACAGCCCTTGGCGGAGGAGCGACCAGAGGTTTTGCGCCTTACGCTCGACGAACCGCACGACCCCCGTCTCCTTCCCAGAAAAGTTTCCCGCCAGCGGAGGTTTCTGCTTTATGAAGCTCACCGTCGTCGGCTGCTCGGGGTCGTTCCCGTCCGCGGAATCGGCCTGCTCGAGCTACCTCGTCGAGGCCGACGGCTTCCGGCTGCTTCTCGACATGGGCAACGGTGCCCTTGGCGAGCTGCAGCGCCACTGCGGTCTCTACGACCTCGACGCGATCTTCCTCAGCCATCTGCACGCCGACCACTGCATCGACATGTGCGCGTACTTCGTCGCGCGCTACTACCGCCACGATGGCGGCCGCTGCGACCCCATCCCGGTCTACGGCCCCGAAGGCACCGAACACCGTCTGACCACGGCCTACGCCGACACCCCCACCGCCTCCTCCATGAGCGAGGTCTTCGACTTCCACACGGTCAAGCCGTCCACCTTCGACATAGGCCCCTTCACCGTCCACACGGAGCGGGTGGCCCACCCGGTGGAGGCGTACGGCATCCGCGTCGAGCACGGCGGCACGTCGCTCACGTACTCCGGCGACACCGGCCTCAGCCCCGCGCTCACCGAACTCGCCCGCGACACCGACCTGTTCCTGTGCGAGGCCGCCTTCACGCACGGCAAGGAGAACATCCCCGACCTGCACCTCAACGGCCGCGAGGCAGGAGAGACGGCGACCCGGGCAGGCGCCCGCCGCCTGGTCCTCACCCACATCCCCCCGTGGACCGACCCCCAGGTCAACCTCGCCGACGCGCGCGCGGTGTACGACGGCCCGGTGTCCCTGGCGGCGCCGAGACAGTCGTACGACATCTAGCCCCTACGACATGCGAAGGCCCCCGGAGAGGTTCAGGACTCCGGGGGCCTTCGCATGCGGCACGGCTGTTGCTACGCCTTGGTGAGATCCTCCAGCTCCTCCTCGGGCTCGCGGCCGGGGGTGGGGAGGTTGAACTTGACGATGGCGAAGCGGAAGACGACGTAGTAGATCGCGCCGAAGGCCAGGCCGACCGGGATCAGCAGCCAGGGCTTGGTGGAGATGCCCCAGTTGATGAAGACGTCGATGAAACCGGCCGAGAAGCTGAAGCCCATGTGCATGCCGAGCGCCCAGGTGACGGCCATCGAGATCGCGGTGAGGACCGCGTGGATGGCGTAGAGCACCGGCGCGATGAACATGAAGGTGAACTCGATCGGCTCGGTGACACCCGTGAAGAACGAGGTCAGGGCCATCGACATCATCATGCCCAGCACGGCCTTGCGGCGTTCGGGGCGGGCGGAGTGCGCGATTGCCAGAGCCGCGGCCGGGAGGCCGAACATCATGATCGGGAAGAAGCCGGTCATGAACAGGCCGGCGCTCGGGTCACCGGCGAAGAAGCGCGGCAGGTCGCCGTGGAACACGGTGCCGGCGGAGTTGGTGAAGTCGCCGATCTGGAACCACGCCACCGAGTTGACGAACTGGTGCATGCCGATCGGGATCAGCGCGCGGTTGATGAGACCGAAGAGGGCGGCGCCGAAGGAGCCGAGGCCGGTCATCCACTCACCGAAGTTGGTGATGACGTTGCCGATGGGCTCCCAGCCCAGGACGACCAGGAGACCGAGGACTGTGCCGAGGGCGGCCGTGATGATCGGAACGAGACGGCGGCCGTTGAAGAAGCCGAGCCAGTCGACGAGCTTCTTGCGGTGGTAGCGCTGCCACAGGACCGCCGTCAGCAGACCGAGGATGATCCCGCCGAGCACACCCGGGTTCTGGAAGCTCGCGGTCGTCGCGGCCTCCGTGCCCTTCTGCCAGAAGCCGCCGCCGAGGCCGGTCGCCGTGTAGGTCGCGCCCTCGTGCCCGTCCTTGATCGGGTACTGGTGGATCACCGCGTAGTAGGCGAGGAAGCCGACCACCGCGGCCAGCGCGGTCGAGCCGTCGGACTTCTTCGCGAAGCCGATGGCCACGCCTATGCAGAACAGCAGCGGCAGACCGAAGGAGCTGTCCAGCAGGGCACCGCCGGCACCGGCGAACACCTTCGCCACGTCGGCGTTGATGTGGAACCGCTCCTGCGAGTCCGGCTGCCCCAGACGCAGCAGGATGCCCGCCGCCGGCAGCACGGCGATCGGCAGCTGAAGGCTTCGGCCTACCTTCTGCAGGCCCTGGAACAGGCCTGATCCCCGCTTCTTCGCGGGTGGCGCCGTGGGCGCGGTGGCGGTGCTCATAACGCTTCCTCCATCGGGTGGTCTACACCACTCAGTGGTGTAGACCTGTTGTACACGATGGGGGCGTTATAAGGAACCCGTCAGTTTTGCAACCGGAGGACTACACCTTGGTGACGTCCTCGACCTCCTCCTCCGGCTCCCTGCCCGGCGTCCTGAGGTCGAACCGGGTGATCGCAAAACGGAACACCGCGTAGTAGACAGCCGCGAAACACAGCCCGATCGGCACGATCGCCCACGGCTTCGTCGCCAGGTTCCAGTTGATGACGTAGTCGATCAGACCCGCCGAGAAGCTGAACCCGTCATGCACCCCGAGCCCCCACGTCACCGCCATCGACACACCCGTCAGCACCGCATGCACCACGTACAGCAGCGGCGCGACGAACAGGAACGAGTACTCGATCGGCTCGGTGATCCCCGTCACGAACGAGGTCAGGGCCACCGACAGCATCAGCCCGCCGACCTCCTTGCGCCGCGCCGGCTTCGCGCAGTGCGTGATCGCCAACGCCGCCGCCGGCAGCGCGAACATCATGATCGGGAAGAACCCCGACAGGAACTGCCCCGCGTGCGGATCACCCGCCAGGAACATGTTGATGTCACCGTGCACCTCGGTGCCGTCCGGCTTCGTGTACGTCCCGAACTGGAACCAGATGGGCACGTTCAGGAACTGGTGCAACCCGATCACCAGCAACGCCCGGTTCGCCACCCCGAACAGCCCCGAACCCCACGCCCCCGCACCCCGCAACCAGTCGCTGAAGTTCTCCAGACCGTCACCGATCGGCGGCCACACCCACAGACACAGCGCCGCGAACACGATCGCCACGAACGCCATGATGATCGGCACGAGACGACGGCCGTTGAAGAAGCCCAGCCAGTCCACCAGCTTGGTGCGGTGGTACCGCTGCCAGAAGAACGCCGTCAGCAGCCCCATCACGATGCCGCCGAACACCCCGGGATTCTGGAACGTGAACGCCACCACCGTGTGATCGACCGTCGCCTGGCACCCGATGTTCGGCACCGCCTTCGCCCCGCTCGGACAGTCCTCCGGGAACTGCCGCAGCACCGTGAAGTAGACGAGGAACCCCGCCACCGCCGCCAGCGCCGTCGACCCGTCCGCCTTCTTCGCCATCCCGATGGCCACACCCACGCAGAACAGCAGCGGCAGCCCCAACTGACCGTCCAGCAGCGCCCCGCCCGCGCCCGCCATCACCTTGGACACCTTCGTCCAGCCCAGGCCGTCGTCCCCGAACACGTCCGGCTGGCCCAGCCGGTTCAGGATGCCCGCGGCCGGCAGCACGGCGATCGGCAGCTGAAGAGAGCGACCCATCTTCTGGAGCCCCTGGAACGCCGACTGCCACCGCCGACGCGCGGGAGAGATCTCGGTCTCGGGACTCGAAGGCTGACTCATGAGTTGGCTACCGCCTGTCAGGTGGTGTAGACCAGTCACGGACGATGGAGCTGCTGTCCCGTCATCCTTCGGTACGAACAGCTCAATCGCCCGTGAAGTTGGGCCAACTGCGCAGGAGGAGAACGACATGGCCACCAAGGCGGAGAAGATCGTCGCGGGACTCGGCGGCATCGACAACATCGACGAGATCGAGGGCTGCATCACACGCCTGCGCACCGAGGTCCACGACGCCTCCCGCGTCGACGAAGCCGCCCTCAAGGCCGCCGGCGCCCACGGAGTCGTCAAGATGGGCACCGCGATCCAGGTCGTCATCGGCACCGACGCCGACCCGATCGCCGCCGAGATCGAGGACATGATGTGAGCGGTCGCCGAGTGAGCTGAGCGCGCCGAGCCTTCACCCGTGAGGCCGATAGGCTCGGCCCATGTCTCGAATCGACGGCCGCACGCCCGAACAACTCCGCCCGGTCACCATCGAACGCGGCTGGAGCAAGCACGCCGAGGGCTCCGTCCTCGTCTCCTTCGGTGACACCAAGGTCTTCTGCACCGCCTCCGTCACCGAAGGCGTCCCTCGCTGGCGCAAGGGCAGCGGCGAGGGCTGGGTGACCGCCGAGTACTCCATGCTGCCCCGCGCCACCAACACCCGCGGCGACCGCGAATCCGTCCGCGGCAAGATCGGCGGCCGCACGCACGAGATCAGCCGCCTCATCGGCCGCTCCCTGCGCGCGGTCATCGACTACAAGGCGCTCGGCGAGAACACCATCGTCCTCGACTGCGACGTCCTCCAGGCCGACGGCGGCACCCGCACGGCGGCCATCACCGGCGCCTACGTCGCCCTCGCCGACGCCGTCGCCTGGGCCCAGGGCAAGAAGCTCGTCAAGCCCGGCCGCAAGCCCCTGACCGGAACCGTCAGCGCCGTCTCCGTCGGCATCGTCGGCGGAGTCCCCCTCCTCGACCTGCGCTACGAGGAGGACGTGCGCGCCGACACCGACATGAACGTCGTCTGCACCGGCGACGGCCGCTTCGTCGAGATCCAGGGCACCGCCGAGGCCGAGCCCTTCGCCCGCGAGGAGCTCAACTCCCTCCTCGACCTCGCCGTCCTGGGCTGCACAGAGCTCGCCGCCCTCCAGACCAAGGCGCTCGACAGCGTCCTCGAAAGGTAAAGGAAACGCCAAGAACAGTGGCCGGTCCGGGCAACCCGACCGGCCGCACCGGCGTCTTCAGCAGTACGGACAACGGGGGGCCTCCTGAGGCCTGACCAAAGGAGGAGAAGAACCATGGCCGCGAGCCCACGCCGCCGAAATCGCCGTCTCACCATCGCCGCCGCAGTGGCCGCCGCGGGACTCACCCTCGGCCTGACCACCGGCTGCGACGCCGTCAGCAAGGCACTGGACTGCGTCCAGACCGCCGAGACCGTCGCCGACAGCGTCACCGACCTCCAGCAGGCCGTCGAGAACGCCTCCAACGACCCCACCCAGATCGACGAGGCCCTCGCCTCCATCGACCAGAACCTCGACGAGATCGGCGACAAGACCGACAACGCCGACGTCAACAAAGCGGTCGACGACCTCAACTCGGCCGTCTCCAACGTCCGTACGGCCGTCAAGAACGGCGACCAGACCCCCGACCTCAGCCCCGTCACGGACGCGGCCGGCGAACTGACCAAGGTCTGCACGCCGTAATACTGGGGGCATGACCCGCCTGATCCTCGCCACCCGCAACGCCGGGAAAATCACCGAGCTCCACGCGATCCTCGCCGACGCAGGCCTGCCGTTCGACCTCGTCGGCGCGGACGCGTACCCCGAGATCCCGGACGTCAAGGAAACCGGCGTCACCTTCGCCGAGAACGCCCTGCTCAAGGCCCACGCGTTGGCCCAGGCCACGGGTCTGCCGGCAGTGGCCGACGACTCGGGCCTCTGCGTGGACGTCCTGAACGGCGCCCCCGGCATCTTCTCGGCCCGCTGGTCGGGCCGGCACGGAGACGACAAGGCCAACCTCGACCTCCTCCTGGCCCAGCTCTCCGACATCGCCGACGAACACCGGGCCGCCCACTTCGCCTGCGCGGCGGCACTGGCGCTGCCGGACGGCACGGAGCGCGTGGTCGAGGGCCGCCTGCGAGGCACCCTCCGCCACACTCCGACGGGCACGAACGGCTTCGGCTACGACCCGATCCTCCAGCCGGACGGCGAGAGCCGGACCTGCGCCGAGCTGACAGCGGAGCAGAAGAACGCGATCAGCCACCGGGGGCAGGCGTTCCGGGCGTTGGTGCCGGTGGTGCGGGAGTTGTTGGGCTGACGGACGCACGAAAACGGCCTGCGCATCGACACTTCGATTCGCAGGCCGTTGGTGTGCGGCGGAAGGGATTCGAACCCTCAAGCCCGATCAAGGGCCACAGATCCTAAGTCTGCTGCGTCGCCATTGCGCCACCGCCGCTAGCCGCCTGTCATGCTACCGGGAGTCGATCGCCCCCTGTTGCCTCCCCTGCGCCAGGTACTGGTGATCGCGTGACAGTTGGGGCACAGCAGCCGCAGATTCTCGCGACGGTTGTCGTGCCACTCACCGTTGACGTGATCGATCTGCAAGGTGATTGGCTGCTCTGGTCACTCACCCGTGTTTCGCGCGACGCGGCAGCTTCAGCGATAGCGGCATCCGGGTACTTGCGCCAAGGGCTGCGCTTGACGAAGTGGCTGGTGTCGAGTCCGTGTGCCGCAACTCTCTCCTGCAGTACGCGCCGTTGGCCTCCGCTCGTCTTGAGGCCGAGCCGCCGCATGAGATCGGTCCAGTTGCGCGCCTCGGCTACGAGTGACGAAAGTCGTTCCTTGCTGTACGAGTTCTGCACGTCCAATACCCCCCTGGCGTCGGCCACACGTTCGCGTTCTCGCACGGAGTAACGAACCGCTTATCGGACAGTCACGCCCGAAATGTAAAGCGGCCCGCACCAGGCAAACCGGTGCGGGCCGTTCGGGAGGGGGCCGGTCAGATGGCCAGGTCCTTGATGATCTTTGCCACGTGGCCCGTCGCTCGGACGTTGTACAGGGCCCGTTCGACCTTGCCCTCCTCGTCCACGATCACCGTGGAGCGGATGACGCCCATGTACGTCTTGCCGTAGTTCTTCTTCTCGCCGTACGCGCCGTAGGCCTCCGTCACGGACTTCTCCGGGTCCGCGAGGAGGGTGACCTTGAGGGACTCCTTGTCGCGGAACTTCGCCAGCTTCTCCGGGGTGTCCGGGGAGATGCCGATGACGTCGTAGCCCGCGCCCGCCAGCACCTCCAGGTTGTCCGTGAAGTCGCAGGCCTGCTTCGTGCAGCCGGGGGTCAGGGCGGCCGGGTAGAAGTAGACGATGACCTTGCGGCCCTTGTGGGCGGAGAGGGACACGTCGTTGCCGTCGGCGTCGGGCAGGGTGAAGGCGGGGGCCACGTCCCCGGGCTGGAGTCGCTCGCTCATTGGGTCAGCGTAACCGGGGGTCCTGACAGTGCGGTCGCCCACGGAACTGACAGACTGTCCAGGACACGTACGAAGCGACTTCGGAGGGCCTGCCGTGGCGGACACGTCGGACATCAGAACCCCGGCGCAGATCGAGGCGGACATCAAGCGCCGCCGCGAGGTGCTGGCCGAGACCCTCGACGAGATCGGGGTGCGGGTGCACCCGAAGACGATCGTCGGGGACGCCAAGGCCAAGGTGGTCTCCAACATCGACCACACGCTCGGACGGGCCTACGTCTCCGTCAACAAGGCCGTCACCGAGGTGAAGGCCCAGTTCGTGGACGAGGAGGGCTCGCCCCGCCTCGAACGCGTCGTGCCCGTCGCCCTTGTCGCCGTGGGACTCGTGGGGCTCCTGGCCCTCGGTGCCCGGCGCCGCAAGGGCTGACCCGGCCGCGTACCCGGGCGTCGAGGACAGGTAGGTTCAGTGCCGTGAGCGCCAAGAGAAACGACACCCCGCACGACAAGCTGCCCATCCGGATGCTGCACGACCGTGTGCTCGTGCGGCAGGAGAACGGTGAGGGCGAGCGACGGTCGGGCGGCGGCATCCTCATCCCGGCCACCGCGGCCGTGGGGCGGCGACTGGCCTGGGCCGAGGTCGTCGCCGTGGGGCAGAACGTACGGACGGTGGAGCCGGGCGACCGTGTGCTCTACGACCCCGAGGACCGCGCCGAGGTCGAGGTGAGGGGCGTCGGGTACGTCCTCATGCGGGAGCGTGATCTGCACGCGGTGGCGGCCGACCGGTTCGAGGGTTCCGAGGACTCGACCGGCCTGTACCTGTAATACGGCGGTACCTGTAATACGACGGCGAAAGGGGCCGGTGACCATCGTCACCGGCCCCTTTCGCCGTTTCCTTGCTACCTTCGAAGGAGCCCGACGAGACGCGCCGTACCGGGAGAGTCGTACGGACTCTGGGAAAGACGACGCACCCCGCAGTCAGCCTGTCGTCTCGGAGGTGCCTCTCATGGCCTGGGTCCTGCTCGTCGTCGCCGGTCTGCTCGAAGTGGGCTGGTCGATCGGGATGAAGTACACCGAGGGATTCACCCGGCTCGTGCCCAGCGTCCTCACCGGCGCCGGAATCGTCGCCAGCATGATCCTGCTGTCGTACGCCGCGAAGTCCCTGCCCATCGGTACCGCCTACGGCGTCTGGGTCGGGATCGGGGCGGCCGGTGCGGCGGTGCTCGGCATGGTGGTGCTGGGGGAGCCGGTCACCGCCGCGCGGATCTTCTTCGTGTGTCTCCTGCTGGTCGCCGTGGTGGGGCTGAAGGCGACCTCAGGTCACTGACACCCGGTCCCTCCGACCCCGGCGGCGCGTCACTCCTCGCGGGTGCCGAGGATCGCCGGGTTCTGGCCGCCGGTCGCCGCGCCGCCGCTCGGCGAGTCCCCGTTCGCGCCCCCGGCCGCGTCCCCCGTCGTGCCGCCGTCGGTGGTGCCGCCGGACGTGTCCCCGGTGGTGCCGCCGGTCGCGCCCCCGTCGGTCGTCGTACCGTCGGTGGCGCCGCCCGTCGTGTCGCCGCCGGTCGTGGTGCCGCCGTTGTCCTGGCCCTGGGTCTGCCCCTGGGACTGGCCCTGCGTCGGCCCCTGGGTCGCGCCCCCGTCGTCCTGGCCGCCGGTGTCGCCGCCGGTCGTGGTGCCGCCGTTGTCCTGGCCCTCGGTGGACGGCTCGACGGGGGCCTGGGTGCTGGGGGCCTGGTTCTCGGCGCCCGGCTGGAGCTCCAGGTCGAAGTCGGCGTCCGGCTTCCCCTTGAGGGCGGCCTTGGTGTACTGCGCCCAGATCTGGGCGGGCGGACCGCCGCCGTTGACGCGCTGGAGGCCGAGCGCGCCGTACAGCGACTTGTGGGCGGCGGTCACCGGGTCCTGGCCCATCACGGAGACGACCGTGGCGAGCTGGGGGGTGTAGCCCGCGAACCAGGCCGCAGTGTCCTCCTCGGCGGTGCCGGTCTTGCCCGCGGCGGGGCGGCCGGCGGCCTGGGCGGCGGTGGCGGTGCCGTTCTGGACGACGCTCTGCAGGACCGAGGTGGTGGTGTCGGCGGCCTCGCGGCTGATGGCCTGGCGGGTCTTCTGCGCGGGCAGCGGGACGGTCTCCTCGCCGTTGGTGATCTTGTCGATCATCGTGAACGTGCCGTGCCTGCCGTGGTTGGCGAGGGTCGCGTAGGCCTCCGCCATGTCGAGGACGCTCGCGGTGTTCACGCCGAGGGCGATGGACGGGGTCGCCGTCAGGTCGGGGGTGTCGGCCGGGATGCCCATGGCGATCGCGGTCTGCTTGACCTTGTCGGAGCCGACGTCGACGGCCATCTGCGCGTACACCGAGTTGACGGACTTGTCGGTGGCCTCGCGGACGGTGATCTCGCCGTAGGAGCCCTGGTCCTCGTTCTCGGGGGCGTAGCTGCCGCCGCTCCAGCCCACGACCGGACGCTTGTTGGTGCCGTCGTAGTACGTGTTCGGGGTGATCGTCTGACCGTCCTGCGTCTCGGAGCCGTTCTGGACGGCCGCGGCGAGGACGATGGGCTTGAAGATGGAGCCGACCTGGAAGTCGCCGCGGGTCGCGCCGTTCGTGTACTGCTTGACGTAGTCGATGCCGCCGTACATCGCGACGAGCCTGCCGGTCTTCGGGTCGACGGAGGCGCCGCCCGCGCGGACGTAGGTGTCGGCCTTGTTGTCCTTCTTGTCGAGCTTGTCGATCACCTGGTCGTTCACCGCCTTCACGAAGGCGTTCTGCTTGCTCTTGTCCAGGGTGGTGGTGATGCGGTAACCGCCCGCCTCCAGCTGGTCCTTGGTGAGGATCTTGTTGGTGATGATGTAGTCCTCGACCGCGTCCCTGATGTAGCCGCGCTGCCCGGACAGCCCGGTGGAGACGGTCTGCTCCTTCGGCATCGGGAACTTCAGGCCGGTGCGCGCCGACTGGGCGAGCCAGCCCTTCTTGACCATGCCGTCCAGGACGTAGTTCCAGCGGGCCTCGGCCGCACCCTTGTTCTCGGGGTGGGCGACGACGTCGTACTCGCTCGGCGCGTTGACCAGCGCGGCGAGGTAGGCGGCGTGGGCCGGGTCGAGGTCGACGGCGTCCTGGCCGTAGTAGGCCTGGGCGGCGGCCTGGATGCCGTAGGCGTTGCGGCCGAAGTAGCTGGTGTTGAGGTAGCCCTCGAGGATCTCGTCCTTGGACTTCTCGCGGTCCAGCTTGATCGAGATGAAGAACTCCTTGGCCTTGCGGGTGACCGTCTGCTCCTGGGCCAGGTAGTAGTTCTTCACGTACTGCTGGGTGATCGTGGAGCCGGACTGCTTGCCCTTGCCGGTCGCGGTGTTCCAGCCGGCCCGCAGCATGGCCTTCGGGTCGATCGCGGACTCGGTGTAGAAGTCGCGGTCCTCGGCGGCGAGGACGGCGTGCTGGGCGTCCTTGGAGACCTGCGAGAGGGAGACGTTCTCGCGGTTGACCTCGCCGTCGCGGGCGAGCTGGCTGCCATCGGCGTACAGGTAGACGTTGGACTGCTTGGTGGCGAGCGCGTTGGCCGGCGGGATCTTGACCATGGAGTAGCCGAGATAGAACAGCCCGGCCAGGACCAGCAGCCCGAGGACGAAGGTGCCCAGCACCATGCGCCAGGTCGGGATCAGCCGTCGCCACCCCGTGCGCTTGGGCCGCTTGGCCTTCTTCTCCCCGCCGGGCTCTTCAACCGTCTGTGGGTCTCTCGGTGCCCAGCCCTCGGTCGGCTGCTGCGGCTGGTCGCTCATGTCGTGCACGGACTCCTGATTTCGCGTCGTACGTTCCCGTACGACCTCGTACGCCTTCTGCGCCCCCTGTTGAAGACTCTCGCACCATCCGTTCCGTTCCCGGATATGGCGCGCGTCTCGCCCGGAAAATGGGTGGCCCGCCCCGCCACCTGCGCACTAGGCTCCTGCGCTTCGGTGTCGGCGGGCCGAGGAGGGCTGTGGATGTGGGTTCGGGGCGGTTGTACGCGGCCGTCGCGGCGGGTGGATTCCGACGGTACGCGACGTACCGGGCGGCGACGCTCGCCGGGGTGTTCACCAACACCGTCTTCGGTGTGATCTTGGTCTACACGTACCTCGCGCTGTGGGACGAGAAGCCCCATCTCGGGGGATACGACCAGACGCAGGCGGTCACCTATGTGTGGCTGGGGCAGTGCCTCTACTCGACGCTGGCCATCCAGGGCGGCGGTGCCGAGAAGGACCTGATGGACCGCATCCGCACGGGCGAGATCGCGGTCGACCTGTACCGGCCGGCCGACCTCCAACTGTGGTGGCTGGCGAGCGACTTGGGTCGGTCCCTGTTCCAGCTGATGGGGCGCGGCGTGATCCCCTTCGCCTTCGGGGCGCTGTTCTTCCCGATGGCGCTGCCCACGGACGTCACCTCCTGGGCCGCCCTGCTGGTGGCGCTGCTGCTCGCGATGGTCGTCAGTTTCGGGATCCGGTACCTCGCGGCCCTGAGCGCGTTCTGGCTGCTGGACGGCCAGGGCATCTCGCAGGCCGTGATGATCCTCGGGGTCTTCTGCTCGGGCATGGTCTTCCCGCTGAACGCCTTCCCGGGCGTCCTCGGCGACATCGTGCGGGCCCTGCCCTGGGCGGCGCAGCTCCAGATGCCGGCGGACGTGCTGATGGGCAAGACGGACCCGCTCGGCGCGTACGCCTTCCAGGCGGTGTGGGCGGTGGTGCTGCTGGCGGCCGGGCGGCTGCTCCAGCAGGCGGCGACGCGGCGGGTGGTGGTGCAGGGTGGCTGAGCTGACGGCAGGGACCGAGGTGGTCCGGGGTTCCCGGCTGGGCGAGGGGCTCCGGGCGTACCGGCTGATCGCGGGCATGTGGATCCGTTCCGCGATGACCTACCGCACCTCCTTCGTCGTCACGGTGTGCGGCAACCTGGCGGTGACGGGCCTGGACTTCGTCGGGATCCTGCTCATGTTCTCGCAGGTCGACGCTTTGGGTGGCTGGCGGCTGCCCGAGATCGCCTTCCTCTACGGCCTCTCGGTGACCGCCTTCGGGATCGCCGACCTGGTGCTCGGCTCGATGGACGTGCTGGGCTCCCGGATCCGCGACGGCTCCTTCGACACCCTGCTGGTGCGGCCCGCGCCGGTGCTCGCGCAGATCGGCGCGGACCACTTCGCGGTGCGCCGCCTGGGCCGGATCACCCAGGGCACGGTGGTGCTGGTGTGGGCGCTGGCCTCGGTGGACGTCGACTGGAGCGCGGCGAAGGTGCTGCTGGTGCCGGTGATGGTGCTCTGCGGAGCGGTGATCTTCTGCGCGGTCTTCGTGGCGGGCGCGGCCTTCCAGATCTTCGCGCAGGACGCGGCGGAGGTGCAGAACGCGTTCACGTACGGCGGTACGACGCTGCTCCAGTACCCGCCGACCGTGTTCGGGAAGGACTTCGTGCGGGGTGTGACCTTCATGTTCCCGCTCGCCTTCGTCAACTGGGTGCCCGCCTGCTACGTGCTGGGCCGGCCCTATCCGCTGGACCTGCCGGAGTGGGCGGCCTTCGCGCCGCCGCTGGTGGCCGCGGTGTGCTGTGGACTGGCCGGTCTCGCGTGGCGGGCGGGGCTCGGTTCGTATCGGAGTACGGGGAGTTAGTGGTGGAGGCGGAAGTGGACGTGGCGGTGGACGAGACAGGGGACGCGGCGGCGGACGGGGCGGCGGACGGGGCGGTGGACGCCTTCATCGAACTCGACCGGGTCGAGAAGGTCTTCGACGTACGCAAGAAGACCGGCTTCCTGAAACGGGAGCGGCGTCAGGTGCGGGCGGTCGACTCGATCTCCTTCACCGTGGCGCGCGGCGAGATGGTCGGGTACATCGGCCCGAACGGCGCCGGCAAGTCGACGACGATCAAGATGCTGACGGGCATCCTGACCCCGTCCGGCGGCCGGCTGCGGGTGGCCGGCATCGACCCGTCCCGCGAACGCACCCGCCTCGCCCACCGCATCGGGGTCGTCTTCGGACAACGGACCACGCTCTGGTGGGACCTCCCGCTGATCGACTCCTACAAGCTGATGCACCGCATGTACCGCATCCCGGACGCCCGTTACCGCGAGAACCTGGACCGCTGCGTCGAACTCCTCGAACTGGCCGACCTGTTGGACGTCCCGGTACGGCAGCTCTCGCTCGGCCAGCGGATGCGGGGCGACATCGCGGCGGCCCTGCTGCACGACCCCGAGGTGCTGTACCTGGACGAGCCGACCATCGGCCTCGACGTCATCTCCAAGGCCAAGGTGCGGGGATTCCTGCGGGAGTTGAACACCGAGCGCGGCACGACGGTGCTGCTGACCACCCACGACCTCCAGGACATCGAGCAGCTCTGCTCGCGCGTGATGGTCATCGACCACGGGCGCCTCATGTACGACGGCCCGCTGGCCGGCCTGCACGAGGTGGGCGAGAGCGAGCGGACCCTGGTGGTCGACCTGGAGCGGGAGTTGCCGCCGATCGACGCGGCTCCCGCCCGCGTGGTGAGGGTGGAGGGGCCCCGGCAGTGGCTGGCGTTCCCGGCGTCCGAGTCGGCGGCGGCGCTGGTGGCGCGGGTCGCGGCGGAGTACCCGCTGGTCGACCTGTCGGTGCGGGAGCCGGACATCGAGGCGGTGATCGCGAAGATGTACGCCGGGGAAGCGGAGAAAGCGGTGTCGTAGCCGTGGGCGGTCTCGTAGCCGTGGGGTGAGGTACCTCGTAGGCTGCCCTGTATGACGGAGGAACTCCCGGAGTTGCGTGCTGCCGACGCCGATCGTGAGCGGGTCGCCGAGGTCCTGCGGGACGCCCTCGCCGAGGGGCGGCTCGACATGGAGGAGTTCGAGGAGCGCCTGGAGGCGACGTACAAGGCGCGTACGTACGGCGAACTCGCCCCGATCACCCGGGACCTGCCGGTCGGCCAGGTGACCGCTCCCCGGGTCGACATGGTCAAGCGGCCCGAGCCGGACGGGAGTTGGGCCTCCCGGATCGTCGGCGGCGAGGGGTCCTCCACATGGTCCGTCGCCGTGATGTCCGGGTTCCAGCGCAAAGGGCGCTGGACCGTGCCCCGGCGCTTCAACTGCTTCGCCTTCTGGGGCGGCGGGGAGATCGATCTGCGCGACGCGAACTTCGCCGACCGCGAGGTCGAGATCAACTGCGTGGCGATCATGGGCGGCGTGGAGGTGATCGTCCCGCCGGGTGTCGAGGTCGTGGTGCGCGGGATCGGGATCATGGGCGGGTTCGACCACCGCGAGGAGGGCGTGCCGGGTGAGCCGGGGGCACCTCGCGTGATCGTGACCGGGTTCGCGTTCTGGGGCGGTGTCGGGGTCGAGCGCAAGCTGAGGAAGGCGGATCGCCTGCGGCTGCGGGAGGAGCGGCGACAGGCGCGGCGCGAGCTGAGGGAGGGGCGTCGGCGGGGGAGGGGCTGAGCGGTTCGTCGTCGGGTGCGAGCAGGTGGGGGCTGGTCGCGCAGTTCCCCGCGCCCCTGGAAAAGCCCTCACCTGCCCCCACTCACAAGCGTGCCGCCGTCGACCCCTTCAGGTACTCCAGGTCGAACGCGTCCGCCATCCGCTCGTACCCCCGGTCGTTGGGGTGGAGCCGGTCTCCCGAGTCGTACATCGTGCGCAGGGTGCGCGGGTCGTACGGGTCCCTGACCGCCTTGTCGAAGTCGACCACCGCGTCGTAGACCCGCCCCGCCCTGATCTCCGCGTTGACGGTCTGGCGGACGCCCTCGCGGGCCTTGGTCCAGCCGTGGCGGTCGCCGAACGGCATGAGGGTGCCGCCGACGACCCTGATGCCGTGGGCGTGGGCCTGGCGGACCAGGTCGCGCAGGCCGGCGAGGAGCTTGTCGGCGTCGACGGTCCCCGGGGTGCGGAGGATGTCGTTGATGCCGAGGTCGATGACGACGACCTTGACGCCGGGGCGCTCCAGCACGTCCCGCCGGAAGCGGTGGATACCGGCCTGGTTCTCCGGCGGGCGGGCGTCCACGAGGACCCGGTTGCCGCCGATCCCCTCGTTGACGACGCTGTAGCGGGGGAGGTCCTGCCCGGCCGCGAGGGCCGCGCGCAGGCGCCGGTTCAGATAGTCCGGCCAGCGGTTGTTCGCGTCGGCCGTGGAGTCCTTGCCGTCGGTGAGGGAGTCCCCGAAGGTGACCACCGTGCCGTCCGCCTCACGGCTGAGGACGTCCAGCGCGGTCAGGTAGCGCCAGCGGTCGACCCGTTCGGTGAACGCCGTGCCGGTCGTGTCCCCCGTCAGGTCGCCCTCTCCGGAGTACGACGTCTGCCGGGCCCACGGGTGGTAGGTGACCGGTCCGGACAGGGTGGGGGAGTAGGTGGTGACCAGGACGTCGGCGCCCGCCGGGACGGCGAGCGGGACGGCGTCGCTGAGCACCTGTCCGCCGGCCGGGATGACGACCGTGGTGCTGCCGGCGAACGTCAGCCGTCGCAGGGTGCCCGCGTTCGCCGCGGCGGTCTTGTGACCGGCGGCGAGGGCGATGGACGCGTGGGTGAGGGTCAGCGCTGTCCGGCCGTAGAGATTGGACAGCGTGATGCGGGCACTCGTACCGCCGACACTGGTGTGCACGACGTTGCGGACGGAGCGGCCCGCCAGGCCCTCGGTCGCGGTGCCGGGTTCGGCGCCGACGGGGGAGGCCGCCCAGGTGCCGACCCAGGTGCCGGCGGCGGCGGGCGCGGCGGCGGGGCGCGAGGGCCCGGAACCGGACAGTGCGGTCCGGTCCCTGGTGCCGGCGTCGGCCGCCACTCCGACGTAGATGGCGATGGACAGGGCCACGATCACTGCGGTGATCGCGGCGAGCAGGGCGTAACCATGACGCCGTGTCATGTGGTGCTGTTCTCCTCAGGAGATGGGAGCCCGGGGCTCCGATCTGATGAGTTCATGATGAGGCATAACGCTGAGGACAAAAGACGAGACCCCCTCCGGTTCCCCCGTCCGGACAGACGCGGGGAACTCTTGTTCCGTTCCAGGAGTCGGTCAGGAAGGGACAATGTGTGAGGGATCACCGAACGGGTGGAGCGGATGGAACGTACGGAACCTGAGCAAAAAGGACCAGCTGGCGGGGAGCGGTCCGCCCCGGCGGCCGGGGCTGGGGCTGGGGCTGGGGCTGTGAACGGTGCCGGCCCTGTTTCCGCCGTACGCGCGATGAACACCTTCAGCGCCGCGGACGAGGAGAAGCAGCGCGGAGTGCGCCGGATGAAGCTCACCGCGCTCGGGCTGCTGCTGTTCGTGGCCCTGGTGTACGCGCTGGCGAAGTGGGCGGACAGCTCCGGGGCCGGTCCGTGGGCCGGTTACGTCGCCGCGGCCGCCGAAGCGGGCATGGTCGGCGCGATGGCCGACTGGTTCGCCGTCACCGCCCTGTTCCGCCACCCGCTCGGCCTGCCCATCCCGCACACCGCGATCATCCCCACCAAGAAGGACCAGCTGGGGGTGTCGCTGGGAGAGTTCGTCGGCGAGAACTTCCTCTCCGAGGACGTCGTACGGCAGCGGTTGCGGGCCGTGGGCATCGGCAGCCGGCTGGGGACCTGGCTGGCCGATCCCGAGCACGCCGACCGGGTCACCGCGGAGCTGTCGGCGGCCCTCAGGGGCGCGCTGACCGTCCTGCGGGACTCCGACGTCCAGGCCGTGGTCGGGGAGGCGATCACCCGGCGGGCCGACGCCCAGGAGATCGCGCCCGGCATCGGGAAGATGCTGGAGAAGGTCGTCGCCGACGGCGGGCACCGGCGGGTCGTCGACCTGGTCGTGGCCCGGGCCCACGACTGGCTCGTGCTGCACGACGCGCAGGTCATGCACGCCGTACAGGGCGGCGCGCCCGGCTGGACCCCGCGGTTCGTCGACAAGAAGGTCGGCGAGCGGGTCTACAAGGAGCTGCTGCGGTTCGTGACCGAGATGCGGGACATGCCGTCCCATCCGGCCCGCGGGGCCCTGGACCGGTTCCTGACCGACTTCGCCTCCGACCTCCAGTCCGACACCGACACCCGCGCGCGGGTCGAGCGGCTCAAGGGCGAGGTGCTGGGGCGCGGCGAGGTCCAGGACCTGATCGCGTCCGCGTGGACCGCCGTACGGTCGATGATCGTCGCCGCCGCCGAGGACGAGCGCAGCGAGCTGCGGCTGCGGGTGCGGGCGTCCCTGCTGTCGCTGGGGGCGCGGATGGCCGTCGATCCCAAGGTGCAGGCGAAGGTCGACCGGTGGGTGGAGGGGGCCGCGGTGTACGTGGTCACCACCTACCGGCGGGAGATCACCTCCCTGATCACGGACACGGTCGCCGGGTGGGACGCGGAGCACACGACCCGGAAGATCGAGGCGAACATCGGGCGCGACCTGCAGTTCATCCGGATCAACGGCACGGTGGTGGGGTCGTTGGTGGGGTTGCTGATCTATACGGTGACTCGGGTGTTCGGGGCGTGAAGGGGGCTCGGTGGCGCTCTGGGCAAGGGTGTCTCGGGGGTGTGAGGTGGTCGGCCTAGGAATCGGGGGCCGGGGCACCCGGGAGGGGTTCGCTCGCTGAGGAGGGAGCCCTTCCGTGACCACCGCCCAAGCCGACACCGGCCGCACCGTGACGACCGACATCCCCGCCAGACTCGACCGGCTGCCCTGGTCCCGCTGGCACTGGACCATCGTCATCGGACTCGGCACCGTATGGATCCTCGACGGCCTGGAGGTCACGGTCGTCGGCAACATCGCGAGCCGGTTGTCGGAGCCGGGAAGCGGACTGTCGATCTCCTCCGGGCAGGTCACCGGCGTCGCGGCGGCCCTGTACGTGGCGGGCGCCTGCGTGGGGGCGCTGTTCTGGGGGCGGCTGACCGACAAATGGGGCCGCAAGAAGCTGTTCATGATCACGCTGGCCGTGTACCTGGCGGCCACCGCGCTGACGTCGATCTCCTTCGACGCCTGGTGGTTCTTCCTGTTCCGCTTCCTCACCGGGTTCGGCATCGGCGGCGAGTACGCGGCGATCAACTCCGCGATCGACGAGCTGATCCCGGCGAAGTACCGGGGCCGGGTCGACCTCATGATCAACGGAAGCTTCTGGCTCGGGGCCGTTGGTGGCTCGCTGCTGTCGATCTTCGCGCTGAACACGGACTTCTTCGCGGCGAACGTGGGCTGGCGGCTGACGTTCGCGCTGGGTGCCGTGCTGGCCCTGGTGATCCTTCTCGTACGGCGGCATGTGCCGGAGAGTCCGCGGTGGCTGCTGATCCACGGGCGGGACGAGGAGGCCGAGCGGATCGTGACGTCGATCGAGTCGCGGGTGGAGGAGGAACGGGGGAGTGCCCTGCCGCGGGCCGAGGGTGAGATCACGATCCACCAGCGGCGGAGCGTGACGTTCGTGGAGATCGCGCGGACGGTGTTCTCCGACTACCGGCGGCGGGCGGTGCTGGGGTTCTCGCTGTTCATCGGGCAGGCGTTCCTCTACAACGCGATCACGTTCGGGTTCGGTGCGATCCTCACGACGTTCTTCGATGTGCCGACCGGGGACACGGGGTACTACTTCGCGGTCATCGCGGTCGGCAACTTCTTCGGGCCGCTGCTGTTGGGGAAGCTGTTCGACACGGTGGGGCGGCGGGTGATGATCTCGTCGACGTATCTGCTGTCCGGGGTGCTGCTGTTCGGGACGGCGTGGCTGTTCGACCGCGGGTCGTTGAGTGCGACGTCCATGACGGCGTGCTGGTGCGCGGTGCTGTTCTTCGCGTCGGCGGGGGCGTCGAGTGCCTACCTCACGGTGTCCGAGGTGTTCCCGATGGAGACGCGGGCGATGTCGATCGCGTTCTTCTACGCGCTGGGCACGGCGGCGGGCGGTATCAGCGGGCCGCTGCTGTTCGCGGACCTGACGAGTACGGGGAAGGTCGGGGACACGGTGCTGGCGTTCCAGATCGGGGCGGGGCTGATGTGTGCGGCGGGGTTGGTGGCGGCGTTCTTGGCTGTGCGGGCGGAGAGGCGGTCGCTGGAGGATGTGGCGAAGCCGTTGACTGCGGTGGAGTGAGTTGTTGGTCGTCTGCGGCTGGGTGGGGGCGGGCGTTTTGCGCAGTTCCCCGCGCCCCTGGGGGCCTGCGGCGGCCCGTTCCTGTCCGGTGGGGGGCGTGCGTAGCGCATGCGGTCCGGTGGGTGGGTCGGTGCCGGGGTGGGGGGTATCCGTCCTCGGTCCGGCGCCTCGGTCTCTTTCCCAGGGCCCGGTTCCGGACGCCGGCCGCTGCGGGCGGACACCCCCCACCCCGTCCCCTTCACGCCGTACGCGGCCAACCGTCCGGTGGGGGCGGGCGCGCAGGCGCGGACGGCTGACGGTCCCGTCATGGCGCAGGCAGACTGCAACTCCCTAGGGGCGCGGGGAACTGCGCGACAAGCCACGACGGACCTTGAGCCGCCCGACAAGCGAACCCGGCACACCCCTAGGCGCCCGGCCCAAGCCCAGCGCAGCGGGGGCGCGGGGAACTGCGCGACCAGCCACGACGCACCTCAAGCCGCCCAACAACCGAACCCGGCACCCCCTCAGGCGCTCACCCCCGCCGATCCGCCACCGCCCACGAAGCCAGTCCCACCGCCCCCGCCACACCAAACACCGCAGGCCACGCACCGCCCTTCTTGGCCAGTGGATGGGACCCGGCGAAGGCGACGACATACGCGGCTGTCAGCGCACCAGCGGCACGTCCGCCCGCCCGCTCCCGCCACTGCCGTGCCGCCGCCGCCCCGGCGACGGCCAGCACCGCCCCGCCCAGCGGCCGCTTCTTCGTCCACCGCGCAACGCCATACCCGCCGACGAGCCCGCCCGCCGCGACCACCGCACTGGGAACCTTCACCATGTCTGCCTCCTAGGTCGACGTCCCGTCGAGGCTAGCCCCGGACCAGGAACATCCCCCGAACCTGAGTCAGGGCTTGTCAAGTTTCCTCGCTCCGAGCTATATAAGAAGGCGTAGGGCATCGCACCGGGAATCGGTGGAAAGGAGATGGACTGTGATGCTCATGCGCACCGACCCCTTCCGTGAGTTCGACCGACTCGCGCAGCAGGTGTTCGGCTCGACCGCCCGCCCCAGCGCGATGGCGATGGACGCATACCGGTCGGGGGACGACTTCGTCGTCCACTTCGACCTCCCCGGCATCGACCCCGAGACGATCGAGCTGGACGTGGAGCGCAACGTCCTGAACGTCCGGGCCGAACGCCGCGGCCCCGCCCCCGAGGGCGCGGAGATGATCGTCGCCGAACGGCCCACGGGCACGTTCACCCGTCAGCTCTTCCTCGGCGACACCCTCGACACCGAGCGCATCGACGCCTCGTACGACGCCGGAGTGCTGACCTTGCGGATCCCCGTCGCCGAACAGGCCAAGCCCCGCCGTATCCAGATCAGCGGCGGCGGCAGCGGCCCCCGGCAGATCAGCGGCTGACCACCCCACGCGACCGAGGACCGGGCGCCCCGCGGACCGGTACGGGCCGGTACGGACGGTCTGTACCGCCGTGGGGTGCCCGGTGCAACGACCCCCAGGAGAGCTGTACATGAGCGCGAACCGACCCAGCTGGACCGCCCTCGTCGAGGCGGTGCGGGAGGCCGGACAGTACGCGACGAGAGCGGAGGCCGAACACGTCACGCACGTCGTCCTGTCCGCTCTGGGCGACCATGTCACCGGCGAGGAACGCGTCGGCCTCGCCCGCGCCCTGCCCGAGGAGGCGGCCCGGGTCATCGCCTCCCGCATCCCCCTCAACAGGCCCCTGTCCGCGGCGGAGTTCGTGGACGCGGTGGCCGCCCGCATCGAGGGCGCGACCCCGGCGACGGCCCGCTGGCACGTCAGCTCGGTGCTGAGCGTGCTGCCTGGGCTGGTGGGCGACGAACCGGTGGACCGCGTCCTCGCCCAACTGCCGTCCGGCTACGCCCTGTTGTTCGGCAAGGCGGAACTGGTCCTCACGGCCTGACACCCCCGCCCGCGCGTGCCGCGGCCCGCAGCCGCATCTCCGACACGTACCCGGAGGCCACGGCAAGCCCGGCCGCGGCAAGCGCGAAACCGACGGCGGCGGGGGAGACGTACCCGGGAACCTCCCCGGCCCGGTAGCTGTCGCCGTCGTCGGTCTCGCAGACGAAGTCGAGGGGCAGGAAGCTCGCCGAGTAGTCGACGACCCGGGCGGCGCGTGCGTCGGCACGGCACGGCACGATCGGCGACGAATCCGCCCCGCCGTCCTCGGCCTCCAGGATCGCCCCGCCCACGTGCAGCAGTCCCCACGCGTACAAGGCGGCCGCCACCGCTCCCGCCAGCGCGGCGAATCCGAGGAGAGCTGCGGGGAGTTGCGCACGGCGGACGAACCAGTCGGCGACGCGGCCACCTCCGTAGCCGAGGAGCGCGCAGGCGGCCCCCGCGAATACCAGCATGAGCAGCGGAACCAAGAGGATCACGCGTCGGCCCCCGTCCGATCGTCCGAACCCGTCGGAACGAGGCCGGCCCCACCCCGCATGAGTCTCAGATCCTCACCCCACGCGTCCAGCACCTCCCCGAGCCCTGCCCGCCGGGCGTACGCCTCAACGCGCGCGAAGACACTTCGCTGGACGGCCACGTCACCGGTCGAGGAGATCCGCCCGACCGCCTCCAGCAGCGCTCCCGTGTCCCAACCGGGCAGCGGGTACCGGGTCAGTTCCCACTCCAGATACTTGTTGTAGGGCCTCGGGCGCCGATCGAGGGTGAACAGCAGCTCCAGCAGGAACCGGACGCTGTCCGCCGCGTCGAGGCGGGCGGCCAGGTGCTGACCGTCGCGGTCGTTCTTCAGTGACCGGTAGAGGGAGTTGGCGTAGGCGTCGAGCAGGTCCCCGGCTTCCCGGAACGCCTCGTCGGCGTCGAGCCGCCCCTTCTCGGCCAGCAGCCGGGCGATGCCGGTGCCTCCGTCGAGACGGTCGAGGACCACGTGGGCCCGGGCGAGGGCGTAGCGCTCGAAGCCGGGCATGCCGGCGGCCCGGAACCCGGCGAGCGGCAGGACGATGACGTCGAGTGTGGGCGAACGATGCCCCTGGAGCCGGGAGAGCTCCGTCGTCGCCCCGTCGGCGACCACCACGTACAGGTCGTGGTCGGAGTGCTCGGTCGCCATCCCGTCGTGGGCCCGCGACCCCTTGAGGACCAGCCCTACGACGGAGGGTTCGGCCTCGGCGAGAGCGACCAACGTGTCGTAGGAAAGGGGACGTTCAGAGTCCATCGGGTGATCTCCGTTGCGGTGGCCGGGGGTTTCGGGAACACCTGCCGGGCGGTTCCGCACCGTAGCCCCCAACCGGGCCTGTTCCCAACGGAATTCGTCCCGCCACGACCCTCGCCCCCCGTCACACCTCGTCGAGCAGCGCCGCCAGCCCCTGGTCGAGATGCGGGTCCAGGTTCTCGGTGCCGGGCGCGACGACGTCGTAGGAACGCAGCAGGAAGCGGCGGAGCGTGGTCGTGCTGAAGCGGATCACGGCGAGGCCCAGCGGGGAGTGGAACTCGATGACCGTTCTCGCCCAGCCGCACGGCCGTATCCGTACGTCCCCCTCCCCGGCCGGTGTTTCGAGCCCCTCCTCCAGGAGGGTCCGCCCGAACATCCAGGTCACGCCCTGGCCGTCGGCCGAGACGTGCGCGGGGAAGTCGATGTGCACCGCGAAGGGTTCGGCGGTGCTGTAGCGCAGCGTGGGGCGGATCGGGAGTTCCGGGTGCTCGGAGCTGAGCAGACGGGCGCGGACGGTCTGTCGGAGCGTGGTGAGGCGCATGGGGAGGTCTCCGGTCCTGCTCGATGTCGGTTGTGAGTCGGTTGCCCTGTCGAGTCGCAGGTGTGCCGGTTCATTACGCCGAGACCGGAGGCTTCCTTGTGATCTGAATCACGGCCGGAACTGAATGCTTGAAAATTTTGTCATCTACGCTGACAAACCCGTCCGCGCCCCCCATTGCCGGGAACTGGAGCGTTCCTGCATGACCGACCAACCCGCCAGAGTCCCCGCCCAGGCGTCCCCTTCCGCGACCGCCGCGTACGTGCGGATCTACGAGCAGGAACAGCCGCGGCTCGTCGCCTACGCCCGCTCGCTCACCCGCAACTCCTGGGCAGCCGAGGACCTCGTCGCCGAGGCGCACTTCCGCGTGTGGCGCCGGCTGTCCGCCGGGCACGAGATCGACAACGTCCCGGCGTACCTCATGACGACCGTGCGGCACCTCGCCTCCTCCGTCGCGAGCGCCACGCACGAGACCCCGCGCGATCCGCAGATCCCCGAGCAGGCGTCCGCCGGACAGGTGGAGGACCCCGCCGAACAGGTCTCCGCCACCGACCTGTTGGTCCGCGTCCTCGGTGAACTCCCCGAACGCTGGGTGCGGGCCCTGTGGCTCGCCGACGCCGAAGGGCAGCCGCTGGAGTCCGTCGGCCGGCAGATCGGCGCCAAGCAGGGCGCGACGGCCGTACTGCTGCACCGCGCCCGCGAAGGCATGCGCCAGGCGTTCCTGCGCTCGCAGACCGAGGCACCCGAGGATCCCGCGTGCGAGGTCCACTGGGTCCGCATGCCGGCCTATGTGCGGGGCACGGCTACCGCACGTCAGTCGGAGCGCCTCCTCGCCCACGTCGACGTCTGCGACGAGTGCCGGGGGCGGCTCGCCGTGCTGGTCCGCGCGAACAATCGGTTGCCCGCCCTCGCCGGACCCGCGCTGCTGGTCCTCGCGGTGGGTGGCGGGGCCACGGGGAAGTTCCTGGCGTCGCTGACGGCGGGGGCTGCGACAGGGGGCGCGGGGGCGGCCGTGGGTTCTGCGGGTTCTGCGGGTTCCGCAGGTTCCGCGGGAGGTGTTTCGGCGGGCGGGCCGGGTCTTCTCCGTACGGTCCGTGCGGCGGCCCCGAAGGGCAAGGCCGCCCTCGCCTCCGGTACGGCGGCGGCCGCGGCCATCGCGGTCGTTCTGACCCTCGGGGTCAACGAGGCGCCCTCGACGGTCACTTCGCCCACGAGGGAGCCGCTGGCTCAGGGGCCGGTGGCGGGGTCCGCGGCGGGACCGACGCAAGGGCCGGCGGCGGATGCCCCGGCAGGCCCCCGGACGGTCACGGCCCAACGGGGTCGGAGCCGGGTCGGCGGTGCGGGGGCGGTCGTAGCGGGAGACGGGTCAGGCGGGCGACTGGGTGGGGGAGGCCCGGAGACAGCGCGGCCCGAGGAGCCGGGTGACTCCGGCTCGGGGACGCGGGAACAGCCTGCGCCGGTGGTGCCGGGTCCTGGTCCTGGTCCTGTGGAGCCTGCGCCGGTGGTGCCCGGTACGGGTCCTGCTCCTGTGGAGCCCACGCCGGAGGTCCCGGACCCCGGCCCCACGGGTGTGGTGCCTGCGCCGGAGCTGCCGAGCCCCGGCCCCAGTCCTGCGGAGCCGGCTCCGGTGGATCCCAGTCCCAGCCCTGTGGAGCCCGCTCCGGAGGTGCCGGATCCCAGCCCCAGCCCTGTGGAGCCGGCTCCGGTGGTGCCGGACCCCAGCCCCAGCCCTGTCGACCCCCCGCCCGGTGACGACGTACCCGTGCCGGAGCCGAGCAGCCCGACTCCTGTTGATCCCCCGCCTGTTGAGGAGACACCGGCCCCGCCCACGTATTCCGAGCCCTCACCCGCTCCGGAGCCTCCCGAGATCCCGGAACCTTCGGAGCCCCCGGTCGCCCCTGAGCCACCCGAGACCCCGGAACCCCCGGTCGGCGGAGGCTGCGGCGGCGAGCCCGCACCCTCGCCCGGGAAACCCGTCGCGGACCAGCAGGCAGCCGAACCGGCGTCGAACCGGCCGCAGACGCGGGCCGACGCGGGTCAGGCGTCCTGAATCCTCACGGCCTCACTGGTGGTACGGCTGCTGCGGCGCCTGTCCGCCGTGCACCTGCCCGCCCTGCCCACCACCGGCGGCCGCCTGCGCCTGCAACTGCTCCGCCTCCTGCGCGCTCAGCTTGCTCTCCGCACCGCAGAAGGTGCACTGCGTCGCGTACTTGGTGGAGATCGGGAACAGTGGCACGAAGAACAGCGTGAACTTCGTGACCCGCTTGCGCAGGGTGTGCGCGGCCGGATTCCCGCACCGCCCGCACACCAGGGTGAGTATCGCGAGCTGGTACAGGTAGCCCTTGGTGCCAAAGAGGATGAGCATGGTGTCGTCGCCTTCCGGGATCGGTGCTTGAGAGGCAGTATCCCCGCAGCCGCCGCCCACGCCGAGTGGCGGCCGCGTCCCGCGGAGCGAGTAGGCGGACCGGACAGACGAATGGCGCCGCCCACCCCTGGAACGGGACGGGCGGCGCCACACGTCGAAACCGGAGACTTATCCGGGGAACGGCTTGCTCGCGTCGTCCTCAGCCTTGATGCACGCGTCGAGCTTCTTCTGGATGGCGGCCGCGTCGCTGAGCGCCTTCCGGGCGGCCGCGGTCTCCCCGAGCTGCTTCAGCTTCGCGGCCTTGGCCTTGAGGTTGGCGATCTGCTGACGCATCTGGCCCTTGTCGCAGGTGATGGCGGCCTTCACCGACACCTGACCCAGATCGGCCGACGTGGCGGCCTGAGCGGGCGCCGACGTGATGAAGAAGCCTCCGACGATGGCCGCGGAGACGGCCAGGGCGGAAAAGCGCTTGGTCATGAGTGTTTCCCCCAGTTAGGGCTGGCATTGGTCGGAGTGGATCTTACAAAACTTATGTAACTCGTCAGTAACAAGCCGGACTTCGCCCGAAGTACCGCGTCGTGAAGTGACCGGCCTGGACCGGGACGGACCCGGTTCAACTCTCCAGGCGGCTCAGCGCCTCCATGGCCTCGCGCTCGATGAGTGACAGTTCGAGGAGCGTGGTGCCCGCCCGTACGAGGTACTGCTCTTCCCCCGACTCCCCGGCCCGGGTGATCAGCGCGGCGACCTCGGTCCACAGAGCGGCCGCCTCGGCGTACAGCCGGTGCCCGGTGTGCAGGTGGTCACTGTCGACGCACTCGGCACACTCCGCGAGGAAGTCACGGTAGAGATTGCGGAACAGCGCACCTGTACAGCCGGTGCCCGGTGTGCAGGTGGTCACTGTCGACGCACTCGGCACACTCCGCGAGGAAGTCACGGTAGAGATTGCGGAACAGCGCACCCCCAGTACCGGCCTTCTCCATCAGCAGGGCGGCCTGCGGCAGGTCCCGCCCCGGGTCGTCACTCCGCCGCAGCCATGCGCCTACGGCCTTGCCGGCCTTCTCGATGCCCCGGTGACCCAGGTTGGCGATGGGCGGGTTGAGGAAGGCGTGGGCGCAGGCGGTGACGGAGGCCACGATCGAGGTGCGAGGCGCGGGCAGGTCTCGGGGCGCCGTGAGCGTGAAGGACCGGTGTTTGGCGGCCATGGGCCCCCGAGCGGCCCGAGCCTCGGCGAGACTGCCCAGACTGGTGGACACGGCCCCGCCCTGCTGCTCGGTGTCGACGAGATGGGCGATGCGCTCGTCATAGCCGTACAGGGCGACGACATGGCCCCCGAAGTGCACCTTCGCCGTGAAGTACTCCAGATGAAAACTGTCGAGCTGCAACCCGACCGGCCGACCGCGCCCGACCATCTCCACCACATCGGCCCACGCCTTGCGCGGCGAGGCCGTTTCCCGCACCGACAACTCCAGCCCGAGCGTCTCGGCCAGATTCCGCGTCAGCTCGAACGGCTTCACCCGTCCGCCGAGAAAGGGAAAGTCCATGCTCCTGCTGTCCCAGTACACGAAGGACAGCCCGCGCCCGAGCCCGAAGAGCATGGGCTCGGAGAGATCGATCCCTTGATGGCGGAGCAGCACACCGAGGGTGGTGGTCTCGCAGTGCTGGGTGGTGCGGACGTCGATACGGCGCAGCGTGGGCATGCCGGGGAGTCCTTTGGGGCCTAGGACTTCCTTATAGAGCCGAAGTCCGGTTGAACAGTTTCCAGTGGTCCTCTGAGACCACTTCGACGGGCAGTCGGCGGTCTGGTCGTCCATCGCGTAGACCGGCCCTCCGATGCGGCACGCCCAACTACCTCCATTCCAGCGCGGTCATGGGGAGGGAGCGACTGTCCTCTGATGAATCGCCAGGGCTCGCCCGGGTCGGCGTCGGGAGCGCCGTAGCCAGCGGTAGGGATGCACAGGGCGTCGGACTCGGCGATCGCCTTGCCTAGAAGATTGACCAACGCATTCCGAATGCTCCTGTTCGTTACACCGGAGTCAGTAAGGAGAAGTCCATCACAGCCTTCCTGAGCCACGGTGGAAAGCCCCTAGGTCAGAAATTGCCCCCCAACGATCCGGAGGGAGACCAACGTGCCAGCCTCGGCCCACAGCACAGCCACCCCACCACATGGCACTGACATTGCCGGCGGCGCGGAGAACTCAGCCGGAGTGACGGCGGGACGGCCTCCCAGGGCTGAGTCGTTCCGTAAGGGGTAGACGAGCGAAGCAAGCGCAGCCACCGATACCGCGGGAGGGATCCACATGCCGCGCATGATGGAACGAATCAAGTAGTTCGCAAAGAGCCCCCACGGCCGCCGCGCAGCCGGACAGGCCCGCCGAGCCGCCTCCGACCCCCGCCGCCAGGCCCAGGCGAAGGGGCTGCTGGGCAGGCTTCGCGGTCGCCGCTGATCCAGCCCACCCACCGAGGTCGATCTCGACCGGTGCGGTACGCCTGTGATCACACCGCTCACCGGGCCTGCGCGACCTGCTTCAACCGAACTAGTCTCCAGCGTGATCCACTTCGTCGGCGCTGATGCTCCGACCCCTCGCTGTTTGCATGCGCAGCACCCGGCTCCGGGTGGCGATCCGTGACCCAGATGCCCGTGCACTGGCTTCGGGCTCACGGCCTCGATGTGGACGAGGTATTGGATCGGACGCAGAGGCGCTTTGAGGCTGTGGGTGCCATCCCCCACGGTGACCGATGCACCCCAGCGGTCTCCCAATGCTCCGTCCGTATCCCTGTGATGCGCTCGGATTTTTCGGGATGTCCGAAGCGGACCGTTGAGTTTCCTTTTCTGCGACAATTGAGACAGTTGCCCGATGTGGCATTCAATCGCTCACTGCAGGGATCCTCTTCCGCCACCCGAGTTAGTAATTCGAAGACCCTTCTAACTGGTACGGTGCGCCTTAAGGTCACCTCGCCGGTAGCCGCGATGAAAAGTGGCACCTGTGCTCAGAATTCTGGGCAATGGAAGGTGTCATCTGCGTCGTTCGCCACCTTCGGGCGGATAATGCGATCAGGTGCCAGAGAATTGCTGAGCGGGCTGAGATTATGCGATGGTGCGGTTAAGCAAATGATTAGGAATAGTCGACAAGATGCCGGGCTCTCGATGCCCACGGTAAGCGAAGTAAAGATCTTCTCGAGCGCGTGTGCAAAGAATCATAAAACCGAGGCGCGCATCCACGCTGGTCGGATCCTCCGTGTATGCGTCCAAATCCGGTACGAAGACGCTGTCGAACTCCAAACCCTTCATGCTGGCTGTACTCAGAACCCGAATGGGTCGTGTAGAGAAGTCGATGGCGTTCCTGTATTGGTCATCGTGCGCATACGCTTGGGTATACTTCGCGAGTCCGATGCGTGTGAGGTCGGTCTGAATTTTTCGTAGCAAATGAGTGGACCTGCAGATGATTCCGATACTCCGCTCAGGATGCGCGAAGAAGTATCGTTGCACTCCTGTCACGACGTGCTCGGTTGAGGGCACTTTCAAGACAGTGGGTGTACGTCCGGTGCGACTCGGCAGGGCGAGATCGCCGCGGGCCTGTTCGCGGAACTCTGATGCCAGCATCGCGATCTCTCGACTATTCCGTCGATTCCCGCTCAAGACGATTGGACCGGCGTGAATGGCTAGGGCTCGGCGTATCTCGGACAAGGTGCTCTGGTCGTCTTCGATCCTCTGGTTTTCATCAGCGCACACGGTCACGCCGACGCCGATAATTCGGCACAGTTGATAGAAGGCTACAGGAAGATATTGCCCCTCGTCGATCACCAAGTGAGCCGTCGAGGTTACCCTGTTCAGAATGCAGGCACGCTGCATATCGATCCAGTCGTAATTCCAGCCATCTTCGTCGGTTTGTGGAATATCGGTCTCGAAGCGGCGGCGCCAAAAATCCTGGATCCATCGGTGATATGTGGTGACATTGACAGCTTCTGTGAGGGCCGGTGCTATTTGCGCCAGGTACTGGTGCAGCAGATTGGAGCGCGTGAAGAGGATTACATCGCGCCCTGCGGTCGCTAGAGCCCAGGCGCGATAAATGGCCATCACAGTTTTTCCGGTACCAGGAGCGCCCGTGATGAGGTGATTTCCGTGGAACGGAAGGTCGAGGACCGCTCGTTGCTCGGTTCCGAGGCTTAGGAGCGAGGGGGGCTTCATGCTAGATCGACCGCTCCGGCCGATTCCTCGAGTGCTGCCTGTACCACTCCCCTGAAAAACCCCGGGATATCGCCGTCACCGATCAAAAGCGTTCTGTCCAGAAGAGAATTGTCGATCTCGCAGCATGTCTCCGGCAGGAGAGTGCATGCATGACAGGCAGCACGGTTGAGGTTGGCCAGAGACCTTCCGGTTGAGTCGGCACACAGAGGGTCCTGGGAGCACCACTGCGCTGATTCCAGCAGTCGGATCAAGGTTTCGGAGAGATTGGGCGGCTGCCCCTGGCGGACCAGTCCACCCAGAGTCCCTTCCGCGTCCCCGGCAGCTGTGTAGATGAACACGCCTGCCTGAGGCGGGAGTTCGCTGCCGGGGACGTGACTTCGGGCGTAGACGCGTTCCCGTAGCGAGGCCGCGTTGTAACCGCTGTCGTATGAGAGCTGTCGAATGAAGTGATGAGCCAGGGTGTGCAGCATCACGAACCGAGGGAGGAGGTGTGGGCCCGACTTCTCTCTGAGCCGGTCAGCCTTGAAGGACGCATCCAGGTTGCGCTCGATCCGCCGTGTCCAGTCACGAACCGACGGGAGCATCTCCCAGGCGCTCACGCGTTCCTCATCGATAGCGATGAAGATTCCTTCGCCGTATGTTTCTACGGCGGGCAGCCATTGGGCGCGCGTCTGGGTGTTGACTGATACAACGCGTCCTCCCTCGCCGTCTTCATCGTCGCCGGAGCTCGGTTCGTAGCGCGAGAACCCTTCGAGTGCACGTACTTCACGCACCCGGTCCGCGACCACGACGGCACAGATGTTCACAGCCAGCTCCTGCATGGATTCAGGGGCTCCGAAGTCGATCCCGAGGTGTGTCCGGCGAACGGAAAAGGTCTTCGAGTCGACCACGGATTCTGGAAGGGAGAAGGCTGCCCACTCGGCGATGCTGAGGTCGTCGTCCGCATCAGCCGCTGAAAGCAGCGAGGCTGATTCGTCGGCGTTGCGGCGCACATTGTCGACGAACTCCTTCTGCACCTCGCACTGGTCGGCGATGACGTCTCTGTAAGCATCCGACAGAGGCCCGCCGACCGCACTGATGAAGTCTGGCCACAGATGGTGATTGACAATCTTCTGGGCCAGCTCGTCATCGTCGGACATTCCTGCGGGTGCGGGAATATCAATGGCCGAGTGAGTGATCGGGAAGTACACGTTGGAGGCGCCGCGCTGCACAGCCTGCGCTGTCTCCTCACAAGATTCCGACTCATCTGTTTCGGACTGCCAAGGATGACTCCCGGGGCATGCCAGCCCTGTTTGCTTGAGGATGTTCTTTTGGCTGATGCCTGCCAAACTGCGTCCGGCTTGGCACACAGCGCAGGTGACGCGCAGAGCTTCCAGGCCGGAGGAGTCGGGAGTGGCGACGAACCGAAGCCGGCGAACCTGGCATTGACGTTGAGCATGTCCCTCACTCCTGGAGTGAGCCCATCGGCGCCAGTCGATGTCGGACATGTGACCGGCCCTGCACACCTGGATGAAACGCATCGGGGCCAGTTGCGCCTTACCTGTGCATCGGTCGCAGGCCGGCTGCTTGTCCCGTGTCTCACGATCCGGGCGCCAGAGCTGCATCTCCCTGCATTGGGGACAAAATAGCCACTTGGGAAAACGCACGTACGATGGCCCGACGCGGGTTGTGTAGGCGGCCTTTCCGCTCGGAATGACTGGAGCTGATCGGAAGCCTGAAACGCTCAACTTCTTCGCGAGTCGCGGCGATTCGACTCGCTCACCTGCCGCTGCCCAGCTCCGAATGTCGGCGGCTACGAAGGATTCACCTCTGAGGTCGATGATTCCACCGACACCGAACGGAACAATCGTCTGCGCCCTGCGGACTTTGCGACGAACATCCTTCACTGCTCTTACGCTCCTTTCACGGCCACTAGGCACTCACGGTCGACGTTGCGCATCGATTGTGGCGTCTCCCACAAACCGCCCTGCTTGCCAAAGTCGGTGAGAAGTGCTGTGTGCAGCCGGCCTTGCGGCTGATAATAGAGCCGGCTGCCGTCGCCGCGCGCGATCTCGGCTTCCTGCTCCCAGGCTTCGATCAGAGCGTCCAACTGTTCACCTGCGGCATCAGCCTCGTGCGGGTCGGCCCGTCGAATGTGATCCACGAGAATTTCACGAATCCGGGCGACTTCTACCTTGTGATAGAGGATTTCTCCGGCCTTGTTCTCTGAGTTCAGGCCAATTCCATGTCGCACCAGGATGGTGAGCACCGCGTGCAGGGCTCGTTCGCGGGAGGGCAGAGACCACGGGGTGACGCTGGTGGGTTCCACGTGCCGGTAGAGCGAACGGTGGTAGACGCCGAAGGACTCGTAGTGGGACCGGTCGCGCGGTTTGGTCGACCGGAAGAGAGTAACGATCAGCCCTGGTACGTGACGACGGCCGACCCGGCTGGTGGCCTGGATATATTCCGATGTCGTCTTGGGCTGCCCGTTCATGAGCATGAGGCCGAGTCGTGGGATGTCGACGCCCACAGAGAGCATATTGGTGGTGGCGAGGAAGGAGACGCTGCCCCGTTCCTTGAACGTCTTGCCCAGTCTCTCGAGTAGTCGTGGTTGGGCGGCGCGTGGGATGTTACTGGTGAGCTCGACCACTGAGTCGTCGTGCAGCTTGCGTCGACGTGTGTCGTCCTTGGTCAGATGCTCAAGACGCGCGGGGATGTCGTCCCTCGCGATCGTGACCGTTCGTCCGAGCTCCCGCAGGCTGTTGTGATATGCGACCGTTGTCCAATATGCGTCGCGAAGAATTTCGTCGTCACAAATTTCTTTCGAGGCCTGCAACGCAGCGGCACCCACGTGAACAGTCGAAGTCGAGGCGGTGTGTCCCTGAGCCATCACGCCAACGTAGAGACGTCCGGGTTTGTCCGTGTCGGGAGAGGCAAAGTATGAGTGGCCAGCTCTGATCCCCGCCGGGGGGAAGAGCTGTGCTGAGCGACCGTAGAGGCTGCGAATCTGGTCCTGCGAGCGTCGGATCGTCGCTGTCGACGCAACGACCTTCGGCAAGGTGCCATTCCAAGCACACAACTCCAGGATGGCCGATTCGTACAGACCGACGGTTGTTCCCAATGGACCGGCCAGCAGGTGCAATTCGTCCTGGATCACCAGCGAGGGCGCACGCCTTCCGTCCCGTCCGAAGAGGTTTCCTGCCTCTGGTTCCCACGCCAGTCGTGCGAACTTGTCCACTGTGCCAAGCACGAAAGTCGGTGGGTTCTTGTAGATCTGCTCGTCCACGACGGACACCGGGAGCCGATCGTGGAAGACGCACGTGTCCCTCGGACAGAAGAACGAGGTGGTGACGCCGTCGGCCCGGATTCCGAAATCACGGTCCTGCCCGTGCCGTTCGGGGACAATCTCGGTGCCACACCAGGGGCAGCGTTCCAGTAGAAAACGATCATCGGGTGAGTTCATCTGCTTCAGGGCGCCGAGTTCGTCCTGTGCGGCGGAGATCTTGTTCGGCGTTGTGTCCTTACCGACCCAGAGTCCGATGGAGATGGGCTCTTGCCCCAAGTCGTGAGGCAGCGATCCGTCACGTCCGGTTCTGATGTACTCCAGTGCGCAGATGGCGGTGGCCGTTCGCTGGAACTGTTGGGTGGTGAGCAGACTCAGTGTGTAGCGGCTCAGTACCGCTGTCCCACCCCCGGCTGCGCCGAACCGTAGGCGCCGCCAGAGGATCTCGAAACAGGCGGTGAGCAGATAGGCCTCCGTCTTGCCTCCCCCAGTAGGAAACCAAATGAGATCCACTGTTTTGCGGTCTGGGTGTTCAGGGTTCATCAGACCCTCGACCACCAGAAGGAAAAAGGCGAGCTGGAACGGATGCCACGCATAGTCCCCATCGGGCTCGGACAGCTCGAGCACTTCGCTCTTCCTTTGGCGACGGCTGCCTGCCAGTTCTCGGCGACTATGGAGCATCTGAAGCGCCATAGCCCGATTGGCCAGGCGGAAGGCCTCGCGTGCCTTATCTCCCGCGGAAGTTGATGCGGTAAGAGCCTCCACTCCAGACGTCATTCGGTCGATCGCGGTCTTGATGCGGTCGAGGATGCGTTTGGCGGGGGCAGCCGCCCATGGCCGCAAGGACTCCGCATCCGACCGCTGGGTGTCGAACCACTCGCGGTAGCCCAACACGAAGGACCTGAGTTCGGACTTGAGCTCATCCACAGAGAGGCCGACCTGGGAAAGGTGCGCGAGGTTGAGCACAGGCAGGTTCTTAGGTCCGTCGGGCTTGATGTGCTCGACCACCTGCTGCGGCATGACCTGCGCTCGCACGGAGGTAACCTGATCGGATCCGTCGTCCCACTCAACGGCACAGCCATGCCCCACGGCCCTGTTCACGATGTGCTGGTACTGGACGCGCAGCTCCTGTTCCTCTTCGTCGCGGCTGTTGAGGCGAGTGCTCGGATACTCGAGGATCGCTCCTCCGATTGTCTTCGCCTCCAGTTCGGCTTGGAAGAGCATGAGGTCGCGGTCCTTGTGCGTGCTCTCTTCTTCGTTGTGCGCGTTCGCCAGCACGCATGTGATCAGATGGCCTGCGCCGAAACGACGCCACCGGACATGGAGGCGACCGTGGCCCTCCAGAACATCGATGGGGCTTGCTTGATCAACCGGGACGGTCTTCGTTGTGGATAGCCGCGGTTGCCTTTGCCAACTCCGACGTCCGCCCTCACGTGACGTCAGATAGCGAGATGCCCGACATGTCACCGCGACTGCGGTGGCGTTGGTAAAGAAGGAGAAGCCGAGCGATGAGGGGAGCCATGCGTTTGCCTCAGCCACCGGATCGTCGGCAAAGTTGTCCTCCTCCCCATTTCCCGCCTCTGTCTCGTGGAAAGCCTGCTCGCCGTCCTCCTGCGAGTGCTCCAGCAGGGAGGCTCCCCGCGGATACAACGTACCCATCAGATAGCGCCTGTCAGGCGGATCGACGAGAACTTCGTCCTCTGCTACGGCAGGGCCAACCAACTCCCGGCGGAGGTACGCCACGAAGTCGTCGCGGTGTTCGGAGAGCTGCGAATCGGACTCGTTCATCGGAGGCCGCCTTTCCGTGATAGTGCGGCTATGCCCAGATCCTTCAGTGCCAGGCGGGTGTCCGGCCGGCAGGCCACCCAAAGCTGGGAACGAGCTCTGGTCCACGCGACGTAGAGGGCGTCTAGCCGACCTTCCAGGTGGTGGGGTTCGAGGTCAATCAAACAGACGATGTGATTTTCGTGGCCCTTGAAGTCGGAGACCGACGACCAGGTAAGACGGTGCTTCATACGGTCGGACCCGACCACATCAGCGAATCGTTCTATCTTTGAGGATCGCCGTGACAAACGGGCGGAACTCGATTCCCAGTCTCCGGATGCGGACAACAGCGTGATGTCCCGTGGCGAGACACCCTCTCGCACGAGCTCGTCCACATAGGCGTCGAGGACGATCGCTTCCTCCTGAACGTCATGCACGTTGGCGAAGCGGACTGGTTCGCCCTCACCCGCAGAGGCGACGCCCAGGTCGGCGCCTGTGTAGAGGCGAACCTGATTGACGATCTGCATCGTGTTGCGGCAGTTGCGCTTCATCGGCCCATACACGGAACCAAGAGGACGCAGGTACTCCCAGGCCTCCGGATCGTAGGAATCCGGAGCCAGCACCTGATTATTCTGATCCAACATAAAAATCCAGCGACCTTCGGTCAAACCGCCGACAACCAGTTCCTCCAAAGTGCTGAGGCTGTCGAAACTCATCAGATCTTGAGCCTCGTCCACGATGAGTTGGTCGAACATACGGTCCCGAACCTCATCCAGGCGGTCGAACGGCAGGACGGTGATTGCGTCTTCGCAGAGGATTCGTTCCATATGAGTAGCCAGCGTGGTGCTCGCACAGGTGAACAAAACGCTGCCGGAGGCGGCCTTGCGGCGAGCGGCCTCAGCAGCGAGGAAGGTTTTGCCGGTACCTGCCCCTCCGGTCCAGATGAGGCGTGGGTTGGACTCCAACTCATCTAGCCTGTCGAACTGTTCGTTGGTTAGCCGTTCGAAGGCGACTTCCAGGTGTGCCAACCGGGACTGCAGGTTCGGTACGAGGTCGAACTCCGGGCGCACGGCGTCGAGCATCTTCTTGCGCAGTGCGGCGGAGACTGGGGTGCGGGCCCATCTGTTCCGTGCGAGCCAGAAGCGGGTGGCTCGCTCGATGCCCTGTGCCAGCCCGCGCCCTCCGTCGTAGGCGGCGGCGCCGAGATATTGCGGGGCTTCGAACTCGGTCGTGCGTCGCAGGTCGACGTCCGGGGTGATCACCAGGTATCCGCTGGGGACGCCATGACTTCTCAGATCGCCGACCAACGCGCCGATCTCCCGTTCGAACTCGTGCATACCCCCGCTGGCCTGCGCGAAGGGACTCTCCTTCGGGCCTGTTTCGCGACCGGGCGGCCCGTAGTACCACCCTGCGTCCCGGTGATGGACATGACCACCCTTGACCTCGATGAAGAGCAGGAGGTCGGGCATGATGACGACGAAGTCGATCTCGCCGACACGCTTCCAGCGATGCTGTGGAAGATGAACAGAGTGCAGTGCGACGCTCTGCTCATCGGGAATCGCCTTGAGCGCCGCGAAGACGCTCCGCTCGGCCCGGCTCCGTGTACTGCTCGAGACCTCGCTCGGAATGATCCGCATCAACTCTCCCCATGGTCACGCCAATGCAGATCTAAAATACCTACTCGTGAGCGCTGGGCGAGCACGGTCGCCGACGAGGGTTCGCTGGCAGCAGTGGTCCCATGAGTGATGAACTACGGGGAACTGACACGGAGTGCGGGCACGGGGGGGGCGGGATGACCACGGAGTGGGACAGGGCATCGAACGCACGGATGAATGCAGCTGCTCGAGATCTACTCGTCGGTCTGGTCCGTCGATTTTCGGCCGAAGGGCTTGAACGCAGCGCGGCTCTGGAGCAGGTGTTGAGAGCTGCACGCCTCGACGCGCAAGAACTCGAGGGACTGCTCGAAGCTTTGACGGCAGCGGAAGCTGAGGACGAGCATGGCGAAGAGGCGCTGAACCGCGCAGAAGGTGCGACTGTCGACAACGAGGCCGGCCCCGACGAGGTTTTCGATGACCTGGAATTCCCGGACGCTGAAGAGGAGGCCCCGGACCTTGAGGCCCTTCGGGGGACGGTGCGAGTCGATGACATGGATGCGGCTCGCCGGAGCGCTCGGGATCTGCTCGTAGCCGACCGAAGGAGAGCGAACCCCCATCGGCGCCTGCTGAGCGCCGAGGAGGAAGTGGGGCTCAGTCTCTTGCTCCGAGGAAACAGAAATCCATCGGAATCATTGCCGGAGGGTTACCTGGCGACGCTATCGTCGGACAGTGAACTTTACAAGGCCTTCTCTGCGATGGTCATCCATAACCAGCGTCTTGTCCACAGAATCCTGCGCGGTCTGGGATACCAATCGGGCACTCCTAATTATGAGGACCTGGCGCAGCACGGCATGATCGGGCTCATTCGTGCCGTGGAGAAGTTCGATATTTCCTTAGGTTGCAAGTTCTCCACTTATGCCTCTTGGTGGATTCGGCAGCGCATCACTCGAGCCGTGGCCAATGAGGGATCCCTCATTCGCCTTCCGGTTCATGTGTGGATTAATGTGGAGAAGGTTCGGAAGAAAGAGCGAGAATTTCTCGGCCAGGGGAAAATCCCCAGCGTGGATGACCTTGCGTTGGCTTCTCAGCTCAGCCCTGAGAAAGTGATGGAGTGTTTGACGCTGCGGTATCGGACGGTCCTCTCGCTCGAGCAGCCCCTCGGTGAGGGCGCGACTCTCGGCGAAATAGCTGTCGATAAATTTCAGGCCGTTCCGGGCCCGGAGCAGTCGTTGTGGCGCGAATTCGAGCGTCAGGAATTGTTTCAGATTTTCGATTCATGCGCCTTCACGGAAAGAACTCGAAAAATTCTTCTACTGCGCCACGGATTCGTCGACGGCACACCCTGGACGCTTGATGAAATCGGAAAGGAGTTCGGGGTGACGCGGGAGCGAATTCGACAAATCGAGAAGCGAGCACTGAAAGATTTGAGGATTCAGATGGGGCTGGATCCTGATGATCCTGACGCGGAACGCCGCCGGAAAGCAGTTCGAAAGGCGGCTAAGGAAGCCACCGAGCGCACCGTTCACCGCATGAGTTCCCAGGGGAGGGAGGAAAAGAGGGCCGGTACACCGATGTCCGACGGTGTCGGTAAGCCGGGAGCAGAGAGCAGTCCTGACGGGAGAGGGGAAAAAGTGACCTCGAAGGAGACGGAATTCGGTCGGCTACTTGCCGAGCGGATGCAAAAAGGAGGGATCGACGAAAGTGAGTTGGCGAGCCAGCTGGGGGTAGCGCGAGCTCTTGTCGAATCTTGGCTTGTCGGCCGTTCCATGCCTCGGCCGGACCTGCTGGACAGGGTGCTGGCGGTTCTCGGAGGCAGAGTCGAGGTCGGCCAGGCGGCCCTGGCAGTCGATCCGGAGCAGCTGGACGAACCCGCGGAGGCGTCAGTGGTGTGGTACCACCGTCCTGGACACGACGATGGAGGTCGGGAGTTCGGCAATGCGGCGGCCTTCGCCTTCGAGGCCGATCTTGAGGTTCTGGCGCGTGAAGCCACCCAGAACAGCCTGGATGAGCGTGATAGGAGCAACAGCCAACCGGTCAGGGTTTGTTACACCTTGCACGAGCTGACCGGTGACGCCCTGGCCCGGTTTCGTTCGGCGATCCGTTGGGACGACCTCCGCCCACACTACGAGGCGGCCGCCGAGCAGGACCAAAAAGTCGGACGCGTCATTAGTGCCGGTCTGAGGGAGATGGGCGAGCGGGATCGACTGGTCCTTCTTCGTGTCGACGACTACAACGCCAACGGGCTGACCGGGGATGACTACGAGGACGGACGCTTCGCAGCCGTGGTGCGACGCCAACTCGAGAGTCGCAAATCGGATGTGGCGGCTGGCGGTTCCTACGGCCTCGGGAAGGCCACACTCTGGGCGACCAGCCGCCTGGGACTCGTGCTCATGAACTCCACGCTCTCCGAACCCCACGAAGGAAATACTCAGCGGCGCCTGATCGGACGACTTGATCTCCCCTGGCGAGAGGTGAATGGCAGTAGATTCGCCGGCCCTGCTTGGTTGGGGCGGCCGGATGTCGAGGCGGACAACGCAGAGGTCGTTCGGTCTTGGTGGGCCGACGAGGAGACAGTCGAAAGCCTGCATCTCAGCCGCGATGGCGACGAGCCCGGAACATCTTTTCTGATCGTCGGAGCGCACGACGTGGCAAGTCTTGCTCAGGGCGGGCAGCATCACGAAAGCGACGTGGATGACGAGGACAGCCTGGAGCGCATGCACCAGACACTGGTTCGCGCGCTCGGTCGAAACTTCTGGGCTGCGATGACAGCGGGAGCCGACGAGTCACCGCTGCTGCAAGCGTCGGTCCGAACGCTGCGGAACGGCACCGAATACATTGAGGAGGAGCGAGTCGACCCTCAAGTCCACCAACCCGCACGCTCGCGTGCTCTGCGCGCCTTTTTGAGCGGTACTACGGTGGATCGTTTGACTGAGGCAGGGCAGGTGGCCCTCACCACAGTGCCCTTTAAGGTTCCCGAGCGAAATGGCCTCCCTGGTACCGGCGGAGAGCATCGGGCAGTACTCCTTGTGACTGAGGCCACAGACGCTGATGGCAAAATCAACCGGGTTACCGCGATGCGTGGAAACCGTATGACGGTCAAGACAAGCTGGGTGCCCGGCCTTCCGGTCGGGACCAATCCGTTTCAGGCAGTCCTACTTGTGGGTCGAGCAGCAGGGGACGACGCGCCGTTTGCAGCCGAGGCCGAGGATTTCCTTCGTTCCTCCGAGCCGCCAGAGCATAACAAGTGGGGTCAAACCGAGGAACTGAGGCTGCGCTACTCGCCCTCAGCCCATCGACGGATCGCAGGGTTGACCTCGGAAACCAATAGGGCAGTGCACGAAATTGTGGCGGCCCCTAAGCAGAAGAAGCCCGGCGGGAGGAGCAGGCTGAGCAAGCGGCTCAGGATCTCAGGAAAACCTCCCAGTAAGGTCAGGGGCGCGGTGACGTTTCCGAAACTAGACGACTTGCAGGCCGTGATCGTCCCCTCCGGCGCTTGGCAGATCACTGCCGAAGTCAAGGTGTCACCCACGAGTGAAGCCTGGTTTATGAATCCTGTCGCCAAACTGGAGGTGCGCTCTGGACCTCGGCCCGTGGTCAAATGGGCCGAGCTCGTCGCCGTCAGGAACTGTGAAGTGTATGACGGAGTGCTGCTTTTCCCACCAGGCACCCGCCGGGCCGTTTTCCAAGGTGTCACCGACGTGTCCACACATCCGGTGCACGCTGCGCTGACCGGCCTCGTTGTCGAACTGCAAGAGAGCAAGGGCGGCATCGCATGAAGGCCTACCCGTACCCTCGACTGACTGGCGCGGTGACGATGCGTGTCACGGCTGTGTGCCTGCGTGGCCCCGCCGACAGCCGCGAGCAGCTGGACTCGAGGGCATATTCGGTCGTCGAGCAGGTCGTTGCACTGGGCAGGGCGGAGCGCGCTGACTGGCAGACAGCTCGGATCGCCCTGACCGCGAATGTACCGATGGGTGAGGTAGAGGCGAAGGGGTACTGGTCCGACGTTGCGGTTGTGGCCGTTCTGACCGAGGGGGCCACGAATGCGCGCACTGTCGCCCGCTTGGACCGCAATACGGACAGCGGTAGGGACTGGAGCGGGGAGATCGAGCTCGACCGGGACTACCACTCGGACCGTGCGTCCCTCACTGTGCATGTGGTCGCCACAGCCGGGGAGGTGGAGGGGCGGATCATCGCCTCCACCGATCAGGAGTGGATGATCGACGTGACAGCCGACACCCCGCTCAGAGATCGCGAACTCGATGTCAGCGCGGTCAGTTTTGCCCGTGGCGCCGAATGGTTGCGGAGCTTTCGCGACGCGCCCTGGATCGTGGACACTGCCGGACGGATGCCCGCAGTCCGTCTGAACTCGGATTTTGAGGGCCTCGTGGCCTTGGTGGAGAGCCAGGCGTCGAAGGTGGAGAGCATCGTGGGGGAGATGCTCTTGGCTCAAATGTGCGCCGATGTGTGGACCGCCGTTTTCCACACTGCTGTCGGCGACTTGGAGATTGAGGACGACGGGACACCGCTTTTCCCACCTGATTGGCGAGGCGCGGTGCTTCGCGAGATGCTCCCGGATGTTGTTCCCGGTCGCTCAGCGGAGGATGCCCTCCGTGAGGTGCACATGCGACGTGCCGGCGAAGGGAGTTGGATGAATCTGCAACCGCGTATCCAGTACGCCGCTGCCAGGCGCGCCGAGATTCCAAAAGTATTGGCTGGTGCCGTTCGGGACATCGAACGATTCGACCAGGAGACCCACGCGTGACTTCTCGCCCCGAACACCTGCCAGAACGGCTTGCTCTCATCTCCGATGTGCAGGCCGCCGAGTACATCTCCACAGGATTGCTCGAGGGACGCGAGGACGTCCCTTCGATCGCGCTGAACAAAGTTGCCGAGGCTCTGCCCGGCGACGAAGCGCGACTTCAGCTGCGCCGTATACGAGACCTGGTCGACGACGCCATGATCAGGTTTCGGGACGAGCGCCCTACGACAGCCGATGCGTGGCTGGCACCGAGGCTGCATGAGACCCTTCGATTGACTCGCCGGGAAGCAGCCGACAAGCGGTTCTGGACGTACCTGGCTCTCGGCGTGGCTCCGGACTACGTCGTCTGGCGACATCTGCCTGAACCGAAGGCGGACGGTTCCCGCGCACGAGTGGCCCGGGACAAGTTTGTGGGTGCGCATCACAAGCAGACGTTCGCCCGGCTCTGGTGGGCGGCCGAGCTCTTCCGTAACGGTTCCGATTATCAGCCCGTAGTCGTGGCGTGTGGCAATCAGGACATGCTCAACTCAGCTCTTCGGCTGGACATCGTCGACCATCGTCCAACTGCCCTTGCTCTTGTCAGGCTTCTGGAGAGAGGCGTTGTGCGCACCGGCCGCGAGGTCAACGCTCTGACGCCCGCAGTGAACGCCGCTGCCGCAACCTTGATGTATGACGTCATCGCACCGGATGTCGAACGGGACGGTGAATCCTTGCGCGACTGGATCGCAGCGGCCGAATCTGCTCTCCCATCCCCCCGCAACGACCTTCCCGAGGGGCCGGACGAGGAGCGTGCTCCGGAGGAAGTGGTGCAGAAGCTGTTCGCCCATTTCGAGGAACTGTTCTCGGACGCGCGGGTCAGGGGGCGGATTTCCGATGGAGGCGAGTGACTTTGTGTGAGTCCGGCGGGCATTGGCTCTGATCGCCGCATCCGATCACGCGCAGCTCGGAAGTGGTGGTTCGGGGCACGCTGGGCCAGGTGGTCGCCGCGGCCAACTCGTCGTCTGAGGGCGCGTTCCCGCGCAGTGCTCGACTGAGCACGTGCATGCCGAGCCGGGGTGGAACGGCATTACCCACCTGTTGCGCCTGGTCGTGTCCCGACCAGGGGAAATTGTGCGGGAAGGTCTGGAGTACTCCTGACTCAGGGATGGTGAACCGCTGGGACATGCCCGCCTCGTACTCGGCCACACTCTTGTACACCTTGTTGCGGGAGACCTTCCCGGTGACCGTGAAGGCGGGCTCGGAAGAATGGCGCTGGCCTCTGTTTTTCGGATCGCCTCCGGATCCGTAGTTCGAGACGACGAAGAAATCCATCCTGCCCCCTGTACTGAGGCGGGAAACATCAACGGATGAGTCCTCCAGCGTGCTCGCCGCTTCGAGAGCCTCGGCCATGGAAAGCCAGCGCTGCCGTGCTCTAGGAATCCCAGGGGTGGTCGGGAACATCTCGGCCTGATCCACATTCCGGCTCCCACGATGCAGGTCGAAGGGGAGATGAGTCGCCTTCAGTGGTGCGATGGTCCCGTGCTCTGGGCGCCGGGCGACGAGTACGGCACGCGTGCGAGTTTGCGGTACCCCAAACTGCTCGGTCTTCAACTGCCAACACTCAGCCTCGTACTTGACGCCCTTCAGTCTGCCTTCACCACTGCGCAAGAGCTTCGCGTACACCTCCCAGAGGGGCAGTGCTGCGGGGACCTGCTCCAGAACGATCACCTTGTACGGATCCCGTCCCTCTGTGTCGATCGCTTTGAGGAGCCAGCGCAGCGGCTCCAGAACCAGGGCGGTGCGCGAGTCGCCGAGAGCGTGCAGATCCTCATCGATCTTTACTTCATCCTCTCCATCCACGAGTCTGTGGATGAACTCCTTCACCGTGTCCAGCGCCCGCCGTCCCTTGCCGTTCCCGGCGACGGAGAAGGATTGGCAGGGTGGCCCCCCGGCCAGGACGTCGACCGTTTTTGGGATCTCGTCAAAGCGGCTCTCGCGCATGACGCTCACATCGGCGTGGATCGTTGGCAGACCTGCCGCGTAGCGCGTCTCACAGGCGTTGCGGTCCCACTCGATTCCGATGCTCTTGAAACCCAGGAAGTGCGCGGCCACGTCAAGTCCCCCGGGGCCGGCGAAGAGATCCAGGATCCGGATTCCGTCGAGGTGGTGGACCTTTGTTCCTGGGCTGTTCATAGGGGTGAAGTGTAGCCGGCCCCTGGGGCCGCGGGCGCCGCCAACGTAGCCCTGATAGCCAAGACTGGCGCCCTGGCCACCGGCAGTGGAGAGGCCTGTTCGATCTGACGGTAGCGGGCGGCCTTCTTCCAACGAGTCTCCAATCGGGCGGGAACCCAATCTCCGGCGCCCAGACGAGGGCAGGGCCAGAGGCGTCGGCCACGGTGCTTCCGGCGACCACCATCCGAGCCCAGGCCCGACCCGCGCACCAGAGTCGGTGCCATAGCGAGCACCTGGCCTGCCCATCGGTCGGCGTCCCGCCAGCCGTTCGTGGCAATCGAGTGGCGCAGGACCCGGCCTGCGGACAGCCGCTCGCTAGAGGGCGTCTGAAAAGCCGCTAAGCGGGCTGATCTTGCGAGGCGGCGCACGAGGAGCATGGCCATGGTGAGGTAGATGGCGTTCTCCGAGCAGACGCGCAGGTACTCGTAGTCCTTCGACAGGCGGCGGCACCGTCCCAGCCAGGCGAAGGTCCGCTCTACGACCCACCGGCGCGGGACGACCGCAAATGGGCGCACTTCCGGAGGCGGTGTGCCTACCTTCGCCCAGGTCGAGCAGAACCCTCCGTCGCGGCGCTGCACGACCTGCACGGTGATGCCGGTGGCTTCCCGTGCCCAGGCATGGAAGTCGGCGCCACGGTAGCCCTGGTCCGCCCACACGTGCCGAAGGCGCGGGAAGGAATCGACAGCCCGAGCGAACAGGACTGCTGCTCCGTCACGGTCGCCGACACTCGCCGGGCTCACGCAGGTGACCAGGACCGTGCCGCGGGTGTCGACGAGCAGGTGGCGCTTGATGCCGCTGACCTTCTTGCCGCCGTCGTACCCGTGCAGGCCGCCGCGCTCACTGGCCCTCACGCTCTGACTGTCCACGATGGCCGCGCTGGGAGTGGGATCCCGGCCGAGTTGCACCCGCTCACGTTCGCGGAGCGCCGTCAACATCCGCTCCCATACGCCCTCTTGCTGTCACTGTCGCCAGTAGTGGTAGACGGTCTGCCACGGCGGCAGGTCGTGCGGCAGCAGTCTCCAGGCGCAGCCGGCCCGCAGCCAATACGCCAACGCGTTGATGATCTCCCGTCGCGTGTGTTTCGCCGGTCGCCCACCGGGCTTGACCGCCGGAACCAGCGGACGGAGGATCTCCCACTCCAGATCGAATAGATCCGTCGGGTAACGGGTACGCAGCCCGCACACCCCGGCCCCCGAAAGTACGTCACCGCCCCGCTATCAGGTGACTTGCCCGCTGACCGGCTTTTCAGACGCCCTCTAGCTGTGGGTGAGATCGCGCACCGGCTCGAAGTCGGATGCTCTCACCAAGGGCAGTGGGTTCTCGATGATCAGGGGTTGGGGTTGGCCAGCATGCGTTAAGCAGACGGTCGCCTTCCAGCAAGTGCAGCTCGGCCTCGCTTCCGGTCCGCACGGCAGTCGCGCCGGATTTCACACGGGGAAGTCCGGCCAGCGGCAGGTCCACGTCGTAGACCTTGGAGTGCTGTGATGGGGTGAAGTCCAACAGGTCCGTGTGCAGAAGCTGCCAAGCCAGCGGGTCCGTGAGCAGCATGTTGCGGGCCTCAGGCTTCGTGTCCAGAAGCAGTACGACTTCGAAGCCAGTACATTCCAGTCCTTGGTACCAGTTCTCCCGCTCCCGCACACGTCGGCGAATCGTAATCCGCTCATCTGTTCCTGTCCCCTCATGGACTGTATTCGCCTGCTGCTCTCTCCCGATCGACGGCTGCGATCACCTGACGCGCTACAGCTTCTGGAGGCTCGTGTTCCCAGAAGCGCATGACTGTCCAGCCCTCCGACGACAACTGGGCGGTCGTCTCCCGGTCTCGCTCGATGTTGCGATCGAGCTTCCTCCGCCACCATTCCGCGTTCGCTTTGGGACTGGTGGCGTGCTCAGGGCAGCCGTGCCAGAAACAGCCGTCAATCAGAACTGCCAACCTGGCACGAGTGAAGGCGATGTCGATTTTTCGCCTGCGCATGCCAGGTACCGGATAGTGGATCCGATACCGGTACCCCGAGGCATGGAGGAGCTGCCTTACCGCACGCTCGGCATCGGTGTCCCGGCTGGCCTGCCGGGACATCCGGGTCGAGACATCAGGGCTGGAGGGGAGGGGACCATGCATGTTCCCAGTGTCCTATCGTCCGAGGTGGATTCGCCTACTGTCGTGGCATCCCGTCGCGCGGACCCACCTGCGTAGGTGAGGTTTGGGTCTGTGATGTGCCGCAATCACCGAGATCCAGATTGTTGGCGGTCTTCGCGTTGGTTGGTTGGGGGGAGATGGTTGCGCCCACTGCCTTACGGCGATGGGGCCAGTCAATGCCTGGTTGGTTGCGTGCTTCTAGGGCTGGGGGCCAGCCGTAGCCGTAGCCGTAGCCGTAGCCGATGAACGCGGTTGAGGTGCGCACGATGACGGCCTCTACGAGGCGTAGGCCGTTCGCCTTCCTCAGTGTGATCTTGTCGATGACGACTGTCTTGTGGCCGTAGTTGTGCAACTCGTCGCCGAGGAACCAGGCGCCGCCCTCTTTCTTCTGTGGGATGCATTCCTTGCCCGAGCCGGCGTCGGAGTAGTCGGGTCCGTTCAGCGGTCCGTCTGCGGACGTTCCGGGACCGGCTGTGCCGCAGCCTGCCATTAGGACGGCGAGCAGGGCCAAGGGCGGAAGCGAGCGCCGGACGCTCATTCTTGGTGGGCTCCCCACTGGTGTACTCACTTGCGGCAGCGGCAAGTGGAAGCGATGCGTCAGTGTCTGGGCAATGCCAACTACGCAGATTTTTGCCGCAGTTGGCAGTTTGCTGGCGTTGGGCCGCCCGCTTCCTTGGAGTTTCGTGCCTCCGCGGACTGCGTCAAGGGCGCTTCCTGCGGTTGCGTCGCCTTCGGCGATCGGCCTGTGGCCGACCCTTGACCCAGTCCGCTCCGGCACGGGGGAGAAGCGAGCGGGCGCCCTGGGGGAGGCGGCCCAGGTGGTGAGGATTGGGGGTGCGGTGAGGTGTGGGCCTGGGGTAGGGGGCGCAGTCGTTGTCCGGCTGTGCGGTGGGTCGGCGGCTCTCCGTTGGAGGGGGTGCGGGTGTACGGCCGGGAGTTTCGGGGGTGGGGCAGGGCGGTCGGTGGTGGCGACGCCGGGCTGGTCAGGTGAAGTCCGCTGCCGTGATGCCGGCCGCGTGGCCCGGTGGCCACTCCACCAGTTCGATTCGGTAGCCGTCCGGGTCTGTGAGCCAGGATGTTTTGGGGCCGTCGGGGCCGCCCGGGTATTGGATCGGGCCCGGGGTCAGGCCTGACTCGGTCAGCCGCATCAGGGCGTCTGTCAGGGTGTCGACCTGGATTGCCAGGTGGTCGAAGCCCGTGCCCACCTCGACCGGGCCGTCGGTGGGGCGGTGGACCAGTTCCAGGGAGGCGGACGGTTCGTCGGGGAAGCTGAGGATCGCGAGGTGGCCTGCCTCGCCGGCTTCCACCCGGCCCAGTTCGACGTAGCCCAAGGCCGTGTAGAAGGCCAGCGAGCGGTCCAGGTCGGACACACGGTACGAGACGAAGAGTGTCTTCACGCGGACCCCTCGGAACGGTGGACCCGGTAACGCAAGTGTGTGACGTCCCGGTCGTCGAGGCGCCTGACCAGGTCGAGTTCGATGTGCCGGCCGCCCAGGTGGTCGAAGAGTCGGCGCCCCTCCCCGAGCAGGACCGGGATCAGGTGGATCTCCATCTCGTCGAGGTGGCCGGCCCGTAGGAGTGCCTGGGCCGCGGACGCGCCGTGGACCATGACCGGCCTGTCCCCGGCGGCCGCGCGGGCCTGGCGGGCGCAGTCGTCCACGTCCGTGACGAAGCGGGCGTGGCCCGGTGGTACGTCGCCCTCGTCCACCTGGTGGGTGAGGACGAGGATCGGCACACCGTCGTGGTGGTCGCCCTGCCAGCGCCGGGCGAGTTCGAAGGTCCGGCGGCCCGAGATCAGCGCGCCGGTCGCCAAGGCCTCGCGGTAGACCTGGCCGCTCGGGCCGTCGGACTCCCGGTCGTCGAGCCAGTTGAACAGTCGTCCGCCGTCGCGTCCGAGTTCCTGGCCCGGTCGGTCGTCCGGGCCCGCGATGAAGCCGTCGAGCGACATCGACATGTACAGCCGGATCGGGTTCCTCATCGCGGGCCTCGTCTCTTCTCCGTGACACGCCACCGGGCAGGTGTGTCACAGGGAAGACCTCAAGGGGCGGGCGAATTCATCGGTCAGCGTCAACCTGCGGCTTCCAGGGCCCGCCCCCAACGGCGGCCTACTCGCCGTGGCACTCCCCGTACACCCGGCCCGACCCGCACCAGCACGCCGTCCCCCGCTGCGGCGGCCACTCCACCGCGCGGCCCCGCGCCGCCAGAGTCGTGGCGTACTGGGGGAGCAGCGAGACCTCCGCCGGGGACATGCCCTCCGACGCCGCGAAGGCCTCGTAGGAGGGGACCGTGCCCGAGACGATGCCCAGGTTCGCGGTGCCGGAGGAGGACAGCTCGCGCAGGGACTCTTCTATGGTCGCCAGGTGCTCCTCGTGGGAGGGGTACTCCGACTCCAGCGAGGGGTACGCCGCCAGCAGTTCCGACAGTTCGGGCGCCGGCCAGTGCAGTACCGCCACCGGGAACGGGCGCGACAACGCCTCCCGGTACGTGCCGAGTTCGGCGCGCAGGCGGCTGATCTCCGCCTCCAGTTCGGCCGGGTTGTCCGAGCCGAGGGACCACACGCGCTTCGGGTCGTGGAGTTCGTCCAGGGAGACCGGGGAGGTGTGGAGGGTGTCCGCCAGGGTGTCCCACTCGTCGTGGGCCAGGCCCAGCATGCGGCGGACCCGGTGGCGGCCGAACAGCAGGGGATGCGTGGAGTACGGCGGTTCCGTGACGTCCGTCAGGAGGACCCTCGCGCCCTCCGTGAATGTCTCCTGCGCCTGCTCCAGCTCGTCGTGGGACTCCAGGGCCTCCGCCACGATCACCCAGGGCGCCGGGTCCCGGGGAGCCGCCACGCGGACACCCTCGATGATCGCGCGGGCCTCGGCCTCATGGCCGTACTCCCAGAGGTTCGCGGCCTTCAGGGCACGGACGAGGAAGGGGTTCTCCAAGCCGTCCTGCGCGGCCAGCAGGCGGTCGTAGAGGGAGGACGCGGCGGGGCGGTCGCCGGCCAGTTCCAGGTGGGCCGCGGCCTGCACGAGCAGGGCCTCGGCGTCCTCGGGGTACCGGTCGGCGGTCCGCTCCAGGCGCGCCGCTTCGGCGTTGTGGTCGACGTTCTCGGCAGGCGTGTCGGGGCGCATGGGTGACACCGTACTGCCGATCAGTGACAAAGAAGAGAGAGGTGCAGGCCAGGGGCCGGACAACACGGAGGACCCCGGCCCGCACCATGCCGGGCTCACACGGAGGACCCCGGCCCGCACCACGCCGGACTCACACGGAGGACCCCGGCCCGCACCACGCCGGGCTCAGATCGTCACCCCGTCGATCTGCAACGTCTGCACCGCCTTCGCCGCGAACGGCACCGCCACCGACTTCCCGCTCAGGAACGTGTTGGAGTACGAGGCGTACTTGTCGCCGCCCGTCGTCACCGTGTTCCAGCGCGGGACCAGGCCTCCCGAGCCGCCCGTCACCGTGGTGAAGCGGGACAGGTCGAAGGTGAGAGTCTGGGCCGAGGTCGAGGTGTTCAGGGCCACGATGACCAGGCGCTTCGCCGTGGAGTCGTAGGCCGCGACCGCGTTGCTCACCCCCGTGTCGAGGATCTTCATCCCGGGGCGGATGTGCCGGCTGAACTGGGCCAGCACGTAGTACTTCGTCTCGATCGCGCCCGCCTGGAGGGTGCTGGCGTCGTACTTGATCACGCCCCAGCCCGCCGTCGGGTCCATGACCTGCCAGTAGACCCAGGCCGTCGGGTGCAGCCAGCGGAAGTCGTAGAGGAGGTTGAAGGCGGTGGTGTAACCGGTGCCGTCGCCGTCGCCGGTCTCGGAGTTCCACAGTTTCTTGCCTGCCGTGGTGACCACGTCCGTGTAGAGCAGGTCCCTACGGCCGTCCGAGCCCTGGTAGCCGTGCACGTTGACCTGGTTGACGTATCCCTTCGTGGTCGAGCTGAAGGAGTTCCAGGTGGTGCGGGCGAGGTCGTAGCTGGTCTCGTCCGAGGCCGAGATCTTCACGCCGGTCAGGCCGCGGTTGTTCAACTCGCTGCGCAGGTACGGCAGTACGGCCGACTGGACCGACGCGTCCATGTGGCAGCCCTCTTGCGTGCCGGTCGCCGTCCACCAGGACGAGGAGGGCTCGTTGAAGGCGTCGACCGTCGAGAAGTTCACGCCCCAGTTGTTCTTGGCGTAGAGGGCCACCGAGGCGAGGTGGGAGGCGTGCTGCCGGTAGTTCCAGGACTGGAGGTTGTTGCCGCCGCCGGAGGCACCGGAGGGGTTGTGGTTCAGACACATCCACCACATGGGGGAGTTGGCGAACAGCTCCGAAGTGGCCCCGCGCGACGTGGCCTTGACCAGCATCGCCCGCTGGGTGGCGTCCGCCGTCCACTTCCAGGCCGAGGAGGTCGGGTCCTCGTTGTTCCAGTCCTGCCAGTAACCCTCGATCTGCTTGAAGCCGGGGATGTTCGCCGACGCGACCATCGACTCGCCGCCGACCGTGTTCCAGCTGCACCCGCCCAGGTTGTAGCGGGCGATGTTCAGGCCGAGTCCGGGCAGCGAAGTGCCGTTGTAGGTCGTCGACTTGGTGGTGAAGAAGAGGTCGGCGAAGTCGTCCCGCGCGCCGAACACGTTGGCCCACCAGGCCAGGGAGGTGCCCCAGCCCTCCCACGTGCCGTACGACGTCCCCGGGCTGACCGCGATCGTGGCGTCCGCGCGGGCGGTGCCGGTGGCCAGTGCGCTGCCGAGGAGGGTGCCTCCTGCGGCTGTCAGCAGCGTTCTGCGTCGGATCATTGCTACTCCGAACTCCGAGGGGCGACGCGGCGTCCCACCGGCGTCGTAGCCCGTCCCGTTCTTGCCACGTCGAAGCATCGGGTGTGGCCGGTGGGGTTGTCGAGAGTTCTGACATCCCTTTCTAAAACCAGTGGAAGAAGTGCGGGCATCTCGGACGTGCGGTGCCCGAGGGCCTGTACGCCCGCCTGCCTCTGGTGACTTGGCGGCGCGGCCCCTATCGTGCGGCCGCATGCGGTCCCGCATCGTGCATCACGGAACCCGCCGCCGACGCGCCCGGCGCCGCCGCGTGCTGTGGACCGGCGGCGAGGTCCTGGTGACCGTCGGGGTCGTCCTCATGCTGCTCGTCGTCCATCAGCTGTGGTGGACCAACCGCGAGGCCCGGGAGGGCGCGCGGCGGAAGGTCGAGGCGCTGGAGCGGCAGTGGGGGCAGGAGGGCGACGGCACGGCCCGCGACCCCGCGACGGGTGAGGGCGATGCCCCGGACGACGGCGGCACCGGCACCGGCGCCGACGAGGGCGGGTCCACCGCGGCGGGGTCGAGCGGCCGCTCCGGCAACTCCACCCGCTCGCAGCCGAGTTGGACGCAGGCCTACGCCATCCTCACCGTCCCCCGTCTCCACCTCCGCGTCCCCGTGGCCGAGGGTGTCGGCAAGCAGAGCGTGCTCAACAAGGGGTACGTCGGCCACTACCCCGGCACCGGACAGCCGGGCCAGGTCGGCAACTTCGCGCTCGCCGGACACCGCAACACCCATGGCGAGCCCTTCCGGTACGTCAACCGTCTGGGGCCCGGGGACACCGTCGAGGTCGAGACCCGGAGCGCGGTCTACACGTACGCCGTGGACCGGACCCTGCGCCAGACCTCGGCCCGCGACTCAGGAGTGATCCGCCCGGTCCCGCGCTCGACGGTCCATCCCTCCTACGGCTACACCGCGCCCGGTCGGTTCATCACCCTCACCACATGCACCCCCGAGTACACGTCCCGGTACCGGCTGGTGGTGTGGGGCACCTTGGTCTCGACCCGGGTGCGTTGACGGCGGCCCAGGCGGCCGCGTTCACGTGGTCACCCGTCGCCAACGCCTCCCCGTCACCGACGCCTCCCCGTCACCGAGGTCACCGGTCCCGCAGCGCCACCACGCTCGCCGCCGCCACCAGCGCCAGGCCCGCCGAGACGAGCATGGCGAGGTCCGCGCCGTGGGCCAATCCGCTCCCCGACGAGGTGGCGATCGCGATCGTCAGGGCGACTCCGGCACAGGAACCGATGTACCGGAACGTCTGCTGGGCCCCCGAGCCCATCGCCGCCCGGGCCGCCGGGACGGACTCCACCGCGAGCAGCGGGAGCGCCGCGTTCAGCAGGCCGCTGCCGACGCCGGCGATCACCAGGCCGGGCAGCAGCCGTACCCAGGAGCCCGCGTCGAGCGAGCCCAGCATGGTCAGGACGCCGGCCGCGTGCAGCAGGAAGCCGAGGGCGAGCTGCCACCGCGGCGGTACCCGGCCCGCCAGCCGCCTGACCTGGAGCGCCACCGCGAAGGACAGGCCGGACCAGAGCAGGAAGAGCCAGGCGGTGTCCATCGCGGACAGGCCCACGGTCTGCTGGAGGAGGGCCGGAAGGAAGCTGAACAGGCCGATGACCGCGAGACCGGTGAACAGGCCGGACGAGGACGAGGCGAGGAAAAGGCGGTGGCGGAGCAGGCCCAGGTCGATCATCGGGGTCGCCGACCGCCGCTCGACCACGGCGAACAGGGCCAGCAGGACGGCGAAGGCCAGCAACAGCAGGGCCACCGGCGCCCGTAGCCAGCCGTCCCGGCCCAGCGTGAGCGCCGCGACCAGGGCGACCAGAGCGAGCCCGAAGGTCACGGCTCCGGGGAGGTCGGGGCGCCCGCCGCGCGGGGCCCGGGACTCCGACAACAGGCGGGCGGACAGGGCGGCCACGAGGACGGCGGCGGCGCCGAGAACGCCGTACGACACTCTCCAGCTCGGCATCGCGCCGCTCAGCAGCGGGCCGACCGCGATGCCGCCGCTCACGAACGCGCCCCAGACGCCGGTCGCGTGCAGCTGGCCCCGCGGTGAGGGGAACGCGTGCACGATCAGGCCGAGGCTGCTCGCCAGGAGTGCCGCGCTGGCCGCGCCCTGGGCGATCCGGGCCAGGGTGAACAGCCAGGTGGAGGAGGTCAGCGCGCCGAGGGCCGTGGTCAGGCCGAGGGCCAGGGTGCCCGCGACGAAGATCCGGCGGCGGCCGTAGTCGTCGGCGAGGGAGCCGGCGACCAGCAGGAGGGCGGCCAGGCCGAGCGGGGTGCCGTTGAGGAGCCAGGCCTGGGCGGAGAGCGGGGTGTGCAGGTCGGCGGCGACGTCGGGGAGCGTGACCATCGGCGCGGTGTACGTCATCAGGGCCACGGCGGTCGCGGCACTGGTCAGCGCGAGGGTGGCGCGGGGGCGGGACGAGGACTCCGGGGCCGGGGCGGGCGGCGCCGGCTGCTTCACCGCTGTGCGAGTTCGTTCATTGAACCTTGGCATGCGGACGACCGTAGCAGAGTAGGTTCGGTCATTGAACCCAGTCGGGGTAAATGGTTACAGTGGGCGTCATGGCACTGGGCAAGGACTACGTGACGCAGCAATGCTCGATCGCCCGCGCACTGGAGATCGTCGGCGAACGCTGGACCCTGCTCGTCGTCCGCGACGCCCTCTACGGCGTCCGCCGCTACAACGACTTCCTGGTCCACCTCGGCATTCCGCGCGCGGTCCTGGCCGCCCGCCTCCAGATGCTCACCGAGGAGGGCATCCTCGAGAAGCGCCGGTACCAGGAGTCGCCGCCGCGCGACGAGTACGTCCCCACCGACCGCGGCGCCGCCCTGTGGCCGACCCTGCGCGCCCTCAGCCGCTGGGGCCGCGAGCACCACGGCGACAGCGCGCTCCTCGTCTTCCAGCACGCCGACTGCGGCACCGACCTCGGCCCGTACGGCGAATGCCCGGCCTGCGGGACCGCCGTACCGGTCGAGGACGTCCTCATGCTTCCGGGCCCCGGCCTCGACCCCGACCCCGTGAACCCGGTCAGCCGGGCCCTGCGCAAGCCGAAGAGGCTCATGGAGCCGCTCGTGGTCGATCAGGTATAACCGGAGGAGGGCGCGTGCCGCCGCCGACCGAGGCGGCACGGAAGAGGCCGTGGCCGTGCCGGGAGAGGGGGAGTCGCCGTGAACCGCAGCTGGACCGCAGCGCGTCCCACCGTGAGCCGCGGCTGGACCGCAGCGCGTCCCACCGTGAGCCGCGGCTGGACCCCAGCGCGTCCCGCCGCCGTGCTGCTGCTCCTCGTCCTCGACCTCCTGCTGCTCGACACCGGCAGCCTCTCCGCCGCCGTCGCGCTCGCCGCGACCGCCGCGGCCGGCTCCGCCTTCGCCGCCTGCTCGCTGCTCGCCTCGCGCTGCGCGCCCGCCGTGCCGCCCACCCGGGTCCGTACGGCCATCCGCGACCGGGACCGCCGTACGGCCTTCCTCCCGCAGCGCGACCCCGACGCCAAGGGCCGCCCCCGCCCCCGAGCCCCCGGTCACGCCCTCCGGACGACCACCGCGTAGGGCTTCACCTCCACTGCAGTGCACCCCGCGCGGGTCGTCATGCCGCCTTCACCGCTTCCGGCACGACGAGACCCTCGGAGGGCTCACCCATGTCTGTCTTCGCCGACCTGGTCCAGCACCTGGCCGACCTGCTCCACCCTCTCTTCGGCGCCACCGCGGCCGCCGCCGCGATCGTCCTGTTCACCGCGTTCGTACGACTGCTCGTGCACCCCCTGTCCCGCGCCGCAGCCCGCGGTCAGAAGGCCCGCACCAGGCTCCAGCCGAAGATCGCCGAGCTGCGCAAGAAGCACAAGGACAGTCCCGACCAGCTCCAGAAGGCCGTGCTGGAACTGCACGCCGAGGAAAAGGTCTCACCGCTCTCCGGCTGTCTGCCCGGCCTCCTCCAGATGCCTGCCTTCTTCCTGCTGTACCACCTCTTCTCCAACACCACGATCGGCGGCCGCACCAACGCGCTGCTGGGCCACGAACTCTTCGCCGCGCCGCTCGGCGGACGCTGGGCGGACGCGCTCGGCGACGGCGGGGTGTTCGGGGGAGCGGGGCTCGTCTACGTCTGCCTGTTCGTGTTCGTGATCCTGGTGGCCACCTTCAACTACCGCCGTACCAAGCGGATGATGGCCGCGAATCAGGTCGTGCCGGTGACCGACGGGCAGCCGGTGCCCGGCACCGCCGCGGTGAGCCGGCTCATGCCGTACATGTCCTTCTTCACCCTCTTCACCGTGGCGGTGGTGCCGCTCGCGGCCGCGCTGTACGTGGTGACCAGCTCGACGTGGGCGGCGGTGGAGCGGGCGGTGCTGTATCGCTGAGCGGTGCGGTGGATCTCCGGTCGGTCCAGTCCGTGTCCAGCCCAGTCCAGTCCGTGTCCAGTCCAGTCCGTGAACCAGGTATTGCGGACTGGACGGCGACCTTGGACGATCGACCAGTCATCCGATGGCTGCACCCGTCGGAGGGCGCCCCGCGATCGAGGGAGAAAGTCATCATGAAGCTGCTGCGAGTCGGAACGGCGGGAACGGAGACGCCCGCGCTGCTCGACGCCGACGGGGTCCTGCGGGACCTGTCCGGTGTCGTGGACGACATCGACGGGACGCTGCTCGCCGACGACGCGGCACTCGGCCGGGTCCGCGCGGCCGCGGAGTCCGGGGAACTCCCGGAGCTCGACGCGACCGGACTGCGGGTCGGGCCGCCGCTCGCCCGGATCGGGAAGATCGTCTGCATCGGGCTCAACTACCACGACCACGCCCGCGAGACCGGCGCCGAGCCGCCCACCGAGCCGGTGATCTTCTTCAAGGCCGCGGACACGGTGGTCGGGCCGTACGACACCGTCCTGGTGCCCCGGAAGTCGGAGAAGACCGACTGGGAGGTCGAGCTGGCGGTCGTCATCGGGCGTACGGCCCGCTACCTGGACTCCGCTGAGGAGGCGCTCGCCCATGTCGCCGGGTACGCGGTCGCGCACGACGTGTCCGAGCGGGAGTTCCAGATCGAGCGCGGCGGGACCTGGGACAAGGGGAAGAACTGCGAGACGTTCAACCCCTTGGGCCCGTGGCTGGTGACGGCGGACGAGGTGGGCGATCCCCAGGACCTCGCGCTGAAGCTGTGGGTCAACGGCGACTTGAAGCAGAACGGCACGACCGCGAACCAGATCTTCCCCGTGGGTGAAGTGGTGCGTTACGTCAGCCAGTTCATGACCCTGTACCCCGGTGACGTCATCAACACCGGTACGCCGGCGGGCGTCGCGCTGGGAGAGCCCGAGCCCAAGCCGTACCTGCGGGCGGGGGATGTCGTGGAGCTGGAGATCTCGGGGCTGGGGCGTCAGCGGCAAGAGTTCAAGGATGCCTAAGGGGCGGTGAACGGCGGTTGTTCGGCGCGTGCGGCCCCGTCGTGGCTTGTCCCGCATGAAAACCTCAGGCCAGCAAGGATGCGAGCCTGCGCCAGGCCTCCCGCGGAAGGCTGTAGCGCGGCCCTCCGTCCACCACCTGGAGCGCCACATGGTCCGCGCCCGCCGCGAGGTACTCGTGGATGCGGGCGCGGATCCCGTCCTCGGAGCCCCACGCGAAGACCCCGTCGACCAGACGGTCGCTGCCGCCGTCCTTCAGGTCGTCCTCCGTGAAGCCGTTGCGCAGGAAGTTGTTGGTGTAGTTGGGCAGGCCTAGGTAGACGGCCAGGGAGTCGCGGGCCAGGGCGCGGGCGCGGGTCGGGTCGCTCTCCAGCACCACCTTCAGCTCCGGGGCCAACAGGGGCTGCTCGCCGAGGAGTTCGCGGGACTTCGCGGTCTGCTCCGCGGTGACCAGGTACGGGATGGAGCCGGCTGAACGGTTCCGGGCGAGCTCGATGGTCCTGGGGCCCAGGGCGGCCAGGACCCGGGCCCCGGCCGGGACTCCCGCCGCGTCCAGGGCGTCCAGGTAGGCGACCAGCGCCGAGTACGGACGGCGGTACTGCTCCGCCAACTTGGCGTGGCTGACGCCCAGGCCCAGGGTGAAGCGGCCGGGGTGGGCGGTGTTCAGCTCGGTGAAGCTCGCGGCGGCGGCCTTGGGTTCGTGGTCCCAGATGCTCTGGACGCTGGTGCCGACGACCAGCCGGGAGGTCGCTTCGAGGAGCGGGGCGGCGTTGGCGGCGGAGCTGCTGCCGCCGAGCCAGATCGCGCCGAACCCGAGTTCCTCCAACTCGGCGGCGGCCTCCATGCGTTCACCGTGGAGGGCCGGGTCCTCCCCGCGCAGACCGCCGCCGTTCCAGATGCCGTACGTTCCGATGGTCTTCTTCATGGCAGGTGCCAACGTGGGAGGGCCCGGCGATAATCCCCGCTCGGGCGACCGCTCGGCCGACGCTCGGCCAGCCCCTTGCCGCTAGCGGTCCTTGCCCAGGAACTCCTCCAGCGCCTCCACGACGAAACGGTGGTCCTGGAGCTGGGGCAGCCCCGACACCGTGACCGTGCCGACGACGCCCACGCCCTCGACCGTGACGGGGAACGAGCCGCCGTGGGCCGCGTACACGTCGGGGTCCAGGCGCGAGGACTCCTCGAAGGTGCTGCCCTTGGCGCGGAAGCGGGCGCCGACCAGGTAGGAGGCGGAGCCGTAGCGCTCCACGACCCGGCGCTTGCGGTCGATCCAGGCGTCGTTGTCCGGGGTGGAGCCCGGCAGGGCCGCGTGGAAGAGCTGCTGGCCGCCGCGGTGGATGTCGATGGCCACCGGTGCCTGCCGCTCCCGGGCCATGTCGACCAGGAGCGAGCCCAGCGCCCACGCGTCCTCGTGGGTGAACTGCCGGAAGACCAGGCGCCGTTCCTGCGCCTCCAGCTCCTCCAGGGGAGGGGTGAGTTCCGGGTGGAACTTCGGGGTCAACTCGGTGTTGTGGGTCACAGCTCCACCGCCACTCCGTCGCGGGCCGAACGGCGCGCCGCCTCCAGTACGTCGAGGGCGGCGGCCGCCTCCAGCGCGGTTACCGGGTTGGTGCCGCCCTCGGAAAGGGCCCTGGCCACGGCCGCATAGTAAGCCGGGTAGTCGCCGGGCAGGGTGGGGACGGGGCTGCCGCCGCCGGTCACGGGGGATTCACCGGCACCGAGCCGGCCCCACAGCGACTCGGGCTCGCGGCCCCACTCGGCCGACGTCCCGGGTCGCTCGCCCTCCCTGAGTGCCGCCTCCTGCGGGTCGAGGCCGTACTTCACATAGCCGGCCTTCGAGCCCAGCACCCGGAAACGGGGGCCGAGTTGGGCGGTGGTGGCGGAGACGTAGAGGTGGCTGCGGACCCCGCTCGCGTGGGTGACCGCGAGGAACGTGTCGTCGTCGATGGAGGCGCCCGGGCGGCGGATGTCCGTCTCGGCGTAGACGGTGGCGGCGGGGCCGAAGAGGGTGAGCGCCTGGTCGACGACATGGCTGCCGAGGTCGTAGAGCAGACCTCCGATCTCTGCGGGGTCGCCGGACTCCCGCCAGCCGCCCTTGGGCTGCGGCCGCCAGCGCTCGAAACGGGACTCGAAGCGCCATACGTCGCCGAGTTCGCCCTCGTCGAGCAGCTTGCGCAGGGTCAGGAAGTCGTTGTCCCAGCGGCGGTTCTGGAAGACGGAGAGCAGCAGGCCGCGCTCCTCGGCGAGGGCGGCGAGCTCGCGGGCCTCGGCCGCCGTGCCCGCGACCGGCTTGTCGACCACGACGGGCAGGCCGGCCTTCAGGGCGGTCGTGGCGAGCGGCACGTGCGTCCTGTTGGGCGATGCGATGACGATCAGGTCCAGGTCGGCGGCGCGGGCGAAGAGCTCGTCGGTGTCGGCGACGGTACGGACGTCCGGGTGCTCGGCGCGGGCCTGTTCCTGCCGCTCGGGGTTCGAGGTGACCACCGTGTCGAGAACGAGGCCCTCGGTGGCGGCGATCAGCGGGGCATGGAAGACGGAACCCGCGAGGCCGTAGCCGACGAGGCCCACGCGGAGGTCAGCAGCAGTCATACCACCCACTTTCGCAACGCTGTTGCCAAAGTGCAAGCGCGGAGGAGAATGGACGACGTGAGCGGGATGAGCGGAGAGCGGACGGGTGGTGGGGTGCGGGTCGCCGGTGAGGGGGCGCGGAAGCTGGGCGAGGCCCGGAAGGCGGGCGAGGTCCGGGCGGCGGTCGGTGCGGGTGGCGCGGGTGTCAATCTGCCGGCTCTGCGCAGCCACAACACCGCGCTTGTGCTGGACCTGCTGCGGCGGGCCGGCGTCGAGGGGATCAGCCGGCTGGAGCTCGCCGAACGCACAAGGCTGACCCCCCAGGCCGTCAGCAAGATCACCGGGCGGTTGCGGGACGCGGGGCTCGCGGCCGAGGCGGGACGCCGGGCCTCGACGGGCGGCAAGCCGCGGACCGTACTGCGCCTGGTACCGGAGGCGGGCCACGCGGTCGGCGTCCACCTGGACCGAGACGCCCTGCGCCTGGTGCTGGTGGACCTCGCGGGCACGGTGGTGGGGGAGCGGTGCACCGAACTGGACCTCGGCGCGGGCACTGAGGCGGTGGTCGCGGCGGTCGCGGGGGAGGTGGAGGCGCTGGTGGACGGGTGGGCCCGGGGCGGCGGGGGGCCTCTCCTCGGAGTCGGCGTGGCCCTCCCCGGACCCCTCGATCACACCCGGGGCGTGCTGCATCGGGTCACCGGGTTCGCCGAGTGGGACGGGTTTCCGCTGCGGGACGCGCTCGGGGAGCGGCTCGGGGTGCCGGTGGCCGTGGACAAGGACACCAACGCCGCGGCGCTGGGGCTCGCCGTCGCCGGGGAGCGGGGCTCGTTCGCGTATCTGCATCTCGGTACCGGCCTCGGCGCAGGACTCGTGATCGACGGAGTCGTGCGGCGGGGCGCGAGGACCGCGGCCGGGGAGTTCGGGCACCAGGTCGTCCAGCTCGACGGCCCGCCCTGCGACTGCGGCGACCGCGGCTGTGTCGAGGCGCTCTGCCTCACGGCGGTGTCCCGCGGCGACCTCGCCGAGGCGGCCCGCGTCCTCGGCATCGCGGCCGGCAACCTCGTCGCCCTGCTCGACATCGACGTGGTCCTGCTGGGCGGCCGTACCGTCACCGGCGCCCCCGAGGTGTTCCTACGGGGCGTCGAAGCCGTCCTCGACGAGCGCGCCCGGCGCGCGGGCGAGCCGCCGGTCCCCGTGCGGACCGTGCCCGGAGACATCGCCGAGGGCGCGGCCCAGCTGGTCCTGGCCCCCCTCTTCGGCCGGGCGGACGCCTGAGGGCGGGCCCGGTCGGCCGATCGGGCGGTCTGCGGGGACCGTTCGAGGGCACCCGCCGGAATGGTGCCGCGCAGAGGCGATCCCGTCCGGCATGGTCATGTGTTCATGCGACTGTCCACTTCCGCCCACCTCGGTCTCGCGGCGGCAGCCGCCCTCCTCCTGCCCACGCCCCCCGCGCCCGCGGACCCCGGATCCGGCCGCGGCGACTTCCCGATCACCACCCGTGTCCACGGCGGCCCCGACACCTACGTGGCCGGCGGCGGCTTCGGCACCTGGTACCTGGACCTCACCAACACCACCGCCCGCACCTGGAGCGACATCCACCCCGTCGTCGTCCTCGTCGACGACCGCCGCGCGCTGCGACCCGCCCAGCCCCGGATGGAGTTCTACGACGGCGAGCGCGCCCACCCCGTCCGCTTCGAGAAGACCGACGCCGAGGAACTCGTCGGCGCCTTCGACGACGGCTTCCCCGGCTTCACCGTCGCCCCCGGCAAGACCCTCACGGTGCGGATCCGCCTGGCCCTCACCGCAGACACCGCTCCCGACGACGTCACCGTCAACGCGGCCGTCGTCCAGCGCCACGACGACGACGGCGACTGGGTGGGCCAGTCCAACGACTACCGCTTCGGCGTCGAGAGCGAAGCCGGGGACGCCGAGACCCCCGGGACCGGAACCGCGACCGGCGACGCGCGGCTCCCCTTCGCCGACGAACTCGCCCGCACCGGCCTCGGCTCCGTCACCGGCGTCGCCCTCGCCGCCACCGTGGCGCTCCTGGCCACCGGCGGCGCGATCCTGCTTACCCGCAGACGCCGGTGACGGTCGGCACGGCGGCCACGGCGGCCATCGCGGACACGGCGGTCAGATGCGGTCGACCAGGTCCGCGATGGAGTCCACGACCTTCGTCGGCCGGTACGGGTAGCGGTCGATGTCCCCCTTGCCCGTCAGCCCGGTCAGCACGAGGAAGGTCTCCATGCCCGCCTCCAGACCGGCCAGGACGTCCGTGTCCATCCGGTCGCCGATCATCGCGCTGGTCTCCGAGTGCGCGCCGATGGTGTTCAGCGCGGTCCGCATCATCAGCGGGTTGGGCTTGCCGATGAAGTACGGCTCCTTGCCGGTCGCCTTGGTGATCAGCGCGGCCACGGACCCGGTCGCCGGAAGCGCGCCCTCGGGGGAGGGCCCGGTGTTGTCGGGGTTGGTGGCGATGAACCGGGCCCCGTCGTTGATCAGCCGGATGGCCTTGGTCAGCGCCTCGAAGGAGTACGTCCGGGTCTCCCCGAGAATCACGAAGTCGGGGTCGGAATCGGTGAGGACGTATCCGGTGTCGTGCAGTGCCGTGGTCAGGCCCGCCTCCCCGATCACGTACGCGGTCCCGCCGGGGTGCTGGTTGTCCAGGAAGCTGGCGGTGGCCAGGGCGGAGGTCCAGATGTTCTCCGTCGGCACGTCGAGGCCGATCCGGCTCAGCCGGGCGTGCAGATCACGCGCGGTGTAGATCGAGTTGTTCGTCAGCACCAGGAACGGCCGACCCGAGTCCCGCAGCTTCTTGATGAAGGCGTCCGCGCCGGGCACCGGGATGCCCTCGTGCATCAGCACCCCGTCCATGTCGGTGAGCCACGATTCGATGGGCTTGCGCTCTGTCATGGGCGGGGACTCCTGCGTGCGGTGAACGGGTGAGACGACCATGCTATGCAGCCGCCCCGCGACGGCAACGAACGTCCTCCGGCGTCTCGCTCCCCGGTCACCGCCCGACCGTCCCGGATCCCTCGTTTCCGCTGCTCCGAGGCGTCGGCCGTCCCCCATCCGGAGCAGTGACCGGGCACCCCGGGATGCGGGCCAGGCCGCCCCGCGGGACGCTCCAGACATCTGGAGGTTCACGATGGGTTCCCTACGTCTCACTCTCTGTGGCGCGGCCCTGGCCGTCGCCGCCCTCACCCCGGTCGCCCAGGCGGCGGACGGCGGCAGCGTCTCGGTCACCCCCTCGACCCCCGCCCCCGGCGCCGACCTCGCCCTGCGGGTGAAGGGCTGCGCGGGGAAGACGGCGACCGCCGTCTCGGCCGCGTTCGTCGCCGACGCCCGGCTGACCGGGTCGGGCGGCAGCCTCGCCGGCGAGACCCGGGTCCGCTCCTCGATCAAGCCCGGCGCCTACGACGTGAAGATCACCTGCGTCGACTTCGAGGTGAAGGGCCGCATCACGGTCGTAGCGGCGAAGGGAGGGGGCACCGCCCCCTCGGCCACGGCACCGGCGTCCCCCGCCGCCCCCGTCGACGCGGGCGGCGGCTGGAGCGCCACCCACCTCTCCGCCATGCAGCCCCGCGCCACCGGACCCGGCACCGGGCACGCGGTGACCGGGCTGGTGCTCGCCGGGGTCGCGGCGGTGGCCGTCGTGCTGCGGAGCACCCGCCGGAGCCGCAGGGCGGACTGACCGGCGATGTCCGACCGACGCACCGAACGCTTCGCCGACCAGGGCGACACCCCCGGACGGGTCCGCGGCTCCGGCTCCGGCCGGCTGCTGACCGGTGTGGCCTGGGCGATGCTGCTGCTCGGCCTGTGGTTGTGGGGGCGCGAGGTGACCGACGTACCGCCCGGTCTGACCGCGCTCGCCAGCGGTGACGTGGCCGGGGTCGGCCGCCCGCCCGGATCCGCCGACCTGCCGCCCGCCGCGAAGCCCCTGAAGGGGGCGCGGCCCCAGCGCCTGGACATCCCGGACCTGGGCGTGCAGGCACCGGTGGTGGCCCGCGGCCTCGACGCGCGGGGCGCCCTCGAACCACCGCCCTTCGACCAGCCCGGGATCGTCGGCTGGTACGGGGCCGGGGCGAAACCGGGGGCCGCCGGGACCGCCCTGATGGTGGGGCACGTCGACACCGAGACCCGGCCCGCCGTCTTCTACAAGCTCAGCACCCTCGAGCCCGGCGAGAGGATCCGGGTGGTCCGCGACGACGGCCGCGTCGCCGAGTTCACCGTCGACGACGTCCAGGTCATCACCCGGGACGACTTCGACGCCCACCGGGCCTACGGCCCCCGCGAGCCGGGCCGCGCCGAACTGCGCCTGATCACCTGCGGCGGCACCTTCGACCGGGCCAGCCGCAGCTACACGGCGAACGTGGTCGTCTCGGCGTATCTGACCGGCACCGGCCCCTAGGAATCGGGGCCGGGCGGAACCCGGCCCGGTCGGCGACCCGCTCCCCCGAAGTCGCCGACCGGGCTGGTCCTCGACCGCGCGCGCTCGGGCTGCGGGAGTAACCCGGCGACGGCGCGGGAGGCCTGCGAGGCGCGGTGGGTGCTGACTGCGGCCAGGGGCTGGGGCCGAATCACTACCGAAAGACTCTAGAACGGATGAGCGCCCGGGCCTAGAGCCCGGTCGACGGCAGGCCCTGGCCCTCCGTCCGCACCCTGGTGGCTCCCGGACAAGGTTCGGACGACCCCGTGGGCGGCGCCGCCCGATGTGTCACGATTGAGACTTGCCACAGTGCACCCAGGGGGGAATTGGATGTACGTCAGCAGGCGGGCCAGGACGGCCACCCGCGCAGGGGCCGGTGCGGCGGTGCTGGGGGCGGCACTGCTGCTGGCCGCGTGTTCCACGTCGGACGGCGGGCAGGAGGGGGACGAGGGCGACAAGCCCGGTGCGGGCATCACCCAGCAGCCCAAGGAGGCCGACCCGTTCTGGGTCAACCCGGACGGCAACGCGGCCAGGCAGGTCGCCGCGTACGAGAAGAGCGGCAAGGGCGCCGAGGCCGAGCAGATCCGCAAGATCGCCCAGCAGCCCACCGGCGAGTGGGTCGGCGTGGAGCAACCCGAGCAGGAGGCACGCGGCTTCACCGAGGCCGCGGACAAGGCGGGCCGCAGAGCCCTGCTGGTCCTCTACAACATCCCGCACCGCGACTGCGGCCAGTACTCCCAGGGCGGCGCCGCCGACGGCAACGCCTACCGGGCCTGGATCGACGGCGTGGCGGCGGGCATCGGCGACCGCGCGGCCACGGTGATCCTCGAACCGGACGCCGTACTGCACCTGGTCGACGGCTGCACGAAGGACGAGTTCCACGAGGAGCGCTACAACCTCCTCAGCGGGGCCGTCGAGAAGCTCAAGTCCCTGAAGAACACGAAGGTCTACCTGGACGCGGGCAACGCGGGCTGGGGCCACCCCGACCAGATCTACGAGCCCCTCAAGCGGGCGGGCATCGCCAAGGCCGACGGCTTCTCGGTGAACGTCTCCAACTTCTACTCCACCGAGGACTCCATCGCCTACGGCAAGCAGCTCTCCTCGAAGGTCGGCGACAAGCACTTCGTCATCGACACCAGCCGCAACGGCAACGGCCCGTACAAGTCCGGTGACGAGAAGGAGCGTTGGTGCAACCCACCGGGCAGGGCCCTGGGGGAGACACCGACGATCAAGACGGCGGACCCGCTGGTCGACGCCTACTTGTGGGTCAAGCGCCCAGGAGAGTCGGACGGCGAGTGCAAGGGCGGCCCGAAGGCGGGGGAGTGGTGGTCGACCTACGCATTGACACTGGCGCGAGCTTCAACACCCTAGGGGCGCGGGGCTGTATCGATGTGCGGCTCCGCCGCGTGGGCGCGACCAGCCACAACGCTCCCGCACCCGAATGACAAAGGTGCGGGAGCGTTCCTTGGCTTTACGGCACCCGAACCCACTGAGCCTTGGACGGCGTCCCCTGATCGTCATCGACGAACAGCATGTACCACCCCGACTGCACCAGGTTCCTGTTCTGAGGCATCGTCACCTTCACCTTGTCCCCCGACACGGTGAACTTCATTTCGACGGACCGCTGATCCACATCCGTCACATGAGTCGACGCACTTGGCCGGATCAACCGCACCTTCTTGATCACAGAAGCCTGCGGAGAGGTGAACGTCCCGGACGCACCCCGCGCGATCGTCTGCGGCCCCCCGGACAGCGAAGGACGCGAATCCCGGTACAGATAAGGCGGCGTGTAGATCTCGATCCGCTGCTCGAACACCCCCGGCTTCGTGTTCGCCGCATCCCCGTACAGGGAGTCCGAGCCGAAGAACATCACCCGCCCGTCCGGCAGCAGCAGCGACCCGGAGTGGTAGTTCCGCCCCACGAGGGGATCGGCCACCGACTCGAACGTGTTCGTGTCCGGGTGGTACAGCCGTGCCTGGAGGATGTTGGAGTTCCCGCGCCCGCGGTAGTCCTCCGACCCCCCGGACACCAGCACGCTGTCGTCGGGAAGGATCGACGCCTGCGGATACCGCGTCCCCTTCTCCAGCGCCGGCCCGTCGACGAAGCGCGGGCTGTCCGCCTTCAGGTCGACGATCCGCGTCCGGTTGCTGGACTGCGCGGACTCACCGACCCCGCCCCCGCCGATCACCATGAACTTCTCGTCCTGGGCCGGAGGCAGCAGAACCGTGCCGGAGGTCTCCATCTCCTTGGCGTCGCTGAGCCCCGGGATCTTCGTGAAGCTGTTGCCGGCCACGTCCCAGATCCCGGGGTCACGGCCCACGTTGTCCGGCCCGTACCCTGCGTTCGACCCCGAGTAGAAGATCTTGCCGTTCTGCATGAGGAACAGCGCTGGGTAGGTCGGGAACTGCCGGATCTTCGACGTGTACGTCCACTTCTTCGTCTTCGGGTCGAAGACCTCGTTCTTGCCCGGCACCAGCTGACCGATGTCGTCGAGCCCGGAGACGCTGAGGATCCTCCCGTCGCTCAGGGTGGTGAGCGTCGGGTACCAGCGGGCCTCCTTCATCGGGTCGACCTTGATGTACTTCTCGGCGACCGGGTCGAACTCGAAGGCGTCCCGGATCCCCTGGAAGTCCTTCTTGTCGAGGGCCAGTTTCTGCGCGATGCCGTAGGTGTTGCGCGCGTCCGCCCCGGTCAGCCCGTGGATCCGGTAGTTGTCCTGGGTGCCGGTCTCGTACTTGCGCCCGCTCTTCTGCGCCTCGACGTAGATCCGCCCGAGCCCGGGGTCGTTGCGCAGGAACTTCCCGGTCTTCCTGTCGAAGACCTTCGTGGCCCGCTCGACGACGACCGGGTCCTTGGAGACGAAGGTCTTGCCGCCCTCCTTGCCGGTGAATCTGGTGCCCGCGGGCAGGGTGATCGGCTTGTCCGGGTTCTCGTTGTGGACGATCATCAGGCCGCCGGCCTTCGTCACGTCCCCCTTGAGCTTCTCGTAGCGCTTGGTGCCACCGGCGATCAGCAGATTGCCGTTCGCGAGCTGGGTGTGCCCGGTGCAGAACAGGTCGCTCGGCGTCGGCACCTTCTTGATCGTGCCCTTGACCGGGTCCCAGATCCGGGTGTCGAACCTCTTCGCGTCGAAGTTGTCCTGGTTGTTGCCGGACCCCGCCACCAGCAGCACCTTGCCGGTGCGCAGCAGCGCCGCGTGGATGGTGTTCTGCCGGTACTCCTTCGGGAACTCGACGATCTCCCACTTGCCGTTCGCGGCTTTGTACTCGGGCTTGTTGATTTGGTACTGGTGGTATTTCGCCGTCCCGAAGCGGTACAGCCACGGGCCGTTCATCCCGGCCAGCGCCAAGACCACCGCCGTACCGATCGCGAGACGACGGGCGCGGCGGCGGCCTGCACGGTCGTTCATTCCTTACGTCCCCCGAATCCACCGAGGGCGATCTGCATCGTCTGGTCCTTGCCCTCGTCCTGCGTGTGCGTCTCCGCCCAGCTCGGCTTCTGCGCCGGAGCGTGCGGGGCGGCGGGCCGTGGCTGCGCTTGCGCCTGCGGCTGGTGGTACGGCGTCCGCGCCTCGGCGTGTGCCGGCAGCTGGGCCGGGACCACTGTCTGCGGCGGTGATGCGGCGGACCTCTTGCGGGTCTGCCGCAGCATGTGCCGCCAGGTGAGGATCGGTGTCGCCGTGATCAGCATGGCGAAGGTGGCCCAGATGATCATCGCGGGGTGCGAGTGCCCCAGGGCGACGCCGGCGCCGATCGAGCCGCCGAAGATCGCGATGAAGTACCAGTGGTAGCGGAAGGTGCCGAACCACCGGTCGGGGCTGGCCGAGTCGCCCTTGGGCGTGACCACGAACTTGCTCTTGCGTCGCAGCACCGCGTCGACCAGCGCCTTCGCGTACAGCGGGGCGGACAGCGCCGACATCACCATGCCCGCGACGCCGCCGGATCCCTCGGGCTCGTGCGGGGAGACGTTGTGGCGGCGGTTCCAGATGTACAGGCCGATCTGGAGCGCGGAGGCGTTGCCGTAGAGCATCAGCCACACGGTGGGGTCGATGTTCACACCCGAGGCGCCCAGGCCCAGGAACAGCGCGCAGCTCAGGGCGGCGAGGATCCAGTTGAGGGCGGACATCGGGTAGAAGATGATCATCATCGTGTAGTTGAAGAGCTTGGTCGGCGGCAGCGAGTACCAGCCCTTCCAGTACTGCTTGAGGATCGTCTCGTACGTCCCTCGCGACCAGCGCATCTGCTGGGTGAAGAAGTCCGTCCAGGCACTCGGGCCCTCACCGACCGCGAGCACGTCCGGGGTGTAGACCGAGCGCCACTTCCTCCCGGTGGCCGGGTTCTTGTGGCGGTGCATCTCGAACCCGGTCGCCATGTCCTCGGTGATCGAGTCGTACAGCCCGCCGATCTGCTTGAGCGCGCTGATCCGTACGGCGTTGGAGGTGCCCACGAACATGGGGGCGCCGTACTTGTTGCCGGCCCGCTGGATCAGGGCGTGGAAGAGGAACTGCTGGGACTCGGCGGCCTTGGTGACGAAGTTGTCGTAGTTGCCGTAGACCTGCGGGCCGATCACGAAGCCGACGTCCGGGTCGCGGAAGAAGCCGAGCATCCGCTCCAGGTAGTTGGGCAGCGGCACGTGGTCGGTGTCGACCGAGGCGAAGAAGTCGTACTGGTCGCCGTGCGCGTCCAGCCAGGCGTTGTAGTTGCCGTGCTTGGTCCTGGCCCGGTGCGCGCCCTTGGGCTGGTTCCACTTCTCGACGCCCTTGCGGGAGAAGTGGTGCACACCGAGGCGCGCGCAGACCTCCTTGACCGCCGGGTCGTCGCCCTCGTCCAGGAGCCAGACGTGCATGAGGCCGCGGTGGCGGATCCTGACCGCGGCTTCCAGGGTCTTCGTCACCATCTCCAGCGGCTCCTTGCCGGGCACGAAGGAGGTGAGGAAGGCGACTCTGGTGCCGGTCTCGGGGACCACCGGGATCGGGTCCCGGGCGACCAATGTGGCGTGCGCGTTGGACAGGACGTTCATGCAGCGGAAGAACTCGATCAGGCCGATCGAGACGAGCATGACGATGTCCAGGGCCGGCAGCCACGAGAAGGCCGGGTAGTCGCGCTCGGTCCAGTGTTCGGGCTGGAGCAGCCAGCCCAGCAGGACCAGGGAGAGCAGCGGGGCCGCGGCGAGCATCAGTGCGACTCTGATGCGGTGCGGCTCCTGTGAGATCAGCGAGCGGTACTGGACCCTGTAGGGCTTGCCCGGGTCGGGCTGGGTGAGAGGACCTGCCAGTCTGCTGTAGTGCTCGTAGTCGTACTTCGGAAGCGTCCTCTCCATGTGGCGCGGAGCGCCGGTCCGATGCGAAGGCAGCCTGAACTGAGTGGTTTCGGACGGGTCGAAGTTCTGCCGGGCGCCCGTCGGCGTCGACGTCATGAGTCATCCCCCCACACGCGGACGGGGCCGCGTGTTGTCGTTTCCTTACGGCTGGTCCGGTCCCCCTCGACCTTCACAGACGTATCAGTGGTGTGCCGCAGTCACCACAATCCTCACCATGTCAGACATGTGAAAGCGGCCTTCCGGTTGCAGACGCCCCCTCCGGCATCCTCGGCAGCGGGGCCCCTTTCCCCGCAACTCTGGCAACCGTCTCCTTGCCCCCCAACTGCCGCGTATACGCAGCATCTTGAAATCCAGGGTTCTACGGTGCTCATCATGATCGCAAGATGCGAAACGCGGTGTTTACCGGTCATACGTGTTCATTGTTGCGCCTCTCGCACAAGAAGACCCACGCTTTGAGAAAGGGCCCACCGGGACCGCCACACCACGAGGAACGGTCGAATATGCGTGCGCCCCGACGCGAGATTCCCGACAACGCCGAAGGCCCCCCGTTTCCACGGAGGGCCTTCGATCATGCGTGCGCCGCCAGGGACTCGAACCCCGGACCCGCTGATGCTGCATCTCCCGGGGGATGACCCCCGGACCCCCAGCCGCCTGCAGTGGACGCAAAAAATGAAGACCCCCCGCTCTCGCGAAAGGCCTTCACTGTCGGTGCGCCGCCAGGGACTCGAACCCCGGACCCGCTGATTAAGAGTCAGCTGCTCTAACCAACTGAGCTAGCGGCGCCTGCTGACCTGCACGACTCTACCGGATGCCGGAGGGTGCTGCGGACCGGGGCGCAGGGGGGCCGTACATCATTCGGACCGTCAGCATGCGTGTCCGGGCGACAGTTGAGAAACTGGCGAACGTGCACAGTTGCGGACATTTCGACCTTCAGGGTGAGGGGCGTCGCATGGAGACTCCGGTGTTCGAGGAGATCGATCCCGAGAACGACTGCGACTGCCCCGGATGCGTCCACTGGCGCCGCGTCCTCCCCCGCCCGGCCGGCGGTCACCCCGCCGCCGCCCGAACCGTGATCCTCGCCGCCACGGCCGCCACCGCCGCCACCGCCTTCGGCGCCCTGCACGCGGCTCCCGCCTTCGCCGCCCCCCAGGCCCCCACCCGCCCCGGCGCCCCCAGGGCCGACGAGCCCGACACCCCCCAGGGCGACAAGGCCCCCCTGCACGGCCCCGGCGCCAAACCCGCCCCCATGGGGACACCCACCACCACCCGCGCCGACATCATCCGGCGGGCCAAGCAGTGGGTCGCCGCCCGGGTGCCGTACAGCATGTCCGAGTACTGGGGCGACGGTTACCGCCAGGACTGTTCCGGCTTCGTCTCCATGGCCTGGAGCCTGCCGCGCAACGAATGGACGGGCAGCCTCGCCCAGTACGGCGTCCGGATCGCCAAGGACGACCTCCAGCCCGGCGACATCCTGCTCTTCCACAACCCGTCCAACCCCGAGAACGGCTCCCACGTCGTCATCTTCGGCGGCTGGACCGACTACACGCACACCTACTACCTCGCCTACGAGGAGACCCGCCCCTACGCCCGCAAGCAGGCCACCCCCTACGCCTACTGGAGCAACTCCGACCGGTACGTCGCCTACCGGTACAAGGGTCTCGCGGCCGGCACCCCGGGCACCGAGCCGGACGGCGCCACCCCGGACGGCACGAACCCGGACCCCGCCAAGCCGCAGACCCCGGACACCGCGCCCTACCCCGGCGCCGCGTACTTCGGTCCCGGCGCCAACAACAAGTACGTCACCCAGCTCGGCCGCATGCTCGTGGCGCGCGGTGCCGCGGGCTTCTACACCTCAGGACCCGGTCCCCGCTGGTCGGACGCGGACCGCAGGGCCACCCAGGCCTTCCAGCAGGCGCAGGGCTGGCGGGGCGGGGACGCGGACGGGCTGCCGGGCGCCCAGACCTGGACCCTGCTGGTGACCGGCGGCGGCAAGGACATCGGGGCGAACGGCCAGACCGGGGCTGCGGGACCGCCCGCACCCTCCTCGCACGGGGTCCCCGGCTATCCGGGCCGCGCGATGTTCCGGCCCGGCGCCTCCAACAAGTACGTCACCCAGCTCGGCCGACAGCTCGTGAAGAAAGGATTCGGCAAGTACTACACGACCGGCCCGGGACCGCGCTGGGGCGAGCCGGACCGGCGAGGAGTGGAGGCCTTCCAGCGCGCCCAGGGCTGGCGCGGCGGCGCGGCGGACGGCTACCCGGGCCCGGAGACCTGGCGCCGGCTCTTCTCGTAGGGCCCGGCCCACTCCTCAGCAGTTGGCATCACCCGTCCGTCCCCCTTGTTGTGACGCATCTGGCGCGGAGGCTGGAGGCACTCATGAGTACGACCACTTCACACACCCCCGAGTCCGAGGGACCGTCCCGGCCGGCCCGGCTCATCCAGAACGAGGTGACCACCGAGATCCCGGTCCACCTGCTGTTCCGCGACGACCCGGACCCGGTGTCGGTCCCCCTCAAGCCCGCCGTGGTGGCCCGTAGACAGGGCACCGGCGAGCAGCCCCGTCTGCGCAGGACCGCCCAGGCCGCCCCGCGCTCCGCCCCCGACGTAGACCCTGAACTGGCCGAGCGGCCCGCGCGGGTGCTGCCGGGCGCGGCGGGCGTCCTCGCCGGCGTCTGCGGTCTGGCCGGGTGCGCGGTCACCTCGTGGTGGGCGGGAGTCGTACCGCCGCTGGTGCTGGAGGCGCTGCGGCTGCCGTCGTACACGACCGCGGGCCTCGGCCCGGTGCAGTGGGCCGCCTATGCGGGCGCCGGTGCCCTCGGGCTCTTCGGCTTCGGCGGGCTGGCCCGGGGCCGGACCGGACGGGCCTGGGTGCTCGGGCTGTTCGGCCGCTACCGGGGGACCGTCCGGCGCACCGGGCTGATGTGGGTCAACCCGCTGCTGCTGCGCCGCCGGGTCGACGTACGGCTGCGGCACTGGCGCAGCGAGCCGATGGCGGCGGCCGACGCGAGCGGGGTCGGGCTCAGGGTCGTGGTCCTCGTGGTGTGGCGGGTGCGGGACACCGCGCGGGCCACGCTCGGCGTCGACGACCACGAGACCTATCTGCGCGAGTGCGTCGAGGCCGCGCTCGCCCGGATCCCGGTGGAGGCGCCGGGCTCGGGACGCGGTTCGGCAGACGCGGCGGGGGAGGCGCTGACCCGGCTGGTGGCCGCGGAGACCGCCGCGGTCGGCGTGCAGGTGTTCTCGGTGCAGCCGCTGCGCATCGAGTACGCCCCGGAGGTCGCCGCCGCGATGCACCGCCGCCGGATCGCCGCGCTGGACGCCCAGCACCGGGCGACCGTGCTGACGTCGGTCGTGGACTCGGTGGAGGACACGGTGACCCGGCTGACCATGCGCGGCCTGGTCGAACTGGACGACTACGAACGCAAGGCGCTCGTGAAGGACCTGACGGTCGCGTTCTCCTCGGGGTGTATGGACACGGTCAACACACGGTAATACGCTGCTACTTGGTCTAGACCTGCAAGCTCAGAACTTCCCCACGTTCCCAGGAGCAGCAGCATGCGCAGAAGGACCAAGTGGTACGCCACCGCGCTCGGCCTCACCACCGCCGGCACCCTCGTCCTCTCCACCGGAGGTGCCAGCGGCCACGGCTACACCGACCTCCCCATCAGCAGGCAGAAGCTCTGCCAGAACGGCACCGTGACGAACTGCGGCGACATCCAGTGGGAGCCGCAGAGCGTCGAGGGCCCCAAGGGCTTCCCGGCCGGCGGACCCGCCGACGGCCAGATCTGCAACGGCGGCGTCAGCCGCTTCAGCCAGCTCAGCGCACCGAGGACCCCGTCGGGCGCCGCCTGGCCGGCGACCAGGGTCACGGGCGGGCAGAGCTACACGTTCCGCTGGCAGTTCACGGCCATGCACGCCACGACCGACTTCAAGTACTACGTCACCAAGGCGGGCTGGAACCAGAACCACAACCTCGCCCGCTCCGACCTCAACCTCACCCCGTTCCTGACCGTCCCCTACAACGGCCAGCGACCCCCCTCCACCCTCTCGCACAGCGGCACCCTGCCGTCCGGGCTCAGCGGACGGCACGTGATCGTCGCGGTGTGGACGATCGCCGACACGACCAACGCGTTCTACGCCTGCTCGGACGTCACGTTCTGAGCATCGCTTGAGACAGTCCAGGCTTCCCCCGGGGTAGGTTCCCCCACACGATCAAGCGATCGGTGCCTGACCTCGGGGGATCCGTCATGAGCGCCTTCTTCTATGCCATTCCCGTCCTGATCATGGCCGTGGCCCTTTCCGGTGCGTACCTCATGGTGCGGCGCTGGCTGCGGATGCGCAGAGCCTTGAGGAGCGGGCTCACCGCCGAGGCGCGGTGCCTGCGGGTGTACGCCGTGGCGCGCGGAGGCGGCGACAGCCGGGTGCGCACGAGCCTGCGGCATGTATACGAGTTCAGGACCCGCGACGGCCGGGTGGTCCGCTTCGAGGAGGAGGGCGGCCCGGGCGCCGTACTCGAGGGCGATGTCGTCACCGCGCACTACGCCGAGGGCCCCCGTATCGTGGCCACGGCCCGTCCCGGCGGCGGGCAGGGCTGCGCCGCCTTCGCAGTGGTGGCCTTCGCCGGGGTGGTCGTCCTGTTCTGTGCCGGCTTCATGGCCGCCTTCGCCGCGATGCCCTAGCCCTCCACATCTGACGCTCCGTCAACTACCGTGCGCCCTCATGGACCCCAGGAGGCATACGGTCGCGGAGCTCGTCGTCGGACGGTGGGGGGACCACCGGCCCGGACTGTGGTTCGAGGGGCGGGAGTACACCCACCACGAGGTGGCGGCCGGTGCCGCCGCGCGGTCGGCGCTCCTCGCCGACCTGCTGCCGGGGCCCGGCGCCCACATCGGCGTCCTGCTCGACAACACCCCTGAATACCCGATGTGGTTGAGCGCGGCCGCCCTCGCCCGGGCCGCCGTCGCCGGCATCAACCCCACCCGCCGGGGCCCCGAACTCGCCCGCGACATCCTGCACACCGAGTGCCGCCTGCTCGTCACCGAGCCCTCCCAACTCCCGTTGCTGCGCGGCCTCGACCTGCCCGGCGTCCGTCTCCTGGTGACCGGCTCCGAGGAGTACGACAGCCTGCTCGCGCCCTACGCCGGTGCCGAACCAGACGCCTCCCGCGCCGCCCCCGAGGACCGGCTCCTCCTCTACTTCACCTCCGGCTCCACCGGCGCTCCCAAGGCCGCGCTCTGCTCCCAGGGCCGGCTGGCCGCCGCCGGGCGTTCCCTGGCCGACCAGTTCCGGCTCGGCCCCGACGGGGTGCACTACGTCTGCATGCCGATGTTCCACGGCAACGCGGTGATCGCCGACTGGGCGCCCGCGCTGGCGACCGGTGCCGGGGTCGCGCTCAGGCGGCGGTTCTCGGCATCGGGGTTCCTGGTGGACGTGCGCGCGTACCGGGCGACGTACTTCACCTATGTCGGCCGGGCCGTCCAGTACGTCCTCGCCACCGAGCCGCGCGAGGACGACCGGGACAACCCGCTGCGGCTCGGCTTCGGCACCGAGGCAGGGGCGGTGGACGCGGCTGCCTTCGAGCGGCGGTTCGGGGTGCGGCTGGTGGAGGGGTACGGCTCCTCCGAGGGCGGCGCGGCGATCCAGTGGGCGCCGGGGACGCCCCGGGGCGCGGTCGGCCGGGCGGGGCCCGGGCTCGTCGTACTGGATCAGGAGACGGGCCGGGAGCGACCGCCCGCACGCTTCGACGCGGCCGGGCGGCTGCTGAACGGGGACGAGGCGATAGGGGAGCTGGTGAACCGGGCGCCGAACCCCTTCGAGGGGTACTGGCGCAACCCCGAGGCGGATGCCGAGCGGCGCCGGGACGGCTGGTACTGGACCGGCGACCTCTTCTACCGGGACGCCGAGGGCTACCTGTACTTCGCGGGCCGCACCGACGACAGGCTGCGCGTCGACAGTGAGAACCTGGCCGCCGCGATGATCGAGAACATCCTCGCGCGGTACGAGGGGGCGGAGGCGGTCGCCGTGTACGCGGTGCCGGATCCGGTGACCGGGGACCAGGTGATGGCGACGATCGCCGGAACCTTCGACCCCGTCGCCTTCGCGGCCTTCCTGGCGGCCCAGCCGGACCTCGGCACGAAGATGGCCCCGCGGTACGTGCGGGTCGTGGACCACATGCCGGTCACCGCCACAAACAAGATCAACCGAGCCCAGCTCAGGAGAGAGGGCCTGAACTGCAAGGACCCCGTCTGGACCAGGGAAAACGCCGAAGGGCCCTTCGCTCCCACGAAAGGCCCTTCACCGGTGCGCCGCCAGGGACTCGAACCCCGGACCCGCTGATGCTGTATCTCCTGGGGGATAACCCCCAGACCCCCAGCCGCTGCTGACGGCACCCGAAAACACGCCGAAGGGCCTCTCGCTCCCACGAAAGGCCCTTCACCGGTGCGCCGCCAGGGACTCGAACCCCGGACCCGCTGATTAAGAGTCAGCTGCTCTAACCAACTGAGCTAGCGGCGCATGACTCTCGCCGACCACCTCTCGGCGGCTGGCAACAGAGAAAATACTACCCGGTCGGAAGGGGTGCTTCTGACCACCGGCGAGTGAGCCGACCTAGGGGCGCGGGGAACTGCGCGACCAGCCCCCACCGACCCGCAGTCGACTGACGACCTTCCGTGCTGCTCCTAGATCGCCAGCGACAAGAGAACCGGCGCCGCCCCCCGATTCAACCGCTCCGTGGCCCGCCGCAGGCGATGCGCCTGCTCGACCGGCAGCGACAGCGCGAGGCATCCCACCATCGACCCCGCCGTGATCGGCACCGCCGCGCAGACCGTGCCCACCGCGTACTCCTGGAGATCGAGGTGGGGAACCGTCGGGGGCTGGGTCTCCAGACGGGAGAGCAGCAGCTTGTCGCTGGTGATCGTGCGGGACGTGAGCCGGGTCATCCGGTGCCGGGAGAGATGGTCCCGCCGGCCGTTGTGGTCGAGCTGGCTCAGCAGGCTCTTGCCCACCGCCGTCGCATGCGCGGAGGAGCGGAAGTCCACCCACTCGTTGACCGCCGGGGTCGCGGGCCCGTCGGCGTACTGGTCGACGGAGATCTCACCGTCGACGTACCGGCTGATGTAGACCGCCGCGCCGATCGAGTCGCGCAGCTCGTCGAGGGTGCGCTGGAGCTGGTCGCGCAGCCCCTCTTCGCGGTCCCGGACGGAGGTCAGCCTGGTCAGGGCGTCCCCCGTCACATACGCGCCGTCCGCCACCTGCTCGACGTACCCCTCACGGCGCAGCATCCTCAGGAGCGCGGTCAGTCGCTCCGGGTCGAGGCCGGTCGTGCGGGCGAGTTCGGTGTCGGTGACTCCGGCGGTGTGCCGTGCCACGGTCTCCAGGACGCGCAGTGCGTCCTGGGCCGAGTGGTACGGCGCGGTCGGTTCGTGCTTCAGCGCCACGGTGTTCCCCCTGCGCTCGCTCGGTCGCACTACTACTGGGCCGTAATCCAGACAGCGATCCCCTCCACGATAGCCGCCAAAAGGCTTGTAGTGAGCGGCTGTTGACGAGATTCCGTCCCCGGGTCGGCCCCCTCAGCAGGGGCGCTGGCTCGGTGGCATATGCCAGAGACATGACCCGGGTCCGGGACCTCGAAGGTTGAACTCTGTTCACTTCCTGCGGTCAGAGAACCGCGCTGAGAAATTCCCGGGTGCGGTCCTGCTCGGGCTCGCTGAACATCTTCTCCGGCGGCCCCGACTCGATGATCCGGCCCGCGTCGAACATCAGGACCTGGTCGGAGATGTCCCGGGCGAAGCCCATCTCGTGGGTCACACAGAGCATCGTGATGTCGGTGGTGCGGGCGATGTCCCGCAGCACGTCGAGGACACCCGCCACCAGCTCCGGGTCCAGCGCCGAGGTCACCTCGTCGAGCAGCAGCACCCGCGGCCGCATGGCCAGCGCCCGTGCGATCGCCACCCGCTGCTGCTGCCCGCCGGACAGCTGGGTCGGCCGTGCCCCGGCCTTGTCGGCGAGCCCCACCAGGTCGAGCAGCTCACGCGCGCGTGCCTCCGCCTCGTCCTTGGACATGCCGAGGACGGTGACGGGCGCCTCGGTGATGTTCCTGAGGACCGACATGTTCGGGAACAGGTTGAACTGCTGGAAGACCATCCCGATCTTCTTGCGCACCTCGCGCAGCTGCTTCTCCGGCGCCGGGAACAGCTTCTCCCCGTCGACGCTGACCGTCCCCTCGTCGGGCTTGGTCAGGGTCATCAGCATCCGCAGGATCGTGGTCTTGCCGGAGCCGGAGGGGCCGATCAGCGTCACGTGCTTGCCGGAGTCGACCGAGAAGTTCAGCCGGTCCAGGACGGTGTTCGACCCGAAGCGCTTGGTGACGTCCTCGAAGCGGATCAGCTCGCTGCCGTCCACCGGCGGGTTGGTGTGGGCGTCGGGCTCTTTCATCAGGGGAGTGTCAGCGGACAAGACGTCGCTCCAGGGATCGCAGGAGAAGGGAGGCCAGATAGGAGATGACGATGAAGGCCACGCCGATCACGGTCAGCGGCTCGGTGAACTGGAAGTGCTCCTGCGCGAACAGCCGCGCCTCGCCGAGCATCTCCAGGACCGTGATCACCATCAGCATCGGGGTGTCCTTGAGCATCGAGATCACGTAGTTGCCGAGGGCCGGCACGACCCGGCGGATCGCCTGCGGCAGGATCACCACCTGCCAGGTCCTGATCCTCGGCAGGTTCAGCGCCGTCGCCGCCTCCCACTGGCCGGCGGGCACCGCCTCGATACCGGCCCGGTAGACCTGCATCGTGTACGTCGAGTAGTGCAGCCCGATCCCGATGACACCGGTGGCCAGCGCGGACAGGGTCACGCCCCACTCGGGCAGCACGTAGAAGAGGAAGAACAGCTGCACCAGCAGCGGGGTGTTGCGCACGAACTCCGTGACCACCCCGACCGGCCAGCGCACGAACCGCGAGGGCGCGCGCATCAGCAGCGCCCACACCAGGCCCAGCACGAAGGAGATCAGCGAGCCGAGCGCGAGGGCCTGAAGGGTGACCAGCAGACCGTCCCAGAACTGCGGCATGAAGTCGCTTACGGCACTCCAGTCCCACGTCATGCGACACGACCTCCTACGCCCGTGGTCCGGCCCCGCTTCAGCTCGGTCTCGGTGTCGAGGCCGCGCTGGGGCTCCTTGCCGACCCCTGCCTTCAACTTCGTCTCCAGCCCCCGCATCAGCCGGGTGAGCAGGAAGGCGATCACGAAGTAGATGAGCAGCAGATACGTGTAGATCCCGGCGCTCTCCTGGAGCGCGAGCCGCACCAGGTTGCCGCTGAAGGCCAGGTCACCCATGCCCATCACGGACACCAGCGCGGTGCCCTTGAGCAGTTCGACCAGCAGGTTGGAGAACGGCGGGATCATCTCCGGCACCGCCTGCGGCAGCAGGATCAGCCGCAGCCGCTGCCAGGGCGTGAAGCTCAGCGCGATCCCGCCCTCCTGCTGGGCCGGGTCGACCGCCTTGAGCGCCCCGCGCACGATCTCGGAGCCGTACGCACCGTAGGTCAGGCCGAGCGCGAGCGTGCCCGCCCACATGGGCACGAGCTGCCAGCCGAAGGCCGGGGGCAGCACGAAGAACACCCAGAAGATCATCACCAGCGCCGAGGTCCCGCGGAACACCTCGGTGTAGAAGCCCGCGAGGAAGCGGACGATCCACAGCCGGTGGGTGCGCAGCACACCGACGACGAAGGAGACGGCGGCGGCCAGCAGCGAGCTGAACACCAGCAGCTGGACGGTCGTCCAGACGCCCTTGAGCACCAGTTCCCAGAGTCCGGAGGTCATCCGCCGCAGAGCTCCTTCGCGGTCAGGTCCGTCATCTCGGCCTGCGTGAACCCGAAGGGCTTGAGGATCCGGAACAGCTCCCCGCTCTTCTTCAGCTTCCGCAGCTCGACGTTGAAGGCGTCCCGCAGGTTCGTCTCGGTGCGGCGGAACGCGAAGGCGCCCCCGTCGACGTGCGGCTTGCCGCCCACGGTCGGGGTGAAGGCCTTCGTCGCCTCCGCCTTGGCCGACTTCTTCACCACCTCACGGGTGGTCAGCGCGGTCCCGGCGAACACGTCGACGCGTCCGGCCTCCACCGCGTTCAGCCCCGCGACCTGGTCCGGCACGATCAGGATGTCGCTCTCCTTGTACCCCGCCTCGACGGCGTACTGGATCTCCGCGTATCCGGTGCCGGTGGCGAACTTCGCCTTCTTCTCGACGACGTCCTTGTAGTTGTGAAGACCTTTTGGATTTCCCTTGCGCACGATGAAGGAATCGAGCATCTGATAGTCGGGATCCGCGAAGATCACCTGTTCGCAGCGTTCCGGGGTGACATACATGCCGGCCGCCACGACATCGAACTGCTGTGAATTCAGGCCGGGAATGAGCGATCCGAACTCGGTGGGCACCGGCTGCACCTTTTCCACGCCCAGCCGCTTGAAGACGACCCGCGCGAGTTCGGGTGCCTCGCCGGTCAGGTCGCCGTTCTTGTCGATGTAACCGAAGGGGATCTCACCGGCGATTCCCAGCCGTACGACCCCGGTCGCCCGCAGCCGGTCGAGCAGCTCGCCGCCTCCCTCGGTCGAGGCGGTGGCCACGCGCGAGCAGCCCGCGGCGCCCAGCGCGCCGAGCGCCGCCACCCCCGCGAGCAGCGATCGGCGGGTGGTTCCGGATATGTGTTCGCCATGTTCCATGTGTTCGCCATGTTCCAGTGGTGGAGCCATGGCGGCGCGGCTACCCGACCGGATGCGACCTATGCGGATTTATTCGAGCCCCGTTTTCGTGGAGGCCCTCTTGACCGGCGGGGGACCATGGAGTGCATGGCTGACCGTTACATCGAAGTCTCGCTGGTCAAGCGCGGGATCACCGCCACGGCAAAGCTCCTCGACGACCGGGCGCCGCTCACGTGCGCGGCCGTATGGAGTGCCCTTCCGCTCGCCGGTGACGTCTATCACGCGAAGTACGCGCGCAATGAGGTCTACGCCCTCTTCGCACCGTTCGCGGAAAACGAACCGCCTCTGGAAAACCCGACAGTCACCCCCATTCCCGGAGATCTCTGCTATTTCTCCTTCGCGGGCACCCAGCTCGGGACGCCGTCCCACGGCTACGACCGGGAGGTCCGCCCGGACACGACCGTCGTCGACCTCGCCCTCTTCTACGAACGCAACAACCTGCTCCTGAACGGGGACGTGGGCTGGGTGCCGGGCACCGTGTGGGGCGAGGTGACCGAGAACCTGGACGCCCTCGCCGAGGCCTGCAACGACCTCTGGCGCGCAGGCGCCCTGGGCGAATCCCTCCGCTTCAGCCGGGCCTAGCCCCCACCGCCGACCGGATCCGGAGCCCAACGCCCGCCGCCGGATCCGGATCCCCGCCGCCCGCCGCCTGTCGGGGCCAGCGCTCGCCGCCCTCGGGCGCGGCGCCTGCCGCCAGCTGGATCCGGAGTTCACCGCCCGGCGGATCCAGTGCGCGCCGCCCGGCGGATCCGGTGCTCGCCGCTGGCCGGGCCCGGAGCTCACCGCCCGCCGGGCCCGGCGTTCGCTTCGCCCGGCCGGATCCCTGCCGCCCCCCGCCTGTCGGGGCCAGCGCTCGCAGCCCTCGGGCGCGGCGCCTGCCGCCAGCTGGAGCCGGTACTCACCGCCCGGCGGATCCAGTGCGCGCCGCCCGGCGGATCCGGTGCTCGCCGCCCGCCGGGCCCGGAGCTCACCGCCCTCCGGGCCCGGCGCCCGCCTCACCCGGCCGGATCCCCGCCGCCCCCGCCTCGTACAGCGCGTGTGCCGCCCTCAGTGCCAAGTCGTCCCGGTGTCGGGCGGCGATGATCTGGAGGCCCACCGGCAGGCCGTCGGCGTCCGTGCCGACGGGAACGCTTGCTGCCGGCTGCTGGGTCATGTTGAAGGGGTAGGTGAACGGCGTCCAGCCGGTCCAGCGCTGGTGGCCCGAGCCCTTCGGGACCTCGCTGCCCGCCTCGAACGCGGTGAGGGGCAGCGTCGGGGTGACGAGGAGGTCGTAGGAGTCGTGGAAGCGGCCCATGCGGCGGCCGAGTTCCATGCGGACGTCCACCGCGGTGAGGTAGTCGAGCGCGCTCATCCGGCCGCCCAGCGCGCGGATCTCCCGCAGCCCGGGGTCCAGCAACTCCCGCTGGTGCGGCCCCAGATGCTGGGTCACCCGGGCCGCCCCGCTGAACCACAGGGTGTGGAAGGCCTCCACCGGGTCGGCGAAGTCGGGGTCCGCCTCGGTGACGTACGCGCCGAGTCCGGCCAGCCGCTCCACGGCCCGCCGTACCGCCGCGGCGACCCCGGGCTGGACCGCCACCTGGCCGCCGAGGGACGGCGAGTACGCGATCCGCAGCCCCCGCACCCCGCCCCGCAGGGCCGCGGAGTACGAGCCCGCCGCGGGTCCGAGTGCCGACCAGTCGCGGGAGTCCGGCACCCCGATCACATCGAGCAGCAGGGCCGCGTCGGCCGCGTCCCGGGTCATCGGGCCGACATGGGCGAGGGTGCCGAAGGCGCTCGCCGGGTACAGCGGCACCCGGCCGTACGTCGGCTTCAGGGCGAAGATCCCGCAGAACGCGGCCGGGATACGGACACTGCCGCCGCCGTCCGTGCCGAGCGCGAGCGGCCCCGCGCCGAGCGCCACGGCCGCCGCGGCGCCCCCGCTGGAGCCGCCCGCGGTGCGCGTCGGGTCGTACGGATTGCGGGTCACGCCCGACAGCGGCGAGTCCGTGACACCCTTCCAGCCGAACTCCGGTGTCGTGGTCTTGCCGAGGAACACCGCGCCGCTCTCCCGCAGCCGGGCCACCGAAGGCGCGTCCTCGTCCCACCTCCCGTGCTCCGCGACGGTCCTGGAGCCCTTGAGCGTCGGTGTCCCGCGCATCAGCAGGATGTCCTTCACCGTGACCGGTACGCCGTCCACCGCGCCCGACGGCTCCCCGCGCCGCCAGCGGTCCGCCGACGCCCGCGCCTGCGCGAGGGCCTCCTCCCCGGTCAGGCGCACGAAGGCGTTCACCTCCGGCTGGATCTCCGCGGCCCGGTCGAGAGCCGCCCGGGTCGCCTCGACGGGGCTGAACTCCCCCTTGCGGTACCCCTCGACGAGTTGTACGGCGGTCAGTCCGGTGAGGTCCTGCATGTGCTGCCCCTCCGCTCGGCGTTCAGTGCCCTGGCACGTACCCGCGCTTCTTGTCGACCACGTTGGTCAGAGATCTGCCCGCGTCCCAGCGCTCGTACATCTCCACGAACTGCGCGGAGAGTTCGTCCCGCCAGCCGACGGTGTCGCCGCTCATGTGCGGGGACACGATCAGACCGGGGACGTGCCACAACGGGCTGTCCGGCGGCAGCGGTTCGGAGTCGAAGACGTCAAGGGCCGCGCCCGCGATCCACCGCTTGGTGAGCGCCTCCACCAGCGCCTGCTCCACGACCAGTTGGCCCCGGCCGATGTTGATGAACCGCGCGGAGGGCTGCATCATCCCGAAGCGGCGGGCGTCGAACATGCCCCGGGTCTCGGCCGTGAGCGGGGCGGCCGCGATCACCCAGTCCGCGCGGGCCATCAGCCGGCCGAGGTCGTCGGGGCCGTGGATCCCGGTGCGGGAACGGCGGCCCACCAGCGCGGTGGTGATGCCGAGCGCCTTGAGGGCGGCGACGATCGCCCGGCCGATGGGCCCGGAACCGACCACGCACGCGCGCGTGCCCGCCACCCGCTGCGACTCCCGGTGCCGCCACACGCCCTCGCGCTGCAACTCGAGGGTCCGCGGCAGGTCCTTGGCCATCGTCAGGACCAGCGCGGCCACGTACTCGGCGATCGGCTGGTCGAAGACCCCGCGCGCGTTGGTCACCACCGTGTCGGAGTCGGCGAGTTCGGGACACATCAGGTGGTCGACGCCCGCGCTCGCCGTGTGCACCCAGCGCGGCCGCGGGCCCTCGCCCGGCCACGCGTCACGCACCGCGGTCGAGGTGAAGTCCCAGACCAGCAGCACATCGGCCAACGGCAGCCGCTCGGCGAGCGTGGTCGCGTCCGCGTGCTCGACACGGGCCCGGCCGGTGAGCCTGCCGAGGCGCGGAAGCGGGTCGGCGTCGAGGACGAGAAGGGTGGGGACGGACATCGAGGCACCGTTTCTGCGGGGCGCCGCGCGGGTCCGGGAGGGCCGCACGGGCGGTTTCTGCACGTTCATGAGGACCGGCCGACCTTTTTCCGCCGCTTTCCGCGGCGCGGCCGAGCGTCTGACGTGGGCGGAAACACCGGGGGTGGGTCAGGTGTGACGTGAGCGTGACATGGGCGGATTGACCACGCTCGCACCCGAACCTACCTTCGTCAACACGGGCGTTGCGCACGTTCCGCTGTCCCCCCGTCTCTCAGCGTGAGGCCGGTCATCGCCATGGACGTCTCCTTTCTCGGTGGTCCGCGCCCGCAGCGCGGTGTCGGTGTCGTCGCCCCCTTCGACTTCGCGCTCGACCGCGAACTGTGGCGCTGGGTCCCCGAGGAGGTCTCGCTCCATCTGACCCGCACCCCGTACGTCCCCGTCGAGGTCAGCCTCGACCTGGCCCGGCTGGTCAGCGAGCACGAGACGCTGCACGACGCCGTGCGCACGCTCCACGCCATCGCCCCCGAGGTGGTGGCCTACGCCTGCACCTCCGGCAGCTTCGTCGGCGGGGTCGCGGGGGAGCGGGCCATGTGCGCGGCGATGACCAGGGCCGGCGCGGTGCCCTCCCTGACCACCTCCGGCGCCCTCCTGGCCGCCCTCGCCGAGCTCGGCGTGACCCGGGTCGCCCTGGTGACGCCGTACACCGAGTCGGTGACCAGGGCGCTCGAGGAGTACGTCGCCGAGGCGGGCGTCTCGGTCACCGGGTGCGCCTACATGGGCCTGACCCGGCACATCTGGAAGGTGCCCTACCGCGAGGTCTCCGAGATGGCCCACAAGGCCGTACGGCCCGACGCCCAGGCCCTGTTCATCAGCTGCACCAACCTGGCGACCTACGACGTCATCCCGCAACTGGAGGCGGAACTGCGCATACCGGTGATCTCGGCCAACCAGGTGACCATGTGGGCGGCGTTGCGCCGACTGGGTACCCGAGCCGTGGGACCGTACCAGGCGCTGATCGATCCGGCGGCCAGGAGCGGCCCCGCGCGCCCGGAGATCCCGGGTCTGCCGGACGTCCGGGAACTGCCGGACGGAGAACAGCAGCAGGAAGGCTGGACATGACCGCTCTCGGATTCCTCTACCCGGGCCACTCCGCGGAGGACGACTATCCGCGCATCGAACAGCTCCTGGGCAGCGACATCCGCCTGGACGTCGTCCACACCGACATCGGCACCGACGCCCACCGCGTGGACGCCCTCCTGGAGATGGGCTCGGCCGGGCGGCTCGCCGCGGGCGTCGAGCAACTGCGCCTGTCGGGCGCCGAGTCCGTCGTCTGGGCCTGCACCAGCGGCAGCTTCGTGTACGGCTGGGAGGGCGCCCACGAGCAGGTCCGCACCCTCGCGGTCACCGCCGGCATGGCCGCCTCCTCGACGTCCTTCGCCTTCGTGCACGCGGCGCAGGAGATCGGCGCCGGGCGGGTGGCGATCGCGGCGACCTACCCGGACGACGTGGCGGGACTGTTCGCCGAGTTCCTGCGGGCGGGCGGGATCGAGGTCCTCCAGGTCCGCGGCGCCGGGATCATCACCGCGGCCGAGGTCGGCACCTGGGGCGAGGAGGAGGTCTTCGCGCTGGCCCGGGAGGCCGACTCACCGGACGCGGAGGCGGTCCTGCTCCCGGACACGGCCCTGCACACCGCCACCCACATCCCGGCCCTGGAGAAGGAGCTCGGCAAGCCGGTCCTCACCGCCAACCAGGTCACCGTCTGGGAGGCCCTCCGGCTGACCGACCGCAGGGTCAACGCACCGTCGCTGGGAACGCTGTTCACCAAGGAACCACTCGTCCAGGCGTGAGGGACCGGCAGAGGGGACCTGCCGTTCTGGCGTGAGCCACCGTAGGCGGAGGGGGCCGGCCGTCCTGGCGCAAACCCGCCGTCGGCCGAGGGCACCGGCCGTCCCCCGGGGGCGGCCGGGCTCCGGCTCCCGTCACATCCGGGTCCGGCGGCGCACCGCGCGCAGCCGCATCGTCAGGCCGATGGCCAGCATGATCAGCGCGGCGGCGCAGTAGGCCCACGAGCCGCTGCCCCGCACGGCGTCGACGGAGGCCAGGACGACCCACAGGCCGGCCACCACGCTCAGCGCGGTCCAGGCGATGTCGGCGATACGGATGGACAGCTGGGCCTCCTGCCGGGTCCCGGGCTCCAGCGGCCCGATCTCCCCATCCCGTGAAGTGCTCTCCCTAGTCATGGGCGATCCCTCCGGTCCGTGAGGTGGTGCGCTCTGGGTACCCGTGGGCCCGTGCGGCAAGCGGCCGGGCGCCGGACGGGATGTGGAAGCCGGGGCTCCGTGGACGAGGGGCCGGCGGCGGGGACGGCCGGCGCCCGGGAATAACCGGGGACAGTCCCCTGTTGTCGCCACGACGACAGCGCACGGCTGACGACAGCGCACGGCTGACGACAGCGCACGGCTCATGAGCAGGAGGCACCCCACCGTGGCGGAAGACGAGATCCGAGGTACTGCCGAGGGCACCGCCCCCGTACCCCTCTCGGTCCTGGACCTGGTCACCGTCGGCGCCGGCCGCACGGCCACCGACGCCCTGCGCACCAGCGTCGCCATCGCCGGGCTCGCGGAGTCCCGCGGCTTCCACCGCTACTGGGTCGCCGAGCACCACTCCATGCCCGGCGTGGCGTCCTCGTCCCCCGCGGTGATCCTCGCCCACCTCGCCGCCCACACGTCCCGCATCCGGCTCGGCTCGGGCGGAGTCATGCTGCCCAACCACGCCCCGCTGGTCATCGCGGAGCAGTTCGGCACGCTGGAGGCCATGGCCCCCGGCCGGGTCGACCTCGGCCTCGGTCGCGCCCCGGGTACCGACGGCGCCACCGCCGCCGCCCTGCGCCGCACCGAACGCCTCCACGAGGGCGCCGACGACTTCCCCGAGCAGCTCATGGAGCTCACCCGCTTCCTGGACGACGACTTCCCCGACGGCCACCCCTACCGCCGTATCCACGCGGTCCCCGGCCCCGTCCAGGCCACCTCGCCCGGCGGCGTCCAGTCCCCGCACCGCCCGCCGATCTGGCTCCTTGGCTCCTCCGGCTTCAGTGCCCGCCTGGCCGGCTCCCTCGGGCTGCCCTTCGCCTTCGCGCACCACTTCTCGGCGCAGAACACCATCCCGGCCCTGGACCTGTACCGCGAGTCCTTCCGGCCCTCCGCGGTCCTCGACGAGCCGTACGCGCTCATCGGCGTCTCCGCCCTCGCCACCGACGACGAGCGGGAGGCCCGCCGCCAGGTCCGTGCCGCCGCGCTCAACATGATCCGGCTGCGCACCGGCCGCCCCGGCCTGGTCCCCACCCCGGAGGAGGCGGAGGCCTACGAGTTCAGCCCGATGGAGGAGGAGTTCGCGAATTCCTGGAACGCCAACGTCATCCACGGCACCGCCGACGAGGTCCGCTCCGGCCTCGACGACCTCCACAAGCGCACCGGCGCCGACGAGCTGATGCTCACCGGCAACGCGCACAGCGGCGACGTACGCTTGCGCTCGTACGAACTCATCGCCGACGCCTACGGGTTGCCGACGGCCTGACCCTGAGCCGGTCAGACCCTCAGACCTGGGCGCCCATCAGCCCGGAGATACGATCCGGCGACACCGGCCGCGAGTACAGCCAGCCCTGGCCGGTGTCGCAGCCGATGCGGCGCAGCCGGGTCGCCTGGGCCGAGGTCTCGACGCACTCCGCGGTGACGGTGAGGCCGAGGCGGTGGGCCAGCTGGATCATCGCCTCCACGACGACCTCGTCGGCCGGGTTCGGCGGGACGCCCTCGCCCTCGTACTGGAATCCGCGCACGAAGGAGCCGTCCAGCTTCAGCACCGACACCGGCAGCCGGCTGAGGTAGGCCAGGTTCGAGTAGCCCGTGCCGAAGTCGTCGATGGCGATGCCGACGCCCATGTCGCTCAGCGCCTGGAGGGCCTGGAGCGGGCGGCCCGCCGAGCCCATCACCGCGGACTCGGTGAGTTCGATCTGGAGCAGATGCGGGGCGAGGCCGGTCTCGGCGAGGGTCTGCGCCACGTCCGCGACCAGGTCGGAGTCCCACACCTGGCGGACCGCCACGTTGACGCTGACGAAGATCGGCGGCTCGTCGGGGTGGTCCAGCTGCCACTGCCGGGCCTGTCGGCACGCGGTGGCGAGGATCCAGCGGCCCAGCGGGACGATCGAGCCGTCCTCCTCGGCCAGTGCGATGAACCGATTCGGCGTCAGCATGCCGAACTGCGGGTGGTCCCAGCGCACCAGTGCCTCGACCCCGCGCAGCCGCCCGTCCTCCATGCCGACCAGCGGCTGGTACTCCAGCTTGAACTCGCCGCGCTCGATGGCCGGGCGCAGCGTGGAGGCCAGTGCTTGGCGGGTCATGCGGTGGGCGTTGCGCTCGGGGTCGAACAGCGTCCAGCGGTCCCGGCCGTCCGCCTTCGCCCAGTACAGGGTGGTGTCGGCGGCCTGCATAAGACCCGTCGCCGAGGTGCCCTCCGCCCGCCGCTCCACCACCCCGATCGACGCCGACACCGACATCCGGTGCCCGGAGACGTCGAAGGGCGCCTGGATCGCCTTCAGCAGCGCCTCGGCGAGGTCGGCGAGCTGCTCGGTGCCGGTGGAGTCCTCCACCAGCAGCGCGAACTCGTCGCCGCCCAGCCGGGCCACCAGGGGAGCGGTCGCCCGGCCCTGTCCGGCCTCGTCCGCGCAGCGGGTGAGCCGCTCGGCGACGGCGGCCAGCAGCCGGTCGCCGACCCGGTGGCCGAGGGTGTCGTTGACGGCCTGGAACCCGTCGAGGTCCAGGTAGCACAGCCCGATCCGGCCGGTGCCGCCCTGTTCGTACGACTCCGGCTCCAGCGCGGCCGTCAGCCGCTCGAAGAACAGGGTGCGGTTGGGCAGCCGGGTCACCGGGTCGTGCATCTGCAAGTGCCGCAGCCGGGCCTGGAGTTCTCGCCGGGCGGTGATGTCGGCGACGGAGAGCAGGACACCCGGCGCCCCGTCGGCCAGGGGCGTGATGGTGATCTGCGCCCACATGGAGTGCCCGTCGGGATGCTTCAGCCGCCGCTTGCAGCGCAGCTTCGCCTGCCGCCCGCGCAGCACCTCGCGGTAGGAGTGCCAGGTGCGCGCGTCCGAGCCCAGGTCCACCAGGTCGGCGGCCAGGGCCCCGGTCACCTCGTTCGGTACGGCGCCGAGCAGCTCGCCGAAGGCGGGATTGGCGTCGACGACCGTGCCGTCGCGGTCCACCACCGCCATGGCCAGTGGCGCGGCGGCGAAGGCCGCACGGTGCGACGGCGGCTCGGTACAAGTAGCTGTTGTGATGTTACTCTCTGTTACGGTCGACCCGTCGAGGTCTGCCGCGGGCGCCGGCCCTTCGGACGTTTCGTTCACCGCTAGCTCCCGCAGTGCACTCGATCGCTGTCCGCGCAGGAAAGTGTGCCGATCATAGAGGCTGCCCTGAGGCCCTTCCAGCCATTGCCCAGTCTCGCGGACCGGCAACCCCTCTTGGCAGATCGTTTCTGCCCGGGGCTGGACGGGTTCTTCGGGCCCAGGACCGGTTGTGACGTTCCGTGAGCGATTCGGGGGTGTCGCCGGGTTCGGGAGGTCACGCCAACTCACTCGTCCGGTGCAGATAAACAGGGCGTAGTGGTGCAAACCAACACAGGCTGGGTGCGGTATCCCGTGAACCGTTCCCGGAGGTCCTGTTGCCGCGCCCGTTTCCGCGCACTCTCCCGCGCCCCCGACTGCGCAGCACCGCCGCCGTGTTCACCACCATGGCGGCCCTCGCCGCCACCTCCCTCGTCACCGGCCACTCCGCGGCCGAACCCTTCTCCTCCGCGCCCTGCACCCTGGAACGCACCGAGGCCCACCACTCGGAGGGCCTGGACACCTGGAACAGCGCCTATCCGCGCCCGGCCCGCGCCCTCGACGCGGTCATGGTCTTCCTCTCCTTCCCGGACGCCCGGCCCCTGACCAGCCCCGCCGAGCTGACCGCCGATCACTTCCCGGCCACCACCCGCTACTTCGAGCAGGCCTCCTACGGCCGCTTCACCCTGCGCCCGCACTCGCTGCGGCACTGGATCCGGATGCCGCGCCCGTCGACGTCGTACGCCATACAGCGCGACTGGAGCGCCCCGGACCGGGCCGCCTACCTCCGGGACGCCCTCGCCGCGGCCGACCCCCAGGTCGACTTCTCGCGCTACGACGTCGTCTACTTCGTCGCCGACCCGGACGCGCCCGGCGTGGACTCGGACGCCACGAAGGTCGTCAACCTGGACGTGCCGCTGCGGGCGGACGGCACGGACATCCGCCGGGTGGTCACCGTCTTCGAGAAGCACCCGCCCGACCGGCTGGTGCTGGCCCACGAGACCGGGCACGTCTTCGACCTGCCGGACCTCTACCACCGGCCCGCGGACGGCAAGGGCGACTGGGACACCTACGTCGGCGACTGGGACCTGATGGGCAGCCAGTTCGGTCTCGCCCCGGACCTGTTCGCCTGGCACAAGTGGAAGCTGGGCTGGCTGGAGCGGCGGCAGGTGGTGTGCGTACGGGGGCCCGGGCCGAAACGGCTGACGCTGGAGCCGCTGGAGACCGGCCCCGGCAACGCCGGAATCTTCGGCCCGGGGCGCGGCACCAAGCTCGCGGTGGTCCGCACCGGGGACGACAGCGTGCTCGCCTTCGAGGCGCGCGGGGCGGTGGGCCCCGACGCGGCGGTCTGCCGGCAGGGCGTCCTGATCTACCGCGTCCACAGCGGCACCGCGTCCGGCACGGGCCCCGTCCAGGTCATCGACGCCCACCCCCGCACCGAGGCCTGCTGGGAGAACTCCGTCTACCCACCCCTGGCGGACGCCCCCGTCGACACCGGCGAAACCTTCACGGTCCCGGACACCAAGGTCAAAGTAACGGTGACGGGACGAACGACGACGGGGGCGTGGAACGTGGCGATCACGGCGGGGTGACGTCTGGCCCACGGCACGGTGGCCGACGGTGGCGGGGGTGTGGGTGGCGGAGCCCCCACAACGCGCGGCGCAGCCGCGCAGAAATGACGACAGCGAGGCCGGTTCGCGCTTTCCGCGAACATGCCTCGCCGTCGATGTCGTGCGCCGCCAGGGACTCGAACCCCGGACCCGCTGATGCTGCATCCTCTGGGGGCGTTGACATTGGCGGCTCCGCCGCGGGCCCCCAGACCCCCAGCCGCTCGCGGTGGACGCAAAAAATGAAGACCCCCCGCTCTCGCGAGAGGCCTTCACTGTCGGTGCGCCGCCAGGGACTCGAACCCCGGACCCGCTGATTAAGAGTCAGCTGCTCTAACCAACTGAGCTAGCGGCGCCTGCTGACGTCGTAGACCTTAGCATCCTGATCGGCCGGGGGAAAAATCGAAATCCGCACGGCGTTCCGGGCCGCCCGGACGGCCGCCCAGACCAGGATTTCCGGGCCCGGCAGCCAGGGGTGGCGGGTGTCCGGGGCAACCAGCCAGCGGGACGTCAGTCCGGAGTGCGCGGCGCTCAGCGGGGCCGGCACGGTCACCGCGTCACCGGTGCCGTGGCACAGCAGCGGCGGGATCGCCCCCGTGCGCCCGAACTCCTCCCACCGCAGCAGCGACGGCAGCCGCTGAGCCGTACCCGGCGCCGAGAACAGCAGCATCCGCCCCCGCAGCGTCGCCACCGGCCCCGAGCCCGGCCCCTCGTCCCACAGCCGGTCCAGCATCCGGCGCCCGAAGATCGCGGGGACGCTGACCACGTCGAAGGCGGTGCCGCAGGGCAGCACCACCGGGGCGGTGGGCCGTTCCTCCCACAACGCCAGGGTGCTGCGCGGATACGTTCCTGCCGAGGCGAGCCAGGCGGCCCCGTCCGTGGTGACACCTGAGACGTCGAAGCGGTCGGAGAAGGGTTCGTCGCGTGCGCTCATGGCATCTACAGGTACCGGGCGTGAGCGCACGGTTCCCGAGGGTTGCGGGAATCCGGGACAGGGGAGGGGAAAGGGGAGTATCTTGCCCGCCTGGCATATGCCAAAGCTTTACTCAGACGGGGTCCGCGTGCCCACGGCCGCCGCCCTCCGCGCCGCGCAACAGCTCGCGACCGAACTCGACCATCTTCTTCGCGTAGTCCTCGGTCCACTCGGCCCGCTCGGCGATGTCCGCCGCGGTCAGCCGGTCGAAGCGCCGGGGGTCGGCCAGCTGGGCCGCCGCCATCGCCTGGAACTCGACCGCACGGTCCGCCGCGGCGCGGAACGCGTGCGCCAGCTCGGTGGCCCGGGTCAGCTGGGCGCGGGGGTCGTCGATCGACTCCAGATCGAAGAAGTGCTCCGGGTCGTCGGCCACCTGTGCGGGCTCGAACAGCAGGGGCGCGGGGCGTAGCCGCGGCTCGTTCCGACGCGGCGTGGGCTCCGCCATGTCTTCGTCCTCCTCGTACCTCGTACCTCGTCCGTACCGGCGGCCCGACTGCGCAGGGGCCACCGTCCATTGTCCCGCGCCCGTGCAAGAGGGCGGGACGCCTCCGGCGGTACCAAGGCCCACGACCCCGACGATGTTCCCGCTCACGGACTCCGGACGACGTGCCCGGTCATGGTCGCCACGTCACCCGGTGTTCCGCCAGCCGGGCCAGTACCGCGTGGTTCGCCTCCCAGCCGTCCGGGAACTTCACCAGGGTTCCCAGCTGGACCGGCTCCGTCGACGGGTAGTCGTCGAGGAGGTCGCTCACGCCTGCCCGGCACACCACGATGCAGGCGTGGCGGTGGCGGGAGGCCAGGACGCACAGGCGGCCCGTCTCCAGGTGGAAGGCGGTGGCGTCGGGGCGGCCGGAGAGGGGATGGAGCACGACCGTGACGTCGTACTCGCGGCCCTGGAGCCGGTTCGCGGTGTCCACCGTGACGTCGGTGACACCGAGGTCCGCCAGCGCCGCGCGCACCGCCGCCGCCTGGTCCCGGTGGGCCGTGCCGACGGCGATCCGGTCGGCGGTCAGCGGCGTGGGATCCGGTGAGCGCTCCGACGTCGCCGCCCCGCCCCGGTCCAGCAGCCGCCGTACGACCGCCGCCACCGCCCGCATCGCCTCCGGGTCCGTGCGCGGAGTGTGCCGCGCGGGCAGCTCCAGCAGGCCCCAGCCCGACTCGGCCGCCGCGTCGATCACCTGGTCGGGGCCCGAGCCGTCCGAGGGGACCGCGAAGGCGAGCCGGCGGTCGTCGTGGCCGGTGCCGCTGCGGAACGGGGTGTACGGGTAGAAGGCGTCCGAGACCAGGGGCGCGGCGGAGGCCGGGAGCCGCCAGGAGACCGGGAGGCGGTGCTGGGGCAGTTCCGGGTTGTGCGCCAGCAGGGTCGTCACCGCAGAGGCCGAGGGGTCGTACGACAGCCCCGCCCACTGCTCGCTGCCCACGATCGCGAACGGATCCAGCTGCCCCGGGTCGCCCACGAACAGCGCCCGCTCGAACAGCCCCGCCACCGCAAGGAGCGAGTCGGACCGCATCTGGTACGCCTCGTCGACGATCGCGTGGGCCCATGGCTCGTCGGCCTTCACATGCCCCCACTTGGCGGCCGTCGAGATCACGACCGGCAGCCCGGTGAGATCACCCGCCTTCGCCGACTTGCGGACCTGGGGCAGGCCGTCCAGCGCCTTGTCGTACGGGTCGGCGTCACTGCTGTGCAACCGCCCGACCGACAGCTCCGGGTTCTTCTCAGCCAGTCTGAGCACGAGGTCGTCGACCTGCGCGTTGGTCTGCGCGACCACCATCAACGGGCGCCCCGCGTCGGCCAGTTCCAGCGCCGCGCGGACCACGAGGGTGGACTTGCCGGCGCCGGGCGGTGAGTCCACCACGACACCCCGGTGGGTGCCGTGCAGGGTGTCGCGGAGGATCGCCTCGGTGGCCTCGCCGGCGGCCGCTCCGGGATCGAAGACCTGGGTGCTCACAGCACGTCCTCCGGGGTCACGGGGTCGGCGGTCTCCTGCACGGCCTCACCGGGCGGACCGCCGTGCGTCCAGGGCGTGTCCTCCGGCTCGGGCAGCTTCGCGCCGCCGCGCTGCTCGTGCTCGAAGAGCGTGAAGCACACCCGGTCGCCCTTCTCCGGCACCGAACCGGTCTCCGGCTCCTTGCCGCGGCCCATCTTGTCGAGGATCTTGAGGACGATCAGGGCACCGCCCTCAGGCGGGCCGTCAGCGGAGCCCTCGGCGGAGTCCTCGTACCCCACGAACTCGGCCGACTGCGGCTTCCCGCCCAGCGAGCGGTACACCTTGGCCCGCTCGCCCAGGTGCGGCCGGTCGTCCGTCCGTACGGTGACCAGCGGGCGCGGGCTCGGCCGCTTGCCCTCGCTGTACGTCATCACGACGTCGGTGACCTCCCCGGCGAAGGCCTCCCCGGCCAGCCGCCGCCCCGCCATCACCAGCGGGTCGTCCAGTGCTTCCTGCGCCTCCAGGCGGGCCTGTTCGCGCTCGCGCGAGGCGAGTTTGTTGGCGGCGGTGACCGCGTCGTCGCGGCGCGGCTGCGGGGGCTCGCCCGCCGTGACCCGGTCGCGATGGCCGGTGAACGACCAGCGGTCGCGCGTCCACCGCTCCTCGACATGCGCTCCCGCGGGCAGTGCCCGCAGCAGGTCCAGGCCGTGCCACACCGCGTCCCAGGTGGGGCGGGTCCGGCTGAGGACGAGGGCGCGGATCTCCTGTTCGGCCGCGGTGAGCGCGCCGAGCCGGTCGTCGGCCTCCAGGCCGTCCTCGGCGGCGGAGAGGGCGGTGCGCGCGCGGTCGTAGCGCTCGAAGGCCGGGGCGAGGAGCTTGTTGTCGAACGCCGGGTCGGTGGCCGGGCCGGCCGGCGGGTGCCGCAACTGGCCCTGCTCGTCCCGGGCGAGCTCGGCCTCAAGGGCGGCCTCGGCGCCGGAGCGGCCCTCGGGCGGGTCGATCCACGCGAGCAGCGCGCCCAGGTGCTGGTCCTCCAGGGTGGACTGGCCGGTGGACCAGTGCCGGGCCAGCAGGTCCGTCATCGCCGGCAGCAGCGAGGAGCCCGGCATCCGGGCCCGCTCCCCGAAGTGGGTCAGCCACCGGCCCAGCAACGGCACCCGGGGCGGGGCCGGATAGGGCGTCTCCGGGTCCTGCTCCGCCGTGCGCCGGAAACGCATGGAGCGCCCCAGCAGCCGTACGAAATCGACGCCCGCGCGGCTCGGCACGATCAGCTGCGGGGCGTCCGCGCACAGTTCGACCTCGACCTTGACGCGTTTGCCGGTCTCCGGGTCGGTCTCGTTGCGCTCGGCGGCCTCGACCGCTTCCGCGTAGCCGTCGACGTACGGCAGCACGATGTCCGCCAGCTCGGCCAGGAACGCGAACCGGAGGTCCCGGTCCCGGGGCTGCGGTACGACCAGGAGCTGCGGGGCGTCCCGGTCGGTCCCCACGAGCGCGCCGAGCGGGGCACCGGCCTCGCCCGCGGTGGTGAGCGGGACCAGTACGAGGGGGCGGTCGGAGAGATGGCGGTGCCGGACCGTGGCGGCCGGCTGGGCGCGGCCGGTGCTGACGGCTTCCAGGCGGGCGAGGGTGGTGATCAGCGACATGCGCTCACCCCCAGGGCCTCGGCCCGCAGCTCCGCCGCTCGCCGCAGGGCCGCCACCGCCGGGTCGTCGGGGTTGCCTGTCTCGCCGCGGGCCGCCGCCAGGACGTCCTCCACCGTCGTCAGGCCGCCCAGCTCCGCGCGGACCGAACGGCCCAGGGAGGTCACCGCGCCCTCCGCGCGCGAGCGGTCGCGGCAGTGGAAGGCGAGTTCGCACGCGGACAGGCACTCGGGGGCGTAGGTCGCCGGCACCGACTCGACCGCTGCCGTCAGCTCGGCGGCGGGCAGGTCCGGGGCGAAGCAGGTGCCTTCGGGCAGGGCGTCGGCGATGTCCTCGACGCGGGTGAGGCGGGCCAGCTGGCGGGCCGTGACCGCGCGCTGCTTGCGGATGTCGACGGCGGAGGCGGTGGGGAGGTTGGAGAAGTCCTTGGGGCAGACCAGCAGGACTCGGTGGCGGACCTTCGGCGCCGGGTCCATCCGGGCCGCGACCTCCTCCAGCGCCAGCACGTACACCGCAGCCTGGCGGGCGGCCGCGCCCACCTTCGACGGGTCCGCCGAACCGTCGAGCAGCGGGAAGGACTTGATCTCCACGACGGTCCAACTGCCGTCCGGGTGCACGACCACCGCGTCCGGCTCCAGGAAGGCGGGCGAACCGGCGACGTCGAGCGCGAGCATGGGGTGGTCGAGGAGCGTCCAGGTGCCGGCGGTCGCCTCCCGCAGGGCGAGGGCGGTACGCGCGGTGCGGCCCTCGGGGCCGATCGCGGTGAGGTCGGGGACCTCGGCCCCGGTGGGCGGCTCGGCGCCGCGGTCCACGCGCTCGTGCACCAGCCGCAGCAGCTCCGCGCCGCCGTCCGCCTTGACCTTCGCCTCGAAGGCGTTGCCGCGCGTCAGGGCGAACTGCGACTGCCCGAAGGCCGAGGGGGCGCCCAGCGCGCTCGCCAGCGCCGTCTTGTTCACCCCCGCGCCGTCGAGGATCGCGCGCCGCTTGCACCCGGGGTTCGCGGCGAGGGCCGCGAGGGCGCGGGCGTCCAGCGCCTTGGCCGGTACCTCGGGGCCGCGCAGCTCAGCGAGCCGCTGCCGGAGCGCCGTCCCCCGCGTCCGTGGGAGCGGCACTCGGCTCGGCTCCGCCTGCGAACCGGGACTCACGCTGCCGTGGAATGTGCTCACCCGCCGAAGTCTGGCATCCGGCACTGACAATTGAGGGCTCTGCGTCCCGAGAGGCGACGGAGACGGTGGTGATCCTGGCCCGGACACCGGCCGTGGCGCGCTCTGCGACCCGGCTGACGTACGGGGCGAGCAGGAAGCCGAGTCCCATCACGGCCGCGCCCGCGACCGCGTCGAGGAAGTAGTGGTTCGCGGTGCCCATGACCACGATCGTGGTGATCAGCGGGTAGGCCACGGCCGCGATCCTGGTCGTACGCGTGGTGCCGTAGCGCCACAGCATCACACCGCACCACAGCGCCCAGCCGACGTGCAGGCTCGGCATGGCCGCGTACTGGTTCGTCATGCCGCCCATGCCCCGCGGGGCGCTCGCCTCGCCGCCCCACCAGCCGTACGAGCTGTACTGGGCCATGGTGTCGACGAAGCCGTGGCCCGCCGACAGCAGGCGGGGCGGGCAGGTCGGCAGCAGGGTGAACCCGATCAGGCCCATGAAGGTGGACGTCATCAGCCAGGTGCGGGCCGCCCGGTAGTGCGCGCTGCGGGAGCGGAAGAGCCAGATCAGGACGGCGGGCGTGACCAGGTAGTGCAGCGAGGCGTACCAGAAGTCCGCGGGCACACCGATCCAGGCCTCGCTGGTGAACAGCCGGTTCAACGGGTGCTCGGCGTTGATGTGCAGGAACTTCTCGATCTTCAGGATCGCGAGACCGTGGTCCACGGCACCGGAGACATCGCCCCGGGCCAGCAGCCGCCCCGCGCTGTAGCAGGCGTACACCAGCACGATCAGGGGCAGCTCGGTCCACCAGCGCAGCCGTGTGTCAGGGACTGCCTCGGTGCCTGGTGTCTCGGTCAGCGGCATCCGATCCTGTCCCCCTTCGTTTCGCGCGGCTTCCGGCGGTCGTCGTCCGGTCGGGCCACTTTACGGCGTATGTGCGGGCCCTCGTGGAGTGCCCCCACGCAGCGCCTTCGGATCTCGAAGACGCAGAGATCGCCCTTCGGGTTGCCCTCCCACAGGGTGCGCGATGATGGAGGGGTTCCGCCTCCGTTTTCCCCCGGAAAGGTTTCTTCATGGCACCGCGCATCCTGCTGGCCCGGCACGGACAGACCGAATGGTCGCTGTCCGGCAAGCACACGGGCAGGACGGACGTGCCGCTTCTCGAGGAGGGCCGGCGGGGCGCCAAGCTGCTCGGCGAACGGCTGCACCGGGCGCCGTACGACGGCCTGGCCGGGGTGGAGATCCGCACGAGCCCGCTGGCACGCGCGCGTGAGACCTGCGAGCTCGCCGGGTTCGGGGAGCGGGCGGCCACCTGGGACACGCTCATGGAGTGGGACTACGGCGCGTACGAGGGCATGACGCCGGAGGAGATCCAGGCGGTGCGGCCGGGGTGGCTGATCTGGCGGGACGGGGTTCCTTCGGGGGAGTCCCTGGGCGAGATCACCGCTCGCGCGGACGAGGTCGTCGCGTGGGCGCGCTCGTCCGACCGGGACGTGCTGGTGTTCGCCCATGGGCACGTTCTGCGGTCCATCGGGGCGAGGTGGCTCGGGCTGCCGATCGATTTCGCTGCGCGGATACGGCTTAATCCGACGTCCCTTTCGGTGCTGGGCTGGGCTTATGGGGAGCCGGCGATCGAGAGCTGGAACGACTTGGGGCATCTGGGGTAGCTGTTCGGCTTACGGCCGGTGGGGGCTGGTCGCGCAGTTCCCCGCGCCCCTAAAAGACGTGACTGGACCCACCTAGGGGCGCGGGGAACTGCGCGAGAAGCCCCCACCGGGCCGCAGTCGAACACGAACCCCCGTCACGCAGTCCTCGGCGTAGACGCATGGCGTTCCAGGAACGCCGAGACCCCCGCCGCCCTCCGATGGGGCAGCAGCACCCTCGCAGTTCCCGCCAGCATCGTCTGGATGCGGGAGGACTGGACCTCGCCCAGCAGCTCCAGGACCCGCAGTCCCGCCGCCGCCCCCTCGTCGGGCCGGCCGCCGCGGGCCAGGTCGTCGGCCAGTTCGGCGGTGTACAGCGCGATGTTGCGGGTGAAGTGCGGGTCCTGGAGGTCCGCCGCCCGGCGCGCGTGCCGGGCGGCCCGGCGCCAGTCGCCCAGCGTGGACCAGCACTGCGCCTCCAGGCCCTCCAGCTCGGCCTCGCCGTAGAAGCTCATCCACTCCGGGTCCGAGTCGCAGACACCCCGCTCGAAGTAGGCCTGCGCGCGGGCGAGGGCCTGCTCGCAGCCCGTGCGGTCGGCGAGGCCCGCCCAGCCGCCCGCCTCGCGCAGCGAGAGCAGCGACATCAGCCGGGCCGAGCCCAGTGGCCGGGCCACGCGCTGCGCGGCCTGCGCGGCCCGCACCGCCTCCCGCGGCCGGCCCGCGTCGCGCGCGAGGAAGGCCGTGTTGCAGAAGGCGTGCGCCTCCAGGGCGTCGTCACCGGTGACCCGGGCCGTCGCGAGTGCCTCCGCGTAGTGCGAGCGGGCGTCGTCGAACCGCCCCGAGTCGTGCGCCAGCCAGCCCACCGAGATGGCGAGTTCACCGGCGCCCGCGTGCAGCCGGTCGGCGGTCGTCTGCCGGGTCGCGCCCGCGTCAAGGAGCGCGTAGGCGGCGCGCAGCGGAGCAGCCGCGCGCCGGTACAGACCGTCCGCGCCGTGCCGGTCGTCCAGCAACCGGATCCTGCGGACGGCTTCCTCCAGGGCGCCCGCCTCGCTCGCCCCGGCGCGGCGCACCGGCCGCCCGGCAGCGGCGGCGTCGGCGGCGAGCCCGAGGGGGCCCAGCGAGGCGGCGGCCACCGTGGCGCCCCCGCCGGTCATGAATGCGCGACGCAGCACGTCGCTCTCCTCGTAGTTGTCGTACGTCTCGTCGGGGTCCTGCGTGTCTTGCGTGTCATACGGCTCGTACGCCCCCCGCGTCTCAGACGCGTCCCGTGACCTGCGCCCCCGTACGGTCGCGCGCGGTGCGAAGCCCAGGTCGGTGAGCGTGCGGCCGGGGAACATGTGCAGGAACACCCGTTCGTACGCGTAGTTGGGGCAGCGGATCTCGCCCGCCTCGACGCGGCCCACGTAGCGCGCGTCGCAGCTGACCAGCTCGCCGATCTCGCGCGCGGCCCGCCGTACCGCCGCGGCGAACTCGGCCGGCGAGCGCTGACCGCGCAGGCGCCGGAACGCGAGGTTCGGCCGCGGTGGCATGGGGGACTGGGACGAGGTCACCTGTGACGACGCCATGGCCGGGTCCTCTCGTGCGAACCGTCGAACCATGCCGGAGGTGGGGCGAGTTGACTGGTTTGTCAGTGTGACGCCCTGTTTCCGGCGGGCAAGAACGTACCGGCTGTGTCCGGGTCGCCACGCGGGGTTTGGCTACAAACCGGATATCTCATCCGAGATCTGCCATGAACTGCCATCCTTTGCGGCGGACTTCCGCCGTAGCCGTTGACGCGGGCGCGCGTTGAACCCCGTGGAGTCGGACGAGGGTTCCTTGATGGAGGCCGCGATGGAGATCAGCTGTGACGTGGTCACGGTACCGACGCGACACGGCCTGGAGGCCGTCGACATCCTGCGTCGGGGGGTGGGCGAGGGGGTCGGCCCCGTACTGCACGACGACGGCGGCGAGACGCTGGGCTTCCTGGTGCCGCCGGGCACGGCGGCGGGCTGGGACGTGCCGGGCAGTACGTGCACGGAGACGGACGGGCGGGGGCTGCGACTGGCTCCGGAGCCGCCGGTGGAGGGCTCGGACTGGCTGCTGCCGCCGGGAGACGCCGACCTTGCGACGGATCCGGCGGTGCTGCGGGCGGCCTTGGGCGAGGCGGCACGACTGATCGAGGCCGCGGACAACTGCCAGTGACCGCACCCACCTCATAAGGGGCGCGGGGCTGTATCGACATGCGGCTCCGCCGCCGGGCGCGACCAGCCCCCACCGGCCCGCGGACGCGCTGCGACCGGCTGACCCCGATAATGGCGGAGTGGGAAAGTCCAGAAGGTCCGCCGACCCCGTCGTGGAACCAGTCGACGGCGGCCTCGCCGAGCTCATCCCCGACCGTGAACGCCCGCGCGCGTGGACCCTGCTCATCGACGGCGCCCCCCAGTCCCACGTGGACCTCGACGACCCGCGCCACCTCTCCTTCGAGTACCAGCGCCGCCTGGGCCACGTCATCGACCTCGCCGCGCCCGCCAACAAGCCCGTGCACGCCGTCCACCTCGGCGGCGGCGCCCTCACCCTCGCCCGCTACCTCGCCGCCACCCGCCCCCGCTCCACCCAGCAGGTGGTCGAACGCGACGCGGCCCTCGTGCAACTGGTCCGCCGACAGCTCCCGTTGGACCAGAACGCCCGGATACGCGTGCGGTCCGTCGACGCCCGCGAGGGCCTCGCCAAGGTCGCCGACGGCTGGGCGGACCTCGTGATCGCCGATGTGTTCAGCGGTGCCAGAACCCCCGCGCACCTCACCTCGACGGAGTTCCTCGACGAGGTCCGCAGGGCCCTCAGGCCGGGCGGCCTCTATGCCGCGAACCTCGCCGACGGGCCGCCGCTCAGCCACCTCCGCGGCCAGATCGCCACCGCCGCCGCCCGGTTCGCCGAACTCGCCCTGGTCGCCGACCCGACCGTGCTGCGCGGCAAGCGCTTCGGCAACGCCGTCCTGGTCGCCTCCGACACCCCGTTGCCGGTCGCCGAACTGACCCGCCGGGCCGCCTCCGACCCGCACCCGGGCCGCGTCGAACACGGCAGGGCGCTCCTCGACTTCACCGGCGGCGCCGTCCCCGTGACGGACGCGAAGGCCGTGGCCTCCCCGGCGCCACCGCCCTCGGTGTTCCGCTGACTCAGTACGTCCCGATCTCCACCCGCGGCGGGCCGTCGTGCCAGGTGCAGAACACCGACACCCGGTCCGCGCCCGAGGAGAACTCCACCCGGATCCACGACTCCGTCTTCCACACCTGCATCGACCAGCCCGTGCCCGGAGTCGCGGACACCAGGGTCGCCGAAGTCCTCCCGAGGTCGAACACCGCCCGGCCGCCGTCGGTGTCGTAGCTCCTGACCTGGCCGGAGGCGGTGGGGGACGGGCTCGGGCTCCGCGAGGGGGTCGGCCGGGCGGTCGTGGCGCTCGGCGTCGGCGACGGGCTCTCCGAGGGGGGCGCGGTCCTCACCGGGTTCGGCGTCGGGGACGTCGGCGGGTTCGGCTCCTGCTTCGCCTCGGCCGCGATGGGCAGGGCGCGGGGCGGGTCGTAGGCCGTGCCCGCCATCACCGTGTGGACACCCCACCACGACAGCGTGACCGCCGCGCCCGTGGCGAGCAGCCAGGCCAGTACGTGTACGAGTCCTCTGCGCATCGCCCGACATACTGCCTCACGCGCCTCACACGTCGCACCCGGACTGAGTTGTCCACAGGCCCAGACCGGGTCCGCCCGAATCGCGTACGGTGCGGCGCATGGCAAGTGTGCTCGTGGTCGAGGACGACCAGTTCGTTCGTTCGGCGCTCATCCGGCACCTGACCGACGCGGCACACACCGTGCGCAGTGTCGGGACGGCGCTGGAGGCGCTGCGCGAGGTCGCCCATTTCCGTTTCGACGTGGTGATCCTGGACCTCGGACTGCCCGATCTGGACGGCTCCGAGGCCCTGAAGATGCTGCGCGGGATCACCGACGTCCCGGTCATCGTCGCCACCGCGCGGGACGACGAGACGGAGATCGTCCGCCTGCTCAACGCCGGGGCGGACGACTACCTCACCAAGCCCTTCTCCGTCGAACACCTCTCCGCCCGCATGTCCGCCGTCCTCCGCCGGTCCCGCGCCGCCGGCGGTGACGCTTCGCCGGAGACCGTGCTGCGCGTCGGCGGCCTGAGCGTGGACCCACTGCGCCGCCAGGCGGAGCTGGACGGCCTCCGACTCGACCTCACCCGCCGGGAGTTCGACCTGCTCGCCTTCCTCGCCGCCCGCCCCGGCGTGGTCGTCCCCCGCAAGGAACTCCTCGCGGAGGTCTGGCAGCAGTCCTACGGCGACGACCAGACCATCGACGTCCATCTCTCCTGGCTCCGGCGGAAGTTGGGGGAGACCGCCGCGCAGCCCCGCTATCTCCACACCCTGCGGGGCGTCGGGGTCAAGCTGGAGCCGCCGCTATGAGATGGGCCCTGGTCAAGGTCTGCCTGGCGGTCACCACCATGGTCGTGGTGGCCTTCGCGATCCCGCTCGGGCTCGTCATCAAGGAGATGGCCCGGGACCGCGCCTTCTCCAACGCCGAGCGCCAGGCCGCCGCCGTCGCCCCGGCCCTGTCCATCACCACCGACCGGGACCAGCTGGAGCGGGTCGTCGCCTCGGCGGGCTCGGACTCCGGGATGGCCGTCCACCTGCCGGCCGCCGACGGCCCCGGAAACGACCAGAAGGCCCTCGACATCGGACGGCAGCGGGCCGCCGCCGACGACATCGCCACCGTGCGCAAGCTCGGCCGCGCCTCCACCACCGAGGTCTCCGGCGGCTCGACCCTGCTCCAGCCGGTCGCGCTCAGCTCCGGCCGGATCGCCGTCGTCGAGGTGTACGTCCCCGAGTCCGAGGTGAGCAACGGGGTCGCCACCGCCTGGGCGGTGCTCGCGGGCGTCGGCATCGCGCTCGTCGTCGGCTCGGTCGCGGTCGCCGACCGGCTCGGCGTACGGATGGTGCGGCCCGCGCGGAAGCTCGTCGAGGGCGCCCACGAACTGGGGGAGGGGAAGCTGGGCGCGAGGGTGCCGGAGGAGGGACCGACCGAACTCAGGCTCGCGGCCGTCGCGTTCAACTCCATGGCCGACCAGGTCGTCCAACTGCTCGCGAACGAGAGAGAGCTGGCCGCCGATCTGTCCCACCGGCTGCGCACCCCGCTGACCGTGCTGCGGCTGAACGCGGCCTCGCTCGGGGAGGGGCCGGCCGCCGAGCAGACCCGGGCCGCGGTCGCACAGCTGGAGCGCGAGGTCGACACCATCATCCGCACCGCGCGCGAGGCCAAGCCGCAGACCGCGGCGGCCGGGCCCGGCGCCGGGTGCGACGCGGCCGAGGTGGTCAGGGAGCGGATGGGGTTCTGGTCGGCGCTCGCCGAGGACGAGGGCCGCAAGTGGCGGGTCGCCGGCACCGAGCGTCCGGTCCGCATACCCGTGGCCCGGGCGGACCTCGTGGCCGCGCTGGACGCCCTGCTCGGCAATGTCTTCCGGCACACCGCGGAGGGCACCGCCTTCGCGGTCGACGTGCACAACGGCGAGGACGCCGTGATCGTGCTCGTCTCCGACGCCGGGCCCGGCATTCGCGACCCCGAGGCCGCGATGGCGCGCGGCCGGGGTTCCGGCAGCGCCGGGTCGACCGGGCTCGGGCTCGACATCGTGCGCCGGCTCGCCGAGTCGACCGGCGGGGACGTCCGCATCGGTTCGTCGGTGCTGGGCGGCACCGAGGTGCGGATCTGGATCCAGCTGGGCGGGCGGGAGCCGGTGCGCCGGGGACACCGCGTGCGCCGACGCCGTACGGGCGGGCTGGTCCCGCCCTTCCACCGGTCCCGCACCGTGCGGGGGCGGCGCGACGAACTACGCTGACGCCACCCGGAGCCCTTCGGGAAGCCGTCGTTTTCTCGAAGGTGTTCGCCGCCTGCCACTGACGATTCCATGGGAGCTGCGGAGGCGAGCCAACGTGTCGGTCACGTTTCGACAAATGGGACCCGGAGGGTATTGACGGTTGACCGGACATACGGCTGTCATTGCGCCACCGTGTTCGGTCAAGTTGATTTCTGGTTGATTACGGCCGGTCTTCGAATCCCTCCGTGCCCGAACCCTGCCTTCAGGAGCCGTCCATGCGTGATCTCTCGTCTTCTCTCCCTTCCCCCAGCCGTCGTGGTCTGCTCAAGGGGGTGGGCGGCGCCGCCCTTCTCGGGGCGGGTATCCCGTTGCTGTCCGCCTGTGGCAGCAGTGGCAGTTCCAGCGACCCGAAGACGGTGAGCCTGGGGTCGAACGCGTCGGACGCGGTGCCGAAGAAGGCGTTTGCCGAGATCTACGCGGCCTTCCAGAAGCAGTCCGGGATCACGGTCGACGTGAACACCAAGGACCACAACACGTTCCAGGAGCAGATCAACTCGTATCTGCAGGGCACGCCGGACGACGTGTTCAACTGGTTCGCCGGGTACCGGATGCAGTTCTTCGCGCAGAAGGGGCTGGCCTCCCCGATCGACGACGTGTGGGAGAAGATCGGGGGGAACTTCCCGGACGCGATGAAGAAGCTGTCCAAGGGCGCGGACGGCAAGTACTACTTCGTGCCGCTGTACACGTACCCGTGGGCGATCTTCTACCGCAAGAGCGTCTTCCAGCAGCACGGCTACCAGGTGCCGACCACGTGGGACCAGCTGGTCGCGCTGTCCAAGCAGATGAAGAAGGACGGTCTGGTCCCGATCGCGTTCGGTGACAAGGACGCGTGGCCGGCGATGGGTACGTTCGACCAGATCAACTTCCGTCTGAACGGCTATGACTTCCATGTCGAGCTGATGGCGGGCAAGGCCGCGTGGACCGACGCGAAGGTCAAGGCCGTCTTCGACCACTGGGCGGAGCTGCTGCCGTATCACCAGGACGGTTTCATGGGCCGGACCTGGCAGGACGCGGCGCAGACGCTGGTGTCGAAGAAGGCGGGCATGTATCTGCTGGGCACGTTCGTGGCGCAGCAGTTCAGCAACAAGGCGGACCTGGACGACCTGGACTTCTTCGCCTTCCCGGAGATCAACCCCGCCTACGGGCAGGACACCGTCGAGGCGCCGACCGACGGGTTCATGGTCTCCAAGTCGCCGAAGAACAAGGCGGGTGTGAGCAAGCTGCTGGAGTACCTGGGCACCCCGGCGGCGGAGGAGATCTACCTCAAGTCGGACCCGAGTGTGGTCGCGGCCTCCAGCAAGGCGTCGACGGCGTCGTACTCGCCGCTGCAGAAGAAGGCGTACGAGATGATCTCGGGGGCGAAGAGCCTGACGCAGTTCATGGACCGTGACTCGCGTCCGGACTTCACCTCGACGGTGATGCAGCCCTCGCTGCAGAAGTTCCTGCAGAACCCCAAGGGCGTCGACAGTCTGCTGTCCTCGATCGAACGCCAGAAGAAGACGATCTTCGCGTCCTCCTGAGCTGAGCTGAGCGGCTAAATGACTACCGACACAACTTCTCCCCAGAGCCCGGAGGCGGCCGTGGTGCCGCCTTCGGGCCCTGCCCCGTCCAAGCGCATGGCGCAGGGTCACAAGCGGCTGCTGACCCGCCGTGATCGCATCACGCTCGCCTTCATGGCGGGCGTGCCGACCGTGTTGCATGTGCTGCTGGTGTGGGTGACCGCGCTGGCCTCGATCGCGCTGGCGTTCACGAGCTGGGACGGGATCGGCTTCGACTCGATCAAGTGGGTCGGCCTGGACAACTTCCGTCAGCTGTTCACGGACAACCCGCAGTTCTGGCCGGCCCTTGAGCACAACGTGATCTGGTTCGTGGTGCTCATCGCGATCCCGACCCCGTTCGGCCTGTTCCTGGCCGTCCAGCTGGACAAGAAGATCCGCTTCTCCCGCGTCTACCAGACCGCGTTCTTCCTGCCCGTGGTGGTCTCCCTCGCGGTGACCGGGTTCGTGTGGCAGCTGGTCTACAACCCCGACACCGGCCTGATCAACAGCCTCATCGGGGCCAACAAGCCCGGCCACTACATCGACTGGATCGGCGACCCGAAGCTCAACCTGTGGGCCGTGCTGATCGCCGCGTCCTGGCGCCACACCGGCTACATGATGATCCTCTACCTCGCCGGCCTCAAGGGCGTGGACCCCTCCCTGCGCGAGGCGTCCTCACTGGACGGGGCCAACGAGTGGCAGACGTTCAAGAACGTCATCTTCCCCACCCTGCGCCCCACCAACACCGTCGTCCTGGTCGTCACCATCATCGAAGCCCTGCGCGCCTTCGACCTGGTCTTCGTCTTCAACAAGGGCGCCCAGGGCACCGAACTGCTGTCCATCCTGATCACCAACAACATCATCGGAGAGTCCAGCCGGATCGGCTACGGCTCCGCGATCGCCGTGGTCCTGCTGGTCATCTCCCTCGTCGTGATCATCCCCTACCTGATCGCGACCTTCCGCAAGGAGCGGCAGGCATGAGCACCACCGCAGCGCCGCTCAAGCAGCGCACCCCCCTCCGCCCGGCCCGGATCCTGCTGCACACCTTCCTGGCCGCCACCGCACTGGCCTGGCTGGCCCCCCTGCTCTGGGCCGTCTTCGCCGCCCTGCGCCCCTATGCCGAGACCAGCAACAAGGGCTACGTGTCCTGGCCCGACAAGCTGACGTTCGAGAACTTCACCAACGCCTTCGAGCAGTCGGACATGCTCCACTACTTCAGCAACACGCTGATCATCGCCGTGCCCGCGGTGCTGCTCACCCTGCTGCTGTCCTCGATGGTCGCCTTCTACGTCTCCCGCTTCGACTTCCGCCTCAACATCTTCCTG